>NZ_JARVRS010000001.1:1874666-2499555 GCF_030209575.1 Leifsonia sp. fls2-241-R2A-40a | reverse complement strand
TTTCGGGACGCCCATGAACGCCACCGTCGACACGGTACCGTTCCGATCCACCCTCGCGAGGATGTTGGCGCCGGCGTCCGCGACGTAGCGCGTGTTGCCGACCGTGATCACCGAGTTCGGGTTGGCGTCCGGGAACTGGTCCGGAACCAGGTACTTGTGCGCGGCGGTCCAGGCGTAGTCCGCGTCTCCCGTCGAGGCGATCGGCGACCACCGGCCTGCACGCGGGTCGAGCGCGATCGTGCGTCCGAGCTGCGCGCGCGCCGCATCCACGATCGGGTTCCCCGGTGGCAGCGGCGGGATGGGCGACGTGTTCAGCGCCATCTGCCCGGTCACCCACCTGCCCTGCGCATCCACCGAGACGAGTCCCTCAGCGCCCGCGCCGGACTGGTCGGCGACCGAGAACAGCCCGGTGATCGGATGCGTCAGCGTGCCGTTGGCCCACACTCCGAGACCTCCGGTGAGGCCGGCGAACTGCTCCCCGCCTTCGGGTCCGCCGCCGAGCGGCAGCGTCCCGCCGTGCCCGGCTTCGGCGATGAACAGCTGCCCGCCGGTTCCGAACGTCAAACCGCGCGGATTGTCCAACCCGGACACGACAACCTGCACCGTCCCGTCCGGCGGCTTCGGCGGCTTCGGCCACGCCTGCGCAGGCGTGGCCCCGGCGGCGACCAGCGCCGCGACGAGTAGCGCGGGCACGCCCGCGCGAATGGCGATGTTCAGTGTTCTCATCGACATGACTCCCTATATCTCCATCGATACGGCCACGTCCCCCCACAAACACCGGAGAAGGTAGCACTGCGGGGAGAGGCGGGGCTAGAGAGCGGCGACGATCGGACGCGGCTACTTGAGGAGTCCTTCCTTCGTCAGCCAGTCCCGTGCCGCCGTCGATGCCTGGGTCTTCGTCGAGCCCTCGACCTGGTCACGGAGAGCGATCAGCTCGTCGGTCGTGAGCTTTGCGGAGATCGCGTCGAGCACCGAGGCGAGCTTGGCGCTGTAGATGCTCTTGTTCAGGAACGGGATGACGTTCTGCGCTGCGATGAGATGCTTCGGGTCGTCGAGCACCTTCAGCTTCTTCGACACCAGGTCGGGCGACGTGGTGTAGATGTCTGCGACTTGCACCGCGTTGTCGACGAGCGCTTTGACGGTCGCCGGTCCGCCGTAGTCCTCGATCGACGTGAATGTGACCTTGGTCACGCCGTAGGTCCCTTTGAGTCCCGGGATGCCGTACGGGAGCTCCCCGAACTGAGGATTCGCGCCGAGTGCGAACGGCTCGATCTTGGACAGGTCGCCGATCGCGTTGAGCCCCTCTTTGTCGGCCATGGCCTGGGTGACCACGTAGGCATCCTTGTCTTCGGCGGACGACGGCTTCAGGATCTGGAAATCGCTCGGCACTGCCGTCTTGAGCGCAGCATCCACCTCTTCCGTGGTGCGTGCTGTCGCCTTCGTGTCGTAGAAGAACAGCAGATTGCCGTTGTATTCGGGCATCAGGTTGATCGAGCCGTCCTTGAGGGCGGGGATGGTGGTCTGGCGCGGTCCGAGATTGAACTTCGTGGTCACGTCGAACCCGGCGTTCTTCAACGCGAGCGCGTACATGTTGCCGAGGATCTCGCTCTCGGGGAAGTTGAAGGAGCCGACGACGATTTTCGCGCCGTTGGCGCCGCCGGTGGCCGGCGCCGCCTTCGTAGGGTCCGAGGTGGCGCACGCCGAGAGCGCGAGGAGCACGCCCATCCCGACGATGCCCGCGAGCACGCGGGTCTTCTTTCTGGGAGTGAACATCAGTGGTTCCTTTCTTCGGCGAACGGGCCGCGGGCGCGGGCCGGAAGGGTTGGCTCGGGAACAGTCGGCGCACGGCGTGGGGCTCGGAGGTGCGCGTCGCGTCGCGTCAGTCGCTGGACGAGCGCGAAGAGACCATCGACGACCAAGGCGAGCGCCGTCACCAGGAGGGCTCCCCCGAGGATGCGGTTGTTGTCGTTGAGGCTGATCCCCGATGCGATGATGGCGCCGAGCCCGCCCAGCGAGATGTAGGACGCGATCACCGCTGTCGCGATGACCTGCAGTACCGCCGCGCGGATCCCGCCGATGATCAGCGGAAGCGAGAGCGGGATCTCGACCCTGAACAGCACCTGCAGCTCGGTCATCCCCACGGACCGCGCGGCATCCACGACCTGCTGGTCGACCGACTCCACGCCCGCGTACGCTCCGGCGAGGATCGAAGGTATCGCGAGGACGACGAACGCGATCATGGAGGCGATGAACGCCGTCGCGGTGAAGGGAACGGTCAGTCCGATGACGACGAAGAGTGCACCCAGCAGTCCGAGGGTGGGCAGGGCCCGCATCGCGCCGCTGAACCCGATGACGAACTGGCGTCCGCGCCCCGTGTGGCCGATGTAGAAGCCCAGCGGCAGGGCGATCACCGCCGCGATTGCGACCGCCACGACGGTGTACAGCAAGTGCTCAAGAATCCTGTCCTGAATCGGCAGCGGGCTCTGGGACCCCGGCACGTAGTTGGCGGGATCCGTGAGCCACGCAAGAGCGTTGAGGAAGAACTGCATCGTCAGGCTCCCCGCTCGAGGACGACGAGGGATGGCTCTCGTCGCCGACGCTGCGTCGCGTGGGGCCAGCGCATCAGAAGGCGCCCGGTCTGGACCAGGATCGTGTCGAAGACGAGCGCGATCAGCAAACTCGCGACGACACCGACCATGATCTCTTCGAAGAACTGCCGTTGCAGCCCGTCGGTGAACAGGTAACCCAGATTCGCCGACCCGACGAGCGCGCCGACCGAGACGAGGGCGACCGTGCTCGCCGACACCACTCTGATGCCGGCCAAGAGGACTGGACCGGCCAGCGGCAGTTCGACCGCCCAGAAGAGCGACCACCGGGAGTGACCGACCGCCGTCGCGGCCTCGACGGTGTCCGCCGGAACGGAGACGAACGCATCCGACGCGGAGCGAACCATCACGGCGACCGCGTAGATCGTCAGCGCGACCACGATGTTGACCGGGTCTGTGATCCGGGTGCCCAGCAGATAAGGGAGGATCACGAACAGCGGAAGCGACGGAATCGTATAAAGCAGGCTCCCGCCGCCGACGATGATCGACCGCCAGGGCCTCCATCGACTGGCGAGCCATCCCAGCGGCACGGCGACGAAGAACCCGATCAGAATGGGCGGGACGCTCAGAAGGACATGGTTGAGAGTGAGCTCGCCGATGAGGCTGATGTTCGAAATGATCCAGCCCATGCAACCGATCCATTCGCCAACGAAGCCCCGCGCTCTGCCCCGATGTCCCTGGGACGGCCCGATTTATCTACCTTAGCTAGCAATTTCCCGATTGGAACAAGCTCGGCGCATTTCCTCGGAGAACTTCGACCGGCTCAGCTGCCCGACGCGAGAGGATGATGGACCCATGCCCGCTGTCCATCGTCCCGGCCTCCGGGTCAACTCGGGACTGACGATCCCCGAGTCCGAGTTGTCGTGGCGGTTCTCGCGATCATCGGGTCCCGGCGGGCAAGGGGTGAACACGGCCGACTCGCGGGTGGAACTGGTGTGGGATGTGGCGGGCTCCACCGTTCTCTCACCCCTCCAACGCGAGCGGCTCATCGAGCGTCTGGGCGGTCGCATCGTCGACGGGAAGCTGACGATCGCGGCATCCGAGCACCGCGAGCAACTGCGCAACAGGGACGCCGCGCGCGTCCGGATGGCAGATCTGGTCGCCGAGGCCCTCCTGCCGCCGGCAGCGCCGCGACGACCGACGAGGCCGAGTCGCGGCGCCCGGCAACGGCGTCTGGAGGCGAAGAAGCGGCGCACCGACATCAAGCGCCTGCGTCGCCCTCCGCAGGACTGACGACTCGTCCAAGATCCCGACGGCGCATGCACGGATGGCACCATGAGACGTACCCTCACAACGTGAAAACGAAGTGGCTGTTCCTCGTCATCGGCATCGTGCTCGTCCTCATCGGACTCCTGTGGACGCTTCAAGGGCTGAACGTGCTCGGCGGCTCCGTCATGAGCGGCTCCCCGCTGTGGGGCACGATCGGCCCCATCGTGCTTATCGTCGGAGTCGTGCTCATCGTCGTCGCGCTTGTGCGGCGGCGGCGAGGGTCGGGGGCGTGAGGACGGTGGGGTGATCGCCTGGTCGACGCCTGCAGCAGCCGGTGGAGCGCCGCAGTGCCGGCCCGTCTGGGTCTTCCGTCGCAGGCCCACGGTGACGGTTTAGAGATAGGCATGCCGCCTTGGCTACGATGTCCGCGCAGATTCGTTTGGCAATAGGGCCCACTGCTTGCTAAGACTGTTCCCATCCCAGCCCAAGTCATCGTCGATCCACACGGCAGCGATCTGTAGTGACGACAAGTACTCAGCATGCGCAGAACCAATCGGCTCCGAGAAAACCGCGAGCTTGCGTACGTGGTGCCCTTTGGCCGGGTAGAAGTAGTAGCTGTACTCAAGCAGCTGTGAGACGGCCTCTCGGACGGCCTTCGTCGAGTTGCCTTGTGCGATCTGCTTGACTTCCACCAGAACTCTAGCCGTTTCGCGCGCTAGCTCGAGGTCGCGCGGGTGTACATCGGTCGACGGTCGCCAACCCAACAGGCTGGCAGCCAGGCCGTACTCGCTCAGTACGCGCTCGTGCTCGCGGCGCTTATTGATTGTCCGCCCTTCGATCTGCGCCACATATTCGCCCGCATCCTTTGGCCGAAAGTTGGCTAACGGGTCGTCGCCTACTTGTGCGTCCAAGTCTCGCCTCGCCGTCGCGTCGACATCCATCCTGACGGCCGGGCTGAGTCGCCACACGTCACTTCTCGTCGAGGGCAGCATCTCGCCTCGGCGCTTCATCAGGTGATAGGCCGAGTCGACATTGTTCTGCCACGCAGGCTCGCCACCTCTTCCCCTTCGAGGCTTGCGGTCTTCTTGGGTGAAAGTAGCGCCATAGAGTTTCTCGATGGTGTCATGTACGTTTCGCCGGTATGCCTGATCACCGAGCAGAGAAACAGCGCTAATAATCCACTGGCGGACCGTAGCCCGCGCTGATTCGGTCATAGCCTGGAGCTCACCCGCCAAAACATCGCCTATACGTTCTTTCCAGTTCCGCCGAGATCAAAGTGCGAGTGCAGGGACTGAAGGAACCCGTGTTCGTCCTCAGTCACGCTTCCTCCATGCATGACCTTTTTCCGAACGTCATTCAGCTCGACGATCCAGCTCGACTTGTCTTTCCAGCTCGATGCCTTTCTATCGCTAGGAAGAGTGAAGTCCTTGTCATACAGCTTGTTCCACAGAGTCATGTTGCCGTGAAGGACGATGTCTCGGTAGTCGATGAGGAACAGGCAATCCCACCAATCGACCGTTTCTCCGGGTGGCGCCTCATACTGCTTTTCGGCCCGAAGGCTCTGTGCCGATTGGAAAACCTTTTTAGGGACGCCGTCTTTGTACCAACTGGCCCCGAATTCGTCTTCCAACTTCTGCCGAATTTCCTTCTTCAAGTGGGCTTCGATGTCGCTAACCATCGCGTAGGACTCGAGATTAAATTGTTTGTCCTGGTTAGCCAACCAATCGAGCAGACCCTCAGGCTCAAATCCATCTACCACCTCATGCAACGCTGCTTGGAACCGTCGCGTGTATTTGGTTGGACCACCGCTACCCAGCCAACTTCTGAACTCCGCAATGTCCTCAGTGCTCAGGCCGCCGATGTACTCCGTGAGTTGCGAAAGAATTGGGCGCACCTGGACAAACACGTCTTGCGGCCGATTCTCGCGGGGATCGACTTTATGTTCCGCCTGTAGATACTCGACTGCGTCGCCTATTACCCGGAGGAGCGCCTCCACGCCGGCATTCGTAAATACGAAACCACCCTCACCGCGACCCAGGTTCCACTGGGTAGGGAGCTCGTCTCTAAGGTGCGCAAAGCACAGCTCCAAGAAGTCGGTCAGCGGTTCATAAGTGTCTTCGTTGGAAGTCCGATAGAAGGAGCCGAATTTTTTCGGCCCTGACGGGGCGAAGTCGCCGATGAATCTACCTCGATCGATGCCCCGCTGGACGGCGTCCAAGCTGATGCAACGGCGCTCGGTGAGCTGTTCCTCACCGAGGACCACGCGACCACGCAGAGGCGAAGATTTGAGTTCCCCCAGAAGCTGGGCAACCTTCAACTTCAGTGCGTTTGCTTGCTTCTTCTTGTCAGGGCTCGCCCAAAGAAGGTCCGCGTTCAGAGTGTTTTGCAGGTTCTTCGGAACCGCTTGTTGGTTCTCATTGATTTGCATAAATAGCTCAAGCTGCTTTTCTCCGGGAAGATCCACGAAGGCGACAACCGGGACGAGTTCGCTCTTGGCACGATCCGAGTTAGCGAATCCATACAAGCGGTGTTGCCCATCGATCACATACGCAGAGCGATACTTTCGCGGAAGATGCAAGACACCGACTGACGTCGGGCCCACAGGCTTATCCGCGCGGTCGAAACGTAGCGGCCTGCCGTTGTTATCGATATTTAGAATCAACGAGTTAGGAAAGAAGCCGCCCTTATCGACGAAGTCTGCAACTTTCTTCAAGCGTGACTTCTTGATGATTCGCTGGTAAGTAGGCATCCATCGCCGGTTAGCGCTGTTCCGGTGAAGAACGTAAGCGATTTTAAGTAGACGCTCGGGCTCAATGGCGAAGGAGTAGTAGCGATAGCCCCCCATTTTTCCGCCGATGGCCGCTACTTTTCCGTCCATAGCGGAGATTTGCTGTCCTTGGAAAAGGTTTCCGAGCAGCTGGAACTTGGCAGCGCTTCCCAAGTGGGTAGAAAGCTCGAAGTAGTAGTCGATCGCCTCCTCGTCGAGATAGGCGATGTCTGCTCCGGCGATCCTCTCCTGCGTCTCCTTGGTTACGTTGATGTTGTTAGTTGCAAATACGAACTTCACCTTGTGATCAGGAAACTCCTGACGAATGGACCCGATTAAGCCCGCGCGATAGCCCTGAATGCTCTCAATCTCTGTCTTGAACGCTTGGGTGGGAGACTGCTCGCTTTCGGAAGACTTACATTCGATAACAAGCACCACTTCGTCGTCAGCTGCTAGTACGTCGACCTGCTTGGACTCATTCGCCCCCTTGCCGTACGGAATCCGAAGCGTGCGACCCTTGCTGAGGTGCTGGAAGCCTAGGCGGGCGCACACGGCCCAGACCTTATCTTCGAACGCAAGGTCGTGCGCCTTTAATTTGCGCATCCAGACGTCGTTCTTCAGAAACTTGTCGACGACCCAGCCGTCCGCCTCATACTCGGCGCGACGAATGATGGGGATCTTCTCTCGCAAGTATGGCGAGAGACGCCGAGTGGTCTCGCGCTTGACGCTTCGTTGCGGAATTAGCTCGAGCAATGCAGTCATTTCTTCTCGATATTTGTGAACAGATATTCCTCTGTCCGGCCACGCTTCGCCTTTGCGCCCCCAACCGCGTTTCGCCGGCTTACCGTGACTTTGCGGCCAAGCGGCCCAAAAAGCTCGTCAATGGAACCATGGGCCGCGTTCGTCAGGATGAATAGAGCCCCCCGACCTGCCACCTCAGATACGACCCGCGCCAACCGCTTCTGGTCGTCGTATGAGAACAGGTGCTGGTTGTACTTAACAAATCCGTTGTTATTGTGCGCGACCGTATAGGGCGGGTCCAAGAACACGACGTCGCCGGCTTCAACCTTGGACATCGCCGTTTCAAAGTCCGATGCTGTCAAATTGACGTTTTTTAGGCGATCACTTGCGGCTACTAGACGCTCCACGCCAGGAACATTGGCGCTCTTTCGGCGCCCGTAAGGGACGTTGTACTGGCCCTTGAGGTTCACTCGAAAGATCCCGTTATAGGAGGTGTGGTTCAAGAAAATGAATCTCGCAGCTCGCTCGGTTGCGTCCTCTGGAACCACCGCGCGTAGCGCATAGTACTCGGCCGCAGTATTGGAGAACCGCTGCAGCATCTCCGCGATTGCTCGAGGTCGATCGCGCACTTCGGAGTACACCTCGATCAGATCTGAGTTCAGGTCCGAGAGCTGTGCACTTTCGCAACGGAGGCCGAAGAAGATGGAGCCGCCCCCCAGGAATGGTTCGTGGTAACGCTTGATCTCCACGCTCTGAAGCAGCTCAAGAACCTGGGGCACTAGCCAGCGCTTGCCGCCGGCCCACCGGAGAAATGGGTCCAGCTTGGAGCCCTCGACCGCTGGTCCGATGCCGATCTGCGCAGGTTCGACGATCGGAGAAGCGGGCACAACGACCTCCTGTGGTCCGGGACGAGTATGAAAAGGCTAATGCATAACAAGAGGGACCTTTTAGACGACGCGCTAGCGCCTCGATGGAAAGGCTAGGAGGACCCCGCGTACTACCGTCGTGTTCGTATCAAGGCATCACAAGATCACCGAGGTGGCCATCTGGATCGACGATCCGGGTCGGGAATCTGGTCGCTTTCCAGACCTCAATGATCTCGGGTCGGTCGTCGACGGCGAGTTCGATTTGGTAACGACTCGTGACGTCTTCGGCAATTGATGCCTTTATGTCAACATCCGCTCTGAAGTCGTTTCTAGGCCTCATGAGCAGCTCGTCATATTCAACTCCGCGCTCTTTGAGCCACAACGATGTGAGGAAAGCCCACTTCTCCTCTCGACCGGTCGCAAGCAGAATGGCACGGCCGCGTCGCCTGGCCTCATCAAGAAGGCCAACGACTTCAGGAAACGCGGGGCAGTTGATGGACTGAGAGTGGAAAGCGTTGTAGTCACGGTTTCTTGTCGACCGATGGCTCGGTAGCTCGACCAAGTAGCGAATGGACCGTACGTCGCAGAGTGTCCCGTCGATGTCGCACACTATTGCGGCGGGCCGGGGAGCCTGGTGGGTGGTGTAGGGCATCAGTTCAACACTAGCCACTGCTACATGCCCATACCGAGGCTGGGTATCCCCCCTCGCTGCCCACTCGGGCGTTCGATAGGGGCCGCGCCTCATCGCCGCCGCCGGTGAGGCGAGCGGCAGTTCCATTAGAGCCGACATTGCGGTGGGTACACTCGCCGCGATCGCCAAGGTGCCCCTGAGGACTCGAAAACTTGACCGCCTTTGAAGCACCGTCACCGTGATGCAAATGCGCGGACTTCCGTGCTTCCGCCGGCCTAGAGAATGACTGCGATCACATCGAACTCACTCCATTGTGGCAATTGTCCGTCCTCGAGCGGGGCTCCAGCAGCTGCACAGAGCGGAACTCCGTTTCTAAACTGATGGAGAGCTTCGGCTCGCGCCTAGCCCGGCGCAAGCCAGCCGCCCACCCGTCGAGCCACGCTCCAAGCGCTTACGGACTGCGTTGAAGCTGCGAGTCTAGTCGCGCGAGCGAGCTCGCCACTCGATACGACGAACCCGCAGCGTTGTGATAGCGACAATGAAAGAATGTCAACGAGGTCGTGGCCGCTGCTGAAATGTCTCGGCGTACATTCCGCACATCTCGGAAGGCCGTGAGCTCGACAAGCCTTAAGCGCACCGCCCGTGACCTCGATAATTACCCCCGCAAGTTGATCGTCAGTCCACCCGAGGGCCCCCGCGGCTAGTGTCGCCAACTCTTCCCGATCAACGGGAACGAAGTTCTGGATCCAAGCGACCGAATCGTCAAAATCGAGAAGCTGGAGCCGTCGCCGGCTTCCTCGGTTTTCGTCGTACACCTTCGTGGGCGCTCCTGTATCTCGAGCAGCGTCGAGGACGACACCGAAATCTGCACTCAACGCTCGGGCATACGCGAGAAGTTCTTGTCCAACAGCAGCACATTCCTCCGCAGTTTGGCCAAATCCAGATAAATATTCGAGCGCCACCCGGTCAAAGGCATTCAGATCGAAAAGCAGATCTGCGTCGAGATCTCGGTTGTTGCTGATAACAAGTCCATGCCGTCCCAACCACTTGGACTCAGTACCACCATCGCAGTCGACAACGAAGAGACAGTCATTTACCCCTTCAAGAGTCAAAGTCTCAAACGCGAAGAGCACCATGTCTTTTCCCCGGGCGGGAACATAGTGGAGGTGAGGGTCAAGGAGGGGATGAAACGACTTCTTGTCTGAGACGCCTTCAACGACTAGGAACCGCGTCCCGGGCACTGAACCACTCCTCCGCATCCTCAGCGACTGGGTGAATGCTGCGGGGCTTGGGAAGCTCAACGAAGTCATCGGGACGAGAGAGCTCGCTCGAGCTCCGGGTGCTCCGCGAGAATCGTCGGAGAGTGCGTCGCCATCAGGAACTGAAGCCCCGCGATGTTGCCCATACTTGTGAGGTCGTCGATGAGGGAGTCCTGCCATAACACGTGGAGCGATAACTCTGGCTCGTCAACAATGACCAGCGTGTTGGGCTTCGCCCGAAACAATATTTCATATGCCAACACCATCATCTGCTGTTCGCCGGAAGACAACTGCGCCGGCCGGATCTCCTGATCGGTATCGGATACGAAACGCATGCCTTCGCCCCTGCTGAGTACCAAGCTTTTCGATGCGAACCGGTTGTCCAGGAACGCTTTCAGGCTTGTTAGCCGGCGTTCAAGGTCATTTAATACATCGAACTTCTGCAGGGTCGAGTGCAGGACCGCGTTCATCACCATGTTGAGGCTCTCGTCCTCAAAATAGTCAGGAACAATATTCGGTCCGAACGCGTCCGGCTCGAGCAGTCCCACCGCGCGGAGCGACTCGCGCTTCCGTTCGACGTGATCCACCAGCTCTCTCAGGCGCTCAGAGGAAACTGTCTGATGGCCCGACATTGCCTTAATTACCGTCTGCGGGAAGCTTCGATCCAATTGTTGTGAAGTCCTGCCGTATTGCGAAAAAGCCCGCTCGATCTCCTCTGAGATCTCGAAGGCAGCGGATTCGACCGCGAGACTACTTGTGCGCTGGCGAGCCGGTGCACCGCGCCTACGTTTGCCCGCACGCTCCGTCACGAGTCGCTGATCGCTGACGTACAGCACCGGGAAGACGGCCCCGAATTCGGGGAGCCAATCCGGGGTCTTCAGGACCGGACCGTTGCCCCGAGTGCCAACCAGACCCTCCCTAGCTGCCACGAACTCCGCGAATGGCAGGCCGCTCGTGCCGGCAAGCTCCGACATGCGCTCCAACGCCTCTTCAACGTCGAAGCGGGATTCTTCCAGCAGTTGTCGCGACCAGACTGGAAGATCGAGCACACGGCTGGATACCTCTAGGCGCCCCTTCCGCTCTCCCCATGACAAATCGAAGCCGTTGGAATCAGATTTCGTCATGACGAACGTCTCAAGTCCGTCCATCTGAAGAGTGAGCCGCTCGAGTGGTGCGCTTGCCAACGGTATAACATCCGAGTTCGCAAGTGCGTTTATGATGCGCAGAATCGTCGACTTTCCGGTGCCGTTGGCCCCGGTGAGGATCGTTGGCTGCTTGGGATCCAGATGGATAGCAAAAGTCGGTCTTCCGAAGAGACCGCTAATTTCGATGGATTTCAAGGAGATTCCCGCAGCTGCCATGAGAAGAATCTAGAGCAACGTAGCGGTCTGCTTTACCAATCACGCGCGCATCACCCGCCGGTGTCAGAACAGCCCCATTTCGGAGTCTTCCGAGCCCATGTTCGGTCTATGCAGCCTCGGCAGTTGCGTGACCCGTCTCAGCGCTGCGACGAGTTCGATGACATTCGTCCCGCTAAACACTCCGTCTGGGGCGGTCGGAGCAACGCCGACAAATGGCGCCGCTTAAATCAGGGTAGGGTCGACCCCGCCTCTCTGGGTGACTGGTCAACGAGCATGTTCACGAAGTCAGCTGGTCGGCGGTCAAAGTCGCGGCCGCGGTGAACGTCGACAATATATCCCTCGCGGACACGGTCTATGCCAATCATCGAGCGCACGAAGAGACGGAGACCGTGGGCTTCGGCTGCCGCATTGGAGAGTGCTCCACGACCGTTGACGGTGTTCAGACCAGACGACCGACCGCGCCCTCGTAGTAGCGGGAGTCGACGCGGCGGGCCCCTACGTGGCTCCGCTCGCGGGAAGCAGCACAACGCCTTCGTTCTGGTGGCTCCGACCGCCGACTCTCCCAAGACTCAGCTGATCGAAATGATGCAACGTCAACCGATGGAAGAGGTCCTGGGGAAGTCTCGAGCGACAGCGCAGGCCGACCTGAAGCAGGCTGCCCAAAATTGCGCCGGACCGATCGCCAACGCGCCCGAGGCCAACGCACCCCGGTTGGCCCCAGATGATCGGGCTGAACGCGCTACCTCGTCAGACCCGTCGCATACCACTCGCGGCCGACGGTGTTGACTCCATCGAGAGTCCCCCTTCAGAATCGAAGCCGAAGATTGCGATGCCAGGAGGTTCAGCTTCGTCGACCGCTTGCGGAAAGCTCCCGCTCGAACGAAGATCAGGCCGCGACGCCCATCTGCAGCGACAGTTGGCGCAGCTAGTTCTACGGCCTCCAGCCCGAGATTTTCCCGATTGTTCTCGACCCAACCGAGATAGCCAGTCGCATACAGGTCGCAAAGTCGGGCGCGGCTCACCGGTTGCGACGACGACGCCTTGGGCACCGAGGTAGCGTATCGAATGCCGATTCTTATGCGGTCAGCAGTCACTTTCCCAACGCCACCCGTGCCGCTCCATCGAGTCCGGTCGTCACCCCTGATCCCCGAGTTCGATACTGCGGAGTTCTTCTTCGGTGGGCGAATCTTCCTCCGACGTACGCCAGACAAATGTCGGCTCCGGATCCCAATCTTCATAGGTAGCACCACTCACTGGTCTTCGCTTCGCCTCCGACCATCGGCCAAAGCCGCGTGCCTCAAGCCGGTCATCGGCATCTTCCGTCTTGAGAGCCAAAGCTGTGTAGTGCATTTCAAGCAGCGCATCGAGGTCGACATCGAGCACGAATGTCTCGATTTGCTCGTCCAAACGTGCAAGCGTCTCGGCGTTGGTGATCGACGTTGCGCCACGAATCTCAACTAGACCGAGCCGATCAATAGACAAGAGATCTTCGATGTCTTGCAAGGCTGGGCAAGACTCGATCTGGAGATGCCGGAGACTCTGCGCCTTGACAAGATCCAAGGACGTTAGGTCATCAATGTCCCGCAGATGCAACGTGCTTGTCTGCCCCAGGTCAAGTGAGGCCAACGCCGCGGCCGGCACTTGCTTGAGGTATACCTGCGTTGCCGCCAATTGCAACTCCGGGGAAATCTCGATTTCGCCCGACAGGCTCAGTACTCGCGAGACGATCCGAGTAGACCTCGGGGCAATCATCCTCGTCGTCCCCAGGCTTGCTATAGCCACTAAATCCAGAGCTTTCGAGCCCGCCAGTATCGAAAGATCTATCTCGCCTCTCGTTATGCCTAAATCGATGGAATTTAGGAGGAAAAGATCGGCGTCCGCGAGGTTGAGATTCGAAACTCCTTGTACCCGAAGTGCCCGAAGGCCCGCGATTCCCGCCACAAACTCGCACGTGCGCGCGGACTCGTCGGCCAGCAGTTCCAGCCCAGCGATGTTCAATTTTACGATCGGCGCGTTGGCGCAGTCTGTGATGAGCGATTCGTCGGGTATTTCGATGACGGCCTCCCATTCGAACAGGTCGCTGAGGCCGCGCAAGCTTGGAAAGACTCGGCTGGAATTGACCACCACCCTCGTTGCGAAGGGGGGTTTGAGGTCCTGAAGAAGTAACTCAGCGAAACGCCCGGGATCGAACCAGGGCCAAATTGCGGCGAGGTCGTTAACTAATTGCAATCGGAGTCGGGACGGCATTTCGGCCAGGGCGCGCAGAGCGGATTCGCCGCCAAACTCACCAAGCGCACGCACTACTGCGCTGCAAACGTTAGGTTCGACCTCGTTGTTTGGGTCAGATATTGAGGCAACGACCTCGCCAAACACTGCCTCGCCCGCCGCGATTACCGTGCGCGCGTCATCACCGCTCCGTGGCGGCAAGTTCAGCCGGAGACGCTTCAACAGTTCACTGTCTACCGAGTCAACTCGCGTAGAGCGGGCCGCGAGAATGCCTCCCATCACACCAACGGCCCAGGGTGCCGACCTTACGCCGGGTGCCTCATCGGACTTCGCAAGAATTATGTCGCACATGGAGCGGTACTGAGTGTCGTTGGCAATCGAAGCCGCCAGGACAACTGTCTCTGACCAATTTGGGTCGTCCGCGTGATGTGCCAGTCCCTCAAGTGAGTCGCGGCGAGCTAGCTCGCGAGCAGCGAAGAACTCCAGGAACGTGCGGTGGACAAAATCGACAACGCCAGGGCTTGGCTCGCGGAGCACTCCAGAACGCCTCAGAAGCGCATCCAATGTCGTCTTGGCGTCGTGGCCTCCAGGGATGTCCGCTAGCGCACGTCTCACACACGCACCGGCGCGGTCCTTTGGTATCTCTGACAGCCGGTTCTCCAGCATAAACGAGGCCAACGCTTGCAATACGAGGAGCCGCTGAGGGCCACTCAATGAGTCTTGATCGACGAGGATCCCGCGCTGGCTGTCGCGGGCGCTAACCAGCACTGTGGCAAGCGTGTTGTAGAGCTCGATACGAGAAGACGGGAGATCGCCATGCTGAGCGTGAAATAGTGCACACAGCACAGCGCAAACTAGCGGAGAAGAGGCGAGCTTACGCAGCGCTGGGTCGCCGTTTAGGCGATCAGCCACCACCATGGCTTCGCTATTCAGCTCTCCGACACCACTTCGTCTCGCAACCGCGCGGTGCCAATGTGCGACGAATGCCTGTACCTCGGTGCGCCCAAGCGGCTGAATTTCGAACAAGTTCCAACGATTCCCAAACTCCTCCGCTAGCGCTCGCACGCTGGCTTCCGCTGTTGGCCTGCCAGAAACAACCACCGTGAGTCTGGGTATGGCGGAATCTAAGTCCTCAAACCATGTCGCGAGCTCCGGCGCCCGCTTCTCCGGGAACTCGTCCACGCCGTCGACAAGCAACAAGACGCCTTGCCCACCTCGCAGAATTCGCGACATCCACCCGAGCGGCTCCTCGCTCAAGGTGGAGGCCGTCGTCGCGCGGGCCAGATCCGCGACCCGTGGGAGTCGCTCCTCGCCGTAATTCCTAAGGCGAATGAGAACGGGAAGGCGCTCAGCAATCGCGCCGTACTCTTTGGGCAAAGTTCCCCGGGCAGCGTTTACAGCCAGCCATTGAAGCAGGGTCGTCTTGCCCGATCCGGCGGGGCCGCTGAGGTGGACCACCTGGGAACTCTTTTTCTCACCGGTGGTCGACGCTCCGGCCGACCGACTCAGAAAACGTGACAGACTGCCAGCGCTGGGCTCTGTTGACTTGTGACTCAATCTGAGAGTCACGTAGCTGGCAGTGAGTTCGTAATGGACGACCTCCCGCGATAGGTTCAGCCCGTATACGTCTAGGCGATCGTTCTCTTCGGCAACTGCCCTCAGGTACTCAGTCAGAAACTCCAGATCTTGCCTGTTCTCACGCTGACTTGCAGAGGCTTCAGCCGTCTCGGAGAACCGCATTGGAAGGTCGATGAGGGCCGTGCTCAGCTCGTCAAGCAGCGCCGCGAACTCGGCGTTCTTGTTGACGAGCGCGCTAAGCATGTCAATATTGAGGTCTGGTCGCTTGCGAAGAATTGCGGCAATCGCGTGCGACACATTTCGCAGGATTAGCTGAGTCAAATCCGCGACTGCTTCCCCGTGGAGCGCAACCCATGATGAGCGATCAACACCCCGCATTACCACCTTGTACAGGGCGTTTGCGGAGTATTCGGCCGCCACGATCGAAACCTGATCCTGTCGGTCGAGCGGAAGAGAATCCACCAGCGCGACGACGGCCGCTTCGGCAGCCGCCGTCACATCGCCTTCATCGAGGCTCCCGTACTCAATCTCGATCTCCCGGGCCAGATGCCGCGTTACCTCATTGGCGATATCGGCGGCCTGCCGATCAAGCTTGCGGCGATCTAACTCGTTCGAGACTCGTCCGTACAGATCAGAGAAATCCGCCAATGAATCCGCCCAGTCGCCTCCGGCCGGGTTACTCGCCAGGCGTAGTGCAACCTTCACGGCACACAGACCCACCGGGACAAGGACACCAAGAATGCTCATGCTCCTCCGGGTAGCCGCAGAAGTTCTGGCACCTGCCGCTATCGCAGGTGAGTGGGCCAGCTAGTAGGCGACATTACCCGAGCAGGGTGGGTGCGCGGAATATGAATCTGAGGCGTTGTAGCCCAGAGGCGGCGAATCTAGACGATATGTCAGCATTCAGAGCGGGCGCTCACTCTGCCTTTGCGGCGCTATGGAGAGAGCGTGTCTCAAAGCGTCGCTCTGCGAGCAGTCAAGCACCCTCGCGGCGGGAGGCAACCGGGCGGCACTTCATCCTCGCCGCGACTCTGCGGCGTTGGTGTGAGCAAATCGTGGGCAAACCGCGAACAGCGGCTGTTATCCATTCTTCTAATTCCGCAACCGACCAACTGTTCTCTTGCGACGCGGTTGTGCCCCTGGAGGGACTCGAACCCCCAACCGTTTCCTTAGGACGGAACTGCTCTTCCATTGAGCTACAGAGGCTGGCTCCCCGAGTCTACAGAAACGCCCGAAAAGAACCCCGCTATTCAGTCTTGCTATCTACCGGTACTCATGCTTACTATGTACCGGTAATCAGCAACACTGACTAGTGAGGAGGTTCCCGTGGGCAAGCAAGAGACCGAGATGCTCAAGGGGACGCTTGAGGGCATCGTCCTCGCCATCCTGTCGCGCCGTCCGGCGTACGGGTACGAGATCACCGCGTGGCTGCGCGAGCAGGGGTTCGCCGACATCGCGGAGGGCACGATCTACGCCCTCCTGGTGCGGGTGGAGCAGCGGGGGCTTGTCGATGTCGAGAAGGTTCCATCCGAGAAGGGGCCGCCGCGCAAGGTGTACTCCCTCAACGCCCGGGGTCGTGACTACCTCGACGAGTTCTGGAGGACGTGGAGCTTCCTCGCAGAACGCATCCAGCAGCTCCACGAAGGGGACAACTGATCATGGCCGCAAAATGGATCGAGACCATCACCGGGTCGCTCGAGCAGAAGAAGCAGTACCGGCAGTACAAGGCCCGCATCGAGGCGCTGCCGGAGCCGTACCGCGGGGCCGCGAAGGCGTTCGAGCGGTACTTCATGTACAACGGCGGAATCACCGACGGCGACACGCTCGTCACCATGCTCACCGACTTCGCCGACCTGTGGGAACGCGCCGCCGTCGACGGGACGCCCGTCAGCAGCCTGGTCGGCCACGACCCGGTCGAGTTCGCCGAGACGTTCACCGAGTCGTACGGCGGCACCAAGTGGATCGACAAGGAGCGCGCCCGCCTCGAGAAGGCGGTCCAGCAAGCCGAGAAGGAGCAGGAACGATGAGCGACACGGCCATCCGCGTCCGCGGGATCGAGAAGTCCTTCAAAGACGTCGAGGTCCTCCGCGGGGTCGACTTTGACGTGCAGGCGGGCACCATCTTCGCCCTGCTCGGCTCCAACGGGGCCGGCAAGACGACGCTGGTCCGCATCCTCACCACCCTGCTGCGGGCCGACGCCGGCACGGCAACCATCCGCGGGATCGACGTAGCGGCGAAGCCCGGCGACGTGCGCGCCGAGATCAGTCTCACCGGGCAGTTCGCGGCAGTGGATGAGGTGCTCACCGGACGCGAGAACCTCATCCTCGTCGCCAAGCTCCGCCACCTGAAGGATGCGGCCGCGATCGCCGACGAGCTGCTCGCCCGCTTCTCGCTGACGGACGCGGGCAACCGCAAGGCGTCCACCTACTCCGGCGGGATGCGGCGCCGGCTCGACATCGCGATGAGCCTGATCGGCAACCCGGCGATCATCTTCCTCGACGAGCCGACCACCGGCCTCGACCCGCAGGCGCGCATCGAGGTGTGGGACACGGTCAAGCGCCTCGCAGGACAGGGCACCACCGTCCTCCTCACCACGCAGTACCTCGACGAGGCCGAGCAGCTCGCCGACCGCATCGCCATCCTCCACAAGGGGACGATCATCCAGAACGGCACCCTCGCCGAACTCAAGCGGCTGCTCCCGGCAGCGAAGGTCGAGTACGTCGAGAAGCAGCCGACACTCGAGGAGGTGTTCCTCGCGCTGGTCGGCGAGGATGCAGACAACGACGCCGACGCCGACACCACAACCAACGCAGACAACGACGACCGCACCGCGGTCCGCACGGAAGGGAAAGGACGATGACCACCAACGTTCTCGCCGACACCGGTGTGCTCACCGGACGCTCGCTCCGACACATCCTGCGGAGCCCCGACACCATCATCACCACGGCGGTCACGCCGATCGCGCTGATGCTGCTGTTCGTGTACGTGCTCGGCGGCGCCATCAACACCGGCGCCAGCGGCTCGTACGTCAACTACCTGCTGCCGGGCATCCTGCTCATCACGATCGCCTCGGGCGTCGCCTACACGTCGTACCGGCTGTTCCTCGACCTGCAGGGCGGGATCTTCGAACGGTTCCAGTCGATGCCGATCGCGCGGTCCAGCGTCCTGTGGGGGCACGTGCTCACCTCGGTGATCGCGAACGTCGTCTCGATGGCGATCGTCATCGGCGTCGCGCTGATCATGGGCTTCCGCACGGGGGCGTCGGTCTGGGCGTGGCTCGCGGTCGCGGGCATCCTCATCCTGTTCACGCTCGCTCTCACCTGGCTGGCGGTCATCGCAGGGCTCTCGGCGAAGACAGTGGATGGGGCGAGCGCGTTCAGCTACCCGCTCATCTTCCTGCCGTTCATCAGCTCGGCGTTCGTCCCGACGGACTCCATGCCCGCACCGGTCGCCTGGTTCGCCGAGCACCAGCCGGTCACCTCCATCGTCAACACGATCCGGGCGCTGTTCGAGCAGCAGCCGGTCGGAGGAGACATCTGGATCGCCCTCGCCTGGCTGGTCGGCATCCTCGTGATCGCCTACGCCTTCGCCATGACGATCTACCGCCGCAAGGTCACCGCAGGCTGACCGGGCGTCACAGCGGCCGACGCCCGGCCGCCGAACGGGAGGCTCCCACGGGACCTCCCGCTTCGGCCGTTCCAGACCAAGCGCTCAGCCCGCGAGCTGCAGCTCGTGCCGCCTCCACGGCTCGGTGAACTCCTCCCAGGTGGGGTCGTTCCACCGCATGCTGATCAGCGAGGCCATGTTCAGGTGCGGCTCCTTCAGCTCGAAGGGGAGCTTCCAGCCGAGTTCCGCGAGCAGGCGGTCCGACTTGACGTTGTTGCAGCGGAAGCAGGCGATCACCACGTTGTCCCAGCTGTGCGTCCCGCCGCGGGCGCGCGGAATCACGTGGTCGAGGGTGTCGCCGAACTTGCCGCAGTAGGCGCAGATGTGGCCGTACCGTTCCAGCGCCGACTTGCGGGTGAGCGGGATGCGGCGGTGCGGCACCTTGATGTACTGGTTCAGCAGGACGACGCTCGGCGCATCCAGGACCAGGGAACGGCTGTGCAGCTGGGTCCCGCTGCCGGAGATCGTGGAGGCCTTCCCGGCCAGCACCAGCATGATGGCTCGCCGCGTCGCGATCACGCCGAGCGGCTCGTAGCTGGCGTTCAGAACCAGTGTCTTCATCTGCGGCCTTCCAGGACTGTGGTGCGGGGAGGGTTCGGGGAAACAAAAAGGGCACTGTCCGTGCGGACAGCGCCCAAGAAGGAAGCGGCATGGTGGCGGCACGCCACATGGTGGCGGTGGCAGGCCTCGACGTGGTGGCGGCAGGCGAGGAAGTCGCCCCAGCGGGAGAGCGTGATGCTCGATCCCGACGGAAGGCCGCACTCGTCCCACCCGGTCGCACTGAGCGGCCCGGCGGAACGTGTTCCGGCCATCGGATCCTCCGATTCTGCGGCTGCGCTACGCAGCGTCAGAACGCCAGGGTAACCCAGAAACGGCGCGCCACCTATTCGGGGCGCGCCGTTCCGGTGCTGTGGTGCGGAGTGTTCACCGGTCGGCAACCGACCGGAGAGCTGCCGGGCTCAGATGCCCAGGCGGACGATGTAGTAGTCGCTGGTCCAGATCGGGCGGATCGAGATCGAGCGGCCCGTGTCGGGAGCATCCATGATGTTGCCGTTGCCGGCGTAGAAGCCGTCGTGGCCGCTCATGATGACGAGGTCGCCCGGCTGCGCGTCGGCGATCGAGATGCGCTTGCCCATCGCGGCCTGACCGGACACCGAGTGCGGGAGGTTGATCCCGAACTGGGCGTACACGTACATGACGTAGCCGGAGCAGTCGAAGCCCGCGGGGCTGGCGCCGCCGTAGACGTACGGGGTGCCGATGTACTGCTGGGCCACCGAGAACACCTGCGAGAGGCTGAAGTTCGGGTACGGCGGGTTGGCCAGGAAGTCGGAGACCGACGGGCCGGTCGAGGACTGGGTGGCGTAGGTGGCCAGCTGGACGGCGGCCTGACGACGGGCTGCCTCGGCGGCAGCGGCAGCCGCGACGGCAGCCTTCTGCGCATCCAGCTGCTCCTGCGTCGTGGCGGATGCGGCGTCGCGGTTGACGGCCGACGCGGCGACACCGCCGACCTCGACGGTCTGCGACTGCGCCTTCTTCATCGAGTCGGCGGCGCTCGGACCGAATGCGGTGCCCTGGGCGTCGGCCGGGTTGAAGGCGAACGCGGGGAGCGACATCGTGGCGATGAGGCCCGTGGCGACGGTGATGACACCGGCGTTCAGGATCCACCCGCCCTTGCGCTTCTTCTTGGCCTGCGCGGCGACGGATCCGGTGGCCGGGCGCGACGACGTCGTCGTCTCAGGCACCGAACGCGTGACGCGACGGGAGACGGATGAAGAGCTCTGGACCGGGTTCGTACGGTCTGAGGTGAGACCGGGCGTGCTCGATTCTGCCAAAGTGTGACCTCCAACGCTCCGGCAGCACTAGGGAGCTGCCCCCGTCCGCACGAGTGGCTTCGGCTTCACGGATCGAGAGACGGGTTGCGGGGGGTGGAGCGTCTCGATCCGGGGTCCTGATGGGCCGGCTTCTGGCCCGTTCGGACTCGATAGAGACTACGGGACAGGATGACGTTTGTCACACTATTCGGCGACTTTTTTAACGAATCGGTAACGGGATTCAGGCGTCGACGAAGATGTGCGCGGCGAGCTCGTTGGGGAGTTCGAGGCCGGTCTCGAAGCCGTCGATCTGCACGGCGACGTACGAACCGGCCGGGGTGAAAGTCCCGGTCGAGCCCGGAAAGACGCCCGCCTGCTTGAGCTGCAGTAGCAGCTCGGGGTCGATCTGGGCCGGCTCGCCCAGACGGCGGATCTTGGCCGTGACCCCGGAATCGCTGCCGCGGACGACGTCAACGAGGTTGATCAGACTCTCAGTGGATACGGAGGACTCGACGGCGCCCAGCTCGCCCAGTCCGGGGATCGGGTTGCCGTACGGCGACTCCGTCGGGTGGCCGAGCATGGTCAGCAGCTTGCGCTCCACCTGCTCGCTCATCACGTGCTCCCAGCGGCAGGCCTCTTCGTGGACGTACTCCCACTCGAGCTCGATGACGTCGCTCAGCAGGCGCTCCGCGAGGCGGTGCTTGCGCATGACGTGAACGGCCTTGCGGCGCCCGTCGTCGGTGAGCTCGAGGTGGCGGTCGCCGGACACAACGACGAGGCCGTCGCGCTCCATACGGCCGACCGTCTGCGAGACGGTGGGGCCGGAGTGACCGAGACGCTCGGAGATGCGTGCGCGCAGGGGGACGATGTTGTCCTCCTCGAGCTCGAGGATGGTACGGAGATACATCTCTGTCGTGTCGATCAGGTCGGTCATGGGCCCCTCCATGTGACGGCGCGCGAATGCCGGATATCAGACTACTTGGTGCGGGTGACAGGCGTCGGCAGGCGCAAGACGGAGTGCGTCATGCGCACCGTCCCCTCCCCTAACAGCCAATACACTTCAGTTATGCCGGACGTGACGATCCCCTCTGACCTGCTGCCCGCCGACGGTCGATTCGGATGCGGACCCTCCAAGGTCCGCCCGGAGCAGCTCGCCTACCTCGCCGGTCCCGGCGCGGAGCTGCTCGGCACCTCCCACCGTCAGGCGCCGGTCAAGAACCTGGTGGGACGCGTGCGCGAGGGCCTGGGCGACCTGTTCCGCCTCCCCGAGGGCTACGAGGTCGTCATCGGGAACGGCGGCTCGACCGCGTTCTGGGATGCCGCCGCCTTCGGACTGATCGAGAAGCGCAGCGAGAACCTGGTCTTCGGTGAGTTCGGCGGCAAGTTCGCCAAGGCGGCGGCGACGCCGTGGCTGGATGCCCCGCACGTGATCGAGGCGCCCGGCGGGTCGCGCAGTGAGGTGGAGGTCGTCCAGGGCGTCGACGTCTACGCGTGGCCGCACAACGAGACCTCGACGGGCGTCATGGCGCCGGTCCGGCGCGTGCACGGCGACGACGGCGCCCTGACCGTGATCGACGCGACCAGCGCAGCGGGCGGCGTCGACCTCGAGGTCGGCGAGGCGGACGTCTACTACTTCGCCCCGCAGAAGAACTTCGCATCGGACGGCGGCCTCTGGCTCGCCCTGTTCTCCCCCGCGGCCCTCGAGCGCGTCGAGCGCATTGCGGCCACCGACCGGTACATCCCGGAGTTCCTCAGCCTGAAGAACGCGGTGGACAACTCGCGTCTCAACCAGACGCTCAACACCCCGGCCATCGCCACGCTCGTCCTGCTCGAGAACCAGCTCGAGTGGATGAACGGCAACGGCGGTCTCGCCTGGGCCGACGCCCGCACCCGCGAGTCGTCGCAGGCGCTGTACACGTGGGCCGAGAGCGTCGACTACGCGACGCCGTTCGTGGCGGACCCGGCGCACCGGTCGCAGGTCGTCGTCACGATCGACTTCGACGAGCGCGTGGATGCGGCGGCCGTCGCCAAGACGCTCCGCGCCAACGGCATCGTCGACACCGAGCCGTACCGGAAGCTCGGCCGCAACCAGCTCCGCGTCGCCACCTTCACGGCCATCGAGCCGGCGGATGTGCGCGCACTGACCGGCTGCATCGAATACGTGGTCGAGCGACTGGGCTGACCCGGCCATGCGCCTCTGGCTCCGCGACGACGAACGACGGCCCGACCCGATCCCCGTGAAAACGGATGACCGGCGGGCCGTCGTGGTCGGACTAGGCCTGTGGGTGGTCGCCCTGGTCGTCGTCCTCATCGTCGGCGGACCCGCGCTCGGCGGGGGCACCTGGCTCTGGACGATCATCGTCGGACTCGCCCTCGGCGTCCTCGGACTCGGCTACCTCACCATCGCCCGGCGCCGCTGAGGCGTCTTCGTCGTCTTCGTCGTCTTCGTCGTCTTCGTCGTCGTCATCCTCGTCGTCGGAGTCCGCGAGGGCCGCTGCCTCCTCGGCCTCGAGGTCGAGGTCGCTGTCGACGTCGGTCTCCTCGTCGAAGTCGACGTCGACGCTGTCGATGTCGACACCGTCCAGGTCGTCCTCGTCGTGCAGATCGTGGACATCGTGGTCGTCCTCGGCGTCGTCGAACGCGTCATCCGACTCGTCGTCATCCTCGTCGTCATCGGACTCGTCCGACTCGTCGCCGGACTCGGCCGCATGAGCGGCGAGCGCCTCCTGGGCGGCCTGGTAGTCGGCCAGACGCTCGGACCACGGCACCCAGTCGGGCGCGAGCAGCGAGCCCTCGCCGGGCATCAGCTCCGCCTCGAGCACCGTGGGCTGCTCGTCGTCGGCCGTCCGGCCGACGGTGACGGTCCAGTGCCAGTCCGGGTACCCGGGCACCCGGCTGGCGAACAGCAGGGACACGATGCCGGGCGCCTCGACGACATGGCCGAGCGGCTCGCCGATCGTGTTCTCGGGGGTGATCTCGCGCAGCGCCTGGAGGGCGAGCGGCTGCGCCGCCAGCAACTCGGGGTCCGCGACGAGCTCGACCTCGTCGGCCGGCTCGTCCGACTCCACGGCGAGCTCGGCCGCCGCCGACTCCTCGGCCGCCGCCGACTCCTCGGCCGCCGACTCCGCAGCCGTCGGCTCGACGTCGTCGCCGAGCTCAGGCATCCAGGTCGTCCGCGACCTTGCGCAGCACCGCGGCGATCTTCGCGCCGTGGGCCTTGTCCGGGTACTTGCCGCGGCGCAGGTTGGAGCCGATGCCGTCGAGCAGCTTCACGAGGTCTTCGACGATGATCGCCATGTCGTCGGCCGACTTGCGCTTCATCTTCGCCAGGCTCGGCGGAGCCTCGAGCACGCGCACCGAGAGCGCCTGCGCTCCGCGCTTGCCGTCGGCGATGCCGAACTCGAGACGCGATCCCGCTTTCACAACGGCACCAGCGGGGAGGGCCGAGGCGTGCAGGAAGACTTCCTGGCCGTCATCAGAGCTGATGAAGCCGAAGCCTTTCTCCTCGTCGTAGAACTTGACCTTGCCGGTTGGCATGGGAACCTCGCTTCGCATGGGGATCGGATGACCGTCCTCAATTATCCTTGATTTCGTGACTCAGCAGACCCCGCCGCCGGCATCGCGGCTCCAGCGCATCCTCGCCTACATCGTCGCCGCGCTCGTCATCGTGTCCTTGGTCTGCATCGCAGCCATCCTGATCGGTACCGCGGCGGGGCAATTCGCCGCCCAGGGCTCGGGTCAGGGGCTCTGGCCGACCGTGTTCTTCTTCCCGCTCGTGGCGCTCCCCGTCGCGTTCGTGCTGATCATCGCCCTCCTCATCGTGAGCGCCCGCCGCAACCGGGCCGCGAACCGCGCCGCGGGCGCTGCAAAGGGCCGGCGCTAGCCGCGACGGCCGGCACCCCGCGATGACGACCACGCTCGCTCTCGCAGCGCGACTGCGGGAGCTGGACGACGCCGCGCTCGTCGCCGCGCTCCACCGCCGCACCTACCGCCGCACCGGCACCGGCGACTTCTTCGACCTCGCAGACGCCCTCCTCGACGCCGACTCGCTCCAGCGCGCCCTGACCCCGCTCGACCGCACGCACCTGGGCGCTCTCGTCGTCCTCGGCCGGGCCGGTGCCCCACTCTCGGCCGCTGAGCTGGCCGCGCGTCTCGCGGCCGAACCCGCCACGTCGGGGGTCGACGGCGCCGCGGCGCCCGGCCTGCTGGACGATCTGGCACACCTGCTGCTCGTGCATCCCACCGAAGACGGGGCCGCCGTCTACGACGCCGTCACGGCGCAGTTCGGGTCGTGGCCCTCCGCCGGTCTCCCCTCGGCCGCCGAGCTACTGACGGCGCCCCCGCCGCCGGCGCTCGCGCCGGTTCCCGACACCGAGAGCCGCTTCACCGACCGGCTGGCAGCGGAGCGCGCGTTCGAGGCGGTCACCGCCGTGTCCGAGCTGCTCGCGGAACTGACCCGCGAGGGCGCACGGCGGCTGCAGAAGGGCGGCCTCGCGCTCCCTGCGGTGAAGCGACTCGCGGAGGCGCTGTCGGTGGAAGCCGACCTGGTCCCCGTGGCGCTCTCGGCCGCGGAGCGTGCCGTTTTGGTCGCGGTGGACGACGGGATGTGGCTCCCCACCGACGACGCCGCGGCGTGGACGCACTCCCCCACGCCGGACCGCTGGCGCGCGCTCGCCGCCGCGTGGCTGGATGCGCTTCCCGCCGACGTCCGCGCCCTCCTGGCCCTGCGCAGCCGCGCCGCGTGGGGCGAGAGCCTGCGCGAGCACGTCGCGTGGCTGTATCCCGCCGCCGTCGAGGAGGCGCAGCGGCGAGTGGATGCGCACACCCGCCTGGCCGAGTGGCTCGGGGTCACGGCGCACCAGGCGCCGTCCTCGGCGGGCACGGCGCTGGTCGAGGACGGCGCGGACGCCGCGACGGCCGTCATGACGGCTCTCTTCCCGGCCGAAGTCGACCGGGTGTACCTGCAGCACGATCTCACGATCGTCTCCCCCGGACCGCTGGCACCCGAGATCGAGTCGCGCCTGCGCGGGATCGCGGAGGTTGAGTCGCGAGCGCTCGCCAGCACCTTCCGGCTGTCGGCCGCGTCCGTGGACCGCGCGCTCACGGCCGGGGAGACCGCCGAGGGCATCCGCGAGTTCCTGACGGCGATCTCGCTGACCGGTCTGCCGCAGCCGCTCGACTACGTGATCGCCGACGCCGCCGAGCGGCACGGACGCGTGCGCGTGCACGACGCGGAGGGCGAAGGCGTCCGCTCGGCTGTGCGGTCGGCCGACCCCACGCTGCTGCGGTCCATCCAGGTCGACCAGGCGCTCGGGTCGCTGCGGCTGTCGCCGACGCGCGAGGGCGAGCTGGTGAGCCGGTACCCGCGGGATGTGGTGTTCTGGGCGCTGAGCGACGCGCGGTACCCGGTGGTCGCCGAGGACGCCGACGGCCGCGAGGTGACGCTGCAGCGGCAGCGCGTGGCGCATCCCCATGCCGCAGAGGCGGCCGACCGGGACGCCGAACTGGTGGCCCGCCTGCGCCAGGCGGAATCGGAGGCCGGCGAGGACACGGGTGAGCGGTGGCTGGCCCGGCAACTGGACACCGCGGTCAAGGCGCGCCAGACGGTGATCGTCGAGGTGGCCATGCCGGACGGGACCGTCGTCGACTACCTGCTCGAGCCGACCGGGGTGGGCGGCGGACGCCTGCGCGGCCGCGACCGCGCGGCGGACATCGAGCGGACGCTTCCGCTCTCCAGCATCCAGGGAGTCCGCCCCGCGCCCGCCTCCTGACCTCACGGCCGTCTCCCCACCGGCAGGGCGTAGGCTGGTGAGCTATGTCTGATGGCCCCCTGATCGTCCAGAGCGACCGCACCGTCCTGCTCGAGGTCGCGCACCCGGAGGCGGAGGACGCACGCCACGACCTCGCCGTCTTCGCCGAGCTGGAGCGGGCTCCTGAGCACATCCACACCTATCGCATCACGCGACTGGGACTGTGGAACGCCCGGGCCGCAGGGCACACGGCCGAGGACATGCTCGGGACGCTGGAGCGGTACTCCAAGTTCCCCATCCCGCAGACCGTCTCGGTCGATGTCTCGGAGACCGTGGCCCGCTACGGCCGGCTGGTCATCGAGCGCGATGACGAGGGGACGCTGCTGCTGCGCTCCACCGACCTGGCGGTGCTCACCGAGGTGGCGAGCGCCAAGCGCATCGCACCCCTGCTGCTGGAGCGCCGCGACGACGACACCTTCGTGGTGGAGGCGTGGGCGCGCGGCCAGCTCAAGCAGGAGCTGGTGAAGCTCGGCTGGCCGGCCGAGGACCTCGCCGGCTACACGCCCGGAACTCCGCACGAGATCGGCCTCAAGGAGGACAGCTGGGCGCTGCGGGACTACCAACGCAAGGCGGTCTCCAACTTCTTCGACGGCGGCTCCGGCGTCGTCGTGCTCCCCTGCGGCGCGGGCAAGACGCTCGTCGGCGCCGGCGCGATGGCGACGGCGAAGACGACCACGCTCATCCTCGTGACGAACACGGTGTCGGCGCGCCAGTGGCGCGACGAACTGCTGCGCCGCACGACGCTGACGGCGGAGGAGATCGGCGAGTACTCGGGGCAGGTGAAGGAGGTCAAGCCGGTCACCATCGCGACGTACCAGATCCTCACGGCGAAGCGGAAGGGCGAGTACGCCCACCTGGCGCTCTTGGACGCCCTCGACTGGGGTCTCGTGGTCTACGACGAGGTGCACCTGCTCCCGGCTCCCGTGTTCAAGCTGACGGCCGAGCTGCAGGCCCGCCGCCGACTGGGGCTGACGGCGACGCTGGTGCGCGAGGACGGTCGCGAGGGCGACGTGTTCAGCCTCATCGGCCCGAAGCGCTTCGACGCCCCGTGGAAGGAGATCGAGGCCCAGGGCTTCATCTCCCCGGCCGCCTGCTACGAGGTGCGCATCGACCTTCCGCCGTCGGAGCGGCTCAGCTACGCCGCCGCCCCCGACGACGAGCGCTACCGGCTGGCCGCGACGGCGCCGGCGAAGCTCGAGATCGTCCAGCAGCTGGTCGACCGGCACGAGGGCGAGCGCATCCTCGTCATCGGGCAGTACCTCGACCAGATCGACGAGCTCGCGGAGGCGCTGGACGCGCCGAAGCTGACCGGCGCGACCCCGGTGGATGAGCGGGAGCGCTTGTTCCAGGAGTTCCGGGACGGCCGCACCAAGGTCCTCGTGGTCAGCAAGGTGGCCAACTTCTCGGTCGACCTGCCCGAGGCGACCGTCGCGATCCAGGTGTCCGGCTCGTACGGCAGCCGTCAGGAGGAGGCCCAGCGCCTCGGCCGGCTGCTGCGGCCCAAGGAGTCGGGACTGTCGGCGAACTTCTACACGCTGGTCGCCCGCGACACCGTCGACCAGGACTTCGCGCAGAACCGCCAGCGGTTCCTCGCCGAGCAGGGCTATTCGTACACGATTCTCGACGCGCACGCGCTGCAGGCGGCGTAGGAGAGCGCGCTCCCTCATCCACCCGCTCGCCCACCCGCGATCCGTTTCGTGCCGAATGCCCGCTATTCGTGACGAATGACGCACATTCGTCACGAATCTCGGGTCAGCTGGTGCCCCTGCGCGAGGTGGCGAGGAGCACCACGCCGCTCAGCGCAGGATGCGCGCGAGCGTCGCGCGCGACTCGGCGTCGGCGGGGCGGTCGCGCACGGTGATCGCGGCCTTCCAGAGCGCCCAGCCGCGGGCGCGCGCCCAGGTCGCCTCGTCGAGGCCGACGCCGACGACGTCGACGAAGGCGTCGCGCGCCGCGCCCTCGAACATCGTCCACGCCGGAACGAGATCGCACGCGGGGTCGCCGACGCCGGAGATGCCGAAGTCGATCACGGCGGTCAGCACGCCCCGCGCATCCACCAGCAGGTTGCCGGGCGCGACGTCGCCGTGGAACCACACCGGCGGGCCCTCCCAGCGGGATGCGGTCGCCTCCGCCCACAGGTCCCGCGCGCGGTCCGCGTCGGCGCCCAGCACCGGGAACGCGGCGAGCGCCTCCTCGCCATACACGTCGGGCGGTGCGCCGCGGAAGAAGTTGTGCGTCCCCGGTCCGGGCGCGCCCTCGACCGGCGCGGAGCGCAACACAACGAGGAAGCGCCCGATCGCTTCGGCGAGCGCAACATCCCGGGACACGTCCCCGAGCAGCACCACCGGGGTGCCCGGCAGCCAGCGGTAGATCGACCACGGCAGCGGGTACTCGTCCACCGGCGCGCCCTCGGCCACGGGCTGCGGGATGGGCAGCGGCAGCAGCGGGGCGAGCCGCGGCAGCCAGTGCTGCTCCTTGGCGACCTGCTCGCGGTATCCCTCCGCGCTCGGCAGCCGCACGCTCAGCTCGTCGCCGAGGCGGAAGGTCCGGTTGTCCCATCCGTCGTGCGGCACCGGGTGGAGGGGCAGCCCGCGCCACTGCGGGAATTGCGCGTCGACCAGCCGGCGGACCAGGGCGGCGTCGATGTGCGGCCGGAGTTCACGCCCGGACATACCGCAGCAGCAGGGTGTCGTCTCCCGTCAGCGTGTGCGCCAGCCGCAGCCCGAGCGGCATGATGGGGGCTGCTCCCGTGGCGATGCGCGACGCGGTTCCGCCCTCGAGACGCGGGCTGATCGTCAGGCACAGTTCGTCCACGGCGCGCGCCGCGATGAGGTCGGCGAACAGGTGCGGACCGCCCTCGCAGTGGATACGCGTCAGCCCGCGCTCGTGCAGCACCGCCAGTCCTCGCTCCGCCTGCACCCGCTCGCGTCCGCAGACCACCACGTCGGCCACCTCGGACAGCGCCTCGCGCGCCTCCGGCCGCGCGAGCTCGGTGGTCAGCACGATCGGGCGCTCCGGCGCATCCTCGAAGATCGAGCTGCGCGGGTCGAGGTCGAGCCCCGCCGACACGATCGCGAAGACGGGATGCGCCGTCATGCCGGCCCCGCTGCGCACCCGCGCCGAGACGGGGTTCACGCGCATCGCGCCGTAGCCCTCCGCCCGGACCGTCCCGGCGCCGACCAGCACGACGTCGCACAGCCGCCGCAGCAGTTCGAACACCCGCCCGTCCACGTCGTTGGACAGTCCGCCGGAGAGCCCCTGGTGGGTCGCCGCGCCGTCGACGCTGCTGACGAAGTTCACCCGCAGCCACGGATCGCCCGCGCCCTCCTGGTACAGGCCCGCGATGTCGTCGTCGCTCAGCTCGGTCTGCGACGGCAGCGGGGACAACCGATGGATGGCGGGCTCAGTCATTCACGTCTCCCATGTTGTGCTTGAGGTAGGCGGGTTCACGAAGGCCCAGCACAGCCTCCGTCATCCTCATGGCGGCGACGGAGGCACGGACGTCGTGCATCCGCACGATGCGTGCGCCGTTCATCACGCTGATGACGGCGGCCGCGAGCGACCCCTCGAGGCGTTCGGCACGCGGAGCATCCAGGGTCTCGCCGATGAAGTCCTTGTTGGAGACGGCGGCGAGCACGGGGAACCCCAGGTCGGCGATCTCGGCGAAGCGGCGGGTCAGCTCCAGCGAGTGCAGGGTGTTCTTGTTGAGGTCGTGGCCGGGGTCGATGATGATCCGCTCCTCCGGCACCCCGGCGGCCATCGCACGCTCCACCCGGTCGAGGAGGAACGCGGACACCTCGGCCACCACATCGTCGTAGTGCGGGCGCGGGTAGGGTCGCCGCGGCTGCGCGAGGCTGTGCGTGATGACGAGCGTCGCCTCGCTGTCCGCGACCACCGGCGCGAGCTCCGGGTCGCTCAGGCCGGTCGTGTCGTTGATGACGGTCGCGCCCGCGGCGAGGGCGTGGCGGGCGACGCTGGAGTGGAAGGTGTCGACGGAGATCACCACATCCGACCCAGCGCGCAGCGCCTCTACAACGGGGACGACGCGCTCGATCTCGTCCTCCACCGGCAGCGGGTCGCCCGGCGCGAAGGGCGCACCGCCGATGTCCACCCAGTCGGCGCCCAGTGCGACGGCCTCGAAGCACGCATCCACCGCCCGGTCGAACGCGTAGGTGCGGCCCTGGTCGAAGAACGAGTCCGGCGTGCGGTTCACCACGGCCATGACGGCCACCTGCCGCGAGAAGTCGAAGGTGCGAGCTCCGATCGTCCGGACCGGGATGCGCAGCGGCGGCAGGTACGGCACGTGCGTCGCCGACCCGTCCGCGTCAGAGGGCGGCAAGGTCGACGCTCTCGTCGGCGAGACGCTCGGCATCCACGCGCTCGCCGGAGCGGATGAGGCGCTGGATGTCGTCCTGCACGTCCCACACGTTCACGTTCATCCCGGCGACCACCCGGTCGTTGCGCAGCCAGAACGCGATGAACTCGCGCGACTCCACGTCGCCGCGGTACACGACGCGAGCGCCCGCTGCGAGCGGCGCATAGCCCGAAAACTCCATGCCCAGATCGTATTGGTCGGTGTAGAAGTACGGGATGTCGTCGTACGACGCGCGCTCGCCGAGGATCGCGTGGGCGGCGACCTTCCCCGTCGTGATCGCGTTCGCCCAGTGCTCGCTGCGCAGGTGGCGGCCGATGGCGGGGAGGAACGGGTCGGCCGCATCGCCGACCGCATAGATGTCCTCGATGCTCGCGCGCATCCCCCGATCGGTGAGGATGCCGTCGGCGACCCGGGCACCGGACCGCTCCGCGACCAGCGTGTTCGGCACCGCTCCGACCCCGGCGACCACCACATCAGCCGGGATGCGCTCCCCCGACGCCAGCACGACCGCCTGCTCCGCGCCCGCGTCCACGCCCACCACCGATGCGCCGTTGTGGAACGTGACGCCCTGCTCTCGGTGCAGCCGCTCGAACAGGCCCCCGAGCTCGCGGCCGATGGAACGGCTCAACGGGACGGCCGAGTGCCCGAGGACGGTCACGTGGTTGCCGTAGCGGCGCGCCGCCGCGGCGACCTCCAGGCCGATCCAGCCGGACCCGACCACCACCACGCGCCGCCCGCCGGGCTTGATCGCCGACCGCAGCCGCGTCGAGTCCTCCCGGGTGCGCAGCGCGAAGACCGCGTCGTGCCCGCTTCCGGGGACGCCGAGCGGACGCGCGTGGGCGCCCGTGGCGAGAACCAGGCTGTCGTAGGTGATCCGGCCGCCCTCCGACACGAACAGCTCGTGGGCCACCGGCTCGAACGACCCGGCCTCGATCCCGGGCAGGAACTCGACCGCGTTGTCGGCGTACCAGGCGGCAGGATGCACGTCCGCCTGGTCGATGCCGCCCTCGCCCTTCAGGTACTCCTTCGACAGCGGCGGGCGGATGTACGGGTGATGCTCCTCCGCACCGAGAAGCAGGATGCGCCCGTCGAAACCGCGCTCCCGCAACTCTGTGGCGACGGTCGCGCCGGCGAGCCCGGCGCCCGCGATGACGACGGTGGGTTTCGACATGACCTCAGCATCCACCGTTCGTACTGCGCGCGCCAGACCTGCCCACTCACCGCACACCGACTGCTCACAGGTAAGACCCAGCCGACGCGCAGATACTAGTTCGCATGAACGCAGGACCCCGCATTCTCATCGTCGACGACGAGCCGAACATCCGCGACCTCCTCACCACCAGCCTCCGTTTCGCCGGGTTCGCCGTGCGCGCGGTCGGGAATGGCGCTCAGGCGATCTCCGCGGTCCTCGAAGAGGAGCCCGACCTCATCATCCTCGACGTCATGCTGCCGGACATGAACGGCTTCGGCGTCACCAAGCGACTCCGCGGCGCCGGCTACACGGCGCCGATCCTCTTCCTCACGGCGAAGGACGACACGGAGGACAAGATCACCGGCCTCACCGTCGGCGGCGACGACTACGTGACCAAGCCGTTCAGCCTCGACGAGATCGTCGCCCGCATCAAGGCCATCCTGCGCCGCACGATGCAGGCCGACGAGGATGCGGTCATCCGCGCCGGCGAGCTCACCATGGACCAGGACACCCACGAGGTCTTCGTCGGCGACACCCCGATCGAGCTCAGCCCGACCGAGTTCAAGCTGCTGCGCTACCTGATGCTCAACCCCAACCGCGTGCTGTCGAAGGCCCAGATCCTCGACCACGTCTGGGAGTACGACTTCAATGGCGACGCGGGCATCGTCGAGTCCTACATCTCCTACCTGCGCCGGAAGGTGGATGCACACTCGAGCGAGCCGCTCATCCAGACCAAGCGCGGATTCGGGTACATGCTCAAGGCCGCCAAGGCCTGAGATGCGCCGCCGGGCATGTGAGCGCACACCGCGCGCACATGCCCGGCACAGCATCCGCTGCATAGACTGACGGCCTGATGCACTCACGCCTGCTCGACCGCTGGAACGCGATCTCCCTGCGCACGAAGATCACGGGCGTGACGGTGCTCATGCTGACCCTCGGGCTCCTCGTCACCGGAATCGGCACGATGGCGATGCTCAAGCCGGTGCTGCTCGACCAGCTGGATGCGCAGCTCTCGGCCGCCTCCGGCGCGTCGTATCTGAACACCTACCTCTTCAAGTCGACCGCCGACGAGGACCAGATCGCCACCGACGCGAGCCCGTCGGACTACTTCGCCGCGCTGTACGACAGCAACGGCAAGCTGGTGAAGACGAACTGGACGAACATCCCGCACGCGCACCGTCCGGACATCCCGACCAGCCTCACGCTCTCGGCAGCCAAGGGCATGCCGCCCGGCGGGTTCACGCTGCACAGCAACGACGGCCGCACCACCTACCGCGCGCTGGCGACGACGCAGACGTTCGCGGGGACGGGCGAGCTCGCCACGGCGATCGTCGCGACCACGACCTCCCAGATCGACACGGTGCTGGCGAGCTTCCTCGCGATCTTCCTCGGCTTCGGCGTCATCGTCATCATCGTCGGCGCGGGCCTGACCCGGATGCTCGTCACCACGACGTTCGCGCCGCTGCGCGAAGTGGAGCAGACGGCCGCCGCGATCGCCGACGGCGACTTCAGCCAGCGCCTCGGCGGCGCCACTCCGAACACGGAGGTCGGGCGGCTGAACCGCTCCCTCAACACGATGCTGAACCGCATCGACCGGGCGTTCAGCGACCGCGCGCGCACCATCGACCAGATGCGCCGCTTCGTCGGGGACGCCTCCCACGAGCTCCGCACCCCGCTGGTGTCGCTGCGCGGCTACGCCGAGCTGTACCGGATGGGCGCCCTCCAGACCCCCGAAGACGTCGCGCAGGCGATGGACCGCATCGAGAAGGAAGCGATCCGCATGGGCATCCTCGTCGAGGACCTGCTCGAGCTCGCCCGCCTGGACGAGACCAAGCCGCTGGACGTGCGCCGCGTCGACCTGGTGAAGATCGCGCAGGATGCCGCCATGGATGCGATGGCCGGCTCCCCCGGCCGCGTGGTGAGCGTGCTCACGCCCGCGGCGGTCGCACCCGACGAGGACGACGAGCTCGAGCCGGGCGTCGACACCGTCCCGATGACGATCCCCGAGTCCGCCTCCCGTCCGTCGAACGCGACGGGCCCGATCGCCTTCGCGGGCGGCGCCCTGGCGCGCCTGCGCCGCGGGCGCGGCCGCCGAGGCGCGACGGAGTCGCTGCCGGTCACGACCGGCGAGAAGATCGTGCTCGCGCATCCCGAGCCGACCGAGCCCGCAATCGTCCTGGCCGAGGAGAACAAGCTGCGCCAGGTGGTGACCAACCTCGTCGGGAACGCTTTGCGCTACACGCCGGAGGGCAGCCCGATCGAGATCGCCGTGCAGGTCGACCACCGCACGGAGCGCGCCGTCCTGGAGGTGCGGGACCACGGTGAGGGCATCCCGCCGCAGATCCGGGAGAAGATCTTCCAGCGCTTCTGGCGCGCCGACACGTCGCGCGCCCGCGAGACCGGCGGCAGCGGCCTGGGCCTCGCGATCGTCTCGTCGATCGTCGCGGCGCACAACGGCACCGTCGACGTCGTCGACACGGACGGCGGGGGCGCGACCTTCCGCGTCTCCCTGCCGCTGGCGGACTCCCCCGCCGCCCCCAAGCCGCTCACCGCGTAGCGCGCCGCGCGCTTCGCGCGCCGCGGGCGCGCCGCGGCATCCACCCGCTCCCGCTGATCTAGTGGGCCCAACACGCCGTTATGGCCGGTGCCCATGGGGCGTGTTGCGACCACTCGATGTCCGCAGTCGGAATGCGAAGGGCGGAGACGCGAAGAGGGCGCCTCCCGATGGGAGACGCCCTCTTGTGGAGTGGTCGGACTTAGAAGTCCATGCCCGCACCCGGGTCGCCCACGGGCGCCGGGTTCTTCTCGGGCTTGTCGGCGACGACGGCCTCGGTGGTGAGGAACAGGCCGGCGATCGACGCAGCGTTCTGCAGCGCCGAGCGGGTGACCTTCACCGGGTCGTTGATGCCGGAGGCCAGCATGTCCACGTACTCGCCGGTCGCGGCGTTGAGGCCGTGTCCGACGGGGAGGTTGCGGACCTTCTCGACCACGACGCCGGCCTCGAGGCCTGCGTTGATGGCGATCTGCTTCAGCGGAGCCTCGATGGCGACCTTGACGATGTTGGCGCCGGTCGCCTCGTCACCGGTGAGCTGGAGCTTCTCGAACGCGGTCTTGCCAGCCTGGATGAGGGCCACGCCACCACCGGCGACGATGCCCTCCTCGACGGCGGCCTTCGCGTTGCGGACGGCGTCCTCAATGCGGTGCTTGCGCTCCTTGAGCTCGACCTCGGTGGCCGCGCCCGCCTTGATGACGGCGACGCCACCGGCGAGCTTGGCGAGGCGCTCCTGGAGCTTCTCGCGGTCGTAGTCCGAGTCGGTGTTCTCGATCTCGTTGCGGATCTGCTGCACGCGACCGGCGATGGTCTCCGGGTCACCGGAGCCCTCGACGATGGTGGTCTCGTCCTTGGTGATGACGACCTTGCGGGCCTGACCGAGCAGGTCGAGGGTGACGTTCTCGAGCTTGAGGCCGACCTCCTCGGAGATGACCTGGCCACCGGTGAGGATGGCGATGTCCTGCAGCATGGCCTTGCGGCGGTCGCCGAAGCCCGGAGCCTTGACGGCGACGGACTTGAAGATGCCGCGGATTTTGTTGACGATCAGCGTGGCCAGGGCCTCGCCGTCGACGTCCTCCGCGATGATGAGGAGCTGCTTGCCCGCCTGGATCACCTTGTCGACGACCGGCAGGAGGTCCTTGATGTTGGAGATCTTCTGGTTGGCGATGAGGATGTACGGGTCCTCGAACACCGCCTCCTGGCGGTCCTGGTCGGTGACGAAGTACTGCGACAGGAAGCCCTTGTCGAAGCGCATGCCCTCGGTCAGCTCGAGCTCGGTGCCGAAGGTGTTCGACTCCTCGACGGTGACGACGCCCTCCTTGCCGACCTTGTCGATCGCCTCGGCGATGATCTCGCCGATGGTGGTGTCGCCGGCGGAGATGGACGCGGTGGCCGCGATCTCCTCCTTGGTCTCGACCTCCTTGGCGGAGGCGACGAGCTCCTCGGTGACGGCCGCGACGGCCTTCTCGATGCCGCGCTTCAGGGTGATGGGGTCGGCGCCGGCTGCGACGTTGCGCAGGCCTTCCTTGACGAGGGCCTGGGCGAGGACGGTCGCGGTGGTCGTTCCGTCACCTGCGACGTCGTCGGTCTTCTTCGCGACCTCCTTGACGAGCTCCGCACCGATCTTCTCGTACGGGTCGTCGAGCTCGATCTCCTTCGCGATGGAGACGCCGTCGTTGGTGATGGTCGGGGCGCCCCACTTCTTCTCGAGGACGACGTTGCGACCGCGCGGGCCCAGCGTCACCTTGACCGTGTCGGCCAGGGTGTTGAGGCCGCGCTCGAGGCCGCGGCGCGCGTCCTCGTTGAAAGCAATGATCTTTGCCATGTGTTTCTCGTCCCTCCCGGACGTCTGCGAAGATTCCGTTTATTAGCACTCGATCAGATGGAGTGCTAAAGCGATTCTGGCACTCGCGGTGATCGAGTGCAAGGCGCGCGGTGGAGCTAGGGGCAGCGCGGAGCGATGCCGCGACCCCAGCGCCGAGGGAGCCTGCGACCGAGGTACGCGATACGGAGGAACAACGAAGCGCCGCCCCTGGCGAGGGACGGCGCTCCGTACTTGCTCTATCGCTGTCAGGCCAGCCGCACCGACTCGGCCTGCGGGCCCTTTTGCCCGGAGCCGACCTCGAACACGACCTGCTGGCCCTCTTCGAGAACCTTGTATCCCGCCATATCAATCGCGGAGTAATGAACGAAAACGTCCTGTCCCCCACCTTCGACGGTGATGAAGCCGTAGCCCTTCTCAGCGTTGAACCACTTCACGGTCCCGTTCGCCATGCATTACTCCCATTGCTGTGTCGCTCGCGCGATCCGACGCCGCGCGTTGAATCACGATCCTAATGCTTGGAATACCTGTCCACGCCAGCGATTTCGTGAATCGATTGCGAAATGAGGCGAAAGTTAAACACGCCTGAAACACAGGGGATGCGGCGGATGCGCGCGGGCTCAGCCCTGGTAGTTCGCGCCGACCACGACGGTGATGTCGGCGCCGGTGTCATCGAACGCGTTGCTCTGCTGGATGGTCGCGCCCGGAAGCGACTGCGCGACGCCCAGCGCAGCGGCCTGGTTGGCGGGGTTCCCGTAGTACACGATCGTCTCGGCGAGGTCGGTCTTGTCGGCGTTCGCCAGGGCGGCCACGGTCCATCCGGCCGCGGTCAGCTTGTCGCCGACCGTCTTCGCCAGTCCTTCCGTCGCAGTGCCGTTCAGCACATTCACCTTGAGCGCCGGGTTCACGGTCGGAACGATCGTCGGCGTCGGTGTGGCGGTCGGTGTCGGCGTCCCCGCCGTCGTGCTCGGAGTGGCCGACGGACCGTGGAACGAGATGTTGCCGTTCACGACAGAGAGTCCGAAGATACCGGCGCCCACGAGGACGATCGTGGCCAGCGCGGCCCAGCCCACAGCGATCCAGGCGCGGCCCCGCGGGCGGGGCGCCCTGTGCGCGCCGATGCGCTGGAGGTCGTCGGGGATCTCGTCGAACCGGTCGCGGGGGAACTTCTCTGCCATCGGGGGATGCGGTCCTTGGGGTCAGTCGCCGGACGGGAGGGTCCGTGCGTGTCGTGCGGCCAGCCTCGCCTCGCGCAGCCGCAGCAGCCTCTTGACGAGCATGGGGTCGTGGCGGAGCGCGGCCGGTCGGTCGATCAGCGCGCCGAGCAACTGATAGTACCGAGCCGCCGAGAGACCGAACTCCTCGCGGATGGCCTGCTCCTTGGCTCCGGCGTGCCGCCACCACTGGCGTTCGAACGCGAGGATCGCGGCATCCCGATCGCTCAGCTGGTCCGTGTCGGAGGACTCGCGGGCGGCGGAAGGCCGTCCGTCGGCTGACCGGGTCACGCGCACCGCCTTCCCTCGTCACGGATGCCGGACGATGGCCGGCATGCCGGTCGCGCCCCGCGCTCGCGGATCATCCTAGGGCGCTGGCCCTGTGTGTTGCCCGTTTCGCCGCGGCACGTCGCACGAGGAGACGGGGAACAGATGAGGGGACGCCCCCGTTTAGTCTGGAGAGGACGAAAGGGAGTGGCATGGCACAGAACGACACCACCCAGGACGGCTACACGGTCGCGAAGAGCGACGCCGAGTGGCGCCAGGAGCTCAGCCCCGAGCAGTACGCGGTGCTGCGGGAGGCAGGCACCGAGCGGCCGTGGACCGGCGAGCTGCTCGACGAGAGCCGCGCCGGCCTCTACACCTGTGCGGCGTGCGGTGCCGAGCTGTTCCAGGCCGGGACGAAGTTCGACTCGGGATGCGGCTGGCCGAGTTTCTACGAGTCGATCCGCCCCGAAGCGGTGAACCTGATTGAGGACAACAGCCTCGGGATGGTGCGCACCGAGGTCCGCTGCGCGAGCTGCGGATCGCACCTGGGCCACGTCTTCCCCGACGGCTTCGGCACCCCGACCGGCGACCGCTACTGCATGAACTCGATCTCGCTGAACTTCACGCCGGAGGCCTGATGGCCGACGGCGCGGGCAGCGCGGCCGCGATCGGGGATCTGCCCGGCCGGGTGGCGGCCCGGCGGTCGTACTCGCGGGTGACCCCGGCGGCGCCGACGCACGAGGAGCTGCTGCCGCTGGTCGCGGCGGCCGGCCGCGTCGCCGACCACAGCGCACTGCATCCCTGGCGGATCATCGAGCTCCGCGGCGATGCCCGCGTCCGGCTCGGGCACGCTTTCGTGAAGGATGCGAGGCTGAGCGGCCCGGACGCCGAGAAGCTGGCGTCGAAGCCGCTGCGCTCCTCTCTCCTGCTGGCCATCGTGTCGGTCCGCACGAAGAGCGAGAAAGTGCCCGGCTGGGAGCAGGACGCGGTCGCGTCGGGTGTGGCGCACATCCTGAGCCTGCTGCTGCACGACGCGGGCTGGGGTGTGATCTGGCGCACGGGCCACCACACGCGGTCGAAGGCGGTGCACACGATGCACGGCCTGGCGAAGAACGAGCGGCTGCTGGGCTGGCTGTACGTCGGCGGCATCCCCGCGGACAGCAAGGAAGGTCACCGGAAGGTGATCGACCCCGAGCGGTTCCTCACGACGCTCGACTGAGCGCCGGCGTGCTCAGGCCGGGACGCGTCGCCGGCCCCAGCGAATGCTGGCGATGCCGACGGCGACGATCGCGAGCAGCGTCCCTCCGATGGTGGAGAACGCGAGAGTGTGTCCCGCGGTCGGGAGCAGCAGGTCGAGCAGCAGCGCAGCCGCGAGCTGCCCGGCGACCGTGGCGAGGCCTAGCAGCAGCACCCCGGTGATGCGCACGAGGAGCGCGGTGACGCCGATGAAGACGCAGCCCAGCGACCCGCCGATGTAGAGCCACGGCTCGCTCGGCAGTGCGTTCGGGAGTCCGGCGACCGCCCAGCGTCCGAGCATCAGGACCACCAGCACGGTGCTTCCGACGGCGAAGTTGATGAACGTCGCCGTGAGGGCGCTCTCGGCGACGGAGCGCACCTGCCCGTTGACGGCCTGCTGCCAGCCCGTGCCGAGTCCGGCGATGAACGGCAGCAGCATGAGCCAGACCGGGGCGCTGCCGCCGAACTGCGCCGACACCGCCCAGGTCACCGCGACGAGGGCGAGCAGCGCACCGACCAGCCGGGCCGCTGTGAGGGGGCGGCGACCGCCCGGCCCGATGCCTACGCGGTCGAGGACGAGCCCGCTGATCGTCTGGCCCGCGACGACGGCCACGGTGAACAGCGCGACGCCGAGCGCGGCGGCGGTCAGCCCCTGCGAGAGCACCAGGAACGAGCCGGCCGCTCCGCCAAGGACGTACCACCAGCGCAGAGCGCGACTGCGGAGCGCCTCACGGATGCGCGCGAGGCCGCGACGGCCCGCGGGGGCGATCGCGAGCGCCACCGTCAGGATGATCAGACCGGATCCGAAGGAGATCGCGGCCGCGGTGAACCCGTCGCCCAGCCGGCTGCCGAGCTCGCCGTTGATCCGGGATTGCAGCGCCACCAGCGCGCCGCAGAACAGGGCGATGACGAGGGCGAGCCAGAGCGGGAACGAACGAGGTGTCACTCCTGCAAGCCTAGGGCCGCCCGGCGGCGGTCAGGGCGCAGGTGCGTCGCCGTCGGTGGGCTCCGGGTGAGGAAGCCAGTCGCTGTTCTCCTCGGGCGCGACCTCCTTCTCCACGCTCAGGTCGTAGTCGTCGTCGTTCTTCTTGTCGCTCATGCCGTCACCCTACGCTCGGGTCTCCGCGCCGCCAGGGAGGTCGGCGAGGTACCCGAGCGGCGACTCGATCGCGTCCGCGATCTCGCGCAGGAACCCGGCGGCCACTCCCCCGTCCGTCACCCGGTGGTCGAACACCAGCGACAGCTGCAGGATGCGGCGGGGCACGATCGCGCCGTCCACGACCCACGGCCGTTCGATGGCTCGGCCGAGGCCGAGGATGGCGACCTCGGGGTGGTTGATGATCGCCGCGCTGCCGTCGACGCCGAGGCTGCCGTAGTTGTTGATCGTGAAGGTGGAGCCGGCGAGGTCGGCGGGCGGGAGCGTCCCCTCCCGCGCGGCGCGGGCCAGGCGGTCGAGTTCGGCGTCGAGCTCGCGGACGGACAGCCGATCGGCTCGGCGGACCACCGGGACGAGCAGCCCGCGGTCGGTGTCGGCGGCGAAGCCGAGGTTGACGCCGTCGAAGGTGACGAGCCCGGTGCCGTCGGGCGCGACGCGTCCCGCGAGTTCGGGATGCCGCGCGAGCGCCGCGAGCGCGAACCGGGCGACGAACGCGAGGAACGACGGGGCGCGGCCGGAGCCGGCGAGGCGGCGGCGGCCGTCCCAGAGGTCGGTGGCGTCCACATCCACCCACACGGTCGCCTCGGGGATCTCGGAGCGGCTGCGCGTCATCGTCTCGGCCACCGTGCGGCGCAGGCGCGAGAACGGGACGCTGTCGCGGACGGCGAGGCCGGTGCGCTGGTCGGTGCCGGAGGGCGGAGCTTCCGCGGGAGCGGACGGAGATGCGGCGACGTGCGAGGTCGGTGCGGTCGCGAAGGCGGCCTCGACATCTTTGCGCGTGACCACGCCGTCCGGGCGGCTGGGCCGCAGCGTCGCGAGATCGATGCCGTGGCTGCGGGCGAGAGTGCGGACTACGGGTGAGACGACCGGCACCACCCGGGAGGACGCCACGGCCGGCGCAGCGGGCGCGGCCGCAGGCGACGCCGCAGGCGGGCGCTCAGCCGTGAGGGTCGATGCGCGGGACACGCGGGCGCGGCGGCCGGCGTGCGTCGTCGTGCCGTAGCCGACCAGCACCTGACCGGACCCACTCGACGCAGCGTTCGGCGCTTCGGCGGCGACCGCCGCCTCCACCGCCTCCGCAGCTTCCTCCTCGACCTCGATCAGCGGCGCCCCGACGAGGATGGCGTCGCCCTCCTCGCCGTGCAGCGCGGCCACGCGGCCGGCGTACGGGGACGGCACCTCGACCACCGACTTCGCGGTCTCGACCTCGGCGATCGGCTGGTCGGTCGTGACCGTGTCGCCGACGGCGACCAGCCAGTGGACCAGCTCCGCGTCGGTGAGACCCTCGCCGAGGTCCGGCAGGGTGAAGACCCGCGCGGTCATGCGTCCTCCCACTGCAGCGCATCCACCGCATCCAGCACCCGGTCGACATCGGGCAGGTAGAACCGCTCGAGCTTCGGCGGCGCGAACGGGGTGTCGAAGCCGGTCACCCGGCGCACCGGCGCGAGGAGGTGGTGGAAGCAGCGCTCCGAGACGCGGGCCGCGATCTCCGCGGCCATGCTGGCGAAGCCGGGAGCCTCCGCGATGACGACCGCGCGGCCGGTCCGGCGGACGGCGGCGCAGACGGTCTCGTCGTCGAACGGCACCAGCGAGCGCAGGTCGATCACGCCGATGCTGCGTCCCTCCTCGGCCGCGGCCTCCGCCGCGGCGAGCGCGACGGGTACCGAGGGTCCGTACGCGATCAGCGTGGCGTCGGTGCCCTCCCGCGCGACGCGCGCGCGACCGATCTCGGGCAGTGGGGCGGAGGTGTCCACGTCGCCGCTCGTCCAGTACAGCTTCTTGGGTTCGAGGAAGACGACCGGGTCGGGATGCGCGATCGCGGCGCGCAGCAGGCCGTACGCGTCCTGCGGCGTCGTCGGCGAGACCACCGTGAGGCCGGGAGTGTGCACGTAGTACGCCTCCGACGAGTCGGAGTGGTGCTCCACCCCGCCGATCCCGCCCGCGTAGGGGATGCGCACGACCATCGGCAGGCGCATCCGGCCGCGGGTGCGGTTGCCCATCTTGGCGACGTGATCCACGATCTGCTCGAAGGCGGGGTACGCGAACGCGTCGAACTGCATCTCGACGACCGGGCGCATCCCGTTCATGGCCATGCCGACCGCGGTGCCGACGATGCCGGCCTCGGCGAGCGGGGTGTCGAAGCAGCGGTCCTCGCCGAAGCGCGCGGTCAGTCCGTCGGTGATGCGGAAGACGCCGCCGAGGGTTCCGACATCCTCGCCGAAGACCAGCACGGACGGGTCGGCGGCGAGCGCATCGGCTAGGGCTCGGTTGAGCGCCTGCGCCATCGTCATGGTGACGGGGGCGGTGGATGCGGCGGGCGCGGCGGTGCGCGCAGCGGCGGAGTCGGCGTCCCGGTCGGCGGGTGCGTCGTGCATGAGGGTCATCGTGCGGCCTCCTCTGTGCTGGTCTCTGTGCTCGTGCGCGCCGCGGCACGTTCGGCGGCGAGCTGCTCCGCCTGCTCGCGCAGCTGCGGCGTGGGTGTGGCGTAGACGTGGGCGAACAGGTCCTCGGGATGCGGCTCCGCATCGGCGTTGATCGCCGTGCGGAGGTCGGCGGCCACCCGCTCGGCGTGGGCGTGGGCCTCCGCGTCGTCACCGTCGGTCAGCGCTCCCTGCGCGGTCAGCCAAGTGCGCAGCCGCAGCAGCGGGTCGCGGGCGAGCCACGGCTCCACCTCGTCCTGGGTGCGGTAGCGGGTCGCGTCGTCGGCGTTCGTGTGCGACTTGATCCGGTAGGTGACCGCTTCGACGAGGGTCGGACCGCCGCCCTCGCGCGCTTCGTCGACGGCCTCTCCGAGCACGGCGAGCAGGGCGGCGAGGTCGTTGCCGTCGACCAGCCGGCCGCGCATCCCGTACCCGACGCCTTTGTGCGCGATGCTCGGCGCGGCCGTCTGCCGGCTGAGCGGAACGGAGATCGCGAAACCGTTGTTCTGCACCAAGAAGACGACCGGGAGGTGGAAGACCGCCGCGAAGTTGAGCGCCTCGTGGAAGTCGCCCTCGCTGGTGGCGCCGTCGCCGCACATCGCGAGCACGACGGTGTCCTCTCCCCGCATCCGTGCCGCGTGCGCGAAGCCGACCGCGTGCAGCAGCTGGGTGGCGAGCGGGGTCGCCTGCGGCGCCACGTGGTACTCGGTCGGGTCGTAGCCGGAGTGCCAGTCGCCGCGCAGCAGCACGAACGCCTCGAACGGGTCGACGCCGCGGGCGATCACGGCCACGGTGTCGCGGTAGGTGGGGAACATCCAGTCCTGCTCGCCCAGCACCATGGCCGCGGCGATCTCGCACGCCTCCTGGCCGTGCGACGACGGGTACACCGCGAGCCGGCCCTGACGCACGAGCGCGTCGGCCTGGTCGTTGAGGCGGCGGGCGAGCACCAGCCGACGGTAGCCGTCGCGGAGGGTGTCCGCGTCCGGGCGGCGGGCGGGGTCGATCGCGGCGGATCCGGCGGGATCGTCCGTGCCGTCCTGGTCGATGAGCCGCAGCGGGGTCTCGCCCGGCAGCAGGTCGTCCGCGCGCAGCGGTGCGTCGGCGTGCATCCGTTCTCCTTTGAAAGACGTCGCTCATCATCAGGATGACTTCGACGGACGTCCCGCGCTACGGGTGCCGCGGAGTCGAGACGAATGGATGCGCGGCGGCTCGTTCGGTGCCAGACTGTCCAGCACCATGGACGACATCGACGTGCGCATCCTGGACGCTCTGCGCGCCGACGGCCGCGCCTCCATCACGGCGGTCGCGGAGGCCGCCCACGTCTCGCGGGCCAACGCCTACGCCCGTGTCGCGCGGATGGTCTCGGACGGCGTGATCACGGGCTTCACGGCGAAGGTCGACCCGCGGCTGTCGGGCCGCACGTCGTCCGCGTACGTGACCATGCGCGTGGAGCAGGCGGCCTGGCACGACCTGCGCGACCGGCTGCAGAGCATCCCCGAGGTCGAGCACTTCGCCCTCACCGGCGGCGACTTCGACGTCATCCTGCTGGTGCGAGCCCGTGACAACGAGGATCTCCGGCGCGTGGTGCTGGAAGAGCTGACGAGCATCCCGTCGGTGCGCGACACCAAGACGTCGCTGGTGTTCGAGGACCACGACCAGCGATGACCATCCGGCTCCCCGTCAGCGATCGCGACCCCTCGCGGGCCGACTGGATGGAGCTGTTCTTCGACCTGATCTTCGTCGCGCTCGTCGGCCAGCTCGCGCACGGTCTGCACGCGCATCCCGGATTCGCGGCCATCGGTGTGTTCCTGGCGCTCTTCGCCGCGGTCTGGTGGTCGTGGGCCAACCTGACGTTCGTCGTCGACGTCTCGCCCCAACTCACCCGTCGCGGACTGTCGCTGGTGATGCTCGCGGCGATGTTCGCGGTCGGGGCGATGGCGGTCGCCGCCCCCGAGGCGATCGGCGAGCGCGCATGGCTGTTCGCGGCCGGGAACGCCGCCATCCGGATCGTGCTGCTGGCGGTGTGGATGCGGCTCTCCTGGCGCGACGGCGTGGCGTCGCGCATCCGCATCTCGTCGTACAACGGGTTCACGGCGGTGCTGTGGCTGGTGTCGATCTGGGTGCCGGAGCCGGCCGGGTACGTGCTGTGGGCGGTCGCGATCGCGCTCGAGGTGATCCTACTGGTGACGACGGCGTCGCGCTGGTCGTCGGGGCGGTTCGAGACGCTCAACGTCGAGCACTTGTCGGAGCGCTTCGGCCTGCTCGTCATCATCGTGCTCGGCGAGTCGGTGCTCAGCATGGTCGCGGCGGTGTCGGAGGCGTGGACGGTCGCGGCGGGCGTCGTGGGGTTCCTCGGGCTCGTGACGGTCGCCCTCCTCGCGTGGTCCTTCTTCTTGTTCGGGGTTGATGCGATGCAGGCCGGGCTGGTGCGGCTGCGTGAGCGGCGGGACGTGCGCGGCATCCGGGACACGGTCGCCTTCCTGCCGTTCGTGCTGCTCGCCGGGGTGACCGCGGTGTCCGCTGCGCTCGCCGAGGCGATCGCGCATCCGTTCGAGCCGCTGCCGCCCGCGCTCGCCGTGTGCCTCGGCGGAGGGATCGCCCTCTACTACGCGACGAACGCGGCGATCTCGCGCCGGTACGGCGACCCGTGGCCGGTCGTGCTGCGGTGGGGCGTGCCTGCGGTGGTGCTGTCGCTGCTGCTGGTGCCGATCGGCGTGGTGGTCCCGGCGGCGGCGACGGTCGCGTGCGCGGTCGTCGCGCTGGGCTACGTGATCCCGCACGCCGAGGTGTCGGCGCGCCGGCGGGCGCGCGCGGCGCGCGCCTGACGGAAGCATCGCACCGTCCGCACCCCCGCGGTCGAAAACGGAGGAGATGCCCGCAGAATCCAGCCGCGACCTCCTCCCTTCCGCTCCGTTCTTCGGCGTTTCGGCACGGAACTCCTCCCTTTCGTCGCCGCCACCGCCAGGGTCGAAAACGGAGGAATGGCGTGCAACGCGTCGGGCGGCCCAGCCGAGACGGAGGAGTTCGCAGCGAATCGAGCCGCAAGCTCCTCCCTTCGCTGCATCCGCCGGCGCGCCGGCACGGAACTCCTCCCTTTCCGCCAGGGCCGCCGCCGTGTCGGAAATGGAGGAGATGGCGCGCGGCACGCCGACGGATGCAGCGAAGGGACGAGATGGCGCACGGGAGGGACGGGATGTCCTCCGTTCAGCACGCGCGAGGGCGCGACGGCGCGACGGCCGGAGCAGTTGCCCGAGCGCGGAGCGTCTGCAACGATGGGAGCTACTGAACGATCGTTCGGTAATTCGGTGTTTCGTCGGGTTCGAGGGAGAGCGCGATGGCGGAGGCCTACCTCGTCGGCGGCGTGCGCACGCCCGTCGGCCGTTACGGCGGCGCGCTGGCGGGCGTCCGCGCGGACGACCTCGCCGCACTCGTCGTCGCCGAGGCGGTCCGCCGCGCCGCCGCGCCGCCGGACGCGCTCGACGAGGTGATCCTGGGCGCCGCCAACCAGGCCGGCGAGGACAACCGGAACGTCGCCCGCATGGCGGTGCTGCTCGCCGGGCTGCCCGACGAGGTCCCGGCCATGACGGTGAACCGGCTGTGCGCCTCCGGCCTCACCGCCGTCATCCAGGCCGCGCAGGCGATCCGCGCAGGGGATGCGGACCTGATCGTTGCGGGCGGCGTCGAGTCGATGACGCGGGCGCCCTGGGTGCAGGCGAAGCCTGACAAGCCCTGGTCGCGTCCCGGCCCCCAGTTTGACACGTCCATCGGCTGGCGCTTCACCAACCCCCGTCTCCTCGCTCGCGACAAGGCGACCTACACGATGCCCGAAACGGCGGAGGAGGTCGCCCGTCTCGACGGGATCAGCCGGGAGGAGGCGGACGCGTTCGCACTGGAGAGCCACCGGCGAGCTGCGGCTGCGGCGGACGGCGGACGGTTCGACGCCGAGCTGATCGACGTCGAGACACCGAGCGGCCCGGTCAGTGCCGACGAGGGGATCCGCCGTGACACCGGTCCGGAGGCTCTCGCCCGATTGAAGCCGGTCGTCGCCGGCGGCAGCGTCGTCACCGCGGGCAACGCCTCCCCGCTCAACGACGGAGCCTCGGCCATCGTCGTCGCCAGCGCGGAGGCGGTGGAGCGGTACGGACTGCAGCCGCGCGCGCGGATCGTCGCCGCAGCGAGCGCGGGGGTCGCCCCGGAGGTGATGGGCCTCGGCCCGGTGCCGGCGACGCAGAAGGCGCTCGCCCGCGCCGGCCTCGGCGTCGAGGACCTCGACGCGGTCGAGCTCAACGAAGCGTTCGCCAGCCAGGCCATCGCGTGCATCCGGCGACTCGGGCTCGACCCCGCCCGCGTCAACGCCGACGGCGGAGCCATCGCGCTGGGTCATGCCCTCGGGTCGAGCGGGTCGCGCATCCTGGTCACCCTGCTCGGACGGATGGAGCGGGAGGGCGCGCGACGCGGGCTCGCGACCATGTGCGTGGGCGTCGGCCAAGGCACCTCGCTGATCGTGGAGGCGGTATGACCGACGACCGCAGCCTCCGGATCGAGGAGCACCCGGACCGGGTCGTGGTGACGCTCGACCGGCCCGAGCGCCGCAACGCGATCGACCAGGCCATGGTGAACGAGCTGCACGGGGTGTGCGCGGCGCTGGAGAGCGAGCCGCGCATCCTGCTTCTCACCGGGGCGCACGGCGTCTTCGCGTCGGGCGCCGACATCGCCGAGCTGCGGGAGCGGACGGCGGCGGATGCGCACCGCGGCATCAACGACACGATCTTCGACCGCATCGCGGCTCTGCCGATGCCGGTCATCGCCGCGCTCGACGGCTACGCCCTCGGCGGCGGGGCCGAGCTCGCGTACGCGGCCGACCTCCGCGTCGGCACGCCCCGGCTGCGGATCGGCAACCCCGAGACGGGGCTCGGGATCATCGCGGCCGCGGGCGCGCTGTGGCGGCTTCCGCAGCTGGTGGGGCTGCCGCTCGCGACCGAGCTGGTGCTGACCGGGCGCATCCTGAACGGGCAGGAGGCGCTCGCGGCGGGTCTGGTGTCGTCCCTGCACGAGCCGGAGGACCTGCTCGGCGCCGCGCACGCCCTCGCCGACCGGATCGCCGCGAACGACCCGCTCGCGACGCGGCTGACCAAGCGGGTGCTGCGGGCGCCGATCGCCGAGCATCCCGCAGCCGAGCGCGAAGCCCAGGCGGAGCTGTTCGAGTCGCCGGAGAAGAAGCGGCGCATGACCGAATTCCTGGAACGGAGGTCGCGATGAGCACGGACGGATCGGGAGGCGCTGAGCTGCAGGACGCCCTGCCGTCGCGCGTCGCCGTCATCGGCGGCGGACGGATGGGCGCCGGAATCGCGCACGCCTTCCTCATGGCCGGCGCCGAGGTCGCGGTGGTCGAGCGCGACGCGTCGGCGGCGTCGGAGGCGCGCGACCGCATCCTCTCGGCCGTGGAGGGCAGCGTGCTGCGCGGGGCGACCCCACCCGACCCGGCGCGCCTCCTCGTGACGGTGACGTGGGAGGCGCTCAGCGGAGCAGGACTGGCGATCGAGGCCGTCCCCGAGGTGCTCGACTTCAAGCGCGAGGCGTTGCGCCGCGCCGAAGACCTGCTCCCGGTGGATGCGGTGCTCGCCACCAACACGTCCTCCCTCTCGATCGACGCCCTCGCCGCCGGGCTCGAGCGGCCCGGGGCCTTCCTGGGGCTCCACTTCTTCAACCCGGTGCCCGCCTCCGCCCTCGTGGAGATCGTGCTCGGCACCGCGACCGCGACCACGGCGGCGGAGTCCGCCGAGCGCTGGATCCGCGCCCTCGGCAAGACCACCGTCACCGTGCGCGACTCCCCCGGCTTCGCCTCCTCGCGTCTCGGGGTGCTGCTGGGCCTGGAGGCCATCCGCATGGTCGAGGACGGTGTCGCCACCCCGGACGACATCGACACGGCGATGGAGCTCGGCTACAAGCATCCCGTCGGCCCGCTGCGGCTCACCGACATGGTGGGGCTGGATGTCCGGCTCGATATCGCCGAATACCTCGCGCGCGAACTCGGGCCGCGGTTCGAGCCGCCCGAGCTGCTGCGGCAGATGGTCGCCGAGGGGATGCTCGGACGGAAGACCGGCCAGGGGTTCTTCTTCTGGGGAGCCGACGGCTCGTCCATCCCTACCGCCGGGGAGCGTCCACGATGAGGTTGGTGATGCGCGCCGTGCACAGCCGGTTGCCGTCCTCGTCCGACACGACGACCTCGTGCGAGGTGATCGTGCGACCCAGCCGGATCGCGGTCGCGACGCCGGTGACGAGCCCCGACCGTGCCGCGCGGTGGTGCGTCGCGTTGATGTCGACGCCGACCGCGCTCCGCCCGGGCCCGGCGTGGATGACGGCCGCCCAGGAGCCGAGCGCCTCGGCGAAGGCGACCGACGCGCCGCCGTGCAGCAGCCCGAACGACTGGCGGTTGCCCTCCACCGGCATGGTCGCCACCACGCGTTCCGCGGACTGCTCCAGGATGCGCACGCCCATCTTCACATCGAGCTCGCCCAGTTCGATCGTCCAGTCGCCATCGGCCATGCCGTCAGCTTACGCATCCACCCACCCGCACCCCTCCGGAGGCCTTCGATGATCCTGCCCAGCTATCTGCGCGACGAATGGTGGACGCCGGACACCGAGGACGGCGCGGCCGACGTGCTCGACGCCTCCACCGGCGAGCTGCTCACCCGGGTCAGCACCGCCGGGCTCGACCTCGCCGGAGCGCTCGAACACGCCCGCACGGTCGGGCAGCGCTCCCTCGGCGAGCTGACCTTCCACCAGCGCGCCCTGCTGCTGAAGCAGCTGGCGCAGGCGCTGACCGAGCGGAAGGACGAGCTCTACGCACTGTCGGCCGCCTCGGGCGCGACGCGCGCCGACGCATGGATCGACGTCGACGGCGGCATCGGCGCGATGTTCACCTACGGGTCGAAGGGGCGCCGCGAGCTGCCCAACGCCCAGGTCGTGCTCGACGGACCGGCGGAGCAGCTGTCGAAGGACGGCAGCTTCCTCGGCCGGCACGTGTACACGCGCCTGCCGGGCGTCGCGGTGCAGATCAACGCGTTCAACTTCCCGGTCTGGGGGATGCTCGAGAAGTTCGCGCCGTCGTTCCTGGCGGGCATGCCGACGCTGGTGAAGCCGGCCACCCCCACGGCGTTCGTCGCCGAGGCGGCGGTGCGGATCATGGTCGAGTCCGGGCTGCTGCCCGCCGGCACGCTGCAGTTGGTGAGCGGCTCGGTCCCCGACCTGTTCGAGAACCTCCGGCTGGGCGACCTGGTCGCGTTCACCGGGTCCGCATCCACCGCCGAACGGCTCAAGGCGCACGACTCGGTGCAGACCGGCGGGGTGCGCTTCTCGAGCGAGACCGACTCGATCAACGCCTCCGTGCTCGGTCCCGACGCTGTCACCGGTACGCCCGAGTTCGACGCGTACGTGAAGGGGCTCGTCGTCGAGATGACCGCGAAGTCCGGGCAGAAGTGCACGGCGATCCGCCGCGCGATCGTGCCCGGCCCGCTCGTCGACGACGTGATCGGCGCCGTGCGCGAGCGCATCTCCTCCCGGGTCGTCATCGGCGACCCGCGGGCGGAGGGCGTCACCATGGGACCGCTCGCCTCACGCGCCCAGCGCGAGGAGGTGCTGCGCCAGGTGGCCCGCCTGGTCGGGGCCGGCGGCGAGCTCGCCATCGGCGGACTCGACCAGCCGACCGTGACGCATGCGGACGGCACGACCGGGGTCGCGCTCGAGGGCGCGTTCGTCGGACCGATGCTGCTGCGCTTCGCCGACGCGTGGACGCCGGAGGCGCACACGGTCGAGGCGTTCGGACCGGTCGCGAGCGTGCTCGCCTACGACACCGCCGAGGAGGCGGTCGCGCTGGTCGCCCGCGGCGGCGGATCGCTCGTGACGAGCGTGGCGACCCACGACCCGGACTTCGCCCGCAGCTTCGTGCTCGGCTCGGCGGCGTACAACGGCCGCATCCTCGTGCTCGACCGCGACGACGCGCGCACCTCCACCGGCCACGGCTCCCCCATGCCGCACCTCGTCCACGGCGGCCCGGGACGCGCCGGCGGCGGGGAAGAGCTGGGCGGCATCCGCGCGGTGATGAACCACATGCAGCGGACGGCGCTGCAGGGATCGCCCGACCTGCTCACCGCGATCACCGGGGTGTGGCATCCCGGTGCGGCCGCGTCGTCCGCGGCACCGCATCCCTTCCGCAAGTCGCTCGAGACGCTGCGGATCGGCGACCAGGTGCAGTCCGGCTCGCGGCGGGTGACCCTCGACGACATCGAGACGTTCGCGACCTTCACCGGCGACACGTTCTACGCGCACATGGACGAGGAGGCGGCGGCCGCGAACCCGTTCTTCCCCGGCCGGGTGGCGCACGGGTACCTGCTCGTCTCGTGGGCCGCGGGCCTGTTCGTCGACCCGGCGCCCGGTCCCGTGCTCGCCAACTACGGGCTGGAGGACCTGCGGTTCCTCACCCCCGTCGTCCCGGGCGACAGCATCCGCGTCGCGCTCACCGCGAAGCAGATCACGCCGCGCGAGACGGACCCGTACGGCGAGGTCCGGTGGGACGCGCGCATCCTGAACCAGCGCGACGAGCTCGTCGCCACCTACGACGTGCTCACCCTCGTCTCCAAGTAGCCCTCTCGGCCTTCGCCACGTGCGGGATTCGTCACGAATGCGCGGCATTCGTCACGAATCCCGCGCATTCGTCACGAATCGGCGCACCTCGTGGCGCTCCAGCAGCCGGCGGTCAGCGGAGGGCGAGGGCGAGGATCGTGTCCGCGAGGTCGTCAGGACTCAGCGGCCCGGCGGGGTCGTACCACTCGGTGAGCGAGTTGATCATGCCGAACAGGAGGCGCGCGACGACGGCGGGGTCGGCATCCGCCCGCAGCGATCCCTCCTCCCGGGCCTCGGCGACGAGCGCCGCGACGGCGTGGTCGAAGGCGCGGCGGCGTTCGAGGGCGGCGCGCTCCACGTCGGTGTTGCCCCGCACCCGCAGCAGCAGGGTCACGTACGGCAGTCGGTCGGCCAGCACCCGGACGGCCCCGCGCAGCACGAACGCGAGCCGGTCGCCGGCCGGTCCGCTGGTGGCCTCCGGCGCCCGCAGCAGACCCTCCAGCCCACCGAGCGCCTCGTCGAGCGCCAGCCCGAGCAGTTCGTCCTTGGAGGCGACGTGGTGGTAGATCGCCGACTTCGACAGTCCGAGCCGGTCGGCGAGCATCCCGATCGAGGTGGCGTCGTAGCCGTGCTCGTTGAACGCGGCGACCGCGACCTCGAGGATCCCGCGCTGGTCGTATCCGGGGCGACCGCGGCGAAGCGCTTCCGGAGTCCCGGCGTCGGAGGGCAGCGTCTCGGTCACCCGCTCAGTCTGGCACGCAGCCCTTTCATGCGGATATACTGACCGAACGATCAGTAAGTATTGATCCGCGACTGGAGGGTCGAAGATGACCACCACCCACGCCGACACCGACCTCGACCCGGATGCCGCCGGTCAGGCGCGCTTCGACGAGCTCATCGCCGCCGACTCCCGCGTCGAGCCGCGCGACTGGATGCCCGACGACTACCGGCGCACCCTGATCCGGCAGATGTCGCAGCATGCGCACTCGGAGATCATCGGGATGCAGCCCGAGGCCAACTGGATCTCCCGCGCGCCCAGCCTCAAGCGCAAGGCCATCCTCATGGCCAAGGTCCAGGACGAGGCCGGGCACGGCCTGTACCTCTACTCCGCCACCGAGACCCTCGGCATCACGCGCGACGAGTTGACCGAGCAGTTGATCTCCGGCCGTGCGAAGTACTCGTCGATCTTCAACTACCCGACGCTCAGCTGGGCCGACATCGGCGCCATCGGCTGGCTCGTCGACGGGGCCGCCATCTGCAACCAGGTGCCGCTGTGCCGCTGCTCCTACGCTCCCTACGGCCGCGCGATGGTCCGCATCTGCAAAGAGGAGTCGTTCCACCAGCGGCAGGGCTTCGAGATCCTGCTCTCCCTCATGCGCGGCACGCCCGAGCAGCAGAAGATGGCGCAGGATGCGGTGGACCGCTGGTACTGGCCGTCGCTGATGATGTTCGGGCCGCCGGACGCCGACTCCCCGAACTCCGCCCGCTCTATGGCGTGGCACATCAAGCGGTTCTCCAACGACGAACTGCGTCAGCGTTTCGTCGCGATGCTGGTCCCGCAGGCCGAGGCACTGGGGGTCACCCTGCCCGACCCCGAGCTGCGCTGGAACGAGGAGCGGCAGGCCTACGACCTCGGCCCGATCGACTGGAGCGAGCTGCAGGAGGTCATCGCCGGCCGTGGCCCGTGCAACGCGCAGCGGCTGCAGCGCCGCCGCGAGGCGCACGAGGAGGGCCGATGGGTCCGGGATGCCGCCGCAGCGTACGCGGAGAAGCAGGCCTCGCGCGCCGCAACGGTCCGCGACACCGCAGGAGCCGTCGCATGACCGCCGAGCAGTGGCCCCTGTGGGAGGTGTTCGTGCGTGCCTCCCGCGGGCTGAGCCACGTCCACGTCGGTTCGCTGCACGCGCCCGACGAGCAGCTGGCCGTCCGCAACGCCCGCGACCTGTACACGCGCCGGGGCGAGGGCGTCTCGATCTGGGTCGTCCGCTCCGACCAGATCACGACGAGCGACCCGGACGCCAAGGACGCCTGGTTCACCTCCCCGGAGGGCAAGAACTTCCGGCATGCCACCTACTACACCGCCGCCGAGGGGGTGAAGCACCTGTGACCGACCCGGATGTCGACCACGGTCACGTCGAGCTGAGCGCCGTCGTCCTCTCCGAGGAGTTCGTCTCCGGAGACGCGCCCGCCTCGCCCGAGATCGCCGAGTACGCCCTGTGGCTCGGCGACGACTCCCTCGTCCTGGCGCAGCGCCTCGGTGGATGGATCACCCGCGCCCCGGAGCTGGAGGAGGATGTCGCGCTCGCCAACATGGCTCTCGACCTGCTCGGCCACGCGCGTTCCCTGCTCCGCTACGCCGGATCGGCGACCGGACGCACCGAGGACGACCTGGCGTACTGGCGCGACGAGGGCGACTTCCGCTCCGCGCACCTGTTCGAGCAGCCGAACGGCGACTTCGCGCATACCATCGTGCGGCAGTTCGCGGCCGCGCACTACCTGTTCGCGCTGTACGAGCGGCTGCGCGCCTCCACCGATCCCGTGCTCGCGGGCGTCGCCGCCAAGGCGGTCAAAGAGGTCGACTATCACCGCGACCACGCCGACCAGTGGATGCTGCGCCTCGCGCTCGGCACCGACGAGTCGCGCCGCCGCACCGTGCGGGCGATGGAGGACGTCTGGCCGTACGTGGACGAACTGTTCGCCGACGAGCCCCTGCTCGACGGGCTGGACGGCGTCGCCGTCCGTCCGTCGTCGTTGCGGGAGCCGTTCGAGGCCGGTATCGCGCCCGTGCTCGCGGAGGCGGAACTGGAGCAGCCGCAGGCGTTCCACGCCGCCGGCGGGGGCCGACGCGGACGGCATTCCGAGTACCTCGCACCGCTACTCGCCGAGCTGCAGGTGCTGGCGCGTCAGCATCCGGGGGCATCATGGTGACGCATCACGCGGACGCCGTGCGCGCCTGGTCGGCCGCCGCGTCCGTCGTCGACCCCGAGGTGCCCGTCCTGAGCATCGACGATCTCGGGGTGCTGCGCGAGGTCAAGGTGACCGACGACGGCGTCGAGGTCGTCATCACGCCGACGTACTCCGGCTGCCCCGCGATGGATGCGATCCGCGAGGACGTCGTCCGGGCCTTGACCTCGGCGGGGTTCGACGACGTCCGGGTGCGCCTCTCGCTGTCGCCCGCGTGGACCACCGACTGGATCAGCGCGGCCGGCCGTTCGGCGCTGCGCGACTACGGCATCGCGCCGCCGTCGTCCACCGGCACGGTGCGCCTGCGCATGTCGGTGAAGTGCCCGCACTGCGACTCCCTCGACACCCGGGAGGTCGCCCATTTCGGCTCGACGTCGTGCAAGGCGCTGTTCGTCTGCAACGCGTGCCACGAGCCGTTCGACCACTTCAAAGCGCTGTGAGGGGCGACTGATGGCGCGGGCGCGTTTCCATTCGCTCGCGGTCGCCGAGGTGCGGCCGCTCACTTCGGCGAGCGTCGAGGTGACGTTCGCGGTCCCGGAGGAGCTGCACGGCGACTACGACTACCTGCCCGGTCAACACGTCGCGCTGCGCGCCCATGTCGCCGGGAAGGAGCTGCGCCGCAGCTACTCGCTGTGCCGTCCCCCGGTGCCGGGCCGCATCAGCATCGCGATCAAGCGCGATCTCGGCGGCGCCTTCTCGACGTGGGCCACCAGCGAGTTGCGCGCCGGCGACCGGATCGACGTGATGAGCCCGCAGGGCACCTTCACCCTGCCCGCGGAGCGGACCGCCGGCCGCCATATCGTCGGCATAGCCGCAGGCTCCGGAATCACCCCGCTGATGGCGCTCGCGGGCGGCATCCTCGCCGGTTCGCCGTCCTCCCGGTTCACGCTCGTCTACACGAACCGCACGGCCATCGACGTCATGTTCCTGGAGGAGCTCGCGGATCTGAAGGACCGCTACCCGGCGCGCCTGGCCCTCCACCATGTCCTGTCCCGCGAGCAGCGGTCTGCGCCGTTGCTGTCGGGCCGCATCGACGAGGACCGGCTGCGCAGGATGCTGGACACGCTCATCCCGCCGGATTCGGTCGACGAGTGGTTCCTGTGCGGGCCGTTCGAGCTGGTCCAGCTGTGCCGCGACGTGCTGGAGGAGTTCGGAGTGGAGCGCAGCCGCATCCACTTCGAGCTGTTCACGACCGGCGAGCCCACCGAGCCGCGCGGCGACATCGGCCGGCCGGTCGTCGTACACAAGGGCGAGCGCACGGCGCAGATCGACTTCACGCTGGACGGACTGTCGTCGACGGTGACGACTCCGGTGGATGCGAACGAGTCGGTCCTGAACGCGGCGCTCCGCGTGCGCCCGGACGTCCCCTTCGCCTGCACCGGCGGCGTCTGCGGCACCTGCCGCGCGCGCCTCGTGTCGGGCGACGTGCGGATGACCGAGAACTACGCGCTTGAGCCCGAGGAGCTGGAGCGCGGCTACGTGCTGACCTGCCAGTCCCATCCCCTGACCGACCGCGTCGTGGTCGACTACGACGTCTGACCCGCGGAGGCCCCGTGATCGACCTGGACATCGCCGACGGCATCGCCCGCGTGACGCTGAACGCCCCCGAACGCCTCAACGCCCTCGGCCCTGAGGACCTGCGCGACCTGACCGCCGCCTACGCCGACGCCGAGGCGGCCGGGGTGCGCGCCCTGGTGCTGCGCGGCGAGGGCCGCGCCTTCTGCGCCGGCCGCGACATCGCCGGAGTCGACCCGGCGACGGATGACGTCAGCGGTTACCTGGACGGCCTGGTCACGCCGCTGCTGGGCCGCATCGCCGCCTTCCCGGCACCCACCTTCGCCGCGGCGCAGGGCGCCTCCCTCGGCGTCGGCCTCGGCCTGCTCGTCGCCACCGACGTCGTGTACGTCGCCGACGACGCGAAGATCGGCTCCCCGTTCGCCGCGCTCGGCGCCGCCCTCGATTCGGGAGGCCACTGGCTGCTCGTCTCGCGCCTCGGCCCGCACCGCGCGCTCGATCTCATCTACTCGGGCCGGCTGCTGTCCGGCTCGGAAGCGGTGGCCGGTGGCCTGTTCTCGCGCGCGCTCCCCGCGTCCGAGTTGCGGGATGCGGTGGATGCAGCAGCGGCGGCTGCTGCGACCGGCGCGACGCAGGCGTTCCTCGCGAGCAAGCGGATCGTGGCAGGCCTCCGCGACGGCTCGCTCGACCTGTGGTCGTCCGTGGCCGCGGAGAACGCCGCGCAGGCGGTGCTGCGCGACACCGCCGACTACCGGGAGGGCTTCCGCGCCTTCCAGGAGAAGCGGAAGCCGGGCTTCACCGGGCGCTGAGCAGAGCCCGCCTCACCCCACCCGGGTCGCGAGCAGCCGCTGCACCGCGGCGAGGGGGATCGGGATCCACGCCGGCCGGTGGCGTGCCTCGTACGCGATCTCGTACACGGCCTTGTCCAGCTCGAACGCGTCGAGCAGCAGGCGGAAGTCCTCGACCTCCGACCCGGCGACCGACGCGTACCCCCCGAGGTACGCCCCGCGAGCGTCGCTCGCCCACGCCGTGGCGTCCACGGGCGGCTCCCTGCGCGCCAACGAACCGGCTACGTAGTCGAACGACCGCAGCATGCCCGCGACGTCCCGCATCGTCGCATCCGGCAGGGCGCGTTCGGCGAGCGGCCGCAGCGGCTCGCCCTCGAAGTCGATGAACTGCCACCCGCGCTCCGGCGAGTACAGCACCTGCCCGAGGTGCAGGTCGCCGTGGATGCGCTGCAGCACCGGGAGGGGCGCGGCAGCCGCCTCCTCGTAGACCGCGGCGATGCCGGCCCGCAACTCGTCGACCTCCGGCACCTCTGTGGTCGTGACGGTGAGCCGGCGGAACATCCCGTCCAGCGCGAGGGCGACATCCTCTTTCGAAGCGAGCGTGGTCGGCAGCACCTGCGCCATCGACCGGTGGAGCTCGGCGGTGCCCGCGCCGAGCAGGTACGCCCGCTCGGTGAAGTCCTCGCTCCGCTCCGCCGCGCTGACGGCCAGCTCCCAGCCGTCCTCCGAACCGGGCAGGAAGTCCTGCATCAGGGCGAGTTCGCCGGAGGCCGTTCCGCCATCCGCCGTCGGCCATCGGCCGGTCAGCCAGCCGAGCAGCGCGGGCGTCCGGCGCGAGCCGCCCGCCGTGAGCGCCGCGAGGGTGGACACGTCCGGGTTCTCGCCGTCCTGCACCACGCGGAAGACCTTGATCAGCGCCGGCCGGCCGTCCTCCAGCTCGCCCACGATGGACGTGTTCGACTGCTCGCCGGTCAGCCGCCGCGACGAGCGCACGACCAGCCGCTCACCGAGGGAGTGGCCCTGGGCGTGCGCATCCCGACCCTCGGCTCGATCCTCACCGGTCATGAGCTGCACGAGTGCGGCGACGTAGGCCTCCTCGGTGCAGCCGTCGTAGAGGTAACGGCCGCCGGCCTCGCCGATCAGTGCGGCTTCGTCGCCGTCGCGGTCGGCCCGGGCGACCACGGGCACCTGGTAGATCCGCGGGGTGCGGGGCGCGTCGTCGCAGAAGAAGTGGGTGAGGATGCGGACGTCGCCGTCCGCCGGTTCGGTCTCGAACGAGGCGAGCAGCCGCAGGCGGGGCTCGACATTCTTGGTCGAGTACCACCGCTGGCGCCGCATCCACGTCCCTACCAGCTCCGTGAGTTCGGTCATGCCTGAACCGTACGCCCGCGCAGCGATTTGGGGGCGGTGTCCAGCGAATCCAGAGGATCAGCGGGTTCCGAGCACCACACCGCGGGCAGCCATGAACGGCTGCGGGTCGATTTGGAGGCCGTTGACGTGCACCTCGAAGTGCAGGTGGCAGCCGGTGGAGAGTCCCGTCGACCCGACCTGCGCGATCGGCTGTCCGGCTGCCACCTGCTGTCCGACGGCCACCCCGATCCCCCCGTCGCGGATGTGTCCGTAGGCGGTCTCCACGCCGCCGCCGTGATCGATGAGGATGTAGTTGCCGTACCCGCTGAACGGGCCCGCCCGCTCCACGGTGCCGGCGGCTGCGGCGTAGATCGTCGTTCCGCAGGCCGCGCCGATGTCATCCCCGGGATGGAATGGGTCGGTACCCAGAGGACGTGACGGCCGGGGGCCGAACACGTCCGTCAGCGAACCGTGCACCGGCAGTGCCCAGCCGCTCGCGACGAGCGACGGGTCGGACGTGAGCACCTGCCAGCCGGAGCCTGCCTCGATGACGGTGGGCGCGGCGATAAGCGCCGCGGACGCCGCATCCACCTGTGCCTGCGCCTCGGCGACGGCCTGCTGGCTGCCTTCGACGTCGATGGCGGCCACCGCGTCGGCGGCGCCCTGGGCCTTCTCCGTCAGCGTCTTCGCCGTCTTCTTCTCGGCAGACGCCTCGCGGATGGCCGCGTCGCGCGACGCCGACAGCGTCGCCAGCCGGTCGGCCGCGCCCAGCTTCGTCAGCAGGTCCCCCGGCCCCCTGAGGGCTGCCGTGACCGGGTCCTGCGTCAGCAGGTGCGTTCCCGACGAGCGGATCAGCGCGGTCGCGAAGGCGGCCGCCGCGGCCGCGTGCGTGCTCGCCGCCTGCGCCTGGGCCTGGAGCGCATCCGCCGCGGCCTGGGCACGGTCGTGCTCTCGCTGGACGCTGTCCGACTGGGCGCTCGCCTCCGCGAGCTGCTCCTGGGCGGTGGCGAGGTCGCTGGCCAGCTGCGCCGCCTGCGCGAGCTCCGCCGGGTCGACGGTCGGGAACTCGGGAAGGTCGGGCGGGGTGAGGGTGATCTCGTCGGTCGGTGGCGGACCCGGGTTCTCCACCGGCGGCGGAGCGGATGGGGTCGGAGTGGGCGTCGGGGTCGGAGTGGGCGTCGGGGTCGGAGTGGGCGTCGGGGTCGGGGTCGGAGTGGGCGTCGGGGTCGGAGTGGGCGTGGGCTCGGGCGTCGGCGTGGGGTCCGGAGTCGGCGTCGGATTCGGAGTCGGCGTGGGATCCGGAGTCGGCGTCGGATCCGGCGTGGGCGTCGGGTCCGGAGCCTCCGTCCCGCTCTTCCCATCGCCGCCGCGGTCTCCCGACGCACCGACCGCAGGTGCGCACGCCACCGTGCATTCCTCGGCCGAAGCCGCCTGCGGCATCCCCAGCAGCCCTCCTGCGACGAGGATGAGCACCGCCCACGCGGGGACCAGGCGCGGCCCCGGGGACCGCGTCGCCGTTCTCTGCCGTCCGAACGCTCTCCGCATGGTGGGAACGAACCGACAGCAGACGCTGGACGGCTCGTAATGAGATGTTCTCACCGTGCCGGGCCGCCTACAAGCCACCAGAACGGGGTCGGATGCGGCTCACAGCATCGGCACGTTACGGTGAGAGATTGTGACCGACAGTACTGCCACCGCGCGCCCGCGCCGATCCGCCCGGCGCACGTCCAGCTGGAAGACCCTGCTGCGGGATGTGGTGGTCATCTTCGTGGTCGCGGTGCTGGTGTCGTTCCTCATCAAGACGTTCGTCGCCCGCTCCTTCTACATCCCGTCCGGGTCGATGGAGAACACCCTCCAGATCAACGACCGGATCATCGTCAACGAGCTCCAGCCGAAGGTGTTCGGGCTGCAGCGCGGCGACGTCGTCGTCTTCAAGGATCCGGGCGGCTGGCTGCCTCCTGCTCCTCCGGCCACCGGCAACGCGTTCCAGCAGAGCGTCGGCGCCGTCCTCGACTTCGTCGGGCTGGGCGCCTCCGACTCCGACCAGCACCTGGTCAAGCGCCTGATCGGCCTGCCCGGCGACCACATCAGCTGCTGCAACGCCCTCGGCCAGATGAGTGTGAACGGCGTCCCGCTGAAGGAGCCCTACGTGCTTCTTCCCGCCGGGGTGCAGGCGGTCTCCGAGAAGTCCTTCGACGTCACCGTGCCCGCGGGCTCCGTCTGGGTGATGGGCGACAACCGCTACAACTCGGCCGACTCGCGGTACCACATGGACGACCCGGGCAAGGGGTTCGTCCCGCTCTCCGACGTCGTGGGCAAGGCGTTCGTGGTCAGCTGGCCGGTGAGCCACTGGTCGTGGCTCGACGACTACCCGGATGTGTTCCGCGGCGTCGAGCGCGACGACAAGTAGGGCTCAGCTCTCCGAGCGCCCCAGGCGCCAGTAGCCCATGAACGCGACACGCGAGCGGTCGATTCCGTGCTCGCGCACGAGCAGCCGCCGCAGCGCCTTCACTGCCCCCGACTCCCCCGCGATCCAGGCGTAGAACCCGGCGTGCGCGTCCTCCGGGCTCTCCCAGAGGATGTCGTGGTCCACATCGACGTCGTCCAGCCTCTGCGATCCGCGGGCGGCAGCACCCGTGACGATACGCGGATTCTCGGCCAGCCAGCGCTGCACGGCCGGGAGCAGCGCGGTGCCGGGACCGTCGTCGCCTCGCGCCAGCCAGCGGACGGTCGCGTGCACGGGCGTCCGCAGCGGGAGCGCATCCCCGGCCGACGGCACCTCGATGAACGCCCGCGCGCGACGACCAGCGGGGAGTGCCTCCAGGATGGATGCGATGGCCGGCGCCGCAGTCTCGTCGCCGACGAGGAGCAGCTCGCGCGCATCCCCGGGGCGCCAGTCGATGCCGACGCCTCGGTGGGCGCTGCGCGCATCCGGGCCGATGACGACGACCGAGTCGCCGGGCGTCGCGCCGCTCAGCCAGCGGGATGCGGGGCCGCCGTCGCCGTGGACGACGAAGTCGACGTCGAGCCGGCAGCCGTCGGTGTCGATGGCGCGGACCGTGTAGGTCCGGAACGGATTGCGCCGGTGCTCGGGCAGCGAGCGCCAGCGCTGGTACCAGTCGCCCGCGAAGTGCGCTTCCTCGTCATCCATGCCGAGGTCGGAGAACGAGCCGTCCGCGAGCGGGAACAGCAGCTTGATGCGCTGATCCAGGCATTCGGTGCCGAAGTGCTCGAAGTCGTCGCACCGGAAGCTCACCCGCGTGAAGTGCGGGCTGAGCCTCTGCACCCTCTCTACCGTCGCGCGGTACGGCCGGTAGGCAGGCCGTGGGCGCTCGGTGCGGATGGGGGCGAGGATGGTCACGTCGGCCTTCCGGGGCGGGGTGCGGGACTAAGGTAAGGCTACACTAACCTCCTCGCGCGCCACCTGGCGATCCGCTGAATCCTTCACTCCTGCGGGCCTCCCGGGACAGAATGTCGAAGCGGGGTCGTCTCGTTCGACGTCCGGATGAAGCGTTCGCGATCGAGAGGACAGAACGATGAAGTACATGATGTTCGTGGTCACCAGCACCGAGCCCGACACCGAGTCGGACGAGTCGGATGTCGACCTGTGGGTCGATGAGCTCGACTCCTCGGGCAAGCGCGTGATCGGCGAGGTGCTGCAGGCGCCGTCCGAGTCGCGTGTGGTGCGCGTCCGCGACGGGAAGCGGTACATCACCGACGGCCCCTTCGCCGAGACGAAGGAATGGATCTGCGGGTTCGACATCCTCGAGGTGGACGACCTGGAGGAGGCGATCGAGATCGCCTCGCGCCACCCGATGGCACGCAACGGACAGCTGGAGCTGCGTCCGTTCATGCAGTGGGAGACCGCCGAAGCGTGAGCGGTCGGCCGGTCGCCGTCACGGCCGCGGGCGCTGTCCGCGGCCGTGACGACGGCCGCGTCTGCGCCTGGCGTGGCATCCGCTACGCCGAGCCGCCGATCGGTCGTCTGCGGTGGCGGGCGCCCGTGCCCGCGGCGCCGTGGAGCGGCGTTGCCGATGCGACGACGTTCGGTCCTGCGGCACCCCAGCGCCCGAATCCCGCCGTGCCCCTCGCCCCTCCGGGCGAGACCGCGATGGACGAGGACTGCCTGTTCCTCAACGTGGTCCGCCCTTCGGCCGAGCCCCCATCCCGACGGCCGCGGCCGGTGATGGTGTGGCTGCACGGGGGCGCGTACGCACTGGGCGCATCCAGTCAGCTGATCTACCGCGGAGACGAGCTGGCGACCAGCGGGGATGTGGTGCTCGTCACCCTCAACTACCGCCTGGGCGCGCTGGGCTTCCTCGACTTGCGCTCGGCCGGTGACGAGGAGGCCGATTCGAACGTCGCGCTGCGGGATGTGCTGCTCGCCCTGCACTGGGTGCGCGACAACATCCACGCCTTCGGCGGCGATCCCGGGGCCGTGACGATCTTCGGGCAGAGCGCCGGCGCTGGGCTGATCACCGCCCTGCTGGCCTCGCCGGCCGCCGCCGGGCTGTTCCAGCGGGCGATCGCGCAGAGCCCTCCCGCCGGCTCGATGTACGGACCGGAGCGGTCCGCGAACGTCGCCCGGCTGTTCCTCGACCGGCTCGGCGTGGGATCCGATGACGCGGCGGCGCTGCGCGAGGTGCCGGTGGAGCGGATCGTGGATGCCGCGGCCGCGGTGTACACCGAGATCCCGAGCGAGCATCCCGGCATGCTGGCGTTCGCCCCCGTCGTTGGAGACGACATTCTTCCCGAGGCGCCCATCCGCGTGCTCAGCGACGGCCGCGGACTGCCGGTCCCGCTGGTGATCGGCACGAACCGCGACGAGGCGACGCTGTTCCGGCTCATGCGGTCCCCGCTGCTGCCCATCCGCCGGGCCGCCCTGCAGCGCATGTTCCAGACGATGCAGACCGAGCAACGCGGCGGTGCGCTCCTCCCGCCGCCGCAGCGGGTGATGGCCGCTTACTCGCGGAAGCGCTCGTCGCTGGGCGTGCGGGTCGCGACCGACATCGCGTTCCGGATGCCGGCGCTCTGGGTCGCCGCCGGCCACAGCAGGGTGGCTCCGACGCACCTCTACCGGTTCGACTTCGCGCCTCCGCTGCTCCGGCTGACCGGAATCGGCGCCTCGCACGCGACCGACCTGCCGTACGTGTGGGGAGAGTTCGGCGCCCTCCCCCGCGACCCGTCGTTCCTGCTGGGGGGACGGCGGCCCGCTGCCGTCGTCTCCGCGCGGATGCGGGCGCGCTGGTCCGCCTACGCCCACGACGGCATCCCCGGCCCCGGCTGGCCCCGTTACGACGAGGACACGCGGGCCACTCTGGTGATCGACGCCGAGGATCGGGTCGTCCCCGACCTCGACGGCCCCCTGCGCGAGGGATGGGGCGAGCGGGTCCTCACGCTGGGCTGAGCGTTCCCCCTAGACTCGGCCGCATGCTGCTGGTCCCGCTGCTCGCCCTGACGCTGTTCGTCTTCGCGCTGGTCGACATCATCCTGCGGCCGAGCGATCAGGTGAAGCATCTGCCCAAGCCGGCGTGGGTCTTCATCGTGATCCTGCTGCCGTTGATCGGCAGCATCCTGTGGTTCGCACTCGGACGCGAACACACGGCGAGCGCTCCCCGCCGTCGCGTCCTGCGGATGCCCGCGCCGCCCACGCAGGCGCGCACCGCTGCCGAGCCGCTCCACGCCGATCCGTCGGGCACCGAGGCGCAGCTCGCCGCGCTCGAACGCGAGATCGAGGAGGCGGAACGCGACGAGCGCATCCGTCGCCTCGAAGCGGAGGTCCGTCGCCGAAGCGAAGCGGACGAGGGCGCGACCGAGACGGCCTAGCCGGCGACGGCCTCGAGCGTGCCCGACTGCGCGGCGATGAACCGCAACGCATCGTCAGCCATTGCGTCCGAGAGGTCGTGACCGGTGCCCGGGTAGACGCGCTCCTCGAGTGTCGAATGCGCCGGGAGGAACTCGCGCATCCGTGCGAGATCGTCCGCCGTGATCGCGGTGTCGTCGGCGCCCCTCCCCCAGAACACCGGGGGTCGACGCTCCTCCAGTTCGGCGTCGCCGCACTCGCCGTCGAGGGTGGTGAAGCCGCCGAGCGTGACGACGAACCGCAGCCGGCCCGGGGCTCGTCGCAGCGCCTGCAGGGCCGTTGCGCCGCCCTGCGACCATCCGACCGCACCGACCGGCGCGTCTCCGACCGTCTCCTCGATCCACGACAGCAGGCGATCGGCCGCCGGCGCCGCGTCGGCGGAGAGGGCACCCCGCCCGTTCTCGTCGGAGACCCGGAACCACTCGAAACGGTCGCCGAGGGGTACGGAACCTTGCAGCATCACGGTGCGCCACGGCGCGGGCGCGCGCTCTGCGATCCAGGAGAGATCGTCCCGGAGGCCGTAACGACCGTGCAGGAACAGGAGGACGGGCTGAGGTGACGACGCCATGCTCCCATTCAGCCTGACCTCCAGCCCTGCGTCCAGCGGTCTCGCGTCATGCGTCGGCATACGACTCCGTCCATTACAGGTGAAGCGTGTTCGCCGCACGCCTGAAAGGCCGCACGCCTGAAAGGCCGCACGTCTGAAAGGACAGGGATCGCAGTGATCGAGAGTTCGCCACCGGAGGACGTCTCCGAACCCAGCCAGGGCGGCGAGTCCGCCCTGACCCGCTTGCGCGTCGTCATCGCCGACGAATACGTCAGCAAGCTGCCCGCCGTCATGACGATCGGCGAGTTCGCCCGCTTCGTGGGGATGACGATCCGCCAGGTCAGGCACGCGACGAGTACCGGCGACCTGGTGGTGTGCATCCGCGATGGGATGCGCGGCATCGCGCCGGCGGACAATGTGGCGTTCCTGCTTCGGGAGCGACTCCTCGTCCTTCGTGCGCCGGGGCCGACGTCCGGCCGACGTGACACCCGCTCGCTCGCCGTCAGCGAAGCCGCGTACGAGCGGGTCTGGGACGAAGCGGTCCGCGCCGCCACGACGCCGACGGCCGCCCTCGATCGCCTCATCCTCGCGGCAACGGCGACCCGGTCTGCCCTGGGCGATAGGTAAGGCGCTAGGCGGAAGAGCCGGCTGCGGGACTCGAACCCGCGACCGCTCGCTTACAAGGCGAGTGCTCTACCAACTGAGCTAAGCCGGCGATGGCGGTCACCCGCCGCCTACATCCTAGGGCAGCGGCCGTGACCGGCGGATCAGGGCGCTGCGGTGGGAGTGGGGGTCGGCGTGGCGGTCGACGAGTACTCGTCGCCCTGCGCCTGAAGCACGAATGCCTTGAAGGCGTCCGCGTCGGTCAGCGAGCCCGTGTAGGGCTTGCCGTTGACCAGGACGAGCAGCGCGTTCGTCATCTTCTTGACGTCCGAGTTGGGGATCGGGCCGCTGAGGGCACGGTCGCTGGCCGTCATGACCCAGGTCTTGAAGCGGCCGTCGTCGATGCAGGAGTCGATCTCTCCGATGCTCTTCGCACCGGATGCGGCAGCCCGCTTCTTGAGGACGTCGTCGCTCAGTCCCGGGCCGCCCTCGGCCGGCTGCTTCTCGAACAGGGAGGAGTTGAACGTCCAGAACGCGTCCGGGTCGTAGTTCGCCACGCAGGCGGCGGCGTTCGCGGCCCGGAGGGAGTACTTGGTGCCGGCCGAGTGGCTGGTGTAGATCGCCACCGGGTGCATCTCGACGGTGACCGCGCCATCCTTCACCAGCGGCTCAAGCTGCTGCAGGTTCGTGCGCTGGAAGTCGCCGCAGAGCTTGCAGAGATAGTCGGCGTAGATGCGGATGTCGACGGTGCTGCCCGACGGGTCGGGCGTGCTGGCTACGGGCTTCGCGTCCGACGCGAGGGCGGTGGTCGTCTTCACCTTGAGGCCGGAGCCCACCACCACGCCGTCGCTCGCCATGTTCTTGGGACCGGGGACCGTGGGGCGGATCGCGCTCACGATCACGACGGCGACGATCGCGACGACGGCGAGCACGCCGAGGACGATGCCTCCGGAGAGCAGCCAACGGTTGCGGCGTTCGCGCTTCTGCTGGGTGGAGCGGAGCTGTCGCGCCTTCTCGCGGGCGGCCGCGCGGACACTGCTGTTGCGGCTCTTGTCGCTGCTGCGGCTCTCGTCGCCGCTGCGGCTGTCGTCGCTGGGAGTCTCTGGGCTCATATCTTCCGGATGCTGCTCTCGGGGTCGAACGGGCCGCGCGGGGGACGCGGCGGGCAGGCGCACCTCCGGCGCACACAACCGGGATAGCGTAAACCGGCTGTCTGGGAATGAACCAGACGATCGCTGGATGCGCCCGGTCCTCGGTTGGTGCGCCGATGCCATATTATGGCCACGTGGCATCGACGCCATCGGACGTCGACCACGTACATCCATTCACTACGGATCGTCCGGCACGTACCTGCCGGTGAAGGAGACAAGAAGAAAATGGCGACAGTCACCTACGACAAGGCGACCCGGCTCTACCCCGGTTCCACCCGCCCCGCCGTGGACGCACTGGACCTGGAGATCGCAGACGGGGAGTTCCTCGTTCTCGTCGGTCCCTCCGGCTGCGGCAAGTCCACCTCCCTCCGCATGCTCGCGGGCCTCGAAGAGGTCAACGACGGCAACATCTTCATCGGTGAGCGCAACGTCACCGATGTGCCGCCGAAGGACCGCGACATCGCGATGGTGTTCCAGAACTACGCGCTGTACCCGCACATGACCGTCGCGGAGAACATGGGCTTCGCGCTCAAGATCGCCGGCGTCGGCAAGGATGAGCGCGCCCAGCGCGTCCTCGAGGCCGCCAAGCTGCTCGACCTGGAGCCGTACCTCGGCCGCAAGCCGAAGGCCCTCTCCGGTGGTCAGCGTCAGCGCGTCGCCATGGGCCGCGCGATCGTGCGTTCGCCCCAGGTGTTCCTCATGGACGAGCCCCTGTCGAACCTCGACGCGAAGCTCCGTGTGCAGACCCGCACGCAGATCGCCTCGCTGACCCGCCGTCTCGGCGTCACCACCGTCTACGTCACGCACGACCAGACCGAGGCGCTGACCATGGGCGACCGGATCGCGGTGCTCAAGGACGGCGTGCTGCAGCAGGTCGGCACCCCGCGCGACCTGTACGCGCAGCCGAACAACGTGTTCGTCGCCGGCTTCATCGGCAGCCCGGCCATGAACCTGTTCTCGGCCGACGTCACCGACGGCGGCGTGAAGTTCGGCACCTCGGTCGTCCCGATCGAGCGCGAGATCATCGCGAACGCGGGCCCGTCGGTCACCATCGGCGTGCGTCCGGAGGACGTCGTCGTGTCGACCACCGAGGGCACCGGCCTCAAAGTCACCGTCGACCTCGTCGAGGAGCTCGGCGCCGACGGCTACCTGTACGGCCACTCCGAGATCGAGGGCAAGCGCACCGACATCGTCGGTCGCGTCGACGGCCGCATCCACCCGAACGCGGGCGACACGGTCTACATCACCCCGAAGCCGGGCCACGTCCACGCGTTCCACGCGGAGACCGGCGAGCGCCTCGGCGGTGCTGTCGTCGACTGAGTTCGATAAAACCTCACTCTGCCGCAGTCCCGGATCGGGCTGCGGCAGAGTGCTTTCTCCCCCTATACCGACCGGAGGACCATCGTGGCCGGATCCGTCAACATCACCGCAGCGACCGTAGACCCGGCGCTCCTCGACCTCCCGTGGAATCTGCCGCTCGAGAACTGGTCGAATGAGCACATCGCTCTGCTGCCCAAGGGCATCAGCAGGCACCTCGTTCGTTTTGCGAACCTCTCCGGTTACGTCATCGCCATCAAGGAGACGACGGCAGAGATGGCGCAGCGCGAGTACGACATGCTGCGGACGCTGCAGCGCTACGACGTGCCCTGCGTCGACCCGGTCGCGGTCATCAAGAACCGCACGGACGACGACGGGACGCCGCTCAACGCGGCACTGGTGACCCGGCACCTGAAGTTCTCCCTCCCCTACCGGGCCCTGTTCTCGCAGACCCTCCGGCCGGACACGGCGACGCGCCTCGTCGACGCCCTCGCCGTGCTGCTGGTGCGGCTGCACATCGTCGGATTCTTCTGGGGCGACGTCTCCCTGTCCAACACCCTGTTCCGCCGCGACGCGGGTGCGTTCGCCGCGTACCTGGTGGATGCGGAGACGGGTCAGCTCTACGAGGGCGGCCTCTCCAACGGGCAGCGTGAGAACGACCTCGAGATCGCGCGGGTCAACATCGCCGGCGAGCTGATGGATCTGGAGGCCGGCGGACGCGCGGACGAGGAGCTCGACCCGATCCGCCTCTCCGACGGCATCGTCGCGGCGTACCGATCGCTCTGGAAGGAGCTGACCGGGAGCGAGTCGTTCGCGTCCTCGGAGCGCTGGCGCATCAGCGAGCGCGTCGAACGGCTGAACGAGCTGGGCTTCGACATCGAGGAGCTGGCCATCAAGACCTCGGAGGAGGGCACGAAGGTGCGCATCCAGCCGAAGGTCGTCGATGCCGGCCACCACCAGCGGCGCCTGCTGCGGCTCACCGGTCTCGACACCGGCGAGAACCAGGCCCGCCGCCTGCTCAACGACCTGGACTCCTACTCCGCGACCGTCGGCAAGGAAGGCCTCGACGAGGAGGCGATGGCGCACGAGTGGCTGCTGCGCGTCTTCGAGCCGGTCATCCGCTCGATCCCCGCCGACCTCAAGGGCAAGCTGGAGCCGGCGGAGGTCTTCCACCAGTTGCTGGAGCACCGCTGGTTCATGTCGCAGAAGGAGGGACGCGATGTCCCTCTGGCCGAGGCTCTCACGTCGTACATCAACGACATCCTGCGCCACCGCCGCGACGAGGCGACCGTCATCGCACCGCCGACCGAGACGATCAGCATCCCGGTGCTGGGCGGAGCGGCGGCGGCGGACGACGAGGACGAGGACGACTGGCGCTCGAAGGTCTGACGAGCGCCGTCGTCCTGACCGCTACTCGGCGGCTTTCGCCTCGGCGCGCAGCTTGGAGATCTCGTAGAGCGTGACGCTCGCCGCGATGCCTGCGTTGAGCGACTCGGTCGAGGCCGTGATCGGGATGGACACCACTGCGTCGCAGGTCTCGGTCACGAGCCTCGACAGGCCCTTGCCCTCGCTGCCCACGACGATCACGACGGGTCGGTCGGCGAACGAGAGGCCCGGGAGCGCGGTGTCCCCGCCGCCGTCCAGCCCGAGCACGAACACTCCGGCCTTCTTGAACTCCTTGAGCGTCGCGGTGAGATTCGCCGCCATTGCGACGGGGGTGCGCGCAGCGGCGCCGGCGGACGTCTTCCACGCGGACGCCGTCATGCCGACCGACCGCCGCTGCGGGATGATGACGCCCTGGCCGCCGAAGGCCGCCGTTGACCGGATGATCGCCCCGAGGTTACGCGGGTCGGTGATGCCGTCGAGCGCGACGAACAACGGCGTCTGACCGGACCGCACGGTCCGGTCGAGCAGGTCGATCGGGTGCGCGTACTCGTACGCGGGCACCTTCAGGGCGACGCCCTGGTGGACGGCGTCGCGTCCGGCGAGCCGGTCGAGCTCGGGACGCATGACCTCGAGGATCGGGATGGCGCGGCCGGTCGCGATGGAGAGGATCTCCTTCATCCGGTCGTCGAACTCGACCCGCGCCGCCACATAGAGCGTCGAGGCGGGGATATCGGCGCGGAGCGCCTCCAGCACCGAGTTGCGGCCGGTGACGATCTCGCTCTCGTCGCCGCTCTTCGCCCGACGCGAGGCGCCGGACGCGCCTCGAGGCTGGGCGTCCCGTCCTCCGCGCTGTGCGGCCTTCGCGGCGGCGCGCTCGCGCAGGGCCTTCGCCTTGCCGGCGGGATGGTAGTCGCGGTCCTCCGCCTTGGGCGTCGGTCCTCGTCCCTCCAGCGCCTTGCGACCGTGGCCGCCGGTGCCGACCTGGGGGCCCTTCTTGCCTTTGCGCACCGCTCCGGCGCGGGGCTTTCCACCCGAGTTCTTCATGATCCGATGCTCCAATGCGACCCCGATGGGGTGTCTTCGATGGTGATTCCTGCCGCCGTCAGCTCGTCGCGGATGCGATCGGCTGCGGCGAAGTCGCGGGCGGCCCTGGCGTCCTGCCGGTCGGCGAGGAGCCGCTCGATGAGCTCCCCCAGTGCCGATTCGGCGGCGGACGAGCCGCCGTTCCGCCACTGAGGCGAAAGCGGGTTGATGCCGAGCACCTCCGTCATCGCGAGCACGTGCCCGCGGGCGGTGGCGGCCGCCTCCAAGTCTTCCGCATCCAGCGCCGCGTTGCCTGAGCGCACGGTGTCGTGCAGCACGGCGAGAGCCTGCGGCACGGCCAGGTCGTCATCCATGGCCTCGGCGAAGGCGTCCGGGACGATCTCCACCCCGTGACCGGCGAAACGGGTGCCGGAGAGCCGGCGCTCGACCCGCTCGAAGAAGCCGGCGATGCGGTCGAGCGCCGCTTCGGCCTCGCTGAGCGAGCCGTCGTGGTAGTCGATGGTCGAGCGGTAGTGGGCGGACCCGAGGTAGTAGCGCACGACGAGCGGACGCGCAGCGCCCAGCAGGTCGGCCGCGTAGACCGAGTTGCCGAGCGACTTGCTCATCTTCTGCCCGTTGACGTTGACGAGCCCGTTGTGCACCCAGTAGTTCGCGAACGCGTCGCCGGCCGCCGTCGACTGGGCCACCTCGTTCTCGTGGTGCGGGAACCGCAGGTCGAGGCCTCCACCGTGGATGTCGAACTGCGGCCCGAGGTAGCGCCGGGACATCGCCGAGCACTCGATGTGCCATCCGGGGCGCCCATCGCCCCAGGGCGACGGGAACGCGGCGGACTCGGGCTCGTCGGCCTTGCGGCCCTTCCACAGGGCGAAGTCGCGCGGGTCGCGCTTCGCGCGCGGGTCCGCGTCGCTCGCCGCCTCCATGTTGTCGATGCTCTGCCGGGTGAGCTCGCCGTACGACGGCCAGCTCTTCACGTCGAAGTAGACGTCTCCCGAACCGTCCGCCGCCGCGTACGCGTGTCCGGCCTGGATCAGCCTCTCGATCAGTTCCTGCATCTGCGGGATGCTCGCTGTCGCGCGCGGCTCGTAGGTCGGCGCCTGCACGCCGAGGGCGCGATACGCATCCGTGAACTCCAGCTCGAAACGGTAGGCCAGCGCCCACCACTGCTCGCTGCCGCCCTCGGCGAGGCCCGCGGCCGCGTTCACGAGGATCTTGTCGTCGATGTCGGTGACGTTCCGGACGAGCGTGACATCCAGTCCCCGGTAGGAGAGCCAGCGCCGCAGCTGGTCGTAGACCAGCGCAGAGCGCAGGTGGCCGATGTGCGGCGATGACTGCACCGTCGGGCCGCACACGTACATGCCGACTTCGCCGTCGCGCAGGGGGACGAAGTCGCGCAGCGCGCCCGCCTTGGTGTCGAAGAGCCGAAGAGTCACGCCCCATAGCCTAGACGGCGCATAGCCTGGACGGCGCGGCGGCCACGGGGCCGCCCGTCCGGCCGCTACTGCTTCGCGCGCTGGGCGAGCTCCTCGTTGACGGGCGCGAAAGCGGCCCGATCGAGCAGCAGTTCGATCTGGGTGATGCGCCCGTCGTGGACCGTCAGCAGTTCGACGCAGCGCACCGCACCGGCCGAGGTGTCTGTGACGAAGTCGTACACGACGCAGGCACGATCGCCATCGGTGAAGACCTCGCGCAGTTCGTTGCGGACGAGGGCGGGCATCAGCCGTTCGAGGGCCGCGATCCAGGCCGCCTTGTCGCTGGTCGTCCCAGCGAACTCCGCCCGGAGCGCGTCGTCGAACAGATCGCCCAGCGCGTCCGGGTCATGCGCCCCGACCGCCTGGATGTAGCCCCGCGCCACCGTCGCCGTGTCTGTGACCGTCATTGCCGTCCTCCTTCGCACCGCTCCCGCGTGTGCTCCTCGCGTCACAGTAGCCCCGGCCGCCGACTCCGGCTTCCCGCACGCGGGGAGCGGGGGCTCACCCGAGCAGCAGCGCCGTCGCGAGCGCGGTCACGCCCTCGCCGCGACCGGTGAACCCCAGACCGTCGGTCGTGGTCGCCCCGACCGAGACGGGGGCGCCCAGAAGAGCCGAGAGCCGCTCCTGCGCCTCGACCCGGCGCGGCGAGAACTTCGGACGGTTGCCGACGAGCTGGACGGACACGTTGCCGATCCGGAAGCCGGCCTCCTCCACCAGCCGCCGGGCCTCCGTCAGGAAGACGTCGCCGTGAGCACCCTCGAACCGCGGGTCGCCGGTGCCGAACACCCCACCGATGTCGCCGAGACCGGCCGCCGAGAGCAGTGCGTCGACGATGGCGTGCGCGACCGCATCCCCGTCGCTGTGACCGGCGAGTCCCGGCTCACCCGGCCAGTGCAGTCCCGCGAGCCACAGCTCCGCATCCGGGTCGAAGGCGTGCGTGTCGCTTCCGGTGCCGACCCGGGGCGCGGCGGAGCCGGTGAGCAGTTCCTCAGCGCGTCGCAGATCCCACGGCGTCGTCACCTTGAAGGCGTGCGCATCGCCGGGCACGACATCCACTCGGAAGCCGGCCGCTGCGACGAGGCCGGCGTCATCGGTCTCCTCACTCCGGGCGAGCGCATACGCGGTCAGCAGTTGCTCGCGCGGGAAGCCCTGCGGCGTCTGCACGGCGGAGAGCCGGGATCGGTCGACCGTCTCGTGCACCTGGCCGTCCTCCCCCACCCGCTTGACGGTGTCGCTCACCGGCAGCCCGGGGACGACGCCGTAGCCGCGTTCGAGGACCGCATCCACGACCGCGTCGAACAGTGCGGACGGAGCGAGCGCGCGAGCGGCGTCGTGCACAAGCACCACGTCGACGCCCGGGTCGACCGTGACCAGTCCCTCGGCGACCGAAGCCTGGCGAGTCGCTCCCCCCGCGACGACGGTGACCGCGCGGCCGACAGCGCGGAGCGAGAGCTCGGCCGCCTCGTCCAGATGTGATGCCGGTGCGACCACGATCGCCTCCGCCGCATGCCGCATGCCCCGGACGGCATGGAGGGAATGCTCCAGCAGCGTCCTGCCCTGCAGTGCGACGAAAGCCTTCGGGAGCTCGGCGCCCAGACGCGTGCCGGAGCCCGCGGCGACGATGACGACCGCGACCCGCGGTGTGCTGAAGCTGTCCACGCGTCGAGCGTACCGGGCGCGGGCGCGCCACCGGCCGCCCACTCCAGCCGCTGGTCTAACGACGAAGGCCCCGCTGCCGGAGCAGCGGGGCCTTCGAATTCGTCGGAAGCGGCCTAGGAGGCCAGCACCTCGTCGAGAAGGGTCGAAGCCTTCTCGTCGTCGGTCTTCTCGGCCAGAGCCAGTTCGGAGATCAGGATCTGGCGTGCCTTCGCGAGCATGCGCTTCTCACCGGCGGAGAGTCCACGGTCCTGATCGCGGCGCCAGAGGTCGCGGACGACCTCGGAGACCTTGATGACATCGCCGGAGGCGAGCTTCTCAAGGTTGGCCTTGTACCGGCGGGACCAGTTGGTCGGCTCCTCGGTGAAGGGGGCTCGCAGCACCTCGAACACGCGGTCGAGGCCCTCCTTGCCGATGACATCGCGGACGCCGACCAGGTCGACGTTCTCGGCAGGAACCTCGATGGTGAGGTCGCCCTGAGTCACATTGAGCTTGAGGTACAGCTTCTCTTCACCCTTGATGATTCTCTTCTTGACTTCGGTGATCGTTGCGGCACCGTGGTGCGGATAGACGACTGTCTCGCCAACCTCGAAAAGCATAGATTTGTTGTCCCTTCAGCAATGAATAGGATACCACACGAGGCACGTGCTAAGGTTCGCCCTCGCGCCTCCCAGCGGCCCCGGGACGCCCCTGCCGATGGGATAGAGTTGCAGGGAAAACTGCACCTGGAGGGTCATCAGTGAAAGCTCGAGTCGCGACGTCGGTCGCCCTCGCCCTGGCCGTCGCGTTCGGCACCGCGGGATGCGGATTCATCGCCCCGCAGGCCACCACCAAGCACTACGACGCGAGTGATGGCGTGAGCGGCAGCGTGGGCTCGGTCGACGTCCGCAACGCGATCATCGTCACGAACGCCAAGAACGGCACCGTCGGCAACCTGGTCGTGACTCTGGTCAACACCGACTCGAAGAGCCACCGGGTCGCGATCAGCGCCGGCTCCCAGAACTCGTCGGCAGCGCACGTCACCCTCGAGCCCGGCCAGGTGAAGCAGCTCGGTCAGAACCCCGAGAACGGCGGCCCGAGCAACGTGCTCATCCCCGAGTTCACGACGAAGCCGGGCGCGCTCTACTCCGTCTACTTCCAGTACGGCGACGAGACCGGCACGAAGTTGCAGGTCCCGGTGCTCGACGGCCAGCTCCCCGAGTACTCGAGCCTGGTGCCGCCGACCATCCTCCCGGCCGCGCAGTAGGCGCACCCGCGCCCTCAGCGCCGCTGCGCAGCGACCGCGACCGGAAGGCGCGGCCTCACGCGTTGAAGCGGTACCCGAGCCCGCGCACGGTGACCAGCATCCGCGGCTCCGACGGGCTCTCCTCGATCCGCGAGCGGATGCGCTTGATGTGCACATCCAGCGTCTTGGTGTCCCCGAAGTAGTCGCTCCCCCACACCCGGTCGATCAGCTGGCCGCGCGTCAGCACGCGCCCGGCGTTGCGCAGCAGCAGCTCCAGCAGCTCGAATTCCTTCAGCGGCATGGAGATCTCCTGGCCGTTGACGGCGACGGTGTGGCGGTCGACGTCCATCCGGACGGTGCCCGCCTCGAGGACGCCGTCCTCCAGCTCCTCCTCCTCGACCCGCCGACGGAGCACGGCACGGATGCGCGCCAGCAGTTCGCGCGATGAGTACGGCTTCGTCACGTAGTCGTCCGCGCCGAGCTCCAGCCCGACGACGATGTCCACTTCGGAGTCCTTCGCCGTCAGCATGATGATCGGCACGTTGGACCGCGTGCGGATCTCACGGCACACCTCTGTCCCCGGGATGCCGGGCAGCATGAGGTCGAGCAGGATGAGGTCGCCGCCGACCCGGTCGAAGGCGGCCAGAGCGGACGGACCGTCCTCGGCGACCTCCACCTCGTAGCCCTCGCGCTTGAGCAAGTAGGCGAGCGGCTCGCTGAGCGCGGCCTCATCCTCGACGAGCAGGATGGATGTCACTGGGTGTCTCCTAACGGGGGTCGGACGGTGGAGGCTTCGGGAAGCCGGATCGTGAACGTCGAGCCGCGACCCGGCTGCGACCAGACGCGGACCTCGCCGCCGTGGTTCTGCACGGCGTGCTTGACGATGGAGAGGCCGAGCCCGGTACCGCCGGTGTTGCGCGAGCGCGCCTGGTCGACGCGGAAGAACCGCTCGAAGACGCGGTCCAGGTCGTCCTCGGGGATGCCTTCGCCCTGGTCGGTCACGGCGATCTCCACGACGCCACCGGAGTTGCGCACACCGATGCCGACCCGGGAATCGTCCGGCGAGTACTGGATGGCGTTCGAGATCAGGTTGTGCACCGCGGTCACGAGCAGGGCCTCGTTGCCCAGCACGATCGCCTGCTTGTCGCCGCGCATGGCCAGCTCGATGTTGCGCGTCTCCGCGGCCACGCGGTTCTGGTCGATGGCGGCCTTGACGACTTTGCTCGCGGACAGCTCGGTCGCGTCGCCGAGCGCATCCGTCGCCTGAAGGCGGCTGAGCTCGATGATGTCCTGCGTGATGCGGGCGAGGCGCTGCGCCTCCTCCGAGAGCCTCAGGGCGAAGCGGCGGACCTGGTCCGGGTCGTCCGACGCATCGTCGAGCGCCTCGGCGAGCAGGCTCACCGCGCCGATCGGCGTCTTGAGCTCGTGGCTGATGTTCGCGACGAAGTCACGGCGCACGGCCTCCAGCCGGAAGGACTCGGTGCGGTCCTCCGCCAGCAGCAGGATGTACCGCGAGCCGAGACGCGCCACCCGCACGCTCAAGTGGATGCCGGCGTCGCCGAACGGGCCGCGGGAGAGTTCGCACTCCTCGGTGAGCGACTCCCCGGTGCGCCGGACGCGATCGACGAGGTCGACGAGGTGCGGATGCACGAGCGCGCCGTTCCACACGAGCCCGATCGAGTGCGCCCCCGGCGACGCCTTGATGACGTTGTTCGACGGGTCGAGGACGACGCCGGCCGACTCCAGCGCATCCAGCACCTGATCCACCCCGTCGGGCACCGCCGGATTGACCACTTGCGCGGCATTGTGGCCACGCCGAGCCGCGATGTGCAGGATCCACACGAAACCGGCGCCGACGGCGAGCCCCAGGCCCAGCGACAGCAGCACCAACCAGGTGGAGTCCATGGCCCCAAGCGTAGGTGATTCCGATGCGCGCGCATCGACGCATCCCGCCCACGGCCGCATGTTTTCGCGGGTACGTTAGACAGTGTTCAGCCGTGCGGCACCGTTTGTTAACCTGCCGCCACGAACATGAAAGACGGGATCAGAAGGTCCCGACATCCCGCGTGCGCTCGCACGCCAGGAAGGACCCAACCCCATGCGTGAAGTCTTCCAGCAGGAGCTGGCGGAAGTTCAGGACCGCCTCGTCGAGATCGCCGAGCTGGTCGTCCACTCCATCAAGAACGCGACGCTCGCGTTCAACGAGTCGGACGTGACGCTGGCCGAGGACGTCATCGCCAACGATCACCGGATCGACGAGCTCACGGTGCTGCTCGACGAGCTGTCCATCCAGATCCTCGCGCGGCAGCAGCCGGTCGCCCGCGACCTGCGCATCGTGGTCAGCGCCCTGCGGATCAGCGCGTCGCTGGAGCGCATGGGCGACATGGCCGAGCACATCGCGCAGCTGGCGCGCTACCGCTTCCCCGACAAGGTGGTCCCGAAGAGCCTGCGCTCGACCTTCGCGGAGATGGGCCGCCTCGACGTGCAGATCGCCGAGAAGCTGGCGGAGCTCCTCCGCACCCAGGACATCCGGCTCGCCGACGAGATCCGCAACGACGACGACGACATCGACGAGCTGCACATCAGCGTCTTCGACAAGGTGCTCGGCGAGACGTGGAAGGGGCAGGCGGTCGACACGGTCGACGCGACCCTCGCCTCCCGCTACCACGAGCGCTTCGCGGACCATGCGGTCTCGATCGCGAAGAAGGTGCAGTACCTGGCCACCGGCGACTGGGCTCCCGAGCTCGCCTCCTGACCTCCGCGCCCCGGCTACGGCAGTGGGGTGAGGGGGACGCGCGCGGCCACCACGCGGGTGGAGCGCGGGGCGCGGGCCACGACGGAGAGAGACGTCAGCAGGGCGTGCTCGCCGGGGTGGAGGCGCCCGGTCCGCTGGTCGGTGGCGTGGGGGCGGTAGCCGTCGCGCACGTGGTGCTGGTCGCGGATCGTCGCTCCCGCCTGCTCGAGCGCATCCACGAGGCCGGTGTGCAGCGCCTGCAGCGGCGCGGACGCCCGCAGCACGGTCACGGGCACCGTGGCGTGCGCGCCGAAACGCTCCCGGGCGGACGCGACGACGGGGATGGGCGGAACGCGCGGGATGAGAGCGGCCACCGCCTCGGCGTCGAGTCCGGTCTCGAACGGAGGGACGACGGTCACGTGCAGCGGCCAGTCAGCGGCCGGGAACTGCTCCGGAGACGCGTCGTCGCCGCGTCCCGGGAGGAACGCGACGACGACGAACGTACTGGTCGTGGCTACTTCTTGCCCTGAGCGGCGACGGCCGCGGCTCCGGCCGCAGCGGCCTCCGGGTCGAGGTAGTACGACGGCTCGAGCGGCGTGAAGTCGTCGCCGAGCTTGTAGACGAGCGGGATGCCGGTCGGGATGTTCAACCCGGCGATGTCCTCGTCCGAGATGCCGTCGAGGTGCTTCACCAGCGCGCGCAGCGAGTTGCCGTGCGCCGTGACCAGCACCGTCTTCCCGTCGCCCAGATCGCGCGTGATGTCCGACTCCCAGTAGGGCAGCATCCGGGCGATGACGTCCTTGAGGCACTCGGTGCGCGGCAGGTCGTCGCCGAGGCCGGCGTAGCGCGGGTCGCCCACCTGCGAGAACTCGCTGTCGTCGGGCAGCGGCGGCGGCGGGACGTCGAACGAGCGACGCCAGAGCTGGAACTGCTCAGGACCGTACTTCTCGAGGGTCTCTGCCTTGTCGAGCCCCTGCAGAGCGCCGTAGTGGCGCTCGTTGAGGCGCCAGGAGCGCTGCACCGGGATCCACAGCCGGTCGGAGACGTCGAGCGCGTAGTTGGCGGTCTGGATGGCGCGGGTGAGCACGGAGGTGTGCAGGACGTCGGCCTGCAGCCCGGAGTCGCGGAGCAGTTCGCCCGCCCGCTTCGCCTCCGCGACGCCGGTCTCACTGAGACGCACGTCGACCCAGCCGGTGAACAGGTTCTTCTCGTTCCACTCGCTGCTGCCGTGGCGCAGGAGGATGAGGGTGTAGGGAGCGGCCATGTCCCCAATCTATCGGACCTGAAAGGATGGAGGCATGGCTTCCGGCGCCGTCGGCACGGTCACTCGTGGCACGACGAACACCAACCGGCTGCGCCGTGTCGATCGCTGGATCGCGGCGCAGCGGGAGCTCCGTCGCGCCGCCGACCCGGTCGTCGTCGACCTCGGCTACGGCGCCAGCGGTGTCACCGCGCTGGAGTTGCACCAGCGGCTCGCGAAGATCCGTCCGGACGTGCACGTCATCGGGCTGGAGATCGAACCGGGCCGCGTCCGGACCGCGAACGAGCAGCTCGAAGCGGTGCGTGAGGGACGGACCGGCTTCGACCCGGAGGCGCGCATCCGCTTCGATCTCGGCGGGTTCGAGGTTCCGCTGCCCGAGGGCGGTCGGGCGACCGTGATCCGCGCCTTCAACGTCCTCCGGCAGTACCGCGAGCACGAGGTCGCGGATGCGTGGAGCCGGATGCGCTCACGCTTGCAGCCGCACGGTCTCCTGGTCGAGGGGACGTGCGACGAGATCGGCCGCATCTCCAGCTGGGTCGCGCTCGATCCCGCCGGCCCGCGCTCGCTCACGGTGTCGTTGCGGCTGCGCGAGCTCGACGCCCCGTCCGTCGTGGCGGAACGGCTGCCGAAGGCGCTCATCCACCGCAACGTCCCGGGCGAACGCGTGCACGCGTTCCTCTCCGAGCTCGACCAGCGGTGGCGCATCCATTCGCCGCTCGCCGCGTACGGGCCCAGCCAGCGCTGGATCGCGGTGGCTCAGGGGATGCGCGAGGCCGGCTGGCCCATCGTCGGACGCCGCTCCCGCTGGCGGCTCGGCGAGCTCACGGTCGCCTGGGCGGCCGTCGCGCCGAACGACTGACGGGCGACCGTTACTGGCGCGGCGTGCGCGTGACCGCGCCGAGCCGCGGGATGCGAGGGATGTGCGCCTCGGAACCGGCCTCGGGGGGAACGACGATCTCCTGCGCCGCGGCGACCTGCGTGCCATCGGCGTCGACGATGAGCGTCGCGGCCGGGTCGGTGGACCGCTTCACCACGGCCAGGGCGATGGGCCCCAGTTCGTAGTGCAGGCCGGCCGACGTCACGGCGCCGACCTCGCGCCCGTCGAGCGAGACGACCGCTCCCGGCACGGGATGCACGCCCTCGGAACCGTCGAGGTGCAGCATCACCAGGCGCCGCGGCGGGTGCCCCAGATTGTGGACCTTCGCGACCGTCTCCTGCCCGCGGTAGCAGCCCTTGCTGAGGTGGACCGCGGTGCGCAGCCAATCCAGTTCGTGCGGGATCGTGCGCTCGTCCACCTCGGTCGAGAACCGCGGCCGCCATGCGGCGATCCGCAGCGCGTCGGCGGCGAGGGTGCCCGCGACCGAGAGCTCGCCGGAGCGGACCCGGGCGACCACCGACGGCAGCGCGTCGCGCGGAACCAGGCGCTCGCTCCACGACCACCCCGCTCCGGGATGCTCGCCGCGTGCGTACTGATGGCCGCCGGCGGTCACCGCGCGCCACGGATCGTGCCAGATCAGCGGGACGTCGTTCGGCGCGGCGATCGGGAGCGGCGGGTCGCCGAGCGTCCCGATGGTCGCGAGGTCGGCCGTCCGGTCGGCCAGCTCGACGCGCAGCATGAAGCGCATCGAGTTCAGCCACCCCAGCAGCCCCTCCGCCTCGGGCCGATCGACCAGCATCCACAGCGTCTGGCCGTCATCGAGCAGCCGGGCGGCGTGCTCGACGCGACCGGTCACATCCAGCAGGAGCGTCTCGGACGACTCCCCCGGCTGCAGGCCGGTGAGCGCCTGGCTCGTCAGGGAGTTGAGCCAGCTCAGCCGATCCGGACCCGTGATGGTGAGCACGGCCCGGTCGGAGAGGTCGACGATGGCGTCGCCCTCGGCGAGCGCGCGCTGTTCCGCGAGGGGGCTGCCGTAGTGGGCGGGCACGCCGATGCCCTCGGTGTCGACCGCGGCGGGCAGGTCGAGGAACGGCGAGGGAGCTGACGCATCCACTCAGTCGACCTTGGCGAGTCGAGCGGACGCGTGGGTCCGCAGCTCCTGACCCAGGGCGGCGATGTCCCAGGCCCAGAGCAGGTGGTTCTCGACCAGTCCGTAGAGCCGCGTCGCCGCGGTGTACTCCTTGGCGCCGGCCGTGCGCAGCACGGCGTCGGTCGCGAGGTCGATGCGCGGCCCGGCGACCTGGCCGAGGTACAGCTCGCTGACGCCGTCCGGATGGATGATCGAGACATCGATGTCGAAGCCGCCGTTGGAGTTGCGCAGCGCCTCGACGGACTGGGCCGTGTTGAACGGCCGCACACCGCTGCCGGGGAGCATCGCCGGACCGGCGTCGCCCTCCACCAGCTTGCGGTGCAGTCGCCAGTAGCCGGTCTCGGCCGCGAGTGGGGAGTTCTGCTCATCGAGCACCCACGACGTGGCCGAATAGTTCAGGTAGCCGAGCCCGTCGTGGCTGAAGCTGACGCGCTGACCGAACTCCAGCTGCGTGTGCTCCTCGTCGACGGCGTAGTCGAGGACACCGGTGCCCTCCCAGACTCCGATGAGCCAGGAGAGAGGGACCAGCTCGGCCGGGAGGTCGGTGGGGATCTCGATCATGATCCGCCGGGACTCAGCGCTGACCGCGGAAGAGGTTGTACACCACCAGCCCCGAGACACCGAGGATGGCGAGCGTTGCCAGGCCCAGAAGGCCGACGAAGAAGAGTTCGAGAGCGACCAGCATGCGTCCAGTCTAACCAGGCGCCGCCGACATTCGGGGCCGGATCCCCGGCTGCGATCAGCCGCTGCGATCAGCCGACGACGAAGGTGAGGGCCAGGACGCCGCCGATGAGCCCCAGGATGACGAAGCTCCCGGCGAAGGTCACGGCGAGCCGATTGATGAAGCCGTCCTTCTGCTGGGTCGCCAGCTGCGCGACGAATCCCAGGAGGACGCACACGCCGAGCGCCAGGGACAGCCAGGACGCGTAGGCGGCAGGCCGGGCCAGAGCGCCGATCAGGATGCCGAGCACCACGGCCACCAGCCACACGGCTCCCACGCTCGTCACCGTCGCCCACCGGGGCAGCGGCGGCTGCGCCGGGCCCGCCGCCGCGGCCGGTCCCATGGCGTGCGGTGCGGGGATCTCCGGAGTGTCGTCGCTCACCCTCCCATTGTGCCCCGGCTCCGGCCTGCAGGGGCCTGCGGGAGAGGAAGCGGCCATTTCCGATAGCATTACGGCACGAGCGGGATGAGGAGGAATGGGTGGCGCAACTTCTGATCCTCACCTCTGCGCCCTCCTCGTCCGCGACCCGCCCCACGGGGTCCACCTCGTCCGCTGCCGATTCCGCGGGCCCCGGCGCTGAGGTGCTCCCGGCGCTGGCGCTGCTGAGCCACCGCGTGCGGCAGATCCCGGCCGAGCCGGCCTCGCTGGTCAACGCGCCGAGCTGCGACCTGATCTTCGTGGACGCGCGACGCGACCTCGCCAGCGCGAAGTCGCTGTGCAAGATCCTCACCACGACCGGTGTCACGGTCCCCCTCGTGCTCGTGCTGACCGAGGGCGGCCTGACCGCCGTCAGCGCGGACTGGGGCGTCAGTGACGTCGTGCTCGACAACGCAGGCCCGGCCGAAGTGGATGCGCGCATCCGCCTGGCGATCGGCCGGCAGACCCAGGAGCACTCGCAGTCGAAGATCCAGGCCTCGGGGATCACGATCGACGAGGCGAGCTACTCGGCGAAGGCGCATGGCCGTCAGCTCGACCTGACCTTCAAGGAGTTCGAACTGCTGCGCTTCTTCGCCACGCATCCCTCCCGCGTCTTCACCCGCGAGCAGCTGCTGAGCGAAGTGTGGGGCTACGACTACTTCGGCGGGACGCGCACCGTGGACGTGCACGTGCGGCGGCTGCGAGCGAAGCTGGGCGACCTGGAGTCCCTCATCGGCACCGTGCGCAACGTCGGCTACCGCTTCAACGTCTACGAGGACGAGAACGACCGCCTCCCCACGTCCGTCCGTCCCTGATCCACCGGTCGGCGAGTTTATCCACCGTTTACACGGCCCCGTCCCCGGTGTCTTCGCGCGGTGACATGATGGTGGGCATGGACGAGCGCACGACTCTGGAGAACGGCCTTCTCGACACGGGGCTGGGCGGAAGCCTGGGCAGCGACTTCGACGACGACTTCGCGCCCTTCATCTACGAGCCGGACCCGAACCTGCCGGACGACCGCTACCTCGACCGCGAGCTGAGCTGGCTGGCGTTCAACCAGCGGGTGCTCGAGCTGGCGGAGGATCCGCTGCTCCCGGTGCTCGAACGCGCGAACTTCCTCGCCATCTTCGCGAGCAACCTCGACGAGTTCTTCATGGTGCGGGTGGCCGGCCTGAAGCGTCGCATCGCCACCGGTCTCGCCGTTCCCACCAACGTCGGCCGCGCGCCGCAGGAGGTGCTCGCCGACATCTCCGAGAAGGCGCACGAGCTGCAGCTCCGGCATGCCCGTGCGTACCACGACCTGGTGCTCCCCGCGCTCAACGAAGCCGGCATCTCGGTGGTCACGTACGACGGCCTCGACGACGCCGACAAGGTCCAGCTGCGCGAGATCTTCTCGCAGCAGATCTTCCCCGTCCTGATGCCGCTCGCGGTCGACCCCGCGCATCCCTTCCCCTACATCTCCGGCCTCTCGCTCAACCTCTCCATCCGCGTCCGCAACTCGCGGACCGGCAAGGAGCAGTTCGCGCGTCTCAAGGTCCCGCAGATGCTGCCGCGCTTCGTGCGCATCGACCAGCGCGAGACCGTCGGCCAGGTGCGGTTCATCACCCTCGAGGAGCTCATCGCCAACCACCTCGGCGACCTCTTCCCGGGCATGGAGATCCTCGATCACCACGTCTTCCGCGTCACCCGCAACGAAGACGTCGAGATCGACGAGGACGAGACCGAGAACCTCATCCAGGCGCTCGAGCGGGAGCTGCTGCGCCGCCGGTTCGGTCCGCCCATCCGTCTCGAGGTCACCGACGACATGGATCCGGTGACGCTGGGCCTGCTGGTGCGCGAGCTGGATGTGACCGAGCAGGAGGTCTACCGGCTCCCGGCTCCGCTCGACCTCGGCGGACTGTTCGACCTGGCGAAGCTCGACCGCCCCGACCTCCACTACCCGAACCACGTTCCCACGACGCCCGCGCAGCTGATGCCGAGCGAGCCGAACGCCAAGCCCGACATCTTCGCCGCGATCTCGCGGCAGGACGTGCTGGTGCACCACCCGTACGAGTCGTTCGCGACAAGCGTCCAGGCGTTCCTCGAGCAGGCCGCCGCCGATCCGCACGTGCTCGCCATCAAGCAGACGCTGTACCGCACCTCGGGCGACAGCCCGATCGTCGAGGCGCTGATCGATGCGGCCGAGGCCGGCAAGCAGGTGCTGGCGCTGGTCGAGATCAAGGCGCGCTTCGACGAGCAGAACAACATCTCGTGGGCGCGCAAGCTCGAGAAGGCCGGCGTGCACGTCGTGTACGGGCTCGTGGGGCTGAAGACGCACTGCAAGCTCGCCCTCGTCATCCGCGAGGAGAAGGGCGTGCTCAAGCACTACAGCCACATCGGCACCGGCAACTACAACCCGAAGACCTCGCGCATCTACGAAGACCTCGGACTGCTGACCGCCGACGACCAGGTGGGCAAAGACCTCACCCGTCTGTTCAACGAGCTCTCCGGCTACGCGATCGAGAAGAAGTTCAAGCGGCTCCTGGTCGCGCCGCTGCACCTGCGCAAGGGACTCCTCAAGCGCATCGAGACCGAGCGGACGAACGCCGAGGCCGGACGTCCCTCCGGTATCCGGATCAAGCTCAACTCGATCGTGGACGAGGCGATCATCGACGCGCTCTACCGCGCGAGTCAGGCGGGCGTGCCGGTCGACCTCTGGGTGCGCGGCATCTGCGGGGTGGTCCCCGGTCGCGAGGGGCTGTCCGAGAACATCCGGGTGCGCTCGGTGCTCGGCCGCTACCTCGAGCACTCCCGGGTGTTCGCCTTCGTCAACGGCGGCGATCCGCAGGTCTTCATCGGCAGCGCCGACATGATGCACCGCAACCTCGACCGCCGCGTCGAGGCGCTGGTCCGGCTGTCCGATCCCGAACACCTGCGCGAACTGGACGACCTGTTCGACCTGGCCTTCGACGAGCGCACGGCGACGTGGCGACTCGATGAGGACGGCGTCTGGACCCGGCATCACCTCGACAAGGACGGCAAGCCGCTCGTCGACCTGCAGAGCAAGCTCATCCAGCAGTACAGTCACCGCCCGCGCAGCGCTCGTACGGGAACCAGGCGGTGAGCCCGGCCATCTACGCCGCGGGCGCCCTCTGCTGGCGGGTCGTGGACGACCGGATCGTCGTGCTGGTGGTACACCGGACCAAGTACGGCGACGTCACGATCCCCAAGGGCAAGGTCGACCCGGGCGAGACGCTCCCCCAGACGGCGGTGCGTGAGATCCTCGAAGAGACCGGCCTGCGCGTCGGTCTGGGGGTGCCGCTCGGCGTCTCGACGTACGGGCTCGGCAGCGGCCGCGACAAGATCGTCCACTTCTGGGCGGCCGAGGTGTCGGACAAGGCGATCGCCCGCTCCACCTTCGTGCCCAACAGCGAGATCGCAGCGATCGAGTGGGTGACGATCAAGAAGGCGCGCGGATACCTCACGTACGAACGGGACGTCGAGATCCTGGACGCGTTCGACGCCCTCGCCCGCCAGGGGATCACCTCGACGTTCGCCCTCATCGCCCTCCGGCACGGCAAGGCAGCGCCTCGGGAGCGGTGGGACGGCTCGGATGCCGCCCGGCCGCTCACCGAGCGCGGCGTCAAGCAGGCCGCCGCCGACGTCGCGACCCTCGAGGCGTGGCGCCCCAAGCGAATCGTCACGAGCGACGCCGTCCGCTGCGTGACCACGGTCGCGCCGCTGGCCGCGGCCACGGGGATCAAGCCGGTCCGAGACCATGGCATCAGCCAGGAGGCCTACGAGGAGGGCCAGGGCGACGTGCGCAGCGTTGTCGGCAAGCGCATCCGCTCCCGCAAGACCGCCGTGCTGTGCAGCCACGGCCCGGTCCTCCCGGAGATCATGCGCGAGATCGCCCTCGCCACGGGGACGATGCCCGGCGCCTATCTGAACGACGCGGCCGACCTCGAGACCGGAGGGTTCTCGGTCGTCCATCTCTCCGCGACGAATCCCGCCTCGGGGATCATCACGATCGAGACGTACGCGCCCGCCGAGGCGTGAGTTGCGCGGATTCACAGGACCACAGGACGAAGAGAACACCCGGCGTTAACCTTCCGTTTACCGCTGCGGGGGACTCTGGACAGACATCGGGAATAGCGTCACACGCGGGTCGCACCGGCCCCGTCCTGTTGTTACTGATCCCCGAAGGGACAACTGTGAAACTCAAGCGCATCGGCGCTCCCGTGGCTCTCCTTGCCGCCGCCGCCATCTCTCTCACCGCGTGTGCGGCGAACGAAGGCAGCACTCCGTCGACCACGACGGCAAAGGCCTCCAACCTCTCCGGCACGTTGAACGGCATCGGCTCGTCCGCCCAGGGCGCGGCGCAGACCGTCTGGGCCGCCGGCTTCCAGCAGGCCAACCCGAAGGTCACCATCAACTACGACCCGCAGGGCTCCGGCGCGGGCCGCAAGAGCTTCATCTCGGGTGCCGCGGACTTCGCCGGCTCGGACGCCGCGCTGAAGGACGAGGAGCTCGCCTCCACGTTCGCCGGCTGCGCCGCCAACAGCAAGGGCATCGACCTCCCGGTCTACATCTCCCCGATCGCCATCGCGTACAACGTGGACGGCGTGAAGGACCTCAAGCTGGACGCCGCGACCATCGCCGGCATCTTCTCGGGCAAGATCACCACCTGGGACGACGCCAAGATCAAGGACCAGAACTCGGGCGCCACGCTCCCGTCGGCCCCGATCACGGTCGTGCACCGCTCCGACGACTCGGGCACCACGCAGAACTTCACCGACTACCTCGCGGCGAACGCCCCCGACGTCTGGACCGCTCCGGCCGGACAGACCTTCCCGTTCCAGGTCGGTGACGCAGCCAAGGGCACCTCGGGTGTCGCGGACGCCACCAAGAACGCGAAGAACTCGATCACCTACATCGACGAGTCGGGCTCGGCGGGCCTCAGCATCGCCCAGCTCAAGGTCGGCGACAACTACGAGAAGATCAGCGCCGACGGTGCTGCCGCCGTGGTCGCCGCCTCCCCGATCGCCGACGGTCGCGAGGCCAACGACCTGGCGATCAAGATCAACCGCAAGGACACCTCCAAGGGCGCCTGGCCGCTCGTGCTGGTCTCCTACGTGATCGCCTGCCAGCAGTACAAGGACGCCAGCAAGGCGGAGCTGGTCAAGGGCTACGTCGACTACATCATCTCGGGCGACGCCCAGAAGGCCGCCGCAGAGCAGGCCGGCTCGGCCCCGCTGTCGAGCGACCTGTCCGACAAGGTCTCCAAGGCCGCGGCCAGCATCAAGTAACAACGGACCGCTCGGCCTGGGCTGCACCACAGCCCGGGCCGAGCGGCGCTTCCGTCCTCAGCCGCCCTCGCGGGCGCACCCGATGAGAGAAAGCAAGGAATGACCGCCGGAACCGCAGGAGCCATCAGGCCGAAGGCGAAGGTCCGCCTCGGCGACCGCGTCTTCTCCAGCAGCACGATCGTCGCGGGGTCCCTGATCCTCGCCACCCTGGCCGCTGTTGCGATCTTCCTGGTCGTCCAGAGCATCCCGGCCCTCTTCGCCGGCGCCGGCGAGCTCCCCAACAACGCCACGAACTTCTGGTCCTGGGTGTGGCCGCTCGTCTTCGGCACCATCTGGGCCGCCATCATCGCCCTCCTCATCGCGACGCCGCTCTCTCTCGGTATCGCCCTCTTCATCTCGCACTACGCGCCCCGCCGGGTCGCCTCGGTGCTGGGCTACATCATCGACCTCCTCGCGGCCGTTCCGTCGGTCGTCTTCGGCCTCTGGGGCATCGCGACGCTCTCCTCGTTCGTCCAGCCGTTCTACGTCTGGCTGGGCGACAACCTCGGCTGGATCCCCCTCTTCGCCCCGCCGGTCTCCGGCACCGGGCGCACCATCCTCACCGCCGGACTCGTCCTGGCCGTCATGGTCATCCCGATCATGACCGCGATCTGCCGAGAGATCTTCCTGCAGACCCCGCGCCTCCACGAGGAAGCCGCCCTCGCCCTCGGTGCGACCCGCTGGGAGATGGTGAAGATGGCCGTGCTGCCCTTCGCCCGCAGCGGGATCATCTCGGCCGCGATGCTCGGCCTCGGCCGCGCCCTCGGCGAGACGCTCGCCATCGCGATGGTGCTGTCGCCGGCCCTGATCGTCAAGATCGCGGTGCTGCAGGCGCAGAGCCCGAACACGATCGCGGCGAACATCGCCCTGCAGTTCCCCGAGGCGACCGGCATCGGCGTGAACGCGCTCATCGCCTCCGGCCTCGTGCTGTTCGTGGTGACGCTGCTCATCAACATGCTCGCCCGCTACATCGTCAGCCGCCGCAAGGCCTTCTCTGGAGCGAACTGATGGCCACCACGACCGCGACCGCCGCCCCGCGTCCCCTCGCGAACTCCTACACCGCCGGCAAGCTGCCCGGCTGGGCACCGTGGACGATGCTCGTCGCCTCCTGGGTCGTCTTCGTGGCGATCTTCGCCATGCTCGCGGCGAGCGGAGCCACCAAGGACTTCAACATCGTCGGCGCCGTGTTCTTCGGAACGGTGCTGTTCGACATCGCGATCTACACCACCTCCCTGCTGGTCGAGGGGCGCCGCAAGGCGGCGGACCGGCTGGTCACCTCGCTGGTGGCCACCGCGTTCATCATCGCGCTGCTCCCGCTCATCTCGCTCGGCTGGACGGTGGTCGCCCAGGGCCTCGCGCGCTTCGACATCGCGTTCTTCTCCGAGTCGATGCGCAACGTGATCGGTGACGGCGGCGGCGCCCTCCACGCCATCGTCGGAACCCTCGAGATCACCCTCATGGCTGCGGTCATCTCCGTCCCGATCGGCCTGCTGACCTCGATCTACCTCGTGGAGTACGGGCGCGGGATGCTCGCACGCGGCATCACGTTCTTCGTCGACGTCATGACGGGCATCCCGTCGATCGTCGCCGGACTCTTCGCCTACGCGCTGTTCGCCCTGTTCTTCGGCCCGGGCATCCGCAACGGCTTCATGGGCGCCGTCGCGCTGTCGGTCCTGATGATCCCCGTGGTCGTCCGCTCCTGCGAGGAGATCCTCCGGATCGTCCCCAACGAACTGCGCGAGGCATCCCTCGCCCTGGGCGTCCCGAAGTGGCTGACGGTGCTCAAGGTCGTCCTGCCGACGTCGATCGCCGGCATCGTGACCGGTGTCATGCTCGCGATCGCCCGCGTCATCGGCGAGACGGCTCCCCTGCTGATCGTCGCCGGCTTCACCACCAGCATGAACTACGACCTCTTCAACGACCGGATGATGACGCTCCCGGTGTTCGTGTACACGCAGTACACGCAGGCGGCCGGGCTGCACGCGCAGGCCTCCATCGACCGGGCCTGGACCGGGGCGCTCGCCCTGATCATCATCGTGATGCTCCTGAACCTGGTCGGCCGCATCATCGCCAAGGTCTTCGCTCCCAAGTACGGCCGCTGACCCGCGACCGCCACCCGAAAAGTCAAGGAAAAAAGTGTCCAAGCGCATCGAAGTCAACGACCTCAACGTCTACTACGGCAACTTCCGTGCCGTCGAAGGCGTGTCGCTCACCATCGAGCCCCGCACCGTCACCGCATTCATCGGTCCGTCGGGATGCGGCAAGTCGACGTTCCTCCGCACGCTGAACCGCATGCACGAGGTCATCCCCGGCGCGTACGTCGAGGGCGAGGTGCTCATCGACGGCAACAACCTCTACGGTGCCGGCGTCGACCCGGTGCTGGTGCGCCGTCAGGTCGGCATGGTCTTCCAGCGGCCCAACCCGTTCCCGACGATGAGCATCCGCGACAACGTCCTCGCCGGCGTGAAGCTGAACAACCGGCGGATGTCGAAGAACGAGGCCGACGAGCTGGTCGAGTCGTCGCTCCAGGGTGCCAACCTGTGGAACGAGGTCAAGGACCGCCTGAACCTCCCGGGCTCCGGCCTTTCGGGCGGCCAGCAGCAGCGTCTCTGCATCGCCCGCGCGATCGCTGTCTCCCCCGACGTCCTGCTGATGGACGAGCCGTGCTCGGCGCTCGACCCGATCTCCACCCTCGCGATCGAGGACCTGATCGAGGAGCTCAAGAACGATTACACGATCGTGATCGTGACGCACAACATGCAGCAGGCGTCGCGCGTCTCGGACCGCACCGCGTTCTTCAACATCGCGGGCACCGGCAAGCCGGGCAAGCTCATCGAGTACAACGACACGAACCAGATCTTCTCCAACCCGACCGTCCAGGCCACCGAGGACTACGTCTCCGGCCGCTTCGGTTGATCCGCCTCGGGCCCGATGCGTCGGGCCCGCGAGCACAGGGAAAATGCCGCCTCAGCACGTGCTGGGGCGGCATTTTTCCTGTGCTCGGGGGCTAGTCGGCGGGGCCGGTCGGGGGCCTGCTAGGAGGCGATGGTGACGAGGGGCTGGGTCGTCGGCTTGTCGGAGCCGCCGCGCGGCTCGACGGTCACGCCGACGGTGTCGCCTGCGGCCATGTCGCCGGTCAGGACGCGCCAGCTCGATCCGGAGGCGGCAGGGTCCAGGGTCCCGGCGGGGATCGCGGTTCCGTCGCGCATGTACCAGAGCTCGTACGTCTTGTTGTCCGGGAGGGCCGGGAGGTCGTTGGCAACGAGGGCGGAGCGCCCGAGCTCGCCCGACCACACGAGGGTGGCTGTTCCGCCGCCGGCGACCTCCGCGGTCGCTCTCTGAGCGTCCGGCGCTGCGTTGATCTCCGCCAGCGCGGACGCCTGCTGCGATTGGTAGGAATTGGTGCCCGAGAGGGTCGAGCCCACGAACGCTCCGCCGACGAACAGGACCACGGCTGCAGCGGCGGCGGCCAGGATCAGCCCCGGGCGCTGGAACCAGCGGCGCTGCGCGGCGCGCTCGGCACGGCCGGGCTGCGCGGCCGCAGGAGCCTGCTGCTCCGGCAGCGGGTCGGGCTGTTCTTCGACGCTCTGTTCTCCGACGCTCTGTTCTCCGACGCTCGACGCCGCATCCTGAGCCGGCAACTGCGGGGTGTCCGCAAGCCGGGCGAACAGAGCGGCCTTCAGTTCGGGGCGCGGTTCGACCGGTTCACTCGAGAGGGCGAGCTGGGCCGCGACGTCTTCGAACACGCGAGCCTCCTGCTCATCGTCCGCCCCGAGGCGGTAGCCGAGGCGTGCGTCGTCGTGCGCGCTCAGGCGCTCGTCGTCGGTCATGTCGTCACCCCCAGTTCCTCTCGCAGCCGTATCATCGCATCGCGCAGCCGAGTCTTGGCTGTGCCTAGCGGGATCCCCAACTCCGCTGCGACCTCCGACTGGCTCAGACCGCCGTAGTAGGCCAGGGTGACGGCTCGGCGTTGCGGCTCACTCAGTTTCGCCATCGCCACCTCCACCCTCTCGTGCTCCACACGAACCTCCACTGTCTCGGCCACCTGGTCGTAGGCGGTCGGCAGATCACGGATGCCCACGGCCGTATCCCGGTCGCGCGACGCCTGGGAGGCGCGGATCCGGTCCACGGCGCGCCGGTGTGCCATCGTCATGATCCACGTCTGCGCTCGACCCTTATTCGGATCGAAACGGGTAGCGGATTGCCACGCCTCGAGGAAGACTTCCTGGGCCACTTCCTCGGACTGGGCCGCGTCGATGAGCAGGCGACGGATGAGGCCGAGGACCCGCGACGCGGTCAGGTCGTAGAAGCGTGAGAACGCCTCCTGGTCGCCGGTCGCCGTGCGGACGAGGAGAGCGTCGAGATCGACCGCAGGGGCGTCGTCCACGTCGTCTCCGCTTCTCATCCGGTCTGCCGGCGCATCATGCGCTGTTCCTGACAGAAAAGTGCCGGGCCGCAGAACGCCTCTCGGCGCGAGGCCGCTCGGAGCGGCTAGTTTTGGAGCCCGGGGTTACTGCGGCCCGGCGACATCCAGTGTACAGGAGCGGTTCCGCGAGCGCCGGGCGTGGCGTTCGCAGCCCGAGAACGGGAAATCCGGGCATACCCGGTTGACGGCCGGCCGTGGTCAGTCGAGGGAGTCGGAGCGCCACAGCCGTGCGCACGCGGCCAGCTCCTCCGCCGTGCGCGTGAAGCGCAGCGCGCGCGTCGTGAGTTCGCTCGCGCGTTCCGGGTCGAGGACGTCGCGATCGTCGGCCACCGACGCAGCACCGGCGGCGGCGACGCGGCAGAAAGCGGCGGCACGATCGAGCGCCACGGCGAAGTCGCCCTCGAACAGCCCGCGCAGGATGCGGTCGGCCAACTCGGTGATCTCCGTCGGGCCGGTCGGGTTGGGCGCCCCCGCAACGACGGCATCGATCGACCCGAGCACCTCGCTGCCGCGCTGGTACAGGTAGGCGGTGCCCTCCGCATCCTGCCGGATCAGAAGTCGCAGCAGGTAGATGCGCCACAGGGCGCCGGGCAGGGTGCGTGGATTCGACCGCGACCACAGTTCGGCGAGCGCGTCGATGCCGTGCGCGTCGGTAAAGGCGACCAGGCGGTCCACGACCTCCGGATCCGGGTTCTCGCGGACGCGCGCCAGCAGAGCGCGCGCCGTCTCGTGCGCCACTCGGGTGATCTGCGCAGGATCCTCGCCGCCCATGAAGGCCTCGAACATCCCGCTCGTGAACAAGGCGGGCTTGTGGAAGCGGTCAGACATCCTCCCATTCTGCCCCTGCGACCAGACCGGGTGAATCCACGCTAGATTGGACAGCGAGGGCCTGTAGCTCAGTTGGCAGAGCATCGGACTTTTAATCCGCGGGTCGTGGGTTCGAGCCCCACCGGGCCCACCCTTCCCCGCGTCTGGCACTTCACTGAACGGTGACGTAGGAAGATCGTCTTGGATCTCCAACGGACTGCGGTAGGGCAGGAGAGTCGGGCCAGGGGCGACGGATCTCCGACGTCCGGCGCGGGATCTCCGACGGAAGCGGGCGGGCGCCTGTGCGACTCGTTACGTCGGAGGATCGGCCGCGAAACTCCGACGGACCGCGGTGGGGCAGGAGATTTAGGCGTGCGGGCGGCGGATCTCCGACGATGGGGGCGGGATCTCCGACGGAAGGCGGGCGCGCCGGCACGCGGGGGCGCGCGCCTACGCGACGCCGGTGACCCTCGTGCGCTCGAGCAGGTAGCCGACGCCGACCGCCCCCGTGATGCAGAGCATCACGGGGACGAGCAGGTCGGGGCCCTGGTTCGTGAACTCCATGGTCAGCAGTAGCGCGGTGAGGGGGGCTCGCATCGTCACGGCGAGGAAGGCGGCCGCGCCGATCAGCGCGAAGGCGGGGAGCTCGGCGCCGGGCCAGAGGAGGTTCCAGGCGGCGCCGCCGGCGAGGCCGAGGCCGGCTCCGATCGCCAGGGACGGGGTGAGGGTGCCGCCCGCGGCGCCGGCGCCGATGGTGCCGACCGTCGCCGCCGCCTTGACGACCGTCATCAGCAGGATGAGCAGCACCGGTACGGACGCTGCGAACGCCAGCTGACCGAGCGCGCGCCCGTTGCCCAGGATGGCGGGCAGCCAGAGGGAGGCGACACCGACCGCGACGAAGGTCAGCGGCATCACGATCAGGATGCCCCACGACTTCGGGCGGTGATCCTGCGCGAAACGGGCGGCACGGACGAAGCCGATGGCAGCGAGCCCGAGCAGCGGGCCGGCCAGCACCGACCAGACGACCACCGTCGGGGTCAGGTGCATCTCTTGCACCAGGTACAGCGGGTTCGCGGGCACCCAGATGCGCGCGACCAGCGCCGCGATCGCGGACGCGGCGAACGCGGGCAGCACGGTCGCGAAGCTGATCTCGGCCAGCAGGATCTCCACGGCGAACACGGCCCCGCCGAAGGGGACGTTGTACACGGCGGCGAGGCCGGCACCGGCGCCGCAGGCGACCAGGATGCGCCGCTCCCGCGCCGATACGCCCGCGCGCTCCGCCAGCCAGCCGGCCCACAGCGCCCCCACCTCGCGCGGCGCGACCTCCCGGCCGATGGAGGCGCCCAGCCCGACGATGATCACCTGCAGGGCGGCGTTGAGGAGGGTGACCACGGGAGGCATCCTGCGGCCGTTGACCGCCTGCTCCACGGACACCACGGCGTGCGCCGGAGCGCGCCGTCCCCAGCGACGCAGCGCCCACCATCCCACACCGCCCAGGACGCCCGCGACGGCGAGCGCGACGACGCGATTGACGGGCGGCGCATCCAGGAGGCCCTCGAAGAAGTCGCCCTCGGAGTAGCCGAAGGCGAGGTGCTGCAGCGCGTGGAGGCCCAGGTACACCAGACCGCCCCCGACGCCCGCGCCGACGCCGACGAGCGCGGTCACCACGACGAGGCGGATGACCCAACGCGGCGCAACGGAGCCGGGCGCGAATCGGGCGGAGGGCACCAGCCCAGCGTATCGGGAGGAGGAGCCGCAGGACCGGGGGCGGAAATTCGGCAAACAACCGTTCACCTGTGACCGCTAGCGTGTCGCCGTGGCCATCACTCAGGACGGGACTCCCGAGCTCGAGCGCGAGGCGCCCCTCGCCCCGGTGCCTCGTCCTGCGTCACATTCGCCGCGTCGGTCCGTCGTCATCCGCGGAATGACTTCTCTGACAGCCCGCCTCTGGCCCGCGTTGCTCGCGCTCGCGCTCGGCTGCGCGGCGGCGATCGCCATGCTGACCGTGGCGCTGAATTCCGAGTTCCCCCTGTTCGCGGAGGCGTCCGCGGCGCGCGGGCGGGACTGCGCCACGATCCGCAGCGCGCGGCATGCGCTCGACCCGGCGCTGCAGATGCACCTGGCGGCCCTGGCCCCGCATCCCGTCGAGGCGGGGACGGGCATCCAGGACGCCGTGGCGGCATTCGAGTCGGAGACCAGCGACATCGGCACCGCCTCGGTCGCGACGGCGCTCGGCGAGGTCGACCGCCGGCTCGACGAGCTGGCCACAGCGGTCGGAGGAGCGGCGCTCGCTCAGGACCCGGCCGATGCGATCGCAACGGCCACGCGCGCACAGGCCGACGTGCAGGCCGCGTGGGAGGGCGCGATCGCCCGCGTCTGCGCCTGAACCCGGACCTCCCGGGTCAGCTCCCCGTCAGCGCTCCGACGGTGAGGAGCGAGATCGACTCGGACGTGCACGCGGTCTGCCCCGGGTACGCGATGAAGAGCGACGCCGTGGACCCGGGCGGATACACGCGGAAGCCGTCGGCCGGCTTCGGCTTGCAATCCGCATCGGGGTAATTGAGCGCCTGGGTGATCTTCAGCGGCGCCTGCGCGGTCCCGCCCGGTTTCAGCACGACGGTGGGATGCGGCGTGCTGCGGTCGAACTGCGCCGCAGCCCCCAGCTGCGTTCCGTTGCCGTCGCCGACGAAGGAGACGCCCGGCCAGCCCTGCAGGGAGCACTCGGCGGAGCCGTTGTTGGTGAGCACGAGGGTCACCTCGACGCTCCCCGCCGCTCCGCCGCTGCCCTGTGCGATCGAGCCCGCGAGGTTGCCGGTGTCGCACTGGCCCTCGATCGGAACGGCGGTGCTCGTGCCGGTGGGGCGCGGCGACGACGTGGGAGTCGCGGAACCGGACGCCGACGCGGTGCCGGTGGTCGGTGCCGAGCCGGGCGTCGCGCATCCCGCCATGGCGAGGGCGAGCGTGAGAGCGACGGCGGCCGGGCCGGCGACGCGGAGGGTCCTCATCCTGGTCATGAGCCCATCCAACAGGGCGTGCGGCGCAAACGCACGCGACCCGCCGAAGCGGCCCGCGTGAGCCGCTACCGCCTGCCTGTTCCCCCAGGCGGCTGGCAGGATGGAGGCATGAGGTCGATCGGAAGCTGGATTGCGCGGTGGTGGACGATCGTGGTGCCAGCCATCGGTGTCGTCGTGCTGGTCGCTTTCTGGGCGGTCGAACTGAATCCGGTCGCCGTGGCCGTCATCGCGATCGTCCTGGCGGGAACCGTCCTGGCGGCGGTGCAGCACGCCGAGGTGGTGGCGCACCGGGTGGGCGAGCCGTTCGGTTCCCTCGTGCTCGCCGTCGCGGTGACGGTCATCGAAGTGGCTCTGATCGTCACGCTGATGACGACGGGCAAGGACTCCCCCGAACTCGCCCGCGACACCGTGTTCTCCGCAGTCATGATCACGATGAACGGCATCGTGGGGCTGTCGCTGCTGCTCAGCGCATCCCGGCACGAGTCGACGAAGTTCAACGCGCAGGGCAGCGGAGCCGCTCTGGCGACGGTCACGGCGCTGGCGACCCTGACGCTGGTGCTGCCGTCCTTCACCTCCAGTCCCGGGCCGGTCTTCTCGGCGCCGCAGCTCGCGTTCGCCGCCATCGCCTCCCTCGCCCTCTACGGGATGTTCGTGTTCACGCAGACCATCGCCCACCGCGACTTCTTCCTCCCCGTCGGGAGCAAAGGGCAGCCCCTCACGGAGGACGACCACGCGGACGCCCCCTCGAACCGCACGGCGCTGATCAGTCTCGGGCTCCTCGTCGTCTCCCTCGTCGCGGTCGTCGGTCTGGCCAAGCTGGAGTCGACCCCGATCGAGCGGGCCGTCACGGGACTCGGCCTTCCGCAGTCGTTCGTCGGCGTGGTCATCGCGCTGCTCGTGCTGCTCCCGGAGGGCATCGCGGCGTCGAAGGCGGCCGTCCGCAACCGCGCGCAGACGAGCCTCAACCTGGCGCTCGGCTCCGCGATCGCGAGTATCGGGCTCACCATCCCGGCGATCGCCGTCGCCTCGATCTGGCTGCCGGGCGCGCTGCACCTCGGACTCGGAGCGAGTCAGATCGTGCTGCTGGTGCTGACGGTCCTGGTCAGCATCCTCACCATCGTGCAGGGACGAGCCGTCCGGCTGCAGGGCGGCATCCACCTGGTGCTGTTCGCGGCCTTCATGTTCCTGTCGGTCGCGCCCTGAACGCGGGCAGACCGCGGCGGGGTTAGACCGCGCCGGGATCAGGCCGCAGCGGTCGCCGCGTCGAAGAGCAGTTCGGCCGCGCGCCGCGCGGCGTCAGGCGTTCCGCCGCGCATGGCCGCGCTCGCGGACGCACCGTCGAACAGCAGCGTCAGCTGCACCGCGAGGAGGTGCGCATCCCCTGCGCCCGCGGCGACGGCCTGGCGCTCGAAGTACGCGGTCAGCTCCTCTTTGAAGTGTCGCGCCACGACCGCGGCGGGATGCTCCCGGTCGCGCAGTTCGGTCGCCACGTTGACGAATGGGCAGCCGAAGAAGTCGGACACCTGCGCGGCTTCATGCAGGGCGTCGAAGACGTGGAGGACACGTTCACGCGGCGTTCCCTGGTCATCGTCGGCGAAGTAGCCGGCGACGACGCGGGGTCCGTACTCCTGGAGCATGGTCGCCACGATGGCGTCCTTCCCCTCGAAGTGCTGGTAGATCGAGCGCTTCGAGACCTCGGCCTCCTGAGCCAGGCGGTCGACGCCGACGGCGTTGACGCCCTCGCGCACGAACAGCTCCGCTGCCGCGGCGAGCACACGCTCGCGCGGCTTGGGCTTCGGAAGGGCGGCTGCGGACGTCACGGTATCGATTCTAGAGAATCGGCTGCGAAAAGTAAACCGATCTGTGTACATTGCTGATACACCGATCGGTGTACTTTTCGGAAGGATCCTCATGACCGACATCACCGGACGCGTCGCCCTCGTCACCGGCGCCAACCGCGGCCTCGGCGCCGCATTCGTCACCGCCCTCCTGGAGCGCGGCGCGAGCAAGGTCTACGCCGCCGCCCGCCAGCCCGAGTCCGTCGTCTTCGACGACCCGCGCGTCGTCCCGCTGGCCCTCGACGTGACGGATGCTGACAGCATCCGCCGTGCAGCGGAGGCGGCCGCGGACGTCACAGTGCTCGTCAACAACGCGGGCATCGCGGCCGGCCAGTCGCTCGTGACCGGCGACCTCGACGTCATCCACCGCGAGTTCGACACGAACTTCTGGGGTCCCGTGCTCCTCGTCCGCGCGTTCGCGCCGGTGATCGAGGCGAATGGAGGCGGTGCCGTGGTCAACATGCTCTCTGCCCTCAGCTGGCTGGCATTCGACTCGTACAGCGCGACCAAGGCCGCCCTCTGGTCGGCCAGCAACTCGGCACGACTCGAGCTGGCACCGGCCGGCATCCAGGTGGTGGGAGTCCACGTCGGCTACATCGACACCGACATGGCCGCAAGCGTCGACGGCGACAAGGTCCAGCCGCGCGAGGTCGCCGCGGAGGCGCTCGACACGGTGGCCGACGGCGGGGCGGAGGCGATCGTCGGCGACACCGCGAAGCACGTCAAGGCGCGGCTGAACGAGGACGTCCGCGCGCTCTACCCCCAGCTCGCCAGGTAAGCCTCGCCGCCGAAGCCCTCGGGCCGGATGCCCCAACTCACGTTCCAGGTCTCGCCCGGCTCCAGCCAGCGCAGCCCGCGACCCGAGTTGAGGGCGTCGGCCGGGGCGGTCATCGGCTCGATCGCGAGCGCCACACCCCCGGGCTTTGTGGCGAACGAGCGGTGGGTGAAGACTTGCACGTAGCGGAACGCCTCGTCGCCCCAGAGCACGACACGGCGTCCGTCATCGGCGGCGAGCGCGTGCTCGACCGGCCCGTCCGGCAGGTCGGCGTACCCGGTGTCGAGGTCGAGTTCGCTGACCCGGCGGCCTCCGGAGAGGTCGAACGGCGTGTCCTGCACCGGGAGCTCGGCGGTCGGGTTGCTCCGCGCATCCACCTCGAACCGGGTCCGCGCGGAGACAGTAACCGTCAACTGCTCCGGCGGGACGTCGGCGATGCGGAGGTACGGATGCGCCCCTACCGCCACCGGCGCAGGGGTGTCGCCGACATTGGTGACGCCGTGGGTCACCTGCAGCCCCTCGGTGTGGAGCTCGTGGGTGACGCTCGTGTCGAGCAGGAACGGGTACCCCGGCTCCGGGTAGATGGTCGCCGCCTGCGTGACCGTCGAGTCCGTGCGGTCCACCAGGTCGTAGGGGCGGCGACGCAGCAGGCCGTGGATGGCGTTGCGCTTCGCCGGCTCGGTGAGGTCGAGCTGGCGCGGCTCGCCGTCGTGCACCCAGCGGCCGTCCGCGACGCGATTGGGCCAGGGCACGAGCACGATCCCGCACGCCGACGGCGGCTGTGCCTCGGCCGGGTAGGGCTCCGTGAGGTCGGATTCGGCGAAGCGCAGCGAGCGGATGCCCGCGCCCACCTGGACGATGGTGGCGCTCAGGTCACCGAAATCGAGTTCGTACTGTTCACCGGTCGCGGGTCGCATGGCACCAGGTTAGGCCTCAGGCGACACTCACCGGGAGTCCGGCTTCGCGCAGTGCGGAGACGGCTGCCGGAGAGGCGGATGCGCCCGTGATCAGCTCGGCCACGTCATCCACGGCGGCGATCCGCCCCAGGTGCGTACGGCCGAGCTTGCTGCCGTCGGCGACGACCACCGCGCGCTCCGCCGAGCCCACCATCACCCGCTTGAGGTCGGCTTCCGGCAGGTTGACGTTGGTGATGCCGCCGGAGGGATGCACTCCCGTGCAGCCGATGAACGCAAGGTCGGCGTGCACCCGCTCGAGCAGGACGGCGGCGAGAGGTTCGACCAGCGAGTGCTGAAGCGGGCGGAGGGTCCCGCCCGTCACCACGACCTCGAAACGCGGGATGGCGCGCTCCAGTTCCAGGGCGATGGTGAGGCCGTTGGTGATGACGGTCACACCATCCAGGTCGTCGCGCTCGACGAGGGCTCGGGCGATGGCCGCCGTCGTGGTCCCCACATCCAGGAGGACGCTGCTCCCGGAGGACACCATCGCCGCTGCCGCCTGTCCGATGCTGCGCTTCTCCTCGGCGGAGGACTCCATCGCCTCCTCGAAGCTGGGCTCGCGCATCCCGGCGGTCAGCAGCATCGCGCCGCCGTGGACGCGACGGATGCTCTGCTGGCGGTCGAGCGCGTCGAGGTCGGTGCGGACCGTGACGTCGGACACCTGGAACGCCTCGCTGAGGTCGGACACGCGGGCGAACCCCGCCCGGCCGATCAGCTCGAGCATCCGTTCGCGGCGCAGCGCAGCCGGCAGCGGTTCGCTCATGACCCCATCGTGAGGCGCTTGCGATTGCTTGTCAATACGAAAGCTGATGCGTATCCTGGCTTTCGTAATCGAAAGGAACCCATGGCCGCGATCACGAAGCGTCCCACCCGGCTCTCCGACGGGCGCGACCTCATCTACTACGACGACGCCGACACGACGCTGGGCCCGGAGCGCAAGCCGGACCTGCGTGAGCCGGCGCCGCGTCCCGCCACCGCGACGATGCGGATGGACCCGCTCACCGGAGAGTGGGTCTCGATCGCGGCGGCGCGCCAGAACCGCGTGATGCTTCCGCCGGCCGAACTCGACCCGCTGGCGCCGGCCAGCCCCAGCAACCCCTCGGAGATCCCCGACCTGTACGACGTGGCGGTGTTCGAGAACAAGTCGCCGTCGTTCGGTCCGCTGCTCGAAGACCCGAACGCGCCCGAGGGACTCGACGACCTGGCGCAGGTCGGACTCGAGCGCACCCGCACGTCCGTCGGCCGCTGCGAGGTCGTCTGCTTCAGCCCGGCGACCACCGGTTCGTTCGGCAGCCTCACGCCGTCCCGCGCGCGCACGGTGATCGAGGCCTGGGCCGACCGGACCGCCGTGCTCTCCGCGCTGCCGGGTGTCCGCCAGGTGTTCCCGTTCGAGAACCGCGGTGAGGCGATCGGCGTGACGCTGCACCATCCGCACGGGCAGATCTACGCGTACCCGTACATCACCCCGCGCACGTCCGCGCTCATCCGTTCGCTCGACTCGTATGGCCCGACGCTCTTCGCCGACATCCTGGAACGGGAGCGCGCGTCGGACCGCGTCGTGCTCGCCGGCGAGCACTGGACCGCGTACGTTCCGTTCGCCGCGCGCTGGCCCATCGAGATCCACGTTTTGCCGCACCGCCACGTCGCCGACCTCACCGAGACGAACGCCGCGGAGCGCGACGAACTGGCCACCCTGTACCTGCGGGTGCTGCGCGGAGTCGACGCACTGTACGACTCCCCTACCCCGTACATCGCGGCCTGGCACCAGGCGCCCGTCGGCGTGCGACGTGACGAGATGCGGCTCATGCTGCAGCTGACCTCGCCGCGCCGCGGCGCGGATAAGCTGAAGTTCCTGGCCGGCTCCGAAGCCGCCATGGGCGCGTGGGTCGGCGACATCCCCCCGGAGCAGGCGGCAGCCGCCCTCCGCGAGGCGGTCGCCCGCGCCGACCGGGACAACCCGGTGGGCGCGCTGCCGGTCGCGGTTTCGGGACTCGTCACCGAGCCCGCTGCCGCCACCGACTCCCCTACCGCCCTCCCCGACCACCGAGAGGCAGACCGATGACCGACATGCGCACCGGCGTCCGCGACGACTTCACCGCCGTGTTCGGCCGCGAACCCGACGGCGTGTGGTCCGCTCCCGGCCGCGTGAACCTGATCGGCGAGCACACCGACTACAACCTCGGCTTCGTCCTCCCGTTCGCGATCAACCGCCGGACCGTCGCCGCGCTCGGCGCGCGCGACGATCGCACCATCCGCGTCGGCAGCACCTTCGCCGACGAACTGGTGGAGGTGTCCCTCGACGAGCTGACGTCGGACGGACTCAGCGGGTGGTCCGCGTATCCGCTCGGCGTCGCCTGGGCTCTGAGCGAGTTCGGCGCCGACCTCGCGGCGGTCCCGGGCGTCGACATCCTCATCGACTCGAACGTGCCCGTCGGCGCCGGACTGTCGTCGTCGGCCGCGATCGAGAGCGCGGTCGCGGTCGCCCTCAACGAGATCTGGCGGCTGGGTCTCGACCGCCGCACGCTCGCCCGCGTCGGTCAGCGCGCCGAGAACGTCGCTGTCGGCGCGCCGACCGGGATCATGGACCAGTCCGCGTCGCTCCTCGGCGAGCGCGACGCCGCGGTGTTCCTCGACTGCCGGTCGCTGGGCTCCGAGGTGGTGCCGCTCGGACTCGAGGCGGCGAGTCTCGAGATCCTCATCATCGACACGGGTGTCACCCACGACCACGCGACGGGCGGGTACGCGGACCGTCGCGCGTCCTGCGAGAAGGGAGCGCGCATCCTGGGCGTCGAGGCGCTGCGGGATGTGTCGGTCGACGACCTCGGCCGCGCCCGCGAGCTGCTCGACGACGTGACCTTCCGCCGCGTCCGCCACATCGTGACGGAGGACCAGCGCGTGCTCGACACCGTCCGGACCCTGCGCGAGCAGGGGCCGGCGGCGATCGGCGAACTGCTGGACGCCTCCCACGTCTCCATGCGCGACGACTTCGAGATCTCGGTCCCGGAGCTCGACCTGGCGGTCGAGACCGCGCAGGCGAACGGGGCGATCGGCGCGCGGATGACGGGCGGCGGCTTCGGCGGCTCGGCCCTGGCGCTCGTGCCGAGCGACGCGCTCAGCCGGGTGCAGGTGGCGCTCGACGGCGCCTTCGCGGAGCACGGTTTCGGCCAGCCGGACGTCTTCACGGTGAGCCCGTCGGAGGGCGCGCGCCGCGAATCCTGACGCCGAGGTGCTCGTTGTTGCGGCGGCCGACGGCGTGTCGAGCGCAACGACGAGCACCTCACGCGTTCATCTGCGGTTTACCCGGCGGCGCGAGGATGTGACGCGTGAGTGGACAGCGCGTGAACGACCCTGTCGTCGACTGGCTGGATGCGGACACCGTGCAGATCCGGCAGCCGAAGGCATCCCACTGGGAGGCGCCGTTCCTCTACCTGCTGTTCGGGCGTGAGCGCGCGCTCCTGATCGACACCGGCGCCACCTCGGACGAGGCGGTGTTCCCGCTGCGGGCGACCATCGACAGTCTGATCGCCGACTGGCTGCGGCGCAGGCCGGCGGTGTTCGTGCGACCCTACCCGCTGGTCGTCGCGCATTCGCACGCGCACGGCGACCACATCGCCGGGGACGCCCTGCTGCGCCGGCGACCGGGGACGCGGGTCGTCGGCACCAGCCCGGCGGAAGTCATCGGGTACTTCGGGTTCCGCTCCTGGCCGGATGAGACGGTCACCTTCGACCTGGGACGCCGGCTGATCGACGTGATCGGCGGACCCGGCCACGAACCGTCCGCCGTCGTCTTCTTCGACCGGCAGACGGGCATCCTGTTCACCGGCGACACCGTTCTCCCCGCGCACCTGTACGTGCGCGACCTGCCGCAGTTCCGCGCGACCATCGAGCGGCTGATCCGGTTCCGCGACGACCCGCCCGCGCCGGTGCGCGAGCTGCGCGGCGCCCACATCGAGATGTCGAGCGCGCCGGGCGTCCACTACCCTCCGGGGACGGTCGACCAGCCGGACGAGGCGCCCCTCCCGCTGCGCCCGGGGATCCTCGACCGGGTGCTGTCCGCGCTCGACGACCTCCGCGGCGAACCCGGCGAGCGGGTGGTGCGCCGCCGCTTCATCGTGGTGCTCGACCGCTAGCGGTCAGCCCGCGGAGGCCGGCCCTTCGACCGGAGTGGGCTCGCCGCCTGTGAGGCGCAGGAGCTCGTCGAACGTCGTGGGGAAGACGGTGTGGGCGTGGCCGGCGGCCGCCCAGATCTCCGGGTAGTCGGCGAGGGCCTCATCCACCAGGGTCCGCAGCGGCTCGGGGTGGCCGACCGGGGCGACGCCGCCGATCGTCTGGCCGGTCGCCGCCCGGACGGTGCCGGCGTCGGCCCGGCGGATGCGGCCGCCGAGGCGTTCGCCGAGGAACGCCGTGTCGACGCGGTGGGCGCCGGAAGTCATGACGAGCAGCGGCTCACCGTCGAACGTGAAGACCAGCGAGTTCGCGATCGCGCCGACCTCCACGCCGAGCGCCTCCGCTGCGGCGACGGCGGTCGGAGTGGCCGTCTCGAACCAGCGCACGCGCGGCTCGACGCCTGCCGCACGCAGGGCGGCCTCGACCCGCTCCACAGCGGGATGGGTCCGGTCGCCGGTGTCCGTCACGCCCGTTCCCGCTCCGCCGACTCCACGACGTTCTGCAGCAGCAGCGCGCGGGTCATCGGGCCGACGCCGCCGGGGTTCGGCGACACCCACGACGCGACCTCGGCCACGTCGGGTGCCACGTCGCCCGCGACGACGCTCTTGCCGGTCACCGGGTCCTCCACGCGGCTGACGCCCACGTCGAGCACGACGGCGCCCGGCTTGACGTTCGCCGCGGTCACGAGCCCCGCGACGCCTGCCGCGGCGACGATGATGTCGGCGCGGCGCAGGTGCGCATCCAGATCCCGGGTCCCGGTGTGGGTCAGAGTGACGGTCGCGTTGAACTCGCGCCGGGTGAGCAGCGCGCCGATGGAGCGGCCGACGGTCACCCCGCGTCCGACGACCACGACGTCCTTGCCGCTGATGTCGATGCCGTGCCGCAGCATCAGCTCGATCACCCCGCGCGGAGTGCACGGCAGCGGCGACGTGATCGGACGGTTGACGTTGAGCACGAGGCGACCGAGGTTGGTCGGGTGCAGGCCGTCCGCATCCTTCGCCGGGTCGACCAGCTCGAGGATCGCGTCGGTGTCGAGGTGCCCGGGAAGGGGCAGCTGGACGATGAAGCCGGTGCAGTCCGGGTCGGAGTTGAGCTCCTCGACCACGGCCTCGAGTTCGGCCTGCGAGATGTCGGCCGGGAGGTCGCGGCGGATGGATGCGATTCCCACCTCGGCGCAGTCGCGGTGTTTGCCGGCGACGTACCACTGCGAGCCCGGGTCGTCGCCGACGAGGATGGTGCCCAGTCCAGGGACGATCCCCTGCTCGCGCAGGACGCTCACGCGCTCCTTGAGTTCCGCCTTGATCTCGGCGGCGGTCGCCTTGCCGTCCAGAATCCGTGCCGTCACGGGTCGTCCTTTCGCTGAGCCCGCGAGCACAGGGAACACGCCGCGTATCCGTGGATGCGGGGCGGTTTCCCTGTGCTCGGCGGCTACGGGGTGGTCAGATCGAGGAGGGAAGCTCGACGGGGAAGCCCTGCTGGCCGGACGGGGTCAGGCCGGGGTAGAGCGGGAAGGCGGCGGTCAGCGCGTCGACGCGGGCGCGCAGCGCCTTCGTGTCGGCGCCGGGGCGCAGCGCGAGGGCGATGATGTCGGCCACCTCGGTGAACTCGGTGTCGCCGAAGCCGCGGGTCGCGAGCGCCGGGGTGCCGATCCGCAGGCCGGAGGTCACCATCGGCGGGCGCGGGTCGAACGGCACGGCGTTCCGGTTCACGGTGATGCCGACCTCGTGCAGCACGTCCTCGGCCTGCTGGCCGTCGAGCTCGGAGGTGCGCAGGTCGGCGAGCACCAGGTGCACGTCGGTGCCGCCGGTGAGCACATCCACGCCCGCCGCGCGCGAGTCGTCGGCGGTGAGCCGCTCGGCGAGCAGCTGCGCGCCGCGGATGGTGCGCTCCTGGCGGTCCTTGAACTCCTCCGTCGCCGCGAGCTTGAACGCGGTCGCCTTGGCGGCGATCACGTGCATGAGCGGGCCGCCCTGCTGGCCGGGGAAGACGTTGGAGTTGAGCTTCTTCGCCAGCTCCATGTCACGGCTGACGATGAAGCCGGAGCGGGGGCCGCCGATGGTCTTGTGGACGGTCGAGCTGACGACGTCCGCGTGGGGCACGGGCGAGGGATGCAGCCCCGCGGCCACGAGGCCGGCGAAGTGCGCCATGTCCACCCAGAGCTTCGCTCCGACCTCGTCCGCGATGGCACGGAAGGCGGCGAAGTCGAGCTGGCGCGGGTAAGCCGACCAGCCGGCGATGATGACCTGCGGCTTGTGCTCTAGCGCCTTGTCGCGCACGACGTTCATGTCGACGAGGAAGGTCTCGGGGTCGACGCCGTACGAGACGGCGTTGTAGAGCTTGCCGGAGAAGTTCAGCTTCATGCCGTGGGTCAGGTGGCCGCCGTGAGACAGCTCCAGGCCCAGGATGGTGTCGCCGGGCGTCGCGATGGCGGAGAGCACCGCGGCGTTCGCCGACGCACCGGAGTGCGGCTGGACGTTGGCGTACTCGGCGCCGAAGAGGGCCTTGGCCCGGTCGATCGCCAGCTGCTCGGCGATGTCGACGTACTCGCAGCCGCCGTAGTAGCGACGGCCCGGGTAGCCCTCGGCGTACTTGTTGGTGAGCACCGATCCGACGGCTTCGAGCACCGCGCGCGGCACGAAGTTCTCGGACGCGATCATCTCGAGGTAGTCGCGCTGGCGGCCCAGCTCGAGCTGCAGCACCTCTGCGATCTCGGGATCGACCTCGGAGAGTGGGGCGGTGAAGGTGGAGGGCAACGTGTCGGTCAAAACCGGCTCCTTCGTCAGGGGTGGACCATCTGCGTATCGACCCAGGCGCGCGGCCGAATCCACCCGTGTACAAGGAGGTTGCGTGTCGCTCCCCGATGGTGACCATCTGAGCGCCAGTTGCGACGAGGGCAAGCATAGCAAAGGGTGCTCCGACCGGAACCCTTGCCCATAAGTTAGGACCCCTGCAATACTCGCTGTGGCCGACCTACGCGGGGCGGGCGGTGTCGGCCCATCCGCACTCCCCCGACGTCGAGGAGCCCCACCGTGGTCGTGCCCCGCCCTGTCCGCGCCGAGTCATCGGACGGTTCGCCCTTCGTCCTCTCCCCGGCCGCCCGCATCAGCGTCGCCGGTCCCGGGGCCGACGGTGTCGCCCGGCTGCTCCGCGCCGAGCTCGCCGCCGACTGCGACCGTGTGCTGGCCATCGTCGACGAGCCGCCCGCCTACGGCGACATCATCGTCGTCATCGCGCCCGGCGAGGGACCGCACGCCGACGGCTCGGACAGCGACGAGGGCTACACGCTGGAGATCTCGGCCGAGAGCGTGCGCATCGGCGCAGCGACCGGCGCCGGCGCTTTCTGGGGCGTGCAGACGCTCCGTCAGCTGATCCCGGCCGCGTGCGACGGCAACCCGCTGACGATCGAGCCCGTCCGCATCCACGACCACCCGCGCTTCGCCTACCGCGGAGCGATGCTGGATGTGGCGCGCCACTTCTTCACGCCGGCGGAGGTGAAGCGGTTCATCGATGCGATCGTGCTGCTCAAGGTCAACCACCTCCACCTGCATCTGACCGACGACCAGGGCTGGCGCATCCAGATCGAGTCGTGGCCGGACCTCACCCGCGTCGGCGGCTCGACCGGGGTCGACGGCGGTCGGGGCGGCTTCTACACGCAGGACGAGTTCCGCGACCTGGTCGCGTACGCGGCCGAGCGTCACGTCACGATCGTCCCGGAGATCGACATGCCCGGGCACACGAACGCGGCGCTCGCGTCGTACCCCGGGCTGAACGCCGACGGCGTGGCTCCCGCGCCCTACACGGGCACGGAGGTCGGCTTCAGCACCCTGCAGACCGGGGATGCGCTGACCGAGCGCTTCGTCCGCGACGTCATCCGCGAGCTCGCGGACCTGACCCCCGGTCGCCTGCTGCACCTCGGCGGCGACGAGTGCCTCAGCACACCTCCCGCCGACTTCGTCGCGTTCGTCGAGGACGCCGCCCGGGCCGTCACCGCGGCCGGCAAGACCCCGGTCGGCTGGCACGAGATGGGCAGGGCGGCCGGCCTGCCCGCCGGCACCGTCGGACAGTACTGGGACTTCACCACCCCGCGCGGACACGCCGCCGAACACGCACTGGCCTTCGTCCGGGGCGGCGGCTCGCTCATCATGTCCCCGTCCGACGCGGCCTACCTCGACATCGTGTACGAGGAGGGGGATGAGCTCGGGCAGGACTGGACGGGAAGCCCCACAACCCTCCGCCGGTCCTTCGAGTGGGACCCGGCACGGGTCGTCCCCGGCGTGGGCGACGCACACATCCTGGGCGTCGAGGCGCCGCTCTGGACCGAGACCGTGACATCCATCGAGGATGTGGAGGTCATGGTGTTCCCGCGCCTGGCCGCCGTCGCCGAGATCGGCTGGTCGACGGCTCCCGCGGACACGGAACCCGTCGAGGCCGCGCGCGACTTCGCGGACTTCGCCGAGCGCGTCGCGGAGCTCTCCGAGCACTGGGATGCGGCGGGCACCCGCTACCGGCGCGTGCCGGAGGTCGGGTGGCCCGAGAAGGTCGGTTGACGTTCACGCAGACACGCGAGCGCCCGACTCACGGGTAGCCGATGAACCACAGCAGCACGATGCAGACCGGCTGCAGCGCGATGCACGCGATGAAGGCCGCCTTCCGCACCCGCCGGTGACGGCCGATGCCGCGCGCTCCGGCGAGCGGTGCGAGCGGCAGCAGGAGCCGGAACGTGCTCTGCTGAGGCAGGAAGACCGCGAAGAGGTACAGCCCGTAGCTGACCGCGTACGCGACGACCTCGGTGCCCAGCGCACGGACCGACGGCCGGGTCACCACCCACGTGAAGCCGGCGACGATCGCGATGACGATGAGGGCGCCGAGGATGCTCAGGTACCGCCAGCTGAGCAGGAACCACGGCGTCAGCGGAACGAACGCGACCTTACCGATGAATCCTGTCCACCACGACAGCTCGGTGCTGATGTACGCGTCACCGGTGCCGGTCACCGCCGCCGCGATGATCGGCCAGGAGAGCCCCGCCACCGCCATCACCGCGCCGGTCAGGATCATCGACAGACGCTCGCGCGGCCGGAATCCGTCCTGACCGCGACGGGACCGGACGGTGCGGACGATGAGCATGATCGCCAGAGCGAGCGGGAGGGCGAGCGCGCCGGGACGCGTGAACGCGGCCGCCACGCCGAACGGCAGCATGAACCAGTAGCGCCGCTGGATCATCATCAGCAGGGCGGCGAACATCAGGAAGAAGAAGAGGCTCTCGGCGTACGCGATCTGCAGGACGAACGAGAGCGGTCCGAAGCAGAAGAACGCGGTCGCCCAGAACGCGCTGGACACGCCGGCGCGGGCCGCCACCAGCCGGAACAGCACGACGCTCGCGGCGGCGCCGAGCGCGATGGCGACGGCGAAGCCCGCCGGGTAGAAGCTCATCCCGGTGAGCAGCATCACCACCCGCACCACCATCGGGTAGAGCGGCAGGAACGCCCAGGGGTTCTGCTGCACCGAGCCGTCGCTGTCGAGCGGCAGCGAGGTCGGGTACCCCTGTTCGACGATCTGGCTGTAGTAGGCGCTGTCCCACGACCCCGAGAAGGTGAAGAAGGTCGGGTCCATGCTCGGGCTCGAGTAGTCCCAGTGCCCGACGCTCGCGGCGATGAAGAGGGCCAGCATGAGCAGCGTGGTGAGGATGCGCGAGACGGCGTACAGAATGAGCACGGCCGCCCACCACGGCACCTCGCGCCCGGCGAAGCGCAGCCGGCGGGGTACACCGAGAGGGGCGGCCGTGAGATCCGGTCGCCTGGTGCTCGTGGTCCCCGCTGTCATCGTCCCATCCGGTTGCCGTGCGCTGATCGCCCCTTGGATCGTACCCGTCGGAAACCCGGCCCGGGCAGCGGTTGACGCCGCCTGAGAAAGTCCTCATCCGGCGGGAGGCGACCGCATCGCGCCACACGCGCGGCGCCTCCCGCCAGCCTTGTCCGAGAGCTACTTCACACTGCCCGCCGTCAGTCCGCCGACCAGGCGCTTCTCGATGACCATGAACAGGATGACCACCGGGATGACGGCGACGACCGACACCGCGAACACGTACTGCCACGCGGCGTCGTACTGTCCGACGAACTTGGTGAGCGCCACCGACAGCGGCTGGTTCGCATCCGTCGACAGGATCACCAGGCTCGCCGCGAACTCGTTCCAGGACGCGACGAACGTGTAGATGATCGCCGTGACGATACCGGGCCAGACCAGGGGCAGCTGCACCCGGAAGAGCACCGTCCACTTTCCCGCGCCATCCAGCTGGGCCGCCTCGTCGACCTCCTTCGGGACGCCGGCGAAGAAGCTGTGCATGATCCAGATCGCGAACGCCAGGTTGAACGCCGCGTTGACGAGGATCATCGCCAGCCAGGTGTCGTTGATCCCGAGCGCCACCATCTCCTTGAAGAGGCCGGTAGCGAGCACGGTCGGCTGGAGCATCTGCGTGACGATCACGAGGAACAGGAAGATGCCGCGCCCGGGGAAGCGGAACCGGGCCGTGTAATAGGCCGCGGGCACGCAGACGATGATCACCAGCGCGGTCGCGAACACCGCGATCACGATAGTCGAGACCAGGTTGAACGGCAGCGGGGTCTCGGGCGTCGACCACATGGTGATGTAGTTCTCGGGATGCCACTCCGTCGGCAGGTAGGACGGGGGAACCGCGAGGATGTTGTTCCGGCTCTTGAAGGAGCCGACCAGCATGATCAGGTACGGCGCGATGAAGACCAGGGCGATGACGATCCCGGCGAGGACGCGGAGCGGCGTGCGCCAGGAGCGGGAGCGGCGCGAGCGGCCCGGGCGGACCGTCGGCGCGCCCGCGATCAGCGACGGGGCGGGGGCGGTCATGAGACCTCCTTCATCGGCTTCACGATCCACAGGTACAGGCCGACCACCACGAGCACGATCAGGAAGTTGATGACGCTGAGCGCGCTGGAGAGGTCGATCCGCTGCTCGTTCTGCAGCAGCTTGAACACGTAGGTGGTCGTCGTGTCCGCCTTGTAGCCCGGGATGGATCCGGTCATCAGTTTGAGGATCGGGAGCGAGTTGAACACGTTGATGATGTTGATCAGGGTCGCCAGCGCAATGGCGCCGCGCAGGTTGGGAAGCGTCACGCTGAAGTAGGAGCGGGGCGCGCTCGCGCCATCCATCTTCGCCGCCTCGAGCATGTCGCCCGGGATGCCGGCGAGACCGGCCAGGATCGTGTAGGTCGTGAACGGCAGCGAGACGAACACGGCGATGCCGATCGACGAGATGAACGCCGGCACCGGCTCCTTGGTGAAGCCGAACGGCTCGGCGATCACGTGGATGTCGACCAGGAACTTGTTGATGATCCCGTAGAAGGGGTCGAGGCCGTAGACGAAGACGGTCGTGGTCATCACCACGCTGGCGGCCCACGGCACGATGATCGCCATCCGGACCCAGCGCCGGCCGGGGAAGTTCGTGTTGAGGAACTGCGCGAGGGCGAGCGAGATGACGACGGTGATGACGACGACGGAGACGACCCAGACGAGGGTGTTCAGAAGGATGCCCGGGATCTCCGGACGCGACAGCACCGTGAAGTAGTTCTGCAGGCCGACGGATCCGTGGTCCACTCCGGCGAGGGAGATCTTGCGGGTGGAGTTGTAGACCATGTAGCCGGCAGGGAACAGGACGATGCCGAAGATCAGGATGAGGGCGGGCAGCGTCCACGGCACCGCGCGCCAGAGGTCCGACGCGTGGCCGGTGGGCTTGGGGGACGCCCCGCGGCGGGGACGGCCGGTGGCCGCCCCCGCGCGAGTCGCTTCAGTGGTGCTGGTCATCAGCGCCTACTGGCCGTCGGCCTTCGCCTGGATGGCCTTCAGCAGGTCTTCGGGCTTGGCGCCCTGACCGAGCTGACCGATCTGGCTCTGGATCGCACCCTGCGCGGCGGACCAGTTCGGGTTGGTGGACGGGTAGAACTTGGCGTTCGGCAGCAGGTCGAGGAACGGCTTGATGGTCTCATCCGAGCCCATGACATCCGCGCCGGACTTGGTGGTGGGCAGGAAGCCCTCCGCCTTGACCCACTTCGTGTAGACGTCCTTCGAGTAGAAGTAGTCGAGGAACTTCTTGATCGAGGCCGTCTTGTCGGTCTTGTTCTTGAAGGCCATCAGGTGGTCGGCGACACCGAGCGTGAACGGCGAGCCGTCCTTCGTCGGGATCGGCGCGATGCCGTACTTCAGCGACGGGTTCTTGTCCTTGATCTGCCCGACTGTCGGCGGGAGGCCGACCTGCATGCCCAGCTGGCCCTGGATGAAGACGTTCAGCAGCGGGGTGCGGTTGGTCGAGCCCGGGTTCGGCTCCGTGTAGCCCTGGTTGATGATCTTCTGCATCTCGGTCGCGCCCTCGACGTTCTCCGAGCTGTCGATCGTCAGCTTCTTCGAGTCCCCGTAGCCTCCGCCGGCGCCGTAGAACCAGATCGCGGTCTCGGCCTGCGCCTCTTCGCTTCCGAGCGGCATGCCGTAGGGAGTGACACCGACGGCCTTGAGCTTGCCGGCGTCCGCTTCGAACTCGGCCCAGGTCTTCGGCGGAGACGAGATCCCGGCTTTCGCGAAGTCGTCCTTGTTGTAGAACAGGCCGCGGGCCGAGGCGATGAACGGCAGCCCGTACTGGGTGCCGTCGATGCTGGCGTTCTTCTTGAAGGCGTCCTGGAAGTCGTTCAGCGTGGACGAGGAGACGATGTCCTTCGCCGGGTAGAGCAGGTCGTCGGCGGCGAAGCCGGCGAATGCGTCGATGTTCAGGATGTCCGGCTGCTTCTGAGCCTGGATGCGCGTCTTGATGACGTTGTTGATGTCGGTCCAGGATTCGACGTCGAGAGTGACCTTGATGTCGCTGTTCTTGGCCTCGAAGTCCTTGATGATCTGCTGCCACTCGGCCTTCGTGTTGTCCGAGTAGCTCGCCACCATCAGGTCGAGCGATTGAGCGCCGCTGGACGAGCCGCCGCCGGAGCCCCCGCTGAAGCCGCAGGACGCCAGAGTCATGGTGGCGACCGCCGCTGTCGCGACCGCCGCTCCCCACCGCAGTGACTTCTTCATAAACTTCCTCACTTCTCGAAGAACACGACCGTCACTGCTGATGAAGCTGATGCGCGACGATGCGTAGCTGTTGATGCTTAGTGATTTGTTTCTGCATGAAACAAGCACTTGCACTCATTGGATGATCGAAATCATGGCGTGCCCGCTCTCTGCCGTCAAGAACTGAGCGGAAGATCGTTACGTGGGGTTTACATGGGCGTCGAATGGCGGCCCCAGCGCGCACCGAAACGATTGAACTTGATTAGTAGACAGGACGAACGATCATCAGCGATCATTGTCCCGAAGTATCCCTGCACAAGACCGCCGAAGCGGAGAACAGGAGCGATCAGTGACGCACGCAGGCACGGGCGGCGCCCACATGGAGGCGGAGCTGCGCTCTCAGCCGGAGACGTGGGCGACCGCGGCCGGACTGCGTGAGGAGCAGTCGCTGCTGCCCGGTGCCGGTGAGCGCATCGCGGTCGTCGGCTGCGGGACGTCCTGGTTCATGGCGCAGTCGTATGCCGCTCTTCGTGAGGGTGCGGGGCACGGGGTCACCGACGCGTTCGCCGCCTCGGAGGCGTTCGTCGACCGCGACTACAGCGCGATCGTCGCGATCACCCGCTCGGGTACGACCACGGAAGTGCTCGAACTGCTGGACGCCCTGCGCAGGTCCGGGAACCGCGCCCGCACGGTCGGAATCGTCGGCGACCCCGACACTCCGCTCGTCGACCTCGTGGACACGGCCATCCGGCTCCCCTTCGCCGACGAGCAGTCCGTGGTCCAGACCCGCTTCGCCACGACGGCGCTCGCGCTGGTGCGGGCCTCCCTCGGCCACGACCTCTCCCCCGTGATCGACCAGGCCGCTGCGGCGCTGGAGGAGGAGCTCGACGACGAGCTCGTCACCGCCGGCCAGTACTCGTTCCTCGGCACCGGGTGGACCGTCGGCCTCGCCCACGAGGCCGCGCTGAAGATGCGCGAGGCGTCGCAGTCGTGGACCGAGTCGTACCCCGCGAAGGAGTACCGCCACGGACCGATCGCGATCGCGGCTCCCGGACGGGTCACCTGGATGCTGGGCGAGGCGCCCACGGGTCTCGCCGGCGATCTCGCCGTGACCGGGGCCCGCTTCGAGGACCGCCCGATCGACGGGATGGCGGACCTCGTCCGCGCCCAGCGCGTCGCCCTGGCTCGCGCCCGTCGCGCCGGCCTCGACCCCGACAGCCCCCGCAACCTCACGCGATCGGTCATCCTCCCCTCGTGAGCGCAGACCTCTCGAACCCGTCACCGGCCGCCGCCGCCCCGCTGGGCAGCGGCGCTCCGGTGCTGGCCTTCGACGTCGGCGGCACCGACATGAAGGCCGCCCTCGTCGACGCGGAGGGACGGCTGGCGCGCGTCGTCCGCATCCCGACCCCGCACGACGGCCTCGCGACGGCCGAGGCCGTGGTGGCGGCGACGGTCGACCTGGCCGCCCGGTTCCGGGCCGAGCATCCGGACATCGTGCCGCAGGCCGCCGGACTGCTGGTGCCGGGCCATGTCGACGACGACGCCGGGATCGGGGTCTTCGCGGAGAACCTCGGCTGGCGCTCCTTCCCCTTCCGCGACCGCGCCCGGGAGGCGCTCGGAATGCCGGTCTCCTTCAGTCACGACGTGCGCGGCGCCGGCGAGGCGGAACACCGGCTGGGGGCCGCTGCTCCCTACCGTGACGTGGTCGTCATGGCGATCGGCACCGGCATCGCCGGGGCGATCTTCATCGACGGCCGTCTCTACACCGGCGGCGGCATGGCGGGCGAGATGGGTCACTCCCGTGTGGCGGATGGCCCGCGGTGCGCGTGCGGCGGGATCGGCTGTCTCGAAGCCGTCGCGTCGGCTGCGGCGATCGCCCGGCGGTACAACGCGCTGACCGGAGCCCACGTGCCGGGGGCGCGGGAGGTGCTGGCGCGCGCGGAGGCGGGCGACGAGCAGGCCCGGCAGGTTTGGGACTCGGCCCTCGACGCCCTCGCGCTCGACCTGTCCCACACGGTCGCGCTGCTCGCTCCCGAGGCCATCGTCATCGGGGGCGGCCTGGCCCAGGCCGGCCCGGCGCTCTTCGGGCCGCTGGCGGAGAAGCTGGACGCCATCCTCACCTTCCACCGTCGCCCCGTGCTGCTTCCGGCGAGCATCGGCGAGAACGCCGGGGTGATCGGGGCGGCGCTGCGCGCCCGGGACCTGCTGGCGCAGACGCCCGGAACCCGGTCGGCGGTCGAGGCCGCCGTACCCCAGGAGGCTGCGCCTCAGGATGCCGTGCCCCAGGATGCGGAGGCCGCGTCATGATCCTCACCGTCACCCCGAACCCGGCCCTCGACCTCACCTATCGGGTGCCCGCGCTGCAGCCCGGAGAGACGCACCGCGCCGCTCCCCCGGCCGTCCGGGCCGGCGGCAAGGGACTCAACGTCGCCCGGGTCATCGGCCAGACCGGGGGCCACGCCTTCGTGCTGACCACGGCGGGCGGTCCGTCAGGACTGCGGCTGGCCGACGACCTCGAAGCGTCCCGGATGCCCGCCGAGGTCATCCCCGTCTCGGCCGAGACACGCAGCAGCGTCGCGATCGTCGACGACGAGGACGGCGAGACGACCGTCATCAACGAGATCGGCGGAGCGCTCACCCCGGCCGAGTGGATCGCGCTGCACGACGCAGTGCTGCGCCTCACGGTGCCGGCCGCCTGCGTCGTCGGCTCGGGCAGCCTGCCGCCAGGTGCTCCGGAGGACTTCTACGCGCAGCTGGTCGCCGCCGCCTCCGCACACCAGCGGCCCAGCGTGATCGACGCGACCGGCCACGCACTGCTGCTCGCCGCGGAGGCCGGCGCCTCCGTCGTGAAGCCGAACCGTCGCGAGCTGGCCGAGACCACCGGACGCGACGACCCCGTGGAGGGTGCGCGCATCCTTCTCGACGCCGGCGCAGGGCTGGTGCTCGTCTCGCTCGGCGCCGAGGGGATGCTCGCCGTCCCACGCGCAGGCGAGCCGCTGCATGCGCGGCTCGCCGAGCGGCTCACCGGCAACGCCACCGGTGCCGGAGATGCCGCGGTCGCGGCGGTGGCCACACTGCTCGCGGGCGGGGTCGAAGACCCGTCCGCCGTGCTCCGACGCGCCACCGCGTGGTCGGCGGCCGCCGTGCTCGCACCGCTCGCCGGCGACCTGCACCCGACCTACCCGGAGTTCGAGGCGCGCCTCGTGACCGGCTGACCCTTCCCCATCCACCTTCAGATCCTTTTTCACCTCCGGAGCCGCCGACATGCCCCTCGTCCCCACCGCCGACCTGCTGCACGCGGCCGTCGGCCGTCGCACCGGTCTCGCGGCGTTCAACGTCATCCAGCTGGAGACGGCGGAGGCGCTCGTGGAGGCCGCCGAGCAGACCGGGCTTCCCGTCATCCTGCAGATCTCGCAGAACTGCGTCGCCTACCACGGCTCCCTCGAACCGATCGCCGCCGCCACGCTTGCGCTGGCCGAGGAGTCGACCGCGCACGTCGCCGTACACCTCGACCACGCCGAGGACGAGCAGCTCGCCCGGCGCGCGGTCGAGGCGGGTTTCGGCTCGGTCATGTTCGACGGCTCCACACTCGACTACGAGCACAACGTCGCCGCTACCGTTCGCGTCGTCGAGCACGCCCACGCCCACGACGTTCTGGTGGAGGCCGAGCTCGGCGAGATCGGCGGCAAGGACGGCGCCCACGCTCCGGGCGTGCGGACGGACCCGGAGGAGGCCCGCCGCTTCGTCGACGAGACCGGGGTGGATGCGCTCGCCGTCGCGGTCGGCAGCTCGCACGCCATGAGCGAGCGCACCGCCGCGCTCGACCTCGAGCTGATCTCGCGACTCCGACACGCCGTGGCGGTTCCGTTGGTCCTGCACGGGTCCAGCGGTGTGGCGGATGAGACGATCGTGGCGGCGATCCGCGCCGGGATCACCAAGGTCAACGTCTCCACCCACCTGAACCGCTTCTTCACCGATGCGGTCCGGGAGTACCTCGCCGCCCACCCCGAGACCGTGGACCCGCGGAAGTACGTGCGGGAGGGACGAGCCGCCGTCGCGCGCGAAGCGGCACGGCTGATGACCCTGTTCGATGTGGCAGGCGGAACGGAGGAGGCGCAGCGATGAACAGAGCCGAGCGGCTGAACGCCGTGCTCGACCTCCTGGCCGAGGCAGGCCAGGTCGAGGTCGACGACATCGTCGCAAAGCTGGACGTCTCGGCGGCCACCGCCCGGCGTGACCTGGACGCGCTCGCATCCCAGCAGCTGCTGACCCGCACCCGCGGCGGAGCGGTCGGGCAGTCCGTGGCGTACGACCTGCCGATCCGGTACAAGCGCGAGCAGCACGCGCCCGAGAAGCTGCGCATCGCCCAGGCGGCGAGCGCGCTGGTGCCGCGCGGGGCGGTCATCGGGCTGTGCGGCGGCACGACGAGCACCGCCGTCGCGACCGTGCTCGGGTCGCGGCCGGACCTGATGGAGCCGTCGCCGCACCACAGCCTCACGGTCGTCACCAATGCCATCAACATCGCCGCCCAGCTGGTGATGCGTCCGCAGATCAAGACCGTGATGACCGGCGGCGTGGTTCACGCGCGATCGTACGAACTCGTCGGGCCGTACAGCGACGTCGTGCTCGAGAAGATCACCATGGACATCGCGTTCATCGGCGTCAACGGCATCGATCCGTTCGTCGGAGCCACCGTCCACGACGAGGGCGAGGCGAGCGTCAACTCGCTCATGGCCCGGCGCGCGACGCGTGCGGTCGTGGTCGCCGACTCGTCGAAGATCGGGCGGAAGGCGTTCGCGACCCTCGGCGGCCCGAAGGTGCTGACGACCCTGATCACCGACGACGGCATCACCGGCGAGCAGCGGGCGGCGTTCGTCGAGCAGGGCATAGAGGTGATCGTCGCGTGAGCGGCGGCCACATCATCCATTCGGCGCGACTGGTGGACGGCGGGACGGTCGTCGACGACGCGTGGGTGCGGTTCGAGGGCAGCCGCGTCGCAGCGGTCGGCTCGGGCGCGACCTGGCGGGAGGAGCACTCCGACGCCGCCGGCTCCGCCACCGATGCGGGCGGGCGCTGGCTGACCCCGGGCTTCCTCGACCTGCACGTGCACGGCGGAGGTGGTGCCAGCTTCGACGACGGCGCCGACGCCATCGCACAGGCGCTGGCCCTGCACCGGCGGCACGGCACGACGCGGTCGATGGTGTCGCTCGTGACCGCGCCGATCGACGACCTCGCCCGCCGCGTCCGTGAGGTGGCGGCGCTGAGCGCGGCCGACCCGCGCATCCTCGGTTCGCACCTCGAAGGTCCGTTCCTCGACGTCGGCCACAAGGGCGCCCACGCGTCGTCGCTGCTGCGTTCCGCCACTCCCGCCGACGTCGAGCTGCTGATCGAGGCCGCCGACGGCACCCTCCGCCAGATCACGATCGCGCCGGAGCTGCCGGGTGGGATGGACGCGGTGCGCGCGTTCTCGGCCGCCGGCGTCGCCGTGGCGGTCGGGCACACGGGTGCCGACTACGACCAGGCGCTCGCGGCATTCGATGCCGGGGCGAGCATCCTCACCCACGCGTTCAACGCCATGCGCGGGCTGCACCACCGCGCGCCGGGACCGGTCGCCGCAGCGGCCCGCACGGCCGGCGTCACCCTGGAGATCGTCAACGACGGCGTGCACGTGCACCCGGAGATGGTGCGGATCGCCTTCGCTTCCGCCCCGGGCCGGATCGCCCTGGTGACGGATGCCATGGCCGCCGCGGGCTCAGCCGACGGCGACTACCTGCTCGGCTCGTTGCAGGTCGAGGTGCGCGGGGGCGTCGCTCGGCTGGCGGGCGGCGGGTCGATCGCCGGCTCGACCCTCACCCTCGACGACGCGCTCCGGCGTGCGGTGCTCGAGGTGGGCATCCCCGTTGCCGAGGCGGTGCGGGCGCTCACGGCGACACCGGCCGCCGCCATCGGGCGCGCCGGGGATCTCGGCCGCCTGCTGCCGGGCTACGCGGCCGACGCGGTGCTGCTCGACGACGGATTCGCCGTTCAGCAGGTGTGGAGCGACGGGGAACCCGTCCTCTGAGTCCCGGTCAGACGGCCGCCGCTGCCGCTTGCGCGCGCTTCCGCGTCATCCGGCCCACCACGGCGACCAGTGCGACCGACACCAGCAGCAGCGCCACGTAGCACCACGGCAGCAGCATCAGGCCGCCCGCGTCGAAGATGAGCGACCCGACCAGCGCTCCCCCGCCGATCCCGACGTTGAAGGACGTCGTGTACAGCGCGCTCGCGGTGTCGCGGAAGGCCGGCGACGACGTGTGCAGCAGTCGCGTCTGCAGCAGCGGCGGGAGCGCCCCGAAGGCGAGGCCCCACAGCAGGAACGCGATCAGGGCCGGGATGGGCTGGCTCGCCAGCAGCGCGAGCGCCGCCACCGCCACGCCGGTGACCAGCAGCGCCAGCACCAGCCCGAGCTGCGGGCGCGGCCCGAAGACGGAGCCCGCGAGGATGAGGCCGCCCGCCCCGGCGATCCCGTAGATGAACAGCAGCGCACCCACGTTCCCCGCGGGAACCCCCATCGGGCCGGTCAGGAAGGGCACGACGAATGTGTAGAACGCGTAATGGCCGACCATCGTCACGGCTGCGATCAGGCACACCATGACCACGGCGGGGATGGTCCGGTCCTTGGGTTTCGGCAACGAGCGGTCGCGTGCGCGCACTCCACGCGCATCCGCGTCGCGCTCCACCGCGGGGAGGAACTTCCACACCACGAGCGCGCCGACGACCATGAGGACGGCGAGCAGGGCGAACGAGAGGCGCCAGCCGAAGACGTGACCGGCGAACGTGCCGAGCGGGACCCCGAAGACGAAGGCGAGCGTCCCGCCGCCGAGGGTGATGGACACGGCACGCCCGATCTGCTCCTTGGGCACCAGGTGGCCGGCGTACGCGCCGACGATCGACCAGAACATCCCGTGCGCGACACCGCCGAGCACACGCGAGCCGACCACGAACGCGTAGTTCGGCGCCAGGGCCGTCAGCGCGTTCGAGATGCCGAGCAGCACGAGGATGCCGATCAGCAGTCCGTGCCGCGGCCAGCGCCGCGTCAACGCGGTGAGCGGTGTGCTGGTCACCACGACGGTGAACGCGAACACCGTCACCAGCAGCCCGATCTGCGCCTCGCTCACGCCCAGGGAGGCGCTCATGTCCGGGAGCAGACCGGTCGGGATCATCTCGCTGGTGACGGAGAGGAAGGTGGCCGCGGCCAGGGCGATGAGCCCCACCCACGGGAATTTCGGTGCGACGCGCACCGGAGTCGGGGAAGTGACAGTCATACGGATTCGTCCAACGGACGGCGTTCCCCGGCCATTCCGCGCGGGAGGCGGCACCCCGGTGGTCCGGGAGGGAATGGCGGGTCGACTACGCGCCTGTGTGCGCGCCCAGGGCCGTGCGGGAACCGCCGACCGCTGACGATTCTACCGGAGGCCGCTCAGGACGGAAGAGCTGTCCGTGATCTCGATCAGCGGTGCGTACAGGGCCATGGCGTCGAGGGCCCGCTGGTGGTCGGCGTCCGACAACCCGGCGCAGGCGTCGGCGGCGACCCGGACGCGCACCCCGGCATCCGCGGCTCCGAGCGCCGTGCTGAGCACGCAGCAGTCGGTGGAGACGCCGGCGAGCACCACATCCTGCGCGCCGTCGAGGGCCGCACGGAGGTCCGGTCCCCACTTGCCGAAGGTCGGCTCGCTGACGACCGGGTGCCCGGTGTCGCGGAAGGCGAGCACCAGGTCGTAGATCGGGTCGTCGTCGGGCACCAGGGCGAACGGCCACTGCTGGTAGTAGGGCACCCAAGCGCCCTCCGGCTGTTCGGGCGCGATGAACCGGGTGAAGATCACGCGGTCGCCGAACGCGGGCACCATCCCGGCGATCACCGCCTCCGCGTCGGCGAACTTCGGCGTGAACCAAGGGCTCGCCGGGTTGCCGAAGACCTGCTGCATGTCGACGACGACGAGGACGGGACCGCTCATCGCCGGACGGCTCCCGCGTTCGCGGTCTCGCTTCCCGCGATCGGCAGCTCCTCCTGGCGGCGGACGGCGGCGCGGGAGAACAGCAGCGTGCCGAGGTAGCCGATCACCAGGGCGACCAGCACACCGAGGTTCGCGAAGGCCCAGTCGCCGTCCTTGCCGCCGATCGGGCCCAGCAGGTAGCCCTGCCAGCTCAGCCATCCGGCGTAGGTGTTCGTGACGAGTCCCCACCCGATGGCGGTGCCGATCACGATGAGTGCGATGGGCAGCCAGCGGACGGCGCCGTAGCGGCCGCGCCGGTCGTACAGCTCGGCTTCGGCATAGTCGCGGCGGCGGAGCTGGATGTCGGCGATGAAGATGCCGCACCAGGCGGCGATCGGCACGCCGAGGGTGATGAGGAAGCCCTGGAACGGCCCGATGAAGTCGGTCGCGAAGAACACCACGTACACGGCGCCGGCGGTCATGATGACCCCGTCGATTCCGGCCGCGACGTACCGGGGCACTCGGACGCCGACGCTGAGCAGCGCCAGTCCGGAAGAGTAGATGTCGAGCACCGCACCGCCGACGAGCCCCAGCACGGCGACGATCACGAACGGCACCAGGAACCAGGTCGGGAGCAGCGACGCCAGCGCGCCGATCGGGTCGGCCCCGATCGCCTGGCTGAGCTTCGTGGACGACCCCGCGAGCAGGATGCCGAAGATCAGCAGGATGACCGGAGCAAGCGACGAGCCGAAGGTCGTCCACCCGACCACTCCGCCGCTCCGCGACGACCGCGGGAGGTAGCGGGAGTAGTCGGCGGCCGCGTTGACCCAGCCGAGGCCGAAGCCGGTGAGCATGAAGACGAAGCCGCCGATCACGTGCGGGGCATCCCCCGCCGGGAGCGCGGCGACGGCGCCGAGGTCGATGTGGTTCAGCACCAGCAGGATGTAGACCACGGTGAGCACGCCGGTGACGATGGTGATGACCATCTGCATGCGCATGATCAGGTTGAACCCGATCACGCCCCCGATGATGACGAGGGCGACCACGACGATCAGCGCGACGAGCTTGGTGACGACCCCGCCCTCCCAGCCGAGCTGCTGGAACACCGTGGCGGTGGCGAGGGCGGCGAGGGAGACCAGCACGGTCTCCCATCCGACCGTCAGCAGCCAGGAGAGGAACGACGGCACGCGGTTGCCCTCGACGCCGAACACCGCACGGCTGAGCACCATGGTCGGCGCGGAGCCGCGCTTGCCGGCCAGCGCGATCACGCCGCAGAGGAGGAACGAGGCGATGATCCCGACGACACCGACGATCGTCGCCTGCCAGAAGGAGATGCCGAAGCCGAGCAGGAACGAGCCGTAGCTCAGGCCGAACACCGACACGTTTGCGCCGAACCACGGCCAGAACAGGTCGCGCGGGCGACCCTTCCGCTCGCTCTCGTGGATGGTGTTGAGCCCGTTCAGCTCGACGTTGAAGGCGGACGCGCTCCCCGTACGGGTATCAGGGGCGTCTGCACCGGTGCTGGTCATGCACCGATCGTGGTGCACCACGGTCTGCTCGTCAACCGCGGCGCGCGGCCAGGCGGGCCCCGGTCCGATCGGCCCGCCGCCCGCCCGCTACCCTGATCTGGTGACCGACTCCTCCCCCTCCAATCACTGGGTGCTCACCTTCAGCTGCTCCGACCGGCCCGGGATCGTGCACGCGGTGAGCGGCGCGATCGTCGCCGCACGCGGCAACATCACCGAGAGCCAGCAGTTCGCGAGCACCGACACCGGGCGCTTCTTCATGCGCCTGCAGGTCGAGTCGGAGGCGGGACGCGACGAGTTCGAGCGGGCGCTCGCCCCTGTCGTCGAGCAGTTCGGGATGACGCACCGGGTCGACAACGTCGGACGCCCGCTGCGGACGCTGGTGCTGGTGTCGAAGGCGGCGCACTGCCTCAACGACCTGCTGTTCCGTCAGCGTGCGGGCCAGCTCCCGGTGGAGATCCCGCTCGTGCTCTCCAACCATGACACCCTCAGCGATCTCGCCGGGTTCTACGGAGTGCCGTTCGAGGCCCACCCGGTGACGGACGCCGACGCCAAGGCGGCGTTCGAGGCGCGCATCCTCGAGGCGGTCGAGGAGCACGACATCGAGCTGGTCGTGCTCGCCCGGTACATGCAGATCCTCTCGCCCGAGCTGTGTGCGCGGCTGGCCGGGCGGGCGATCAACATCCACCACTCGTTCCTCCCCGGCTTCAAGGGCGCCAACCCGTACCGCCAGGCGCACGCGCGTGGCGTCAAGCTGATCGGCGCGACGGCCCACTTCGTGACGAGCGACCTCGACGAGGGGCCGATCATCGAGCAGAACGTCGTCCGGGTCGACCACTCGAACACGGTGCAGGAGCTCGTCGCGATCGGGCAGGACGAGGAGAGCCGCACGCTCACCCAGGCGGTCAAGTGGTTCGCGGAGGACCGCGTCCTGCTGGATGGGGCGCGCACCATCATCTTCCGGTGATGATCACCGCCCCTCCCACCTACTCTCGGCGCGAGGCTGCCCGACGATAGACTTCCCGGGTGACATCCGCGCCCGACCAGCACGCCCAGCTCAAGGTGGGACCGAACGACGTCCTCCGGTTCCTGCTGGAGCTGTTCGCCATCGTCTCCCTCGGCATCTGGGGCTTCCTCGCCTGGCCGCTGCCGTGGAACATCGTCGTCGGCATCGGCGCTCCGGTCGTCGCGATCCTGCTGTGGGCGCTGTTCCGCTCCCCGCGCGCGGTGCTGCACGTCGACCCCTTCGTGAAGGCGATCGTCGAGGTCGTCGTGATGGGGTCGGCCGCCTTCGCCTGGTGGGACCTCGGACAGCCGATCGTCGCGGTTGTCTTCGCGCTGATCGCCACCGTCAGCGGCGTCATCAACGGCCGGCGCGAGTTCGCATGACCGGCCTCGTCGTCCACAGCGCACGCAAGGTCGATGCGGACGGGCTGGTCGACGACTTCTGGCTCGTGACGGACGGCGCGCACATCACCGCGACGGGCACCGGCACGGGATGGCGTGACGCCACCCGCGACGCCGGCGCCGACCTCCGCGTCATCGACGCGCACGGCCACTGGCTCACTCCGGGCTTCATCGACCTGCACTGCCACGGCGGCGGAGGCCACCCCTACGACGACGGCATCGAGGAGATGCGCGCCGCCCTCGCGACCCATCGCGCCCACGGCACCACCCGCTCCCTCATCTCGCACGTCGCGAATCCACTCGCCTCCCTGCTGGAGAGCCTCGCCGTCGTCGCCGAACTGACGACCACGGACCCGCTCGTTCTCGGCTCGCATCTCGAAGGGCCCTTCCTCGCCGCCGAGCGACGCGGCGCACACGACGCGCGCTTCCTGCGCGACCCGGAGCCCGAGGCCGTGGAGCAGCTGATCGCCGCAGCCCGCGGCACCTTGCGCACGGCGACGATCGCACCCGACCTGCCGAACGCCCTGGAGGCGATCGGCGTCCTCACCGAGGCCGGGGTCGTCGTCGGCGTCGGGCACACCACCGCGGACTATGCGATGGCGGCACGCGCCTTCGAGGTCGGAGCCCGGCTGCTGACGCACGCGTTCAACGCGATGCCCGGCATCCACCACCGTGCCCCCGGTCCGGTGATGGCCGCGATCGACAACGCGGACGTGACCCTCGAGCTCATCCTCGACGGCCTCCACGTGCATCCCACCGTCGCCGCCCTGCTCTTCCGCGAGGCGCCGGACCGCGTCGCGCTCGTCACCGACGCCATGGCCGCTGCCGGCGCGACCGACGGGAACTACCGGCTCGGCGGCCTCAACGTGACCGTCCACGACGGGCTGGCCGTGCTGTCGGGCACCGACACGATCGCCGGCTCGACGCTGACGCAGGATGTCGCCCTCCGCAATGCGGTGACGCTGGCCGGCGTGGACCCGGTCCAGGCGGTCGCCGCACTCACGCGAACTCCCGCGCGGGTGCTGGGCGAATCGCACCGGCTGGGCCGGCTGCACGCCGGGTACGTCGCCGACGCCGTGATGCTCGACCACGAGTGGCGCGTCAGCGCCGTCGTCGCCGACGGCGCCGTCCTCACCGCCTGACCCGGGAGGCCGCCCCTACAGCGTCTGCCAGGACGGCTTGTTCGCGTACGCGTAGCGGTAGTAGTCGAGGTTCTTCAGCCGCGACGCCGCCGCCTCGTCCACGAGCACCGTGACGTGCGGGTGCAGCTGGATGGCCGACCCCGGGTTCGAGGCCGACACCGGTCCTTCGACGGCGCCCGCCAGCGCCTCCGCCTTGCCCTCGCCGAAGGCCAGCAGCATCAGGTGCCGCGCCTTGAGAATCGTCGACAAGCCCTGCGTGATGCAATGCATCGGGACGTCGTCCTCCGAGTCGAAGAAGCGCGCGTTGTCCTTACGTGTCTGCTCGGTCAGCGTCTTCACCCGGGTGATCGAGGCGAACGACGAACCGGGCTCGTTGAAGCCGATGTGCCCGTCCGTCCCGATGCCGAGCAGCTGCACATCCACGCCTCCGGATTCGGCGATGGCCTTCTCATAGTCCGCGCCCGCATGCTCGATGCCGTCGAGCGAGCCGTTGGGCACATGGATGAGCGACGGCGTCAGCCCCAGCGGCTCCACCACCTCGCGCGTGATGACCGCGCGGTAGGACTCGGGGTGACCGGGCGGGAGGCCGACGTACTCGTCGAGCGCGTACCCGCGGACGTGCGACACGTCGACGCCGCGCTCGGCGATGCCGCGCTCCAGCGCGCGGTACACGGCGAGCGGAGTGGAGCCGGTCGCAAGGCCGAGCACCGCCTCCGGCTTTGCCGCGATGAGGTCCAGGATGCTGTGCGCGGCGAGGTCGCCCGCGGCGTCCTGGTCGCGGACGACGACGATTTCGGCCATCAGTTCTCTCCTACGAGTGCCGCGCCCAGGGCGGCGACAGGGGTGCCTTCGGGGACGAGGCGCACGCGGCCCGGGAGGTCGAGCGACGCCAGGAACGGCGACGTGCGCTCCCAGTCGTGCAGCACCTCGTGGACGTCACCTAGCAGGCGCTCCCCCAGGTGGCTCAGTCCGCCGCCGATGACGACGGTGCCGACATCGACGGTGAGCACGAGGACGCGCACCGCGGAGGCGATGCCCGCTGCCAGCCTAGCCTTCACGGCCCGTGCCTCACGGTCGCCGTCGGCGGCCGCGGCGAACAGCGCGCGGACCGGGAGCGGGTCGTCCGTCGGCCACTGCCGGGCGACGCCGGACCCGCTCGCGACGGTCTCCAGGCAGCCGTGCTGACCGCACGCGCAGAGGGCGCCGCGCGGGTCGACCGGAAGGTGCCCGATCTCGCCGGCGATGCCCGTGCTCCCGCGCCAGAGGCGCCCATCGACGACGATGCCCGCCGCCATCCCCGTCCCGAGGTTGAGGAAGGCCATCGTGCCGGTCAGCCCGAGCAGGTGGTGGGCGCCGAGGGCGGCCGCCTTCACGTCGTTCTCGACCCGGACCCCGACGCCCAGCCGGCCCGCGAGCATCCCGCCGAGTGCCAGGCGTTCGAGTCCGAGGTTGACCGCGTGCGCGACGTCGCCCGAGGCAGTGTCCACCATCCCCGGCACGCCGATCCCGATGGACTGGAAGCCGCCGGGCGCCAGACCGGTGAGCTCGCCGAGTCGCGAGACGGCCGCCACCGCGGTCTCGACCACCGCGACGTCGCCGAAGCCCGTCGCGAGCCGCACCCGCTGCGCGAGCGCGCCGAGCTCATCGACGGCGACCGCGTCGGTCTTGGTGCCGCCGATGTCGATCCCGAGCCTCACGAGCCGCGCCCGAGCAGTTCGAGCAGGGCGCGTCCGACGAGGCGGGAGGCGCCGAAGGTGGCGATGTCCGCGTACGCGCGGTCATCGCTCGGCCAGCCCATATCCACCACGAGCACACGCTCCCGTTCCGCCCGGAGCCGGTCGATCGCGGCGCGTGCGAAGGCGTGCCGGTGGTTGTCCTTGCCGATGACGAGCACCGGCGACTGCGCCGCGAGGACGAGGTCCGGATGGTCGCCCTCGGTGAACAGCACCGCCGGGTTGGCGGTGAAGGCCGCCGCCCACGGGCTCGCCGGGTCGGCTTCCACGTCCGAGAACGGCCCCCACGGCGCGGTCCCCACGGCGATGTTCGCGACGGTGTCGATCCGGACCACGGAGTACGAACCGCCCGCGTACTCCTCCAGCCAGCCGCGAGCGTATGCGCTCACGTCGAACGCGCGCTCCGCCGCCGCGATGTCCTTCTCGGCAGCCGTCGACCACAGGAAATCGGTCGTGTCCGAGGGCGTATCGACGACGTTTTTCCTGTGCTCGGCGGCGGCGGCTGCGGCTGCGGTGGCGGCTGCGGAGCGGGCGAGGGTGAGCACGCGGGCGGAGGCCTCGGCGACGCGGGAGGGCGCAAGGCGTCCCGAGGACACAGCGGCGGCGATGGCGGCCTCGATGGCGGCCAGCTGCTCGTCGGTGTTCTCGGTGCCGATGCAGAGCAGGTCGCACCCCGCGGCGAGCGCCAGCACGGCGGCCTCTGGGATCCCGCGGTCGCCGCTCGCCCCGTGCATGTCGAGCGCGTCGCTGACGACGACGCCGCCGAAGCCGAGCTCGCCGCGCAGCATCCCCTCGATGATCGCAGGGCTGAGGGTCGCCGGGAGCGCGGCATCCAGCTGCGGGAGCAGGATGTGGGAGGTCATCACAGCCCGCGCTCCGGCCTCGATGACGGCCCGGAACGGCACGAGCTCCCGCTCGCGCAGCTGCGCGGCGGACAGGTCGACGACGGGAAGCGCGAGGTGCGAGTCCGTCCCGGTGTCACCGTGCCCCGGAAAATGCTTCGCCGCGACCGCGACGCCCGCCGACTGGAGCCCGCGCGTCCACGCGGCCCCGTGCTCGGCGACCACCTCCGGCGACGAGCCGAAGCTGCGCACGCCGATCACCGGGTTGTCCGGATTGGAGTTGATGTCGATGTCGGGCGCGAAGTCGAGGTTCACCCCGGCCCTCCGCAGCTCCTCCCCCACCCGCTGCGCGACCTGCTCGGTGTAGGCCGCGTCGCCGAGCCGGCCGAGGACGGCGTTGCCCGGGTACGGCGAACCGCTGCCGTAGTACAGGCGGGTGACGTCGCCGCCCTCCTCGTCGATCGCGACGATCGCGTCCGGATTGGCCGCGCGGATGGCGTCGGTCAGAGCACGGAGCTGCTCGGGCGAGACGATGTTCTGCCCGAACAGGCACACCCCGCCGAGCCCGTCGCGCAGGCGGGCCTCCAGCCAGCCGGGCAGCGTCGTCCCGAGGAACCCGGGGAGCAGCGTCGCGGCGATGCTGCGGCGGAGGTCCGGATCGGTGACAGCGGAAGCGGCGACGGACGCGCCGCTCACCCTTTCACCGCCCCGCTGACCAGCCCGCTCGTCATCCGCCCCTGCACGATGAGGAAGAAGATGATGACGGGGACGGCGACCAGAGTGGATGCGGCCATGACCTGGCCCCAGTCCGTCGCGCGCGAGGCGGACTGCTGCACGAAGCCGCGCAGCCACAGCGGAAGGGTGGCGCTGCTCGACTGCGGCAGGATGACGAGCGCGACCGTGAACTCGTTCCACGCCTGCAGGAATGCGTACACGCCCGAGGCGACGAGGCCCGGCGCGAGCAGGGGGAACGTGATCCGCAGGAACGCCTGCGTGCGGCTGAGCCCATCCACCATCGCGGCCTCTTCGAGGTCGGCGGGGATGCCGGCGACGAAGCCGCGCAGCATCCAGACGGTGAACGGCACGACGGCGGCGATGTACAGGATGCTGACGCCGACGACCGTGTTCAGCAGGCCCAGCGTGCCCATCAGCTTGTACTGGGCGATGAACAGCCCCTCCGCCGGCAGCATCTGGATGAGCAGCACGGCGAGCACGAACGACCGGCGGCCGCGGAAGCGGAACCGGCTGATCGCGAGCGCGGCCAGGAACGCGAACGCCAGGCAGCACACGACCGTGATCAGCGCGACGGCGACGCTCATCCCGAGTGCCGGGAAGAACGTCCCGCCGCCGACGACCGCGGAGAAGTTGTCGAACGACCCGCCGAACGGCAGCCAGGTGGGCGTGGAGTTCTGCAGGGTGACGTTCGGCAGCAGCGACGAGTTCACCATCCAGTAGACGGGGAAGACCCAGATCAGGGCGAGCACGATGCCGAGGGCACCGAGCAGGACGCGCGAGGTCCGGATGCGGCTACGGCGCGGCGGCCGGACGGTCGCCGTGGACGGGCGGGTGCCGGATGTGCGGAGCGGGGGCGCGGCGGTCACGATTCGTCCTCCTTGAGCAGGGAGCGCACGTAGAACCAGCTGAGTGCGACGGTCAGCACGAGCACGAAGACGCTGACAGCGCTCGCCATCGCGAAGTCGCTGGAGCCGACGCCGAGCTGGTAGATGTAGGTGCCGAGCAGGTTGGTCTCGCTCGCGATGGAGCCCTTGTCCTGCAGCAGCTTGATCTGGGCGAAGACCCGGAGGTCCCAGATGATCTGGAGCAGCAGCACGATGCCGAGCACGGGCCGGATGATCGGCAGGATGATGAAGCGCAGCCGCTGCCATCCCCGGGCGCCGTCCATCTGCGCGGCCTCGAGCACCTCGGTGGAGACCTGGGTCAGCCCCGCGTAGACGGAGAAGGCGACGAAGGGGACGCTCATCCACGTCACGATCACCATCGCGACGAAGAAGAAGGAGAGCGGGTTCTGCAGCCAGTTGTGGTCCTGGAAGTCGAGCCCCCACGAGGTGAGCACGTAGTTGACGACGCCGCGGCGCCAGTCGAACAGCCAGTTCCAGACGGTCATCGCGGCCACGACGGGCATGGCCCAGGCGAGCAGCAGCGAGACCTGCAGGATGATGCGGACGACCTTGTTCACCGCGTTCATCAGCAGCGCCATCCCGACGCCGATGACGACCGTGACGAGCGCCGTGACGAGGCAGAAGGCGATGGACCGCCCGACGACCACCCACGTGTAGGAGTCGGTGAAGAGGGTGATGTAGTTGTCGAACCAGACGAAGTCGGCGGGCTTGCCGAACTGCTGCGCCAGCCCGAAGTGCTGCAGCGAGGTGACGAGCTGCCAGACGATCGGGTAGCCGAGGGCGACGAGCAGGATGATGATGGCCGGCAGCAGCAGGGCGTACGGCGTGAACCTCCCGCGGCGCCGGCGCGGGGCGTCGCGCCTGGGCGCCGACGGCGGGGCCGCGGCGATGCGGGTGTCTTCGGTGGCGGTCACGTACGTCCTCCTTCCTTGATTGTGATCGAGTCGACGCAACACGCCGTGCCGATGCGTTCCGGCACGGCGTGTTGCGTCGATCAGGTGAGGATCGTCAGCTCTTGACGTTGAGCAGAGCGTCGATCTTCTTGTCGTACTCCTGCGCCAGCGCCTTCAGGTCGGAGGCGTCGCGGATCTTGGAGAAGAACTCCTCCATCACGTTGCCCGCCTCCACCGAGGCCCAGCCCGGCGCGGCCGGCGTGAGCTTGGAGTTGGAGGCCGACTCGATCAGCGCCTTGGCGAACTGGTCGTCGCCGAGCGACGAGGTGTACTTGGAGTTCGCCGGGCCGAGGCCGTTCTTGCCCAGCATCTCCTGGTACTCCTTCGAGAACATGATCTTCAGCAGCGTCTTCGACAGGCCCGGCTCCTTGGTCTTGGCCGAGATGCCGATGTTGGAGCCGCCCGCGAACACGGGAGCAGGCTTGCCGTCGTTGCCCGGGAGGACGTAGGTGCCGAAGGTGGCGTCGTTCCAGGTGCGGGTCGGCTTGCCGTCAGCGCCCTTGCCCAGGTCGCCGATCGACCAGTGCGCCCATCCCGGAGCCATGATGGTGGCGGCGGCCAGCGACGTGTCACCGGTCTTGTTGCCGTCGGCGTCCAGGGTCTGGTCGCTGTCGTTCAGGTAGATGTACTGGTTCGAGTCCTTGGCGTCGTTCGGCGCCTTGGATGCGTTCTTGTACAGGTCCTGCAGCTGCTGGAGACCCTTCAGCGAGTCCTCGGACTCGAGGGTCGCCTTCCACTTGTCGCCGTCCTTCTTGGCGATGTCCCCGCCGTTGGCGAAGATCCAGGAGATGCCGTCGCGCCAGTCCTGGCCCCCGAGGAAGAATCCGGAGAAGTTGGCGATCCCCTTCGGGTTCTTGGCGGTGATGTCGGCGACGCCGGTGTTGAACTGGTCGAGCGTCGTCGGTACGCTGACGCCGGCGGCCTGATAGACGTCCTTGCGGTAGAACATGTAGCGCGAGCCGAAGTAGTACGGCAGCGTGTAGTTCTTGCCGTCCACCTTTCCGGCCTCGACGAACGACTGGAGCAGGTCGCTTCCGCCGAGCTCCTTGTACATGTCGGAGATGTCGAGGAACGCGCCGACGTTCGTGAAGGTCGGCGACTGGGTGTTGCCCATCTCCGTCACGTCCGGCGTGTTGTTCGCGTCAGGGAGAGCGGTGGTGAGCTTGGTGACGATGTCGCCCCAGTCCTGCTGCTCGATCTTGAGGTTGGCGCCGGTCTCCTTGTTGAACTCCGTCTTGAGGTACGTGCGGAGCGCGTCCGGAGTGTCGGAGCCGACGAGCCACAGGGTGACCGTCTTGCCCTTGCCGTCGGTGCTGGCCCCGGTGGAGGAGCCTCCCGAGGCGCATCCGGCGAGCACGAGAGCGGAAGCCGTAGCCACTGCGGCGAGGCCGACGAGCTTTCTCTTCATTGCTGGTTCCTTTCGTGAGTGTCAGTGTGTGCGGGTGCACGACACCGTCGGTGCAGGGGTCGTATTCGGGTGGTGCTGTGTCACGAGACCCCGAGTTGTCCGGAGAGGACGAGTACGGCCGCGCCGCGGAGGACGATGTCCTGCCCCTGCGTGGTCATCCGGAGGGACAGATCGGCGTGGTTCTCGGCCATCGTCCGGTTCCGGAGCGTGTGGACGGTCGCCTCAGCGAGGGGTCCGTCGAGCAGTTCGGTCGGGCCGCTGAGCACGATCTCCGACAGGTTGAGGGCGCCGACGACCGGCGCGAGTGCGATGCCGAGCCGCTGGCCCGCTTCGCGCAGGATGGGCGTCGCATCCACACCGTCGGCCTGCGCCTGGTGGATGCCGCGCTGCAGCTGCGGGACGCTCAGCCAGTGCTCGAGCACCTGATCCCGGCTGTAGGTGGCGTCGAGCCCGAGGTCGGTCCCGACCATGACCTGCCCGATCTCGCCGGCCGCGAAGTGGCTGCCGTAGACGAGGGCGCCCGCGACGAGGAGTCCGGCCCCGATGCCGTGGCCGACCCGGATGAGCATCATGTCGCCCTGTGCGTCGCCGTACGTGTGCTCGGCGAGTGCTGCGACGTTGGCGTCGTTCGCGACGACCACGGGCAGCCCCGTCCGGATGCCCAGGCGCTGCTGCAGCGGGAGGTCGTCCCAGCCGAGGTTGGGGGCTGTGAGGATGGTGCCCGCCAGGTCGACGACGCCGGGCGAGCCGACGCCGACGCCGAGGATCGGCGCCGTCGCCGCGGCGACGAGGCGCTCGACGAGAGCATCCACCCGGGCCGCGGCGGCTTCGCCCGTGGCGGCCTCGGCGTCTTCGCTGTCGGCCAGCATGACCTCGGCACGCGCCAGGATCTCGCCGTCGAGATCCATCACTGCGCCGTGGAAGCGGTCGTGATCGCTGAGGTCCACGCCGATGATCTGGTGGGCCGTCCGGTCGATGTCGAGCAGGACGGCGGGCTTCCCCGGCCGGGCGGATTCGCGCTGGCCCAGCTCGATGACGAGCCCTTCGGCGAGCAGCTCGGCGACGAGGTCGGACACCGTCACCCGGGTCAGCCCCGTCTCGCGCGCCAGATCGGCGCGGCTCCGCTGACCGGACCGGTAGAGGGTCTGCAGCACGAGCGACCGGTTGTGGCTGCGCGCGTGCTCCGGAAGCACCTTGGCGCGCGGCCGGAGTGCCCGGCCCGGGGCCAGCCCTCCGGTGCTGCTCTGCACCTCGGTCGTCGTCATGTTTGTTAGTAAAGCTTACGAACAAATGAAATGCAAGAGACGAAACGAAGTCGTTACATGGACGGTCGGGGTCAGCCCAGAAGTGCCTCGTGGACAGCTTCCAGCAGGCGCCCGGTGCGGAACTCCTCGTGCGCCGTCACAGTGAGCGCGGCGCCGCGCTCGTCGTCGACGACGACGTACTGCCCATAGCGCCCGTCGAACCGCCAGAGCCCCGACGGCCCCTCCCAGACCGCGAGGCCGTAGCGGTCCGTCGCCGGGTCCTCCCCCGTGTCGCGCCAGTCCGCGTGCATCCCGTCGATCCACGCGGCGCTCACGATCCGTTCTCCGCGCCACTCGCCGCGATCGCGCAGCACGCGACCGATGCGCGCGAGCTCCCCGGTGCGCAGGTACAGCCCGCTCCCGGCGACGATCCAGCCCAGCGGGCACCGCATCCACTGCGGGTTGTCGATGCCGAGCGGCTCGAAGAGGCGCGGAAGCAGCCAGTCCCGCACATCGCCGACGGCCGCCCCCAGCATCCGCATGGCGACGTACGTGCTCGCGTCGGAGTACTGGAAGTGCTCGCCCGGCCCGCGAGTGGGGCGCCGCAGCATCTCCTGCGCGAGGTCGGGCCCGGGCACCGGCTGGTCGCCGAACCAGACGAAGTCGATCCCGCTGGACATGGTCAGCAGGTGACGGAGCGTGACGCGGTCGACCCCGTCGCCGAGCTGAAGGTCCGGAAGCGCCTCGGAGACGGTCGTGTCGAGGGTCAGGACGCCCTGGTCCACGGCGATGCCGGCCGCCAAGGCGCTGACGCCCTTCGACACCGAGAAGACGTTCTCGCGGTCGTCGCTGCGCCAGCGGTGCGCCGCCTCGTCCTCACCGACGAGGGCGTGCGCGCCGTAGGCGCCGAGCCCCTCCCGATCGACGGAACGGACGAAACGATCGAGAAGCGCATCCGCAGCGGTCATGGTCCCATTCTGGCGCGCCGGAAGTCGCCGCATCGCGCACGACGCCGGCGATTAGGCTCCAGGCATGACCGCCTCCCCCGCTCCCGCATCCACCCGCGCCCCGTTCTCGCTCGCCGGTTCGCGCGCGCTCGTCACCGCATCCAGCCGGGGGCTCGGCCGCGAGATCGCGCTCGAGCTGGCCGGTCAGGGGGCCGACGTGATCCTCGGCGTCCGCGATCCGGACGGCTCGGCCGCGCTGGTCGAAGAACTGCGCGGGTTCGGCGTCGCGGCGACCGCGATCCGGCTGGATGTGATGGATCTGGATGCGTGCCGCGCAGCCATCGACGCAGTCACCGAGGACCTGGGACCGATCGACATCCTCGTCAACAACGCGGGCGGCGGCGTCGACGCCCCGGCGCTCGAGGTCACCGAGGACGACTTCGAGCGCGTCTGGCAACTCAACACCCGCTCGACGTTCTTCCTCTCGCAGCACCTGGCGAAGAGCATGCTGACGATCGGGGGCGGCTCCATCGTCAACGTCGCATCCCAGGCCGGACTGGTGGCGCTGCCCGGCGAGTCGTCCTACTGCTCGGCGAAGGCGGCCGTCATCCACCTCACCCGGTGCCTGGCCGTCGAGTGGGGCCAGTACGACATCCGCGTCAACGCGGTGGCCCCGACGTTCATCGAGACCGACGGCACCGCTCCCGCACTCTCGGACGACGCCTTCCGCGCCGACACGATCGAGCGCATCGCGGCGCTGCACCGCATCGGCGTGCCGCGCGAGGTGTCCGGAGCGGTCGCGTTCCTGGCCTCCCCCGCCGCCTCCCTCATCACCGGGCAGACCCTCGCGATCGACGGCGGCTGGACCGCCCGCTGACCCTGCGACGCCTGCCCCTTAACGATTCGTGCCGAATGCGCACTATTCGTCACGAATAGCGCACATTCGGCACGAATGTCGCGGAGCGCGGGGACTCAGCCCATGCGCGTCTTGAGGTTCTCGCTGATCGCGTCGAGGAACTCCTCGGTGGTGAGGAACTTCTGGTCCGGGCCGACGAGGAGCGCGAGGTCCTTGGTCATCTTGCCCTCCTCGACCGTCTTCACCACGACGTCCTCGAGGGTGTGGGTGAAGTCGATGAGCTCCTGGTTGCCGTCGAGCTTGCCGCGGTGCGCGAGGCCGCGCGTCCAGGCGAAGATCGAGGCGATCGGGTTCGTCGAGGTCGGCTTGCCCTGCTGGTGCTGGCGGTAGTGGCGGGTGACCGTGCCGTGCGCGGCCTCCGCCTCGACGACCGAGCCGTCCGGGGTGGTCAGCACCGAGGTCATCAGGCCCAGCGAGCCGAAGCCCTGCGCCACCGTGTCGGACTGGACGTCGCCGTCGTAGTTCTTGCACGCCCAGACGTAGCCGCCCTCCCACTTGAGGCTGGAGGCGACCATGTCGTCGATGAGGCGGTGCTCGTAGGTGAGGCCGGCGGCCTCGAACTTGTCCTTGTACTCCGCGTCGAAGACCTCCTGGAACAGGTCCTTGAAGCGACCGTCGTAGGCCTTGAGGATCGTGTTCTTGGTGGACAGGTACACCGGGTACTGGCGGTCGAGACCGTAGTTGAACGACGCGCGGGCGAAGTCGCGGATGGACGCGTCCTGGTTGTACATCGCGAGCGCGACGCCGCCGCCCGGAGCCTGGTAGACCTCGAACGACTGGGCCTCGCCGCCGTCGTTCGGCTGGAAGCTGAGGGTCAGCGTGCCCGGGCCGTCGAAGACGAAGTCGGTCGCGCGGTACTGGTCGCCGAAGGCGTGACGGCCGATGACGATCGGCTTGTTCCAGCCGGGGACGAGCCGCGGGATGTTGGAGATGATGATCGGCTCGCGGAAGACGACACCGCCGAGGATGTTGCGGATCGTGCCGTTCGGGCTCTTCCACATCTTCTTCAGGCCGAACTCCTCGACGCGGGCCTCGTCGGGGGTGATGGTCGCGCACTTGACGCCGACGCCGTGCTTCTGAATGGCGTGGGCGGCGTCGATCGTGATCTGGTCGTCGGTCTCGTCGCGCTTCTCGATGCCGAGGTCGTAGTACTCGAGGTTCACATCGAGGTACGGGTGGATGAGGGAGTCTTTGATGGCCTTCCAGATGATTCGTGTCATCTCGTCGCCGTCGAGTTCGACGACCGTTCCGTCAACCTTGATCTTGTCCATGGTTCTCCTGGGGTGTCTGCCGTTTCAAGCCGACGACAGCTTACCTGAGCGCGACAACTATCTTGACATCGAGACAATTTCTCTCGGCAGACGGTCGGCTGGAGCGCGACTATGCCGCGCTGGCCCGCGCACGTTACCCTTTCGTCATGGCTGAGTTGAGACTGGAAGAGTTGAGCGCCCGGACCGTCGTCGCGGCGAACGCGCTCACGCTGAAGCCCGGGCAGGAGCAGTTCATCGCTCCGGTCTCCTACTCGGCCGCCGCAGCGGTCGCCGACCCGAACACCTCGTGGCAGCGCGTCGTGCTCGACGGCGACGAGGTCGTCGGCTTCATCATGGGCAACTTCGATCCGAACGCCGAGCACGACGAGTTCAAGGCGATCCTCTGGCGCATCAACGTCGACGCCGACGACCAGGGTCGCGGCATCGGCACGTTCGCGGTTCGCGCTCTGGCCGACGAGGCGCGCGCCCGCGGCCACGAGCGTCTCTACGTGATCTGGGAGTCCGGCGAGCACGGCCCCGAGCAGTTCTTCATCCGCAGCGGGTTCCAGCCGATCGGCGAGACCCAGTACGGCGAGACGATCGGCGCGCTCGACCTGTGACCGGGGATGCGCCCGGCGGCGACGCGGGCGCGGACCGCTCGGACTCGTTCGTCGAACGGGTCCTCGAGGTGGTCGATGCGATCCCGCCGGGCCACGTTATGACCTACGGCGACGTCGCCGCGACCCTCGGGTCGCGCGCCGCCCGGATGGTCGGCCAGGTGATGGCGTACTACGGCGGCGACGTGCCCTGGTGGCGCGTGGTCCGGGCGAGCGGCCACCCGCCCGCGAACCACGAGCACATCGCGCTCCAGCACTATCGCGCCGAGGGGACGCCGTTGCTCCGTGCGGGCAACGGACCGTACCGCGTCGACCTGCGGGCCGCTCGCGTGGGCGCCGAACCGCCCGGCGACGCGCGGAATCATTCCTCCGACCGATGAACCGTTCAGTTAACTAGTGTTCACTCGTACCAGACCCTGTCCTCTTCCCCTGGAGCTGCCGTGCCCCGCATCCGTACCGCCGGAGTCATCGCGACGACGTCCGCCCTCGCCATGGCCCTGTCGGGATGCTCGGTTCTGACCGCATTCGAGCCGCACGTCGACTCCGCGATCTGGGACACGGCGAAGGAGATGAAGGCGTCGGGCACGGCGGTCTTCGGGTCACCCACGTTCGTGCCGGACGACGCGACGGTCATCCGGGTCGACTACGACACGCAGGACGGCTCCGCGATCATGACCTACACGTCGAAGGCCCACCTGGTGCCGGGCGTGTGCAAGAGCGAGGTGGATGTGCCCAAGCCGACCATCCAGGACAGCTGGTGGCCAATCGACGGGCTTCCTGCCAAGGCGGCCGGCTGCCCGGGCAACTGGTCGGCCTTCGCCATCGGCGACCAGGTCTGGGCCGCGAAGGCGCCGCACAAGTAGCTCGCCGCGCGGGTGAGTGGAGCCCGGCTCAGTGGAACTGCGGGACGATCAGCCAGATCCCGTAGAGCACTGCCGCGACTCCGATCGCGAAGCACACCACCGCGCCCACCGTCGCCACAGCCGGCCTGCGCCCGTCGCGCACCGACACCGCGCCGCCCTCCGCGTCGAGCGGCGCACCGACGGCGAGGAGCCGCAGGGCCAGCGCGTACGAGACGACGACCACCGACGTCGCCACGAACGCGACGAGCGACACGACGACGAACGAGCCCCAGTCGACGCCGAGGAACGACCCCTCCGGCGCCACAGCGTGCAGAATCAGCCCGCGCATCCTCACCCCTCCTGTCCGACGCCCACGGGCGCCGCTTCGCGCGGCTCGCCGGCGTCCTCGTTCTCGTTGACGTTGTGACGGTTCACCGGGTTGCGTCGCGAGAGTCCGTAGATCAGGAGTCCGGCCGCGAGCCCCACGACGGCTACGCCGATCAGCCCGATGACGCTCGCCGACGCGATCCATGCCGCGAGCCCACCGACCAGGGCAGCGGCCGGGAGGGTGATGACCCAGGCGGCCGCGATCCGTCCGACCACGCCCCACCGCACCGAGGCGAGCCTCTTGCCCAGCCCGCTGCCGACCACGGCGCCCGAGGTGACCTGCGTCGTCGAGAGGGCGAAGCCGAGGTGCGACGAGACGAGGATGGTGGCCGCCGACGACGTCTCGGCCGCGAAGCCCTGCGGCGGCTTGACGTCGGTGATGCGCTTGCCGACGGTCCGCATGATCCGCCAGCCGCCCAGGTAGGTGCCCAGCGCGATCGCCAGTCCGCAGGACACGATCACCCAGAGCGGCGGCGCGCTTCCGCCGGCCAGGTAGCCCGCCGAGATGAGCGTCAAGGTGATGACGCCCATCGTCTTCTGGGCGTCGTTGGTGCCGTGCGCGAGCGAGACGAGGGAGGCGGAGACGGTCTGCCCGTGCCGGAAGCCGGACTCCGCGCCGTGCACGCGCGCGTTGTGCGTGATCCGGTACGCGGCGTAGGTGGCCACGAGCGCGACCGCGCCGGCCACGAAGGGCGACAGCAGCGCCGGGATGATCACCTTGCTGAGCAGCACTCCCCAGTCGACGGCGCCGAACCCCGCGCCGATGACCGCTGCGCCGATGAGGCCGCCGAAGAGGGCGTGCGTGGAGCTCGACGGGAGACCGAAGTACCAGGTGACGAGGTTCCAGAGCACCGCACCGACCAGTCCGGCGAAGATCATCGTGGGAGTGATCGCCACGCCGGACGACCCCTCCTTGATGACTCCTCCGGAGATGGTCTGGGCGACGGCGGTCGAGAGGAACGCCCCCGCCAGGTTGAGCACGGCCGAAATGGCCACCGCCGTTCGGGGCTTCAGCGCGCCGGTGGCGACCGAGGTCGCCATGGCGTTGGCCGTGTCGTGGAAGCCGTTCGTGAAGTCGAAGACCAGTGCCACGACGATGACGGCCGCGACCGTGACGATCATGTCCATTCGGCGGTCCTTCCGTACTGAGGAGGTGGGCGCGATCGCGCCCACCTCCTGAGTACGCCGATCCGGAGCACCGCATTTGAACGGGAGGTGAATTCTGCGGCGCGACCGCCGCGGGCCACTCAGGCCGAGGTAACCGGGATGGTCAGCTCGATGATCGTGCCCAGCCCCTCGACCGAGCGCACGTCGGCGCGGCCGGACACCGCCTCCACGCGGTCGCGGAGTCCCTCCAGCCCGCCGCCGGGCTCGATCTTCGCGCCGCCCTGGCCATCGTCCTTCACCACGACGGTGACCGTCGAGTCGGTGCGGCTCACCAGCACCGTGCAGTTGCGGGCATTGGCGTGCTTGGCCGTGTTGGCGAGGCACTCGGACACGCAGTAGTAGATGGTCTCCTCGACCACCTCGGGCAGACGCTCCGTGAGCTCGACGTGGGTCTCCACCGGCAGGTGGCTGCGCAGCCCGAGCTCCTCGATCGCCGAGCGGAGGTCGCCGTCGCTGAGCACGGTGGGGTGGATGCCGCGGGCCAGCTCCCGGAGTTCGCGGAGCGCGTCGGCCAGTTGATCGGACGCCCGCTGAAGGTCGCCGGCGAGCTCCTCCTGCCCGCGCGCCTCGGCCTTCGAGATCGCGATGCGCAGGCTGATCGCCAGGGAGACGAGCTGCTGTTGGCTGCCGTCGTGCAGGTCGCGTTCCAGGCGCCTGCGGGCCAGGTACCCCTCCTCCACGATGCGGAGGCGCGACTCCCGCAGTTCCTGGATGGTGCGCTCCAGCCGGCCGCGCAGGCGGTCGTTGTCCACGGACAGCAGCAGCGCAGAGGACACCGCATCCAGCAGCCGGTCGTCCTGGGTCAGCGCGACGTCGTGCTCGATCAGGGCGATCGGACCCTGGTCGGAGTCGATCGCCAGGGTGGAGCGGCCGGGCCGCTGGGTGAGGCCCGCGTCGGCGACCGCCTGACCGTCGCTGGTCTGGTAGCGCTGCAGAGGCTCGTCCCACCAGAACACCCGCAGGGATCCGTCGTGCAGTGTGCGCGCGAGGCTCGACTCCCACAGCCCGCGGTCGACCTTGTCGCGGGCGACGATCACCAGGTCGGCCACACGCGACCGGAGCCCCCGCGCGTACATCACGCCGCCCACCCAGGCGGGAGGGATGAGAGCGATGGCGACGGGCGGGATGAACTGCAGCCAGCCGCCGTCCCAGCCGAGCGCGAAGCTCAGCGAGTCCTGCACCGTCCCGTAGCACCAGAGCAGGATGGCGAGCGGCATCACGAAGGCCACACGCCGTGCGGGCAGCGAGCTGGTGAACCACCGCGCGATCAGGCGCGCGGCGACCGTGAGCATCAGCGCCAGCCCGACGAAACGCCACGCCAGCCCCAGCCAGAAGTCGGCGGTGTCGCTGGGCATCACGGCGTACGGGTTCGACGCGCAGCCGCACTCGGCGACGTCGGGCGAGGAGAACAGCAGGATGCCCGCAAGACGGATCGAGAACGCCACCGACACCACGAGCACGATGGCGCGATCGAAGCGCGCCGCCAGGCGCCCGGACGGATAGCACAGCACGAGGATGCCGACGAGCACGGCCCAGAGGTCGGTGACCCCGGCCACCCACGGCCACGCCCATCCCCACTGGCGGACCAGCGGGTACCAGGCGCCCGCGGACCAGAACAGCGCGGCGCCGACCATCAGCCAGCCCGGGATGGGGCTGCGCACCAGACGCCAGGCGATGACCGCGCAGATGACGTAGTCGACCGCCACGGCGACGAAGACGATCGCCCAGCCGACTCCGGCCGGCCTCGGTCCGTAGTCGCCGGTCATCGCACTGATGACCTGGGCCAGCACGTTCGACGCGAGCGTCACCGTCACGGCGAGCGCGCGTAATCCCAGCCGCGCGAATCCGGGCCGCGCGACCTGCGGGTATGCGTCCTCCCGGCGCGGAGCGTTCACGCGCGCTACGTTCTGCGGCGCGGCGTCCATGCGCTCAGGCGTCCCGGCCGAGGAACCGCAGCACGGCGAGCACGCGACGGTGTCCCTCTGCGGAGTCCTCCACGCCGAGCTTCGCCATGATGTGCCCGATGTGCGATTCCACCGTCCGCAGGCTCAGGTGCAGCTCGCCCGCGATCCCGACGTTCGAGCGGCCCTCGGCCATCAGGCGCAGCACGTCCCGCTCGCGGGACGACAGTCCCTCGACGGCGGCCTCGGACGAACGCGCGGAGACGAGCAGCTGGACGACCTCCGGGTCGACCACCGATCCCCCGCGGGCCACGGTCCGTACGGCGGAGACGAGCGTGTCGGCGTCGGCCACGCGGTCCTTGAGCAGATACCCGGTCCCGCTCCCCGCGCTCATCGCACGGATCGCGTACGAAGCGGTCGTGTACATGGAGAGAAGCAGGATGCCGGCCTGCGACCCGTCGGCGCGCAGCCTCTCCAGCGCCCGCAGTCCTTCGTCGGTGTGCGTCGGGGGCATCTTGATGTCGAGCACGATCGCATCCACGTCGCCGTCGGATTCGACCGCGCCGAGGAGTTCCTCGGCGGTGTCCACCGAGGCCACGACATCCATGCCGCCCGCACGCAGGATCTGGCCGATCCCTTCGCGCAGGAGCACTGCGTCGTCGGCGACGGCCACCCTGAGTGCGCGAGAACCCTCAGTCTGTCCCCCGCTCACGCGCTTACCTTAGCAGGGTGCGGATCGCCTCACCGGTCAGCTCTTCTTTGTTGATGAATCCCTCCGCACCGCTGTCCGCGACGCGTCTGCCGTAGTCGTTGGCGGACCGGCTCGAGGTGAGCACGACCGCCGCGCCCGTCGCGCGCATGGCGGACACGATGTCGAACCCGCTCGCGTCCGGCAGCCCGATGTCGAGCAGCACGATATCGGGCGAGAGCCGCCTGCTGAGTTCGACCCCGCTCGCGGCCGTGTCCGTGTCCCCGACGACGGTGAAGCGCTCCAGGCGCAGCAGTTCGGCCGCCTGTGCGCGGAACCGTTCGTGGTCGTCGACGATCACAACACGGAGGGACATGTGGTCCATCATCTCCGCACAGTCCCCGGTGTTCATCCGTGCCTCCACGCAATCGGAATGAGGTGACCCCCCTGATGCGGGTCATCACGGCCGGGACGACGATATGAGACAACCTCGCCGACCCGAACGGCGAAGTGGCCCGCCCGCGAGAGCGAGCCGATGGTCCACCCGAGGAGATGGCGATGTCCACCGTGACCCGAACCGCCGACCCGACCGGAGGCGCAGCGGTTACGACCGCGGCCGCCGGGGCGGTCACGGTGGACGGCCCCTCCTCCCGCTCCCTCACCGGCGACGGGCTCCCCGACCAGCCCGTCGTGGTGATCGACCTCGTACGCGCAGCGCACCGGTTCCGGGAGCTTCGCGAGGCCGTGCCGTGGGCCGACCCGCACTTCGACGTGAGCGCGCTCGCGCATCCCGAGCTCATCCGCGCGTTGGCGGCCGACGGTGCGGGGTTCACCGTCTCGCACCCGGCCGCACTGACAGCCCTGCGCCGAGCAGGTGCCGATCCCGAACGGATGCTCTACGCCGTGCCCGGAGCGCCGTGGCACGACCGGCGTGAGGCGTGGGATGCCGGGATACGCCGGTTCGTGGTGGAGGACCTGCACGAACTGGACCCCTTCGCCGCAGCACCAACGGGAACCTCCGTGCTCCTCGCGATGCCGGCCGAGTCGGCCCCGGCCGCCGCGCGTCGCGCCGACGCGCTGGGGATCCGGGCAGCGGGACTCCTCGTCCGCCTGGATGAGCCGGGCGCCCCGGGCACCGTGCTGCAGCAGGCGGTCCGCACCGCCGGTGCGATCGCCGCGGAGACGGGCCGGCCGTTCGACGTGGTCGCCACGGCAGGGCAGCGGCTCGTCGCCGACTGCATCACGATCGTCTTCGGCCTGAGCGAGCGTTCGATCGATGCGCTCTCCGCGAGCGCATGCATCGACGCCGGCGCCGAGGTCGTCGTCCTCCGCGACGGGCTCTCGGCCCGTACCCGATCCGCGCGCACGCGCCCGGTCCTGCGCGGCGCCCCGCGCCCCTCGCGGGCGCGCATCACCTGGTCCCCGGTCGGCTGACTCGACCCCTCGCCGCCCGGAGACAGGCGACGGGGACCACGGGAGGGCTTCCCCGTGGTCCCCGTCGGAAGGCCGTCGGCCTCCCCGCTACACGAGCGAGTCGCGCCAGGCGGCGTGGAGCTGCGCGAAGCGGCCCGTACCGGCGATCAGGTCGTCCGGCGTGCCGTCCTCGACGACGCGTCCGTGCTCCATCACCAGGACCCGGTCCGCGATCGCGACCGTCGATAGACGGTGCGCGATGATCACGGCCGTCCGGTCGGCCAGCAGCGTCTGCAGCGCCTCCTGGACCAGTCGCTCGCTCGGGATGTCGAGCGAACTGGTGGCCTCGTCCAGGATGAGCACCGCCGGGTCGGCGAGGAACGCGCGCGCGAACGAGATCAGCTGGCGCTGACCCGCGGACACGCGACCGCCGCGCTTGTTCACGTCGGTGTCGTACCCGTTGGGCAGACCCTGGATGAACTCGTGCGCGCCAACGGCCTCCGCCGCCCGCACGATCTCCTCGCGCGTCGCGTCCGGCTTGCCGAGCGCGATGTTGTCGGCCACCGACCCGCTGAACAGGTAGGCCTCCTGCGTCACCATGACGATGGCGCGGCGGAGATCCTTCGGGTGCAGGTCGCGCAGGTCCACCCCGTCGAGCTGGACGGAGCCGTCGGTCGGGTCGTAGAACCGCGAGATGAGCTTCGCCAGCGTCGACTTGCCCGCTCCGGTGGAGCCGACGAGCGCGACCGTCTGCCCGGCCGGCAGATCGAGCGTGAACTCGGGCAGGATGACGCGGTCCTTCTTGTAGGCGAAGGTGACGTCGTCGAACCGCACGTGTCCCTTCGCCGACCACAGGTCGACGGGCGTGACGGGATCCGGCACGCTCGGCTCCTCCTCCAGGACGCCGGAGATCTTCTCCAGAGCCGCGGCGGCCGACTGGTAGGAGTTGTAGAACATCGCCATCTCCTCCATCGGGTCGAAGAACCGGCGCGTGTACAGCAGCACCGCGAGCAGCACGCCGATCGCGAGCTGGCCGTCGGCGACGCGGAAGCCGCCCACGAGCAGCACGACGCCGACCGTCACGTTGCCGATCATCACGAGTCCCGGGTCGAAGATCCCGAACAGCTGGATGACGCGGGCGTTCACATCCCGGTACTCCTCGACCAGTCCGCCGAACTCCTTCTCGTTGCGCTTCTCCTTGCGGAACGCCTTGACCGCGCGGATGCCGGTCATGGTCTCCACGAAGTGCACGATCAGCTTCGCCGACGCCACCCGCGAGATGCGGAACAGCACCTGCGAGCGCTTCTGGAACCAGCGGGTCAGCAGGTACAGCGGCACGAGCGAGGCGAGCAGCACGACACCGCTGATCCAGTCGATCGAGAACAGGGCGATCGCGATGAACAGCATGTACAGGAAGCCCTGCACCAGCTGGTTGATGCCCGAGTCGAGCAGCTCCCGGATGGAATCGAGGTCGCTGGTCTGGCGCGAGATGATGCGGCCCGACGTGTACGACTCGTGGAACTCCAGCGACAGCTTCTGCGTGTGCAGGAACACCCGCTTGCGCAGGTCGATCAGGATGGCCTGGCTGATCCGCGCGCTCAGCACCGTATACCACGCGATCAGCACGGCGCCGATGATGCCGGTGAACAGGTACGCGATGCCGGCGGCGGCCAGCGGGAACCAGTCCTGCTTCATCAGGGCGGGCAGTCCGTTGTCGATGCCGAATGCGATGATCGCCGGCCCCGCCACCTGCGCGGCGGTGCTCACCACGACCACCACGGCCGTGAGCACCAGCCGCATCCGCAGCGGGTGCATCAGCGAACCGAGCAGGCGCAGCGAGCGGCGCCGGACCTGCCGGCTCTCCTCCTTGCTGAGGTCGTTGCGCTCTTCGCCTTCGACGCCCAGCACCGTCGTCGTGCTCACAGGTTCACCTCCTCGAGGATCTCGTCGTTCTCTTCGTCCTCCAGGCTGGAGATGACGAATCGGTAGTGCTCGCTGGTGGCGAGCAGTTCATGGTGGGTGCCGACCGCCGTGATGCGCCCGTCTTCGAGCAGCGCCACCCGGTCGGCCAGCATGACCGTGGAGGGGCGGTGCGCGACGATGAGCGCGGTGGTCGCCGCGAGGACCCGCCGCAGCGCAGCCTCGACGAGTGCCTCCGTGTCGACGTCCAGAGCGGACAGCGGGTCGTCGAGCACCAGCACGCTGGGGTTCGCCGCGACCGCTCGCGCCAGCGCCAGACGCTGGCGCTGTCCGCCCGAGAGGCTGAGGCCCTCCTCGCCGACCTTCGTCTCCACGCCCTCGGGGAGGTCGTAGACGAAGCCCGCCTGCGCGATCTCGAGCGCCTCGGTCAGGACGCGCTCCGCTTCGGCAGAGTTCGGGTCGAGCTCGTCCCGGCCCAGCAGGACGTTGTCGCGCACGGACGCCGAGAACAGCGTCGCGTCCTCGAACGCCATGGCGAGCGCCTTGCGGAGGTCGTAGCGGGTCAGGTCGCGCACGTCGACGCCGTCGACCCGGACCGCTCCCCCGGTCACGTCGTACAGACGCGTGGTCAGGGCGGTGAGCGTCGACTTGCCGGATCCGGTGAGACCCACCAGCGCCATCGTCTCGCCCGGCCGGACCGTCAGCTGGATGCCGTCGAGCAGGTCCGGGAAGCGCTCGGGCGAATCCTGGTACCGGAAGTGCACGTCATCGAAGACCAGCTCTCCGCGCGGGTCGGTGATCTTCTTCGGCTCGGCGGGGTCGGTGATCGTGTTGACCTCATCCAGCACCTCGAAGAACCGGTCGGCGGCGGTCCGCGTGTCGAAGGTCATCGACAGCAGGAATCCGATCGACTCGATCGGGAACCGGAGCACCGTGGCGGTGGCGAAGAACGCCACCAGCTCGCCCACCGACAGCTGCCCCTGCGACGCCAGCCACACGCCGACGACCAGGCTGATGCCGAACGCGATGTCCGGGACCATCAGCAGCCACAGCCAGATGCCCGCGATCGCCTTGGCCTTCTCGATCTCGGTGCCGCGCAGCTGCTCGGCCTGCGACTCGAAGCTCTTCAGCGCGTGCTTGCCGCGGCCGAACGCCTTCAGGACGCGGATGCCGTGCACCGACTCCTCGACCGCCGTGGCGAGGTCGCCGGCCTGGTCCTGACTGCGGCGCGCGATGACCGAGTACTTGTTCTCGAACACGAAGCCGTAGATCCAGAGCGGGATCGAGCACACCAGGAAAATGAGCCCGAGGATCCAGTTCCACCCGATCAGGATGGCGAACCCGACCACGATCGTGACCACGTTGACCACGAGCAGCACGATGCCGAACGACAGCCACCGGCGGATCATGCTGAGGTCGCTGACGGCACGCGAGAGCAGCTGGCCGCTCGGCCAGCGGTCGTGGAAGGCGACCGGAAGATCCTGCAGCTGGGCGTAGAGCGCGTTGCGCATCCGCGCCTCGACGTGGGTGCCCGGGGTGAGCACGAACCAGCGCCGGAGCGAGATGAATACGGCCTCGGCGGCACCGAGCCCGACCACCAGCAGCGCGGCGGGCCACACCGCCGACGGGTCGCCCGTCGACAGCGGGCCGTCGACCAGCCAGCGGAGCACCTGCGGGATGGTCAGCGCGACCAGGCTGGCGAGCAGCGCGGCGACCATGCCGAGGATGATGCGCGGCGCGGCGGACTTGGCGAACGGCAGGATGCGCAGCAGCGTGCGCGCGGTGCTCGACCGCTTCGTCGAATCGGTGTTCGTGGACTGCGTCTGAGCGACAGACATGGGTGTTCCGTTTTCTGTGAGTGGTCCGACATCGTGGGTCGGCGGCGAGCACGCGAAGGAGTCGCCGAAGTCCTGCCTGCGTCGGCAGGTCTGGTGTGGGATGCGCGTGCGCGCCCGCCGGCGCGCACCCTGTTGCGCGCGAAAGGCGCGCAGCGTGGGACGGGAGCTACCGCCCGGACGGTCGGGCGTCGGCCACGAGGGCGGCGACGAACCCGGGCACGGTGAGCTTTCGTGCGGTCTCGATCGTCGTCATGGCTTCCTCCCAGCCTCGATGAATGCATCCGTTGTGCTGCAACAAGGCAGCCCTACAGGATATTGCCAGCTTGCAGAAATCCGCAAGACATTTCTGGTGGTATCCACGAACACCACCGCCTGGTTGACGCAACATGCCGCCCGGGAGCGGTCCCGGGCGGCATGTCGTGTCAACTGGATGCGGTCAGCGGATCCGGATCGAAAGACAGGTGACGCATCCTTCGAGCTTCTCGAACTCGGAGATGTCGACCTGGACGACGGTGTAGCCGAGGTCTTCGACGAGCGCGACCGACTGGGGGGCGGACGACGACATCAGCACGGTGTCGTCGGCGAGGACCACGACCGCGGTCCCGTGGGCCTCGGGCACCGGCAGGAAGCGCTCGAACACGCGGGTGTCGTCGACGATGGGCTCGTAGCCGATGACCGTGCCGTCGGGCAGGGCGGTCACGGCGGTCTTCAGGTGCAGGGCCTTGGTGACGGGCACCGCGACGACGGTGTACCCGAGCGGCGCGACGATCGCGCGCAGCTGGCGGATGCCCTCGGCGTTGGTGCGTCCGCCGCGGCCGACGTAGACCGTGGACCCGACCTTCAGCACGTCGCCGCCCTCGAGCGTTCCCGGAGCCTCGATGCGCTCCAGGCGCAGGCCCTGCGCGCGCAGCGCGGCCTCGGTGCCCTCCGTCTCGCCACGACGCGACTCGGCGCCGGGGAGCGTGATGACGGCGGTGTCGCCGAAGACCACGGCGGTGTCCTCGACGAAGACGGAGTCTGCCATGCGGTCGGCGCTCGCGACCTCGACGGTCTGCCAGCCGGCCTCGGAGAGGGCGGCGACGTAGGCGTCCCACTGCTTGTCAGCGAGCTCCGTGTCGACCGGCTGCGGATCGATGTGCGTGATGAGGCCCTCGGCGACATTCGCGGCCGGGATGCGCACCAGCGCGACACGGCGCTCGGTGCGCTCCCCGTTGTCCACCGCGCGGTACACGGCGTAGCCCGCCGTCGGGAACGCGATCGCGACCGACAGCCAGAACGGCAGGTTGATCCCGATGAACGAGCCGAACAGCTGGCCCCACGCATCACCCGACAGCGTCACCTTCAGCACCGTGAAGAGGATCAGCGTGCCGAGCACCGTGCTCACCAGAGCGATCACGATGCCCGACACCACGGCGATCCACCGCCGGTCGAAGGCGCCGAGCAACGCTGCTGCGAAGCCCAACACCAGGGCGACCAGCGCGTTCCATCCGACGTACGGCGTCGTTGTGGCGAGCGCCGCCGAGTTGAGCTGGCTGGCGACCAGGATCACGACCGTCGAGGCGACGAACGCGATCGCTGCGACAGCGACAGCGGCGGAGATGGATGCGGCGAGCCGGCGGCCCCAGGAAGACGTCATGGGATCAACCTATCGGAGCAGCGCTATGCGTTTGCTGGCTCCCGCAGTCGCTCGAGCGCGAGCTCCTCGGCGGCCTGCAGCGTGGTGACCCCGCGCTCCTCCGCCACCCGGAAGATCTCGGCGACCGAATCGCCGATGCGCTCCACCCGCTCCTGCGTCGCCTCCGCGGTGACGCCCGGCTCGCCGGCCATCGAGAGGAAGATGACGCCGCCCGCGTTGACGACGAAGTCGGGCGCCCAGAGGATGCCGCGAGCCGCGAGCCGCTCGGCGCCGTCGCGCGCGGCCAGCTGGTTGTTGGCCGGGCCGACGACCGCGGCGACGCGCAGCTCGTCGATGACACTGTCGGTCAGCGCCCCGCCGACACCGGCGGGCACGAAGAGGTCGCCTTCGACGCGGTGCGCCTCGTCCGGCTCCACCCAGGTGGCGCCCAGCGCATCCGCCAGCGCGCGCTTCGCGGGATTGACGTCGGTCGCGGTCAGCACGGCGCCCTCGCTCGCCAGGCGCATCGCGATGAGCGAGCCCACGTGCCCGAGCCCGAGGACGGTCACCCGACGGCCCTCGACCGAGCGCGATCCGAAGACGCGCTCCAGGGTGGACTGCAGGCCCGCGTAGACACCGGCTGCTGTGGCGTCGCTCGGCTCGCCCACACCGCCCTCCGACGGCGGGAGGCCGCACACGTGCGAGGTGCGGGTGGCGACGACGGACATGTCCTCGGCGCTCGTGCCCACATCCTCTGCGGTCATGTAGCTGCCGCCGAGCGTCTCGACCGCGTCGCCCAGGTCGAGCATCGCTTCGAAGCGCTCGGTCGGCGAGAGCACCGTTCCGCGCGGGAGGTACACCACGGCCTTGCCGCCGCCGCGGTTGAGTCCGGCGGCGGAGTTCTTGAGGGTCATCCCCTCGGCGAGGCGCAACGAGTCTGCCACCGCCTCCTGCCAGGAGTCGTAAGTCCAGACGCGGCAGCCGCCGAGGGCGGGGCCGAGGACGGTGGAGTGGACCGCGATGCTGATGGTGAGCCCGCTCCGCCTCCCCTTCACGACGTGCAGTGTTTCGTGCGGCAGGTCTGTGGGCAGGACGGACATCGGTGTCTCCTCGTGGGATCGCGGTGAAAAGTGTTCAGCGGTCTTGTGGACCGCCGTCCATACTCCCCTGCGCCGGGAGACCCCGCAATGTCAGTGGACCACCCTCAGTGGAAGAAGTGCCGTTCCCCGGTGAAGTACATCGTCACGCCGGCCGCCTTCGCCGCCTCGACGACCTCCTCGTCGCGGATGCTGCCGCCCGGCTGGACGATGGCGCGCACGCCCGCGTCGATCAGGATCTGCGCGCCGTCGGCGAACGGGAAGAACGCATCGGAGGCTGCGACCGAGCCGCGCGCACGGTCCCCCGCGCGCGTGACCGCGAGGTGGCACGAGTCGACGCGGTTGACCTGTCCCATGCCCACGCCGACCGAGGCGCCGTCGTGGGCGAGGAGAATGGCGTTCGACTTGACCGCGCGGCAGGCCTTCCAGGCGAACTCGAGGTCGGCGCGGGTGGCGGCGTCCGCCTCCTCGCCCGCGACGAGGGTCCAGCCGTCGCTGGTGAACTCGGTGAAGCGGTCGGTGTCCTGCACCAGCACGCCGCCCGAGATCTGCCGGAACTCGGTGAGCGCGCGGGCGTAGTCGGCGGGCAGCTGCAGGATCCGCAGGTTCTTCTTGGTCTGCAGCAGCTCGAGCGCCTCCGGCTCGAAGGCCGGCGCGATGAGCACCTCGGTGAAGATGCCCTTCACCGTCTCGGCCATGGCCAGGGTGACCGTGCGGTTGGCCGCGATCACACCGCCGTAGGCCGAGACGGGATCGCACTCGTGCGCCTTGCGGTGCGCCTCGGCGATGTCGTCGGCGACCGCGATCCCGCAGGGGTTGGCGTGCTTGATGATCGCGACGGCGGGACGGTCGAAGTCGTAGGCACTGCGCAGAGCGGCGTCCGCATCCACGTAGTTGTTGTACGACATCTCCTTGCCGCCGAGCTGCGTCGCCTGCGCGATGCCGCGTCCCGCCGGGTCGGCGTAGAGCGCCGCCGCCTGGTGGGAGTTCTCGCCGTAGCGCAGCGTCTGCTTGAGCTCGGCGCGGGCCTCCCAGCGCTCGGGGAAGTCGTCGGTCGAGGGCGCCTCGCCCGCGAACCAGGCCGCCACCGCGCCGTCGTACGAGGCGGTGTGCGCGAACGCCTTGGCGGCGAGCGCACGGCGCTGATCGAAGGTCGTGCCTCCCGCGGCGACCGCCTCGACCACGTCGGCGTAGTCCGCCGGCGACACCACGATGGCGACGTTGGCGTGGTTCTTCGCGGACGCGCGCACCATCGCCGGTCCGCCGATGTCGATCTGCTCCACGACATCGTCGCCGACGGCGCCGGAGGCCACCGTCTCGACGAACGGGTACAGGTTGACGACGACGAGCTCGAACGGCTCGATGCCGAGATCCTTCAGCTGCTCCTCGTGCGAGGCCAGCCGCAGGTCGGCGAGCAGCCCGGAGTGGATGGCCGGATGCAGCGTCTTGACGCGGCCGTCGAGCGACTCGGGGAAGCCGGTGACGCTGGCGACGTCCGTGACCGCGTGGCCCGCGTCGCGGATGGTCTGGGCCGTCGAGCCGGTCGAGACGATCTCCACGCCGGCGTCGGCCAGGGCTTTCGCCAGGTCGAGGAGTCCGCTCTTGTCGCTGACCGAGATCAGCGCTCGGCGGATCGGGACGAGGTCCCGCTCGCGGTACAGGCTGGGGTCGTGGCGGGGTCCGCTCATGCTCGGGCAAGCTCCTCGAGGTCGATGTGTCCGTTGGCGATGTCGAGCACGGCGTCGATGAGCAGCCGTCGCTCCACGGGTTTGATGCGTTCGTGCAGGCTGGCCTCGGTGTCGCCGGGCAGCACCTCGACGCGTTCCTGGCTGATGATCGGGCCGGCATCCACGCCGTTGTCGACGACGATCAGGCTGGCGCCGGTCTGGGTCACTCCCGCGGCCAGCGCATCCCGAACGGCATGGGCACCGGGGAACTCGGGCAGGTAGGCGGGGTGGGTGTTGATCAGGTCGGGCGAGAGCGCATCCACGACCCGCGGCGGCACGAGGCGCATGAAGCCGGACAGGATGGTGAGGTCTGGCTCCCACTGCCGGATCTGCTCCAGCAGCGCGTCGCCCCACTCCTCACGGCTCGGGTACGACGTGTACGGGACCGTGAAAGTCGGGATGCCGAACCGCTCGGCGTGCTCGAGGCCGTCGGCCTCGCGGTCGGCACCCACTGCGACGACACGGGCCGGGAACTCGGCATCCTCCGACGCCTCCAGCAGTGCACGCAGGTTCGAGCCGCCACCGGAGATCAGCACCACAATCGAGAGCACGCCACCAGCCTACCGGCGTCCGACCGGCCGCCTCACCGCCGGGATCGGCTCCCCGCGGCCAGTCCGATCGCCGCAGCGACGGCGACCTCGGCCGCCGCGAGCGCGCCGACCAGCCAGGCGTTCGGTCCGACGTCGTGCAGTCGTCCCGGGCCGAGGGACCCGGAGGACCACCAGGCCAGCAGTCCGAGCTCGATGCCCGCGACCACTCCGATCCCCGCTGCGGTGAGCAGCAGAGAGCGGACCCCGTCCGCGAGAGTCGAGCCACCCGCACCCCGGCGGCCGCGCAGCAGCACGCCCGCCACGAAGCCCGCGAGCACGGGCACCAGGACACCGATCAGGCCGAAGGGGACGCTGCCGGACGGGATGATGCCGAACAGCGGCAGCCCGGGCAGCGGCCCGAGCGCAGTGCCGAGCGGGCTGACCGACGAACCGGTTCCGAGGGCGAACCCGGGGCCGACCAGCCACGACGCCATCCAGATCACCAGGTTCGGGAGGAGCGCCAGCTGCCCGATGGTCAGCGCCGCTCCACCGGCGACACCGGTCTGCAACTGCTCGTACAGGCTGATGATGGTGCCGTAGCCGCCGAAGATCAGCAGGGCGAGAAGGAGAGCCGCGATCCCGATGACCATGGCCGTCGCCGCGGTGCCCGCGCGGACGGCCGCCATCGCGCCGACCCGGAGGCTCTCCGGCAGGTCGACCGCCCGGCTCCGCAGGGCGGTCAGGGAGATCGGCGCCGCACTCGTCCCCGGGGCGGAATCCGGCCGCTCCGAGGCGATCCCGTCCACCGGACGCGAGCCGCGCATCCCCTCGTCCGGCGCCCCGCCACGCAGCGCATCGAAGCCGAACCCGGCGGCGATGCCGATCGCGTACACGAACGGCGGGAGGAGGATGCCCTGCCACACCGACGGCTGCACCACCGCGGAGCCGGCCGACAGCACCACCAGCGCCGAGATCGCCGCGAAGGCGGCGAGCGCGCTCGACGCACCCACCCAGCGCTGATCCGTCTCGGCCGCACGCATCCCGGTGCGGACTCCGAGGCCAGCGGTCAGGGCGGCGAAACCGAGCAGGGCGATCGTCACCTGGAACGGCACCGCCGCGCCCGGCAGCCCCAGCCGGCCCACCGTCTGCGGGTCGAGGCTCACCGTGAGGTTGACGCCGTGACCCACGAGCCAGATGTCCGCCGCGGACCGCCACACCACCGCGAAGTCGGCGCCGAGCTGGTACTGCGCCGCCCAGAGGATCGTGATCGGGACCAGGCAGATGCCGAGGCCGATCGCGGCGATGATGAGCGCCTCCAGCGCGGCGAGCAGGGCGACGGTTGTGCGACTCATGACCGAACGGAGCCTACCGGCGCCGGACCGGCCCGGGCCGACGACACTTCGGGGCTCAGGAGACCGTCACGACCGGCGTCTCGTCGTCGGCCGATTCCGGCACGGTCACGGCAGGTCGTTGCACCAGTTCGAGGATCGCCACGGCCAGCGCGGCGAGCACCAGCGTCCAGATGATGAGGGAGGGCGTGAGCGGTCGCACGAAGAGCACGACGGCGGCCGCGATCGCGGCGACGATGGCACGCAGCAGCGTGCGCTGGGTGTACATCCACACGCCCGCGCGTCCGGTCGTGATGCCGTGGCGCTCGGCCGACTCGCGCACCCAGGCCACGCCGGAGCCGAAGAACCCGCGCAGTCGCCGGGGCACCGCGAACGGTCCGGAGTACCAGGCGACGAGAGCGACGACGACGGCGAGCACGAGCACCGCGACGGCGGTGTCGATCATCGCCGTCGTCACCGTGGTGAACAGGGTGCGGGCGAGACCCGACGGAATCAGCGACGGCGACGCGGATGCGACGAAGACGACGCGGCCGATCCCGATCGCGCCGAGCACCACGGCCATCCCGAGCCCCAGCGCCACGGCCGCCCACACGAGTGCGACCGCCCGCCGCCGTGCGACCAGGACACCCAGCGCGAGCAGCCCGAGCGCGACCCAGGGCAGCCACGCCCCCGCCGCCAGCGCAAGCCCGTAGACCACCTGCAGCGTCGGGATGGAAGAGTTCTGCGCGATCGTCACCGTGCGGTCGACGGTGGGTATCCGCGAGGCGAAGGTGAGTCCCTGGTCGATCAGCAGCTGTTTGACGCGATCGATGATCGGGGCGAGCTGGATGCCGACCGAGCCGTCCGCACCGACGGCGATGGCGGCCTTCGGGTTGTTCTGCATCGTCGCGATCAGCTGCTCGTGGCTGGTGCGGAGCGCCTGCTGCCAGACCTGGGCGAAGGCGTCCGACGCGACGAACCGCTGCACCGTGGAACGCATGAGGGAGACGATGCCCTGCGCGAGCGGGCCCTTCAGCGACTCCAGCGCCTTGGTGGCGACCGGGCCGGTGCCGAGCCCGGTGATCCCGTCGATGACCTGCGAGGTCACCTGCGGGATGTCGACGTTGTCCTGCACCGCCTTGACCGCTTGGTCGGTGACGAAGCTCTGCACGCCAGGATCGTGTGCGAGCGGAGCGTAGGTGGCGACGAACGAGTCGGTGTCGGTCAGCTGCACTTTCGCCCAGGAGGCCACGACGGCGAGAGGCGCCAGGATGGCGCCGAGGACGATGAGCACCGTCGCCAGCAGGGTCCAGCCCCAGCTGCGGCGTTTGCGGACGGCGGGTGCGGCGGCCGCATCGACCGGGAGGACCTCGGTGTCCGAACCGACCTGGGCGCGCAGGGCGGCGTTCTCCGCCTCCAGCTCGGACAGGCGTCGCTCGAGTTCCGAATTCGACAGACGAGCCATCGCGTTCCCCTCACGCTCTGCCGGTGGGCCCCGGCTGGGGTCACTGTAGCGCCGGGGGGCGGAGCGCGGACAGGGGCTTTCTTCTGCGGCCTCCAGACACGGAAGAGGGCCGGATCCGTGCACGGATCCGGCCCTTCTTCGGGATGCGATCTAGAGCGCCGCGTAGACCTCGCGCAGCAGCGCGGCCGTCTCGGACGGCGTCTTGCCGACCTTGACGCCCGCGGCCTCCAGCGCTTCCTTCTTGGCCTGGGCTGTGCCCGCCGAGCCCGACACGATGGCGCCGGCGTGGCCCATGGTCTTGCCCTCGGGGGCCGTGAAGCCCGCCACGTAGCCGACGACCGGCTTCGTGACGTTCGCCTTGATGAAGTCGGCCGCACGCTCCTCGGCGTCGCCGCCGATCTCGCCGATCATCACGATGGCCTTCGTCTCGGGGTCGGCCTCGAACGCGGCGAGCGCGTCGATGTGCGTCGTCCCGATGACCGGGTCGCCGCCGATGCCGATGGCCGTGGAGAAGCCCAGGTCACGGAGCTCGTACATCATCTGGTACGTCAGGGTGCCCGACTTCGACACGAGCCCGATCGGGCCCTTGCCGGTGATCGTGGCGGGGGTGATGCCGACGAGCGACTCCCCCGGGGTGATGATGCCGGGGCAGTTCGGGCCGATGATCCGGGTCTTGTCGCCCTTCTCCTTCGCGTACGCCCACGCCTCGGCGGAATCCTGGACGGGGATCCCTTCGGTGATGACGACCAGCAGCGGGATCTCGGCGTCGATCGCCTCGACCATCGCATCCTTCGCGAACGCCGGGGGCACGAAGATGATCGACACATCGGCGCCGGTCTTCTCGATCGCCTCGACGACGGTGCCGAAGACCGGCAGCTCGACATCGCCGTGCGTGACCGTCGTGCCCGCCTTGCGGGCGTTGACGCCGCCGACCACCTGGGTGCCGGCCTTCAGCATCAGCGCCGTGTGCTTGGTGCCCTCGCCGCCGGTGATGCCCTGGACGATGACCTTGGAATCCTTGTTGAGGAAGATAGACATTGTTGTTTGTCCTTCGCTTACTTCGCGGCCAGCTCGGCGGCCTTGTCGGCGCCCTCGTCCATGGTGAGCGCCAGGGTCACCAGCGGGTGGTTCGCATCCTTCAGGATGCGGCGGCCCTCGTCGACCTTGTTGCCGTCCAGGCGCACGACCAGCGGCTTGTTCGCCTCGTCGCCGAGGATCTCGAGCGCCTTCACGATGCCGTTCGCGACCGCGTCGCACGCGGTGATACCGCCGAAGACGTTCACGAACACGCTCTTCACCTGCGGGTCGTTCAGGATGACATCCAGACCCGCCGCCATCACCTCGGCGGACGCGCCGCCGCCGATGTCGAGGAAGTTCGCGGGCTTGACGCCCTGGTGCTTCTCGCCCGCGTAGGAGACGACATCGAGGGTGGACATGACCAGGCCCGCGCCGTTGCCGATGATGCCGACCTGGCCGTCGAGCTTGACGTAGTTGAGGTTCGCAGCCTTGGCCTTGGCCTCCAGCGGGTCCGCCGCGGCCTTGTCCTCGAGCGCCTCGTGCTCCGGGTGGCGGAACTCGGCGTTCTCATCGAGGGTCACCTTGCCGTCGAGGGCGATGATGTCGCCCTCCTCGGTGAGCACCAGCGGGTTCACCTCGACGAGGGTGGCGTCCTCACCGGTGTACACCTCGTACAGCTTGACGAAGACATCGGCGACCTTCTCGACCAGGTCGTCGGGGAAGCCGGCCGCCGTGGCGATCTCGACCGCCTTGGCGTGGTCGATGCCGCCGCGCGGGTCGACCTCGACGCGCGCCAGCGCCTCCGGCTTCTCGACAGCGAGCTGCTCGATCTCCATGCCGCCCTCGACGCTGGTCAGCGAGAGGTAGGAGCGGTTGGCCCGGTCGAGGAGCACCGAGAAGTAGAACTCGCGCGCGATCCGGGCGCCGCCGGCGACCATGACACGGCGGACCTCGTGGCCCTTGATGTCGAGCCCGAGGATGGCCTTCGCCGCCTCCTCCGCCTCGTCCGGGTTCTTCGCGACCTTGACGCCGCCGGCCTTGCCGCGGCCTCCGACCTTCACCTGCGCCTTGACGACGGTCACGCCACCCAGCTTCTCGGCCGCGGCGCGCACCTCCTCGGGAGTGTCGGCGACGATGCCCGGAAGCACCGGGACCCCGTACTTCTCAAACAGGTCTCTGGCCTGGTACTCGTATAGATCCACGGTTATCCAATCCGCTGCTGGTCCGGTGCGCTTGGTGAGCTTCCGGCTGATTTCTCCTGGCGGTCCGACGCGAGAATAGCTCGACGCCGAGACAAATTCGCCAGGAAGAACTGTAGCCCCTCCGCCTGAACGGGCCGAAACCGGGATGCTGTCCACAGGCCGGTCGGAAAGGTCTCTGTCCACCGATCCGGCCGCTGCCGGGGCGGCAGCCGGATCCTCCGACGACGGTTGGGTCATGACTCAACGACCCTTCACCCTGATCACCGCCGTGAGCCTCGCGGGGCTCGCCGTCTTCCTCGGCGTACTGCAGAGCCTGTTCGGCGCCGCCGGGCCGGCGCGAGCCCTCGCCGGCGACGGCCATGGGCCCGGCTACCTGTCCTCCGACGGCTGGTGGCTGGGCGCCTATCACTTCGACGACGGCGCCCTCGGCTTCTGTCTCAACCCCGGCAAGCTGGCCCCGACGGGGCTGACGTACACCTATGCCGACCCCGCTGGGATGGGATGGTGGACGCCCGAGCAATCGGCGATCTTCGCGTACATCGCGCGGACGTGGGCGGGCAGCCCGGACCGCCTGACGGCCGCGGCGGGTCAGCTGGCAACGTGGATGTACGCCGGCATGTCCGATGTCGATGCGCAGAACCATGCCGGGCGGGCCGGAGCGGACACCGACGCCGTCTATGCCCGGGCGCTCGACATGCTCGCCGAGGCCCGCAGCCGCGCGTCGACCGGAGTGCGCGCCGCCGCCGTCGTCGAGCTGGCCGAGAGCGGTCCCGGCCGCGTGCGGGTCGAGCTGACGGTCGATCGGATCACCGGTGCGGAGGTCCTGCCTCCCGGCGCGCATCCCGTCTCGGTGACCCTCACCGGGGCTGCTTTCGCGGGCGGCTCCTCGACCGCGACGATCCGCTCGGGGACGGATGTGGACATCACCCCGACCGGGCGGGACGCGAGCGTCTCGGTGACCGCGACCGCGCGAAGCGGAGACCTCCCCTACGGCAACCGCCTCACCGTGGCGCTGCCGACGGTCGATGCGCAGGCGGTGCTCATCGCGCAGTCCGCGACCGCCGCGACGCAGGCCGAAGCCCACACGACCGGCCCATCGCCGCTTCCGTTCCAGCCGCGGGTGCAGACCACGACGTCGGATGCGGAGGCGCGCCCGGGCGCCGAGATCACCGACCACCTCACCGTGACCGTCGACGATGCCGAGGGTCTGCTCCCGGCCTGGGGCGTGCAGTCCGCCAGCGACGGCTTCACGCCCGTGACGGTGGTGGTGGAGAGCACGCTGTACGGGCCGTTCGCCGAGCCGATCGTCCCGGCAGCGGCTCCCCCGCCGGACGCACCGAGCGTGTGCACCGTGGAGACGGTGGTGGACGGTGCGGGCGACTACACCACACCCGCATGCGCCGTACCCGAAGACGGTTACTACGTCTGGACGGAGCGCATCGATCCTGCGCGCACAGGGCCGGCCGCGGTCGCCGGTCGCGTGCGGCCGTGGGTCTCGGAGTTCGGGATCGCGTCGGAGGTCACCCACGTGCAGACGGCGGTGGTCGAGACGCACACACCTCCGACCTCGACTCCGGCTCCCACGCCGCCTGCGGCGGTCGTTCCCGCCCCGACGGCTCCGCCGACCGGTACGGCCGCAATGACCCCGACCGCGCTCGCCGAGACGGGATCGGACGTTCTCGCGCCCGCTCTGGGAGGCGTCGGCGCTGGTGCCGTGGGCGTGGCCCTCCTGGCCTCACGGCGGCTTCGAGCGTGGCGATCCGGCGACCGGAGTTCGCGCCGCCTCAGCGGACCCCGTCGTGCCCGGACCACCTGGATCCGGCTGTGAGCGCCCGTCTCTGCGCTGCTTCGCAGCGGACGGCGGCAGGATGGTCACGTGCGCCTCTTCCGTCGGATTCGACCCGTCGCTGTCTCGGACATCGCGGCCGAGGCGCTGACGCTCGCCGGTGGAGGCTGTGCTCTCCTCCTGCAGATCGCCCATCCGGCGGTCGGCCGGGGCGTCGTGGAGCACTCGGACTTCGCGCAGCGTCTGATGGACCGTCTCGACGGCACGATGCTGTACCTGACGGCCACCATGTTCGGTTCGGCGGAACAGCAGACCGCTCTGAGGCGCATCGTGAACCGCGCCCACGCGCCCGTGCGGAGCAGGGGAACCTCCACGGCTCCGGCGTACAACGCCTACGACCCCGACCTGCAGCTCTGGGTCGCCGGCACGCTCTACTGGACGATGATGGACCTGCACCGGCGGGTGTTCGGCGCCCTCACGCCCTCGCAGGCGGAGGACGCCTATGGGCAGCTGTCCCGCGCGCTCTCCAATCTCCAGCTCACGCACGATCGCTGGCCCGCTACGGTGGCCGCGTTCGGCGAGTACTGGGAGCGGACGGTCGCGACACTCGCTGTCGACGCCGAGGTTCTGGCGCTATCACGACAGATCCTGTACCCGCGGCGCGCGGCGTGGTGGCTCCGGCCGTGGCTGCCGTTGGTCCGGCTGATCACCGCCGGGCTGCTGCCCGACGCCGTTCGGCAGCAGTTCCGCCTCGACTGGGACGAACGCCGGCAGCGGCGATTCGATCGGACGATCCGGATGCTGACGGTCGTCTATCCCCGGCTCCCGATGTGGCTCCGCACCCTCCCGCGCAACCGGTACCTCGCCCAGCTGCGACGCATGGTTCGACCACGCGAGCCACGGCCGTCGGTGAGCGGCCGCGCCGCGGCCGACTAGGGCGCGAGCCCGCGGCTGCGCTGCACGCCACGGGCGAGCAGCACGAGGACGATTCCGATCCCCGCCCCCAGCACGGTCTCCAGCACGCGATCGACGACCAGGGCGTTCAGTGGCGTCGGTGCGGCGAGGTGCGAGACCGACAGCGCCAGCGGCGTGATGAAGACGAGCGCGGCGCCGTAGTGGCGTGCGACGAGCACCTCGGTGAAGAACTGGCACACGACGATGACGCAGATCAGGAACACGGGCGGAGGCGACCAGGCGAGGAGGAGCGCGGTGACGGCGACACCCACGATCGTGCCGACGATCCGGTGCAGCGATCGCGAGATGGAGTGCGCCGCACGAGCGGGAGGGATCACCGCCACCAGACTCACGATCGCCCAGTAGGCATGCCCGAATCCGAATGCGAAGGCGATGCCTCCCGCGACCAGCACTCCGACGACGTTCTGCGCGACGGTGAGCCAGACGCGAGGGTCGCGGAGAGCGGACGGGTCCGTCACGGGACGACGACGCAGTTCCGGGACGAGCCCCGAGCGGGCGAGCACTCCACGCGATGGTCCGGTGATGCGGCGGATCGCCCATCCCGACATCGTGACCAGCCAGGCGAACGCCGCGGAAACCGCGGCGAGGCCGAGCCGCGGAAGGGCGTCGGCGGCCGGCGTAGGAACGGCCGCGCACACCAGGAGCGCGAAGACGAAGAACAACGCCTGCGGAGGCACGATCTGGAACACCGTAACGAACAGCGTGCCACCGCCCACCACCACGACCAGGGCCACAGCAACGAGGGCGAGCGGCTCCCCGAGCACGGCGAGCGCGATGCCGATGGAGATGCTCAGGAGCAGCGCGAGAGCAGCCACCGTGATCGTACGGACGCGCACACGATACGGCTCATTGCGTCCGTACACGGCGGTGAAGGCGCCGAAGGTGGCGTAGGCCGTCAGGTCCAACCGCCCGGCCGCGAAGAGAACGAAGAGGGGGACGGCGACAGCCACAGCCGCCCGCAGCCCCACCTCGAGGTTCCGCGGCGCCGAGAAGCCGGCCCTCACAGTTTGTCGATCGGGGCGATCTTGATGAGGAGCTTCTTCGCGCCCACCTTCTCGAACTGCACGTGGGCCACCCGCTTCGCACCCTGGCCGGTCACCTGGGTGACGCGACCATCGCCGAAGTCGGCGTGGCGGATGCGGTCGCCCGGCGCGAGCTCGAGGTCGCCGTTGTCGCGCACCTTGCCGGTCACGCGATTGGGCCACTCCGCCTTCGGGCGCTCCTGCCGGAACGTGTCGGCGGCAAGGCTGTCGTTCCAGCCGGACCCGCCCGATCCGGCGCCGAGCCCAGGACGGCGTGCGTTCAGCGCCCGCGACTGCGTGCCGCCGCGGCCGTTCGCCGATCCGGGCGACTGTCGCCAGTCGATCAGGTCTGCGGGGATCTCTTGCAGGTAACGACTGGGCATCGCCACGGCGGTCTCGCCGAACTGTGCACGCGTCATCGCCAGCGACAGGAACAACCGCTTCTTCGCACGGGTGATGCCGACGTAGAAGAGCCGGCGCTCCTCCGCAGGGCCGCCGGGTTCATTCGCCGACATGCGATGCGGAAGGAGGTCTTCCTCGATGCCGGTGAGGAAGACCGCGTCGTACTCCAACCCCTTCGCGGTGTGCAGGGTCATCAGCGACACGGAACCGCTCGAGTCGTCGATCTCGTCGGCCGCGGCGACCAACGAGACCTCGGTGAGGAAGTCGACCAGACCGCCGTCGGGATTGTTGCGTGCGAACTCGCGCGTGACGGCCACCAGCTCGTCCACGTTCTCGGCGCGCGCCTCGTCCTGAGGGTCGCGGCTCTTACGGAGTGCCTCCAGGTAGCCGCTGCCGTCGAGCAGGAACGTGAGCACGTCGGCCACCGGCGAGACGCCCGCCGGGTTCGACGGGTCGACTTTCGCCGCCGCCTCATCGAGAAGGTTCGACAGCTGAAGGATCGCGCTGGTCACCTTCGGTCCGAGGCCGAGCGATCCCGCATCCCGCATCGCGCCCCGGAAGGTGAGGCCGTTGTCCTCCGCGTAGCTGGCGAGTTGCGTCTCGGTGGCCGGCCCGATCCCGCGCTTCGGCGTGTTCAGGATGCGCCGGAGCGCCAGGAAGTCATCCGGGTTGGCGACGGTGATCAGATACGCCATCGCGTCCTTGATCTCGGCCCGCTCGTAGAACTTCGTGCCGCCCATCACCTTGTACGGCAAAGCGGACCGGATGAAGATCTCCTCCAGCGCACGGGTCTGGGCGTTCGTCCGGTAGAACACCGCGATGTCCTTGTACGCCATGCCGGCGCTGTGCAGCTTCTCGATCTCGTCGGCGACGAACTGGGCCTCGTCGTGGCCCGAGTACCCGGTGTAGCCGACGATCTTCTCGCCGTCTCCGACCGCGGTCCACAGCTTCTTGTCCTTGCGGTCGAAGTTGTTCGAGATGACGGCATTGGCGGCGCTGAGGATGTTCTGCGTCGAACGGTAGTTCTGCTCGAGCAGCACGACCTTCGCCCCGGGGAAGTCGCGCTCGAATTCCACGATGTTCCGGATGTCGGCCCCGCGGAAGGCGTAGATCGACTGGTCCGAGTCGCCGACCACCGTCAGCGAGGCGGCCGGGATGATCCCCGCCGCATCGCGGAGAGGCCGGACGTTGCGACCGTGCGCCTCCAGGTCGTCCACGATGTCCGGCGCGACGGGCATCGTCAGCTCGCGGATGAGGGAGTACTGGGCATGGTTCGTGTCCTGGTACTCGTCGACCAGGATGTGACGGAACCGGCTCTGGTACAGGGCGGCGATGCGCGGGAAGGCGCGGAACAGGAAGACGGTCTCGGCGATCAGGTCGTCGAAGTCGAAGGCGTTCGCCCGGCGCAGCTCACGCGTGTACTGGCGGAAGATCTCGAGGAACATCACCTCCTGCGGATCGCTGAGGTTCGCCGAGCGTGCGTGGGTCTCGAGGTCGGTCAGCTCGTTCTTCAGCTTGGAGATGCGGTTCGCCGCGCTCCCGACCGTGAAGCCGAGAGTGTCCGCATCCAGCTCCTTGATGATGCGCTTGAGCAGCGCACGCGAGTCGCCGGAGTCGTAGATGGTGAAGCTCGGCGTCTTGCCGATCGTCTCCGCTTCACGGCGCAGGATGCGGACGCACGCCGAGTGGAACGTCGAGATCCACATGCCCTGGGCCTTGCCGCCGAGCAACTGCTCAACGCGCTCGCGCATCTCGTTCGCCGCCTTGTTGGTGAACGTGATGGCGAGGATCTCGCTCGGCCACGCCTCGCGGCTCTCGATCAGCCCGGCGATGCGGCGCGTCAGCACGCTCGTCTTGCCGGAACCGGCGCCGGCCACGATCAGGAGGGCCTGCCCGCGATACTCCGCCGCCTCGCGCTGCTGCGGGTTGAGCCCCGCGAACAGCCGTTCGCTCGGTCCGCGCCAGCGACCCGAGCCGTCGTTCCCGGAGTCGCCGGATGCCCCGCCTTCCGCCGGGCCGTTCGCGCCGTCGCCCTGCCACCCGTCCAGGATGATCGGGACGGAGGAAGGGGTGGTCTGCGGGGCGTCGGGGAGGCTCGTCATGTCTCAGACGATTTTAGTCGCTGCCACCGTCATTCGGCCGGGAGCCCGTCGGCAGGCGCGACGCGTCCGTTCGCCTGGGGCATGCAACCGGTCAGCGACCATCGCGAACGGCGACCGCGAGGTCCGGATGATCCGCGAAGACCCCATCCACCCCGGAGTGCAGCAGGATCGAGAAATACCGACGCCAGTCCCCCCACGCAGCGTCGACCTCGCCGGTCCGGAACTCCGCCGGGAGCATGCCGTTCTCGGGCCGCAGCGTCCAGCAGAACACCGCGAGGCCCGCCGAATGGGCCAGGTCGACGAGGTCAGAGGTCACCGCGCCGACGTCCGCCGAGTCGTCCTCGCCGAACAGCGCCATCGAGACGGAGCCCGACGAGAGCACCTGCGAGGTCTCCACGCTGATCCCGTCGACACGGGCGGCGGGAGACGACGCAGCGGAGCCCAGGGCGTACAGGCCCCGCAAGGTCACGTCGCTGTCGTACCCGGGAGCGCTGGAGCCGAGCGCCGCAACCCGGTCGGCCGGGGCGCCCGAGTCCTCGAGCAGATAGACACGTCGGCTGCGGAAGCCGCGCTCGTGCAGCTTCACGAGAACCGTGTGCTCGAAGCTCTCGACCACGACGCCCGCCGCGTCCGTCCATCCCGCCTCCGAGAATTCTGCGAGGAGCAGTTCGTCCAGTGGCAGGCCCGCCGCCTCGAAGTACGTGGCGTGCTTCAACTCGGCGACGAGACCGGGCGCTCGTCCCGGGCCGTCCCCCGCCCGCTCGACGATCTCCAGCAGATCGCGCAAGCGGAGCAGCGGGTAATGCCCGTCGAAGGTAGAACTGTTCTGCCGAAGAGCGGGGATGCGCTCCCGCGCGCGCAAACTGGACAGCTCGTCCCAGGTGAAGTCCTCGGTGAACCACCCGGTCTGGACCACGCCGTCGACCTCCTTGGTCGTCCGGCGGTCGGCGAACTCGCCACGCTCGGCGACATCCGTCGTGCTCGAGATCTCGTTCTCGTGGCGCAGGACGAGGACGCCGTCCTTCGTCGCGACGATGTCCGGCTCGACGGCGTCGGCGCCCAGCTGGAACGCGAGCTCGTACGATCCGCGCGTGTGCTCCGGCCGGTAGCCCGGGGCGCCGCGGTGCCCGATGACCATCGGAGCCGTTCGCGCGCGCATGGCCCGATCCTAGCTGGCGCCACATGCGCCCCTGGGGAGGCCGGGAGGTGTCAGAATCGACGGGTGTCCGCCCTCGATACACGCACCCGCTGGCACGAGCCGGCTTCGCGCCTCCCGCTCCGCTGGGGCGCCTATCGTCCTCGGCTCATGACCGGCCTCGGGATGATCGTGGTGGGCACCGCGTGCGTCCTGGGGACCACGACCTACAGCCTCCCGCTGCTCCTGGTCGGGTCGCTGATGCAGCCGGCCGGCTGGGCCGTGCTCCCCTCGACCATCGGACGACGGATGGCCGCCCCGCTCCCCGTCCTCGGCTTCACGTGGCTCATGCTCGGGGGCTCCGGCTTCGCCTGGTGCTACGCGGTGATCCTCGCGGCCTGGTTGCTGGTGCGTATGCGCCCCCTCCCGTCCTTCGCCGTGCTCCTGCTCCCCGTGCTCTGGAGCATCGTCCTCCCCCTCTTCGTGCACGACTACCAGCACGGCTGGATCACCGTCCTCACGTGCACCGTGGTCATCGTCGCGGCCGCCTGGCTGGCGAGATGGATCGCCGAACGGTTCGATTCATGGCAATCTGTCAGAACTCTCAGAAAAGAACCCCGTAGATTTGAATGAACACGACCGCAACGCGGTCCACACAGAATGAGGAGCTCATGGCACTCAGCAACCCGGCCTTCTCCACGAACCCGGCGTTCTCCAGCAACGGCCAGGCTGCAACCGTCACGGCCGAGAACCTGGAGCAGATGTACCAGTCGCCGTCCGCGACGGCGGTCGACACCGACCGGATGACGGTCGAGGACACCATCACCAAGACCGCGATCTGCTTCGTCCTGCTGCTCGCAGGCGCCGCCGTCGGCTGGTTCGTCCCGGTCCTTGCGATCCCTGCCGCGATCGTCGGCTTCGTGCTCGCCCTGGTCAACATCTTCAAGCGCCGCCCGGTGCCCGGACTCATCCTCGGCTACTCGGCCGCGCAGGGCGTCTTCCTCGGCGCGATCTCGATGTTCTTCGAGTCCCAGTGGTCCGGAATCGTCATCCAGGCGGTCATCGCGACGTTCGCCGTCGTCGGGGTGACTCTCGCGCTCTTCGCCTCGGGCAAGATCCGCGCATCGGCCAAGGCGACCAAGGTCTTCCTGATCGCGATGTTCGGCTACCTCGCCTATTCGCTCGTCAACCTCGTCCTGATGTGGACGGGCGCGACCCCCGGCAGCTTCGGCCTCAACAGCGTCGAGCTCGGCAACACCGGCATCAAGCTCGGTCTCATCGTCGGCCTCCTCGTGGTCGTCCTCGGCGCCTACTCGCTCGTGCTCGACTTCGACGCGATCAAGCAGGGCGTCGCCAACCGCGCCCCGCGCATCTACGGCTGGTCGGGCGCCTTCGGCATCATGGTCACCGTCATCTGGCTGTACCTCGAGATCCTGCGCATGCTCGCGATCTCGCGCGACTGACCCGTCGGAACCGCGAAAAAGGGACGGCCCGGGAGCGATCTCCCGGGCCGTCCCTTTTTCCGTGCGTCACCCGGCCTTGAGCCCCAGCAGGGTGCAGTCGAACGGCGTGTACGTCGTCACGCTCGGGTTCACCATGGGCGTCACGTCGGCGTGCATCTTCTTGGTCGCGGTCGTGCCGGCATCCCACAGCGTGTCGAAGATCATCGTCTGCCCCGGGGCCATCTGCTGCACGCCCTGTGAGACCACGTAGTCGCCGTCGGTCCCGGTGACCGGGGTCTCCGCCACCTGTCCGTCGATGGCGGTCTTGAGGACCGTGTAGCCCTTCGGCGCGTACACGCTCGTCCCGACCTGGACGTTGCCCTGCGTGACGAGCACGCCGTTGCCCAGCACGTACGGGGGAAGGATGTTGCCCGCATTCGCCGGCGCTGTGCTGTTGAGCGAGACGCGGGTGAAGACGTACCGGTGCTTGTCGGAGCACACCGCCTGCTGCACCTCGATCTTCGCCTTCAGGAAGTAGTCCAGCTTCGAGGGGGTCTGATCCATGAAGTAGACGCCGAGCGCGTCGGTCTCCTTCGTGGTCACCGGAGGCTCAGAGTAGAACGGGGTCAGCTTGATCAGGTCCTGCTCCGACTTGTCGTCGGTCCAGACCTTGACGCGTCCCTCCTCCCCCATCTTCAGGAGGGTCTTGAGCAGCACCTTCGGGTCCGCCGCGCCGCCGAGCATCTTCGAGAACGCGGTGATCGCGATGGTCTCGTTGATCTTGTCGACGGTGACCGGATCCGGATACATCGCGTAGATGTCGATGAGCAGGATGCGCGCCGCGTTCTCGGCGGTGATCTGCAGGTTGGGAAGCACATCGATCGGGCCGGTCGCCTTCAGCAGGTTGGCCATCGTCACGGTGTCCATGGCGACCACGCCGTTGATCTCGTCGCCCTTCGCGGTCTTCCACATGGCTTTCGCCATGTCGAACGTCAGCGAGAACCGCGGCGTGATCGTCAGGTCCTGCACCTGCTTGCCCAGGCCGTACGGATACAGCTTCTTCACGTCCTCCGGGATGGGGATGATGTAGTCGTTGAATCGGGGGAAGTCGCGGATCGACGCCGAGGACTGCTTGACCAGGCTGATCTTGCCGTTGTCGATCTGCAGCAGCGCCATCGACCCCGTCGTACCGCCGTTCGGCAGCAGCTCACCGCTGTTCTCGAAGATGACGAGGTAGTTGCGCACGCCCTTCGACCCGAGAGCCGGAGGCAGCGCGTGCACGGCCTTCTTCGCATCCTGCATCTGCGCCGACACTTTGCCGAGCATTCCATCGAGCTGGGCGGTGGCGGAACGGACGGGCCCGATGGTCGAGCTGACGTCGATGTCCGCGACCCGCTGGTGGGCGGCGTCGAGGGCCGCGGCGGCCTTGTCGACGACCGGTGTCGCCTCGACGATCGGCTTGAGGTTGAGTGCGCCGTTCACCGGCTTCAGGCCGGCCGGCGAGACCGAGCCCAGGACTCCGACGAGCGGCTTGATGGCCTGGGTCACGACGTCGTCGGTCGCGCCGGCGAGCCCGCGGACCGCGGTGAGGTTCGGTCCGACGAACGGGATGATCTCTCCAGCCCGCCAGATCGGGTCGCTGGTGTCGCTGCGAGCCGACGCCACCTTCGGCTCGAGCTTGGCGAGGGTCGCTTTGGCACCCGTGACGTCCTGAGCGACGACCTGCGACTTGAGGGTGTTGACGAGCGGGATGGCGGCTTCGAGCGCCGATTTCGCGGCGAGCGCGCGGAAGCCGATCCAGAGTCCCGCCAGGACCACGATGGCGACGACGATGCCGACACCGACGAGCCACCGGAAGCTGCGGGAGCGAGTACGCCGGGCATGCGAGATCGAGACACGCGTAGGTCGGGAATCAGGCATTCGACCATTGAAGCAGACCAGGGTTGGGAGACCCGCCACCGCCGCGGCGCCCATCGGACCCCTCTCCCCCGAAGGAGGGACACGGGCCGCGCGCCGTTCTGCGCCGCCCGCGCCCGGAATGCAGGCTCTGAGAATTCTCTGTAAATTGGGTCTCTGTCTGTATCGGGACCGCCGTTCCTGGCCGGTCCCCTCGCCCGTGTGCCCGCAGGGCCGCGCCGTCGTTCGGAATCCGAGAATGAGTTCACTCAACAAGCACGCCGTCATCGTTGGTCAGGGCTACGTCGGCCTCCCCGTAGCGATGCGAGCGGTGGAAGCGGGCTACACCGTCGTGGGTCTCGACGTGGATCAGCGCCGCATCGACGGGCTGCGCCGCGGCGAGTCGTACGTCGACGACATCTCGTCGGCCACGCTCACCGCAGCGATCGAGTCCGGCAGCTACACACCGAGCGACGACTACGCGGACGCCGAGGGCTTCGACGTGGCCGTCATCACCGTGCCGACGCCCTTGAAGGAGGGCATCCCGGACCTCACCTACATCGAGGACTCCGCACGCGCGCTGTCCACCCGCCTGACGCGCGGCGCGACCGTCATCCTCGAGTCGACCACGTACCCGGGCACGACCGAGGAGCTCCTGGTCCCGATCCTCGAGGAGGGTTCCGGACTGACCGCGGGCACCGACTTCCACGTCGGCTACAGCCCCGAGCGCATCGACCCCGGAAACCCGACCTGGGGCTTCACCAACACCCCGAAGGTCGTCTCCGGCATCGACGCCGCCTCCCTCGAGCGGGTGAAGGGCTTCTACGACGACCTCGTCGAGCGCACCGTGCCGGTCAGCGGCACCAAGGAGGCGGAGCTCACCAAGCTCCTCGAGAACACGTTTCGGCACGTCAACATCGCGCTCGTGAACGAGCTCGCCATCTTCGGCCACCAGCTGGGCGTGGATGTGTGGGAGTCGATCGACGCGGCCTCCTCCAAGCCGTTCGGCTTCATGAAGTTCACCCCGGGCCCCGGTGTGGGCGGACACTGCCTCCCGGTCGACCCCAGCTACCTGTCGTGGCAGGTGCGCCGCAAGCTCGGCCAGTCCTTCCGCTTCGTCGAGCTGGCGAACGACATCAACGACCACATGCCCGATTACGTCGCCCAGCGGCTCATGGTGCTGCTGAACCGCGCGGGCAAGGCGCTGAACGGCGCGCGCGTCGTGCTCGTGGGCCTCTCCTACAAGCGCAACACGGGCGACATCCGCGAGTCCCCGTCGCTCCGTCTGATCGATGTCCTGCGGGAACTCGGCGCGGAGATCGTCGGCATCGACGACCGCGTGGAGGACCACCGCTGGCCGGCAGGTGTCGAGCGGGCGCCCTACACCGCGGAGACGCTGGCCGGGGCGGACGCCGTGGTCCTGGTCACCGACCACGAGGAGTTCGACCTGCAGCTGCTCGCCGAGACCTCCGCCCCCGTCCTCGACACCAAGAACCGGGTCAGCGGCCCGACCGTCGAGCGGCTCTGAGCGCCGCGATGCTGGAGCGGGCCTTCGATAGCGTGGCCGTGAAGCAGCCCGTAGACCGTGCGGTAGATTAGTCGCGCCCTTCGTCCATAAGGAATCTCCCCATGTCTGAGTCATCGCGGATCCGCGACCCGTGGACCATCGCCGTGACGGCATGGTCCGTCGTGGCGATGGCGTACGTGTTCCTGGTGCCGGTCGGCAACAACCTCCTGCTGTACCCGCTCATCCTCAGCTTCGCGCTGCTCGCGGGGATCGCCATCCTGCGGAACAAGCTGCGTCCCGACCGGTCGCTGCTGCTCCCGGCTGTGCTCTGGCTCGCGTTCCTGGTCCTCGGGATCGTCACCGGCATCGCGCGGGATGCAGAGTCGTGGCAGCGCACGCTGGTCTTCTTCCTGGTGTGGCCCGCGGTGTTCAGCGTCATCGTGGTGGGGTTCGACCGCCGCCTCATCCGCGTGATCTTCACCGTCGGCGCCTGGGTGACCGTCTTCATCGGCCTGCTGTTCATCGTGGATGCGCTCGCGATCACCGGGCACCTGCCGTTCAGCACGCTTCCGACCTGGCTGACTACGCCGCTCCTGCTCCGCGGGGTGACCGACGCGAGCGGGATGGTGTCCCTCTCGTCGAGCTCGCTGCCACCGCTGATCTGGTGGGGCGCCATGTGGGTCGCCTCCCTGTTCTGCGACCCGCGCGACCGGTACCTGCCTCCCGTGTGGCTGCGGACCGCCGCCGCTTCGCTGGCGATCGCGGGCGCCGTCGTCTCCTGGCGCCGGGCGATCGTCATCATCCTCGTGGTGTCGCCGATCATCGCGATCCTCGCCCTGATCGCCCTGCGACTGCGGAACGCCCGCTCGACCAACCCCCGGTTCTCCGGTCGCGCCTTCCTGCGCCTCGGGATCGCCGCCGTCATCGCGATCGCTCTGAGCTTCATGGCGCAGCCGCACTTCGCGTCGATGTTCGGCTCGGCCGTCGGCGCATCCTCCACGATCGTCGAAGGCCAGAAGGCCGATCTGCCGACCAAGGACCTCGCGACGTACGACGACAAGAAGCTGAGCGTCACCGCCGACGATGCTCTCGCCGATGAGATCCGGAAGAACGAGAGCCAGAACCTCCTGTCCCCGCGGTCGCCCGCCGACCTGCTCGTCGGACGGGGCTTCGGGGCCACCATCGACCGCGGCGAGGTCGTGCGCGACATGAAGCCGTGGCAGACCGAACTGCAGTATCACGCGATCTTCTACTGGACGGGCATCCTGGGCATCCTGCTCCTGCTCGCCACCTTCGTGACGGCGTTCCTCGCCGTGCGCAAGGCGTTCCGCTTCGACCAGGGGATGCGCGCGCCGCTGTACGTGAGCACCGTCGGCGCGCTCGCCGCGCTGGCCGCCAACGCGACCAACCCCTACCTGCAGGCGCCGGGGCACATGTGGCCGGTCTTCCTGCCGCTGATGATCGCCAGCGCGATCTTCGTCGCGCGCAGCCGTGAGCGTGAGCCGCTGGAGCCGCGGCTGGCGGAGCAGTACACGTGAGTCCCGGCTCCTCGCGCCAGCACCTCTACTGGATCTCGCTGGGCACGGTCTTCTCCTCGGCGGCGATCGTCCTCCTCCAGTTCCTCGCGCTGGTCAGCCTGGAGCCCGCCGCCTTCGGCCGCTTCTCGGCCGTATACCTGGCGTTCGCCCTCGCGTCGTCCGTACTGCTGTCCGTCGTCTGCGAGGCCTGGCAGCGGGTGCGGCCGGTGGCCGACTGGCGGCAGTTCAGCGCGCCCCTGCTCGCGCACTCCGTCCTGTCGGGAGTGGTGACAACGCTCATCCTCGCCCTGATCCCGGGATACCAGGGGCTGGCCGTCTTCAGCGGCGTGGCCGTCGGAACAGCGACCTACCGGGTCGGCGCCCGCTATTTCGCCATGCACCACCGCGAATACCGCTGGGTCGTCCCGGCGGACTTCGCGAACGTCGTCGTCCTGGTCGTGGGCTGGGCGCTGTTCCTGTTCGCCCGCGACAGCTTCTCGATCACGACGGTCATGATCGTCTGGGCGGCGAGCTCGGTCGTCAGCGCGGCCCTCTCCAAGCCCGCCACCGGATACGCGCCCTCGCTCGTTCCGTCGTGGCTCAGGACCCACAACCACGAGATCAAGACCCTTCTCGGTGACTCGGTGCTGCTCGACGCCTCCGGCATCGGGACGCCCTATGCGCTCATCCCGATCCTCGGAGTCAACGGCTTCGGCGTCTACCGCGCCCTGTCGAACGTGTCGGGCCCGGTCAAGCTGCTCCTGACTCCGGTGCGCCCGCTGTTCGCGGGGGTGGATGCGAAGCGGTTCGCGCGGGCCCGCTCGGTCGCGCTCTTCGTCGGCCTCTCGGCCGTGATCGGCGCAGTCTGCTACGCCGCGATCGTCCTGCTCAAGCTGACCGGCCTGGAGATCGGAACGCTGACGGCGCTCACCGACTACGCCTGGGAGGCCGGCGTCTTCGTCGGCGCGACGTTCCTCAACGGCGTGTACTACCTGCTGGCCCGCACGCACTTCACCCGCCGCCGCCTGCTCAGCGCGCGCGCCGTCACGTCGCTCGCCGGCATCGTGCTGCCGATCGCCGGCGGACTGCTCTTCGGCATCAAGGGCGCGATCGTCGCCGTCACGCTGGCCACCGTCGTCATCGCGGTCGTCTGGATCGTCCTCCTGTTCGGGCAGACGAAGAACGTCTCCGAGCCGGTCGATCTCGACCTCGGGTCCGACGCCGACGTCGACGTGATCTGAGGCAGCCGGTGCGCATCGTCCACGTCATCAACTCCCTCGCCACGGGCGGTGCGGAGACCCTGGTCGTCGACCTGACGTCGTCCATGCGTGATGCGGGACACCAGGTGACCATCGTCACCATCGGAGGTGCAGCGGGCGTCCCGCTCGCGGCCGCCGAGCGCCAGGGCATCCGGGTGGTCACCGCCGGGCGCTCCCCGTACGACCCTCTCTCGCTGTTCCGGATGCGCCGGTGGCTGCGGAGCGCTGACATCGTGCACGTCCACCTCTTCCCCGCGCTCTACTTCGCGCCGCTGAGCGCCGGCAGGCGCCCGCTGGTCTACACCGAGCACTCGACCTGGAACCGGCGACGCGAGAGCCCGGTCCTGCGCCGGACCGACCGCCTCTTCTACCGCCGCTACGCCCGCCTGGTCGCCATCAGCGCCGGAGTTCGGGATGCGCTGCTCGCGCACCTCGAGAGCCTCGGCGTGCGCAGCGAGGTCGACCTCATCCCGAACGGCATCTCCGACGCGTTCTTCGACCGGCGGCGGGACCGCGAGCTGACCACGCCGACGAAGGTGATCGCCGTCGGCAATCTGGATGCGCGCAAGAACTTCGCGGACGCCGTGCGCGCGATCGCAGCCCTGCCGGAGGCGACGCTCACCATCGTCGGCCAGGGCGACCAGCGGGACGCGCTCGCCGCGCTCATCCAGGAACTCGGCGTCTCGGACAGGGTGACGCTGGCCGGGCAGTCCGATGATGTCGGCGCACTGATGGACGAGCACCACCTCCTGCTGTCCACCTCGCGTTTCGAGGGTTTCTCACTGGTGGCTGCGGAGGCGATGGCGATGGGGCTCCCGGTCGTAGGCCCCCGAGTGGACGGCTTCCGCGACTCGGTCGCAGACGGAACCGCCGGCATTCTCTTCGACCAGGCGGACGGCGTCGAGGGCATCGCCCGTGCGATCACCACCGCCACCCGGAGCGCTGAGGCGTACCACGAGCTTGCCGAGGGCGCAGCGAATAACGCAGAGCGGTTCCGCGTCTCCGACAGTGCGCGGGCGTACCTGGAGCTCTACGAGCGCGTGCGCTCCACCAAGCCCCGGTAGAACTCCTCCTGCGCTGCCCAGACGGTGCTCCGCGCGAAGCGGGTGCGGGCGCGCTCGCGCGCGGCGTCGCCCAGACGTGAGCGCAGAGGCGCGTCGCTGACCATCCTCGACAGCGCCGCGGCGAGCGCGGCCGCGTCCCGGACCGGCACGATGAGCCCCGTCTCCTCGTCCACCACCGAGTCGACCGCACCGGTGGCGTCGGTCGTCACGGTCGGCACACCGGCCGCTGCAGCCTCCAGTACGACGTTCGGGAAGCCCTCCCGGAAGGTTGGCAGGCACAGCACGTCCATGAGTGCGTAGTAGCGCTCCGGGTCGGCGACGAAGCCCGTGCGGGCGATCGTCAGGCCGTCCACGTCGAGGATGGAGGCGTCTCCCCCCGCTTCGATCGCGCCGACGACCAGAAGCTGCAGCTCGGCAGCCTGGGCCCGGAGGCTCCGCAGGGCCTCCGCCAGCACGGCGACGCCCTTGTCGACGGTCAGGCGCCCGACGAAGCCGACGACGGGTCGTCCGTCCAGCCCGAGGCTGTCACGCAGGGCGGCCTGTTCTCCGCCGGCCGGCAGCGCCCGTTCGATCGCCTCCAGGTCGACACCGTTGGAGGAGCCGTCGCCGAGCACGACGAGACGGTCCGGCTTACCGAGGCGCAGCTCCGCGGTGCGGGCGGCCAGGCTGCGGCTGACGGCCACCGTGACGGTGGACGACCCGATGGAGAGACGCTCCAGCGCGGCGAGGATGCGCCGGCCGAGACCGCCGGCCGTCTCCAGCCGCAGGCCACGCAGCAGGTACACGCGCGATCGGACGCGCGTCAGGCGCGCGGCGAGCATCCCGAGCAGGCCGGCCTTCGGGGTTCCGGCGCTGACGACGTCCGGGCGCAGGCGGCGCAGCAGACGGATCCAGGCGAACAGCGACCGCAGGTCGGCGAACGGCGCCGGATCGCGTCGCATCGGGAGCGGGTGAACCGTCACCCCGGCGACGGAGGCCAGAGCATCCAGACCCGCTCCGGGCGAGCACACCACGTGGACGTCCCAGCCGCGCGAGACGAGGAACGCCGGGAACCCGGTCATCAGTCGCAGGGACAGGTCGACGGTGACGCCGAGCACGATCACCGGACGGCGATCGCGCGTCTCTGCGGTCATCGACCGTCCCGCTGCGCGCGGTACCAGTCGATCGTCCGGGTCAGGGCGGTCTCGAACTCGACCGGCTGGACCTCCGGGAAGAGCTCGCGGATGCGCACACCGTCGGCCTGGGAGGCGCGCACATCCCCCACGCGCGGCTCGACGTGCTCCACGGTGAGCTCCATGCCCAGGTGGTCCTGCATCAGGTCGATGACGCGCAACAGCGGAGTGCTGGTGCCGAAAGCCAGGTTCACCGGGTGCACGTCGCTGATCCGGCGCTCGATGGCAGTGGTCAGGGCGGCGCACACCGTCTCGACGTAGGTGAAGTCGCGCGACTGCAGTCCGTCGCCGTGCACGGTGAGCGTCTTCCCGTCGAGGGCGGCCTCCACGAACTTCGGAATGACCGCCGCGTACACGTGGTCGGCGGCCTGACGCGGCCCGAACACGTTGAAGAAGCGGAAGGCGAGCGTCCGCATCCCGTACGAGTGGTTGTACGCGATCGTGTAGCCCTCGGTCGCATGCTTGCTGACCGCGTACGGGCTCATCGGCCGCGTCCAGTCGAACTCGGTCTTCGGCAGCTTGGTGTTGCTCCCGTACACCGAGCTGGAGGAGGCGACCACGACGTGCTCCACACCGGCGAGGCGCGCGGCTTCGAGAACGTGGAGCGTGCCGGTGGCGTTGGCGTGGTGCGAGGGGATGGGCGCCGCGACCGAGCGGGGAACGCTTCCCAGGGCGGCCAGGTGCACGACCGAGTCGACTCCGTCGACCACCGACTGCAGCAGCTCGAAGTCGAGGATGCTGCCCACGGTCACGTCGGCGCGGGTGCCCTCCAGGTTCGCGAGGTTGCCGGTGCTCAGGTCGTCGAGGACGCGGAGCTCCGCCTCCGGATGCACCGCGTTGAGGTGACGGACCAGGTTGGACCCGATGAAGCCGGCGCCGCCGGTGATCAGAATTCTCATTGCTCTCTTCGGTTCAGCGGGCGGGAACGCCCTTGACGACAACGGAGTCGGGAACGTCGCGCGTGACGCACGCGGCTGCGCCGACCGTGCTCCCCGCTCCGACCCGCAGACCTTGCAGGACCACGCTCCCGGCGCCCAGGAGGCTGCCACGCCCGACGCGGACCTCGCCGGAGACGATGGCCCCCGGGTTCACGGACACGAAGTCCTCGAGCACGGCATCGTGGCCGACGATCGCACCGGGATTCAGGTGGACGCTGCGGCCGAGGATCACGTTCGTGGAGAGCTGCACGCCGCCGCAGACGACGCTGCCGTCTCCGATGCGCACGCGGCTGCCGATGACGGCGCGGGGATGCACGACGGTCGCGGCGGTGAGACCCGCAGCGGTCAGCCGGGCGTCGAGTCGCTCGCGCACGGCCGGCGAGCCGACCCCGAGAAGGTAGGCGGCATCCGGGCCCGCGCCGAGCCACTGGTCGACCGTGCCGAGGTAGGCGATGTCGCGTGCCGCCAGGCGTTCGAGCGCAGTCTCCGACGGCGCGTCGTCCACGACGCCGAGCACCTCGAAACGGCCGGGCTGCTCTCGCTCCGCCGCCTCCAGCACATCCAGCGTCTCGCGACCGAAGCCTCCGGCGCCGACGACCACGACGGCCGTCACGCGGGGCTGCCCGGCTTGAACTCGGGCATCGTCGCGTGGCCCTCGGCGGAGATCCCTTCGCGCGCCACGGCGGCCCGGATCGTGCGGAACAGGATCCAGGCGTCGAGCCGGAAGCTCCGCTTCTCGACGTATTCGACGTCCAGGTCGAACCGACGGGACCACTCGACGGTGTTGCGGCCGCTCACCTGCGCGAGGCCGGTGATCCCCGGACGCACGTCGTGGCGGCGGGCCTGCTCGGGGCTGTACCGCTCCAGGTACGACACCAGGAGGGGCCGTGGGCCGACGACGCTCATGTCGCCCCGGAGCACGTTCACGAAGCTCGGCAGCTCATCCAGGCTCGACGAGCGGAGGGCGCGGCCGAACGAGGTGAGCCGCTCCTCGTCGGGAAGCTCCTCCCCCGGCGGGTTGGTCCGCATCGTCCGGAACTTCAGCAGGGTGAACACCCGTCCGCCGCGACCGGGCCGCGGCTGGGTGAAGAGCACCGGCCGGCCCAGCTTCCGCGCGACGAGGAGCGCGACGACGAGGTAGACCGGCGAACCCAGCGCCAGCACCACCACTGCCGTGACGACGTCGAGCACGCGCTTGACGGCGTCGTAGGGCCGGGCGGGGCTCATACAGGCAGGCCCGTCCGCGATCCGATGAACGAGTGGATGCGGCCGGTCACCCGCTCCAGCTGCTCCTCGGTCAGCACCGAGCCGCTGGGCAGGGTCACGCCGGTCTCGAACAGCCGCTCCGCACTGCCGTCGACGAGTCGGCGGGCGTCGGCGAACACCGGCTGCAGGTGCATCGGCTTCCACAGCGGGCGGCTCTCGATGTCATCCTCGGCGAGCCAGGCGCTCAGCTCGGCGGCACGCCAGCCGGCGACCTCCGGGTCGACCAGGATCGAGGTCAGCCAGCAGTTGTCCTCGGCGTCGTCCGCTCCCTGGAAGATCGTGACGCCGGAAACGCACGCGAACAGGTCGCGGTAGCGCTCGCGGATGGCACGACGCCGGGCGATCATGCCATCCAGGCGCGACAGCTGGGCGCGACCCAAGGCAGCGAGCAGGTTGCTCATCCGGTAGTTGTAGCCGATGTCGACGTGCTCGTAGTGGGCCACGGGCTGGCGCGCCTGCGTCGCCAGGTAGCGCGCCCGCTGAGCCAGAGCCTCGTCGGCCGTCAGCAGCATCCCGCCGCCGGACGTCGTCATGATCTTGTTGCCGTTGAACGAGAGGGCGGCCGCGACGCCGAAGGACGCGGCCGAGCGGCCGTGACGCGACGCACCGAGCGACTCGGCCGCATCGGACACCACCGGCACGCCGTAGCGCTCCGCCAGGGGCTGGATGCGCTCGTAGTCGGCCACGCGACCGAGCAGATCGACCGGCAGCACCGCGGCGACCCGCAGGCCTTCGACGGCGGCGTCCTGCAGCGCGCGCTCGAGCAGCTCTGGCGACAGGTTGCCCGTCACCGGGTCGCAGTCGACGAAGAACGGTTCGGCGCCCGTGTAGACGATCGCGTTCGCGGTCGCCGCGAACGTCATGGTCGAGGTGATCACGACCGACCCAGGTCCCGCTCCGACACCGAGCAGCGCCAGGTGCAGAGCGGCGGTGCCCGAGCTCAGAGCCACCGCGTACGGCACTCCTACCCGGTCGGCCAGCTCCCGCTCGAAGGCGTCGACGTCGGGTCCGAGCGGTGCGATCCAGCCCGACCGCAGTGCTCCGAGGACGGACTGCTCCTCCAGCTCGCCGACATCCGGCGAGGACATGTAGATCCGGCTCACGCCTCGGCACCCCTCGAAACGCCGTCGACCACGCCGACCATCGCGGTGTCGCTGTGGCCGAGCTCCCAGCGGCGCAGCCACTCCCCGCGGTCGAGACGAGCCGGGTCCATCGGGCGGATGCGGGCGTGCGAGATCAGCTCGTGGTGAGGGCGCCGGTCGACCTCGCCTTCGCCGATCAGCTCCTCGTGCAGCTTCTCGCCGGGACGCAGCCCCGTGAAGACGATGTCCAGGTGCCGTCCGGACTGCGCGATCATGCGGTGCGCCACTTCGAGGATGCTCACCGGCTGCCCCATGTCGAGGATCAGCACCTCGCCGGCCGAGCCGATGGCCCCGGCCTGCATGACCAGCTGGCACGCCTCCGGGATCGTCATGAAGTACCGGGTGGCGTCCGGGTGCGTCACCGTCAGGGGCTTGCCCTCGTCGATCAGCCGCTTGAACGTCGGGATGAGCGACCCGCGGCTGCCGAGCACGTTGCCGAATCGCACCGACAGGTAGTCGCGACCGGACGACTCCGCCGCCCATGCCGTCAGCCGCTCGGCGACGCGCTTGGAGTGACCGAGGATACTCGTCGGGCGTGCCGCCTTGTCCGTCGAGACGTTGATGAACTGCTCGACCCCGGCGTCGAGGGACGCCCGGATGACGTTGAGCGTGCCGAGCACGTTCGTCTTCCAGGCCTCGTCGGGGTACCGCTCCAGCATCGGCAGGTGCTTGAGCGCCGCCGCGTGGAAGACCACATCGGGACGACGGCGGCGGAAGATGTCCTTCAGCAGCTCCCCGTCGCGGATGTCGGCCAGGATGAGCGAGTCGGAGTCCAGAAGGCCGTTGCCGACGATGTTGAGCTGCGCGTGCTGCAGACCCGTCTCGTCCCGGTCGAGCATCATCAGCTCGCTAGGGCCGAACTTGGAGATCTGCCGCACCAGCTCCGAGCCGATGGAGCCTCCGGCGCCGGTCACCAGGATGCGACGGCCGGTGAGGTAGCCGGCGATCGACTCGATGTCGGTGTCGACCGGTCGGCGCCCGATGATGTCCTCGATGGACACATCACGGACGTCGCTGAGTCGCGTGCGTCCTTCCAGCACCTCGTCGAGCTCCGGCAGGACCTTGACCCGCAGCGCTGCGGGCTCCGCCAGGTCGGAGATACGGGCGAGGAACGGCGCGTCGGCGCGTGCCACGCACACCAGGACGACCGTCGCGCTGGTGGCGGTCGCCACGCGCTGCAGGTCGTCGACCTCGCCGAGCACCGGAACGCCGAGCAGCCGGAGGTTGCGCTTACTCCGGTCGTCGTCGAGCATGCCGACGGGCAGGTACTGCGAGTCCGGGTCGGTGAGCATGCGGCGGACCATGATGCTGCCCATGAACCCGGCGCCGACGAGCAGTGCGCGCTCGGCGTTGGGGTTCACCTTGAGACGGCGGATGACGTACTGCCGCTTCAGATAGCGGGCGACGCCCATGAGCCCGAACGCGATCGGTCCCGCGATCAGTGCCAGACTGCGGGGCAGTCCGAACGCCGGGCCGACCAGCGCGAGCGGAATCGTCATCAGCAGGGCGACGGTGAGCACCGTCAGGGCGACCGCGGTCGCCTCCTCGAAGCTCCCGTAGGTGTAGCGCCCGCGGTAGACCCAGTACAGCCACCCCAGCACCAGCTGCAGCAGCAGAACCGCGATCGCGAACACGAGCACGGGCACCCAGTGGATGCGGTGGAGCGCGAAATCGTAACGCAGAACGACGGCCACGACGATGGCCACGATCCAGGCGAGACTGTCAGCGAAATACTGGCCGCCGAATCGCGCGACGATCGATTCGCCGCGCGCTCGGGTCTCGTCCTGGACTCTGGTCGTCCAGAGCCAGTCCTTCAGGGCCATGCACAACTTCCTTGCTGGATGTTAACGAGTAGATGCTAGCGGAGCGCCGCAGGAGCAGACGGTCCCGTCTACGACAATACCGCACGGCACTTTTCGGCCCGTGCACCGGAAAGGCCCGGGTCGCTCACAGGGCGGTCCGGGCCTTCTCGGTCACGGGAGCGGGATCACTCCCACTCGATGGTTCCCGGCGGCTTCGACGTGACGTCGAGCACGACGCGGTTCACTCCATCCACTTCGTTGGTGATCCGGTTCGAGATCCGGGCCAGGAGGTCGTACGGCAGGCGCGTCCAGTCCGCGGTCATCGCGTCCTCGCTGGACACCGGCCGCAGCACGATCGGGTGACCGTACGTACGCCCGTCGCCCTGAACGCCGACCGAACGGACGTCCGCGAGCAGCACCACCGGGCACTGCCAGATCTCGGCGTCCAGTCCCGCGGCGGTCAGCTCGGCGCGCACGATCGCGTCGGCATCCCGCAACAGGTCGAGCCGCTCCTGCGTGACCTCGCCGACGATGCGGATGCCGAGCCCCGGCCCGGGGAACGGCTGACGGGAGACGATCTCCTCCGGGAGCCCCAGCTCGCGGCCGATCGCGCGCACCTCGTCCTTGAACAGGGTGCGCAGCGGCTCGACCAGCTCGAACTGCAGGTCCTCCGGCAGGCCGCCGACGTTGTGGTGGCTCTTGATGTTCGCGGTTCCCGAGCCTCCGCCCGACTCCACCACGTCCGGGTACAGGGTGCCCTGCACCAGGAAGCGGATCGGGTCGCCCTCGTTCGCCGCCTCGGCGATCAGGTCGGCCTGCGCCTGCTCGAAGACGCGGATGAACTCGCGCCCGATGATCTTGCGCTTGGTCTCCGGGTCGCTCACGCCGGCGAGCGCGTTCAGGAACTGCTCCTGCGCGTTCACCGTCACCAGGCGCACGCCGGTCGCCTTGACGTAGTCCTCCTCGACCTGACGCGCCTCGTCCTTGCGGAGCAGACCGTGGTCGACGAACACGCACACGAGCTGGTCGCCGACCGCCTTGTGCACGAGGGCCGCCGCGACGGCCGAGTCCACGCCGCCCGACAGGCCGCAGATGACCCGGCCGGATCCGACCTGTTCGCGGATCGCGGCCACCTGGTCGGCGATGACGTTGCCGCTGTTCCAGTCGGCCGGGATGCCCGCGGCGCGGTGCAGGAAGTTCTCGAGCACGGCCTGGCCGTACACCGAGTGCTTGACCTCAGGATGCCATTGCACCCCGTACAGCTTGCGCTCGTCATTCGCGAAGGCGGCGACCTGGGTGCCCTCCGTCGAGGCGAGCACCTCGAAGCCCTCAGGCGCGCGCGAGACGGCGTCGCCGTGGCTCATCCACGCGGTCTGCTCCTCCGGCTGGCCCTCGAGGAGGACGCCTGCGTCGGAGATGCGAACGGCCGTCGAGCCGTACTCGCGCTGACCGGTCCTCGCGACCTCGCCACCGAGCGCGGTCGCCATGTACTGGAAGCCGTAGCAGATGCCGAGCACCGGGACGCCGAGGTCGAAGATCTCCTCGTCGAGGTGCGGCGCACCCTCCTCATACACCGACGACGGTCCGCCGGACAGCACGATGCCGGAGGGACGCTTCTCGGCGATCTCGGCGGCGGTGACCGTGTGCGGCACGATCTCGGAGTACACGTTGGCCTCGCGCACGCGACGTGCGATCAGCTGCGCGTACTGCGCACCGAAGTCGACAACGAGCACGGGACCGGACGGATTGGCCGCCTCGGCTCCGGCGAGCGTGCCGGTGCCGGACTCCGCGTCGGACGCCGGCGGTTCGGGGTTGAGGGAATCGCTAATTTGTCGCCTCCACAGGGATCACGGCTTCGGCCTCCCGGCCGGCCAGGTAGGTCTTCACCTGCTTGGTGATGCGCGCCTCCACGAAGAACGAGAGGAACGGCACGACGCCGCCGAGGGCGATCATCACGAACTTCGTGAAGGGCCAGCGCATCAGACTCCACAGGCGGAAGTCGGAGATGAGGTACACGACGTAGAGCCAGCCGTGCGCGATGAGGATGCCCGTGCTCAGGTCGACTCCGGTGGGTGCGACCGCGGTCTGCACCGGCACGAACGTCAGGGCGCCGTAGTTGCTGAACGCGAAGAGCTCGTAGCCGAGCCCGTACTTGACGATCATCTCGGCGCACAGGAGCAGCAGCATGATGCCCGTGACGTACGCGAACACCTGGTAGAACCGGAGCGCCCCGCGGATCTTCGGGAAGTCTTCGAGCTTGGGAGCGAGGGGCATGCGCCTATTCTAAAGGCTCGCCCTGCACGTTCCTCCCGGCCGCAGCCTCTAGCGCTTCGAGCTCTCGCAGCTCGTCCTCCTTCTCCTTCGCGTCCTTCACGAGGCGGTACCAGAGGAAGACGGCGAAGCCGGCGAAGATGATCCACTCGGCGGCGTAGAAGACGTTGAGCCAGTTCAGCTCGGTCTGAGCGATCGGCGGCGGGGAGTCGATCTGCTGGAGGCCCTGGGGCGCGCCGCGCTGGACGACGTACGCCGCGTAGACCGGCTCGCTGTCGACGCCGGTCCACAGGTTGACGAGCGCGCCGACGCCGAGGGTGCGCATGGCCGTCGGATCCTTCTTGTCCTGGGGAACCTCCGGCTGCTCGTCCGGCAGGATGCGTCCGACGATCCGCTGCTGCTCCGCCGGCTCCTGCAACAGCCGTGCCACGGCGGCTTCGGCGCTCGCCTTATCGGGAGCCCAGCCGCGCGCGACGGCGAGCGCGACCGGCTGCCCGTCGCGCTGGACCGTGGCGTGGCCGACGACCCACCAACCGCTCGTGCCGTAGTTCAGGCGACCGTGCAGCAGCTGGTAGTCGGTCGGGACGAAGCTCCCGTCGAAGTCGACCAGCTGTCCGACCGCGACGTCGCGCAGCGGCGATGCGGGCTTCGCCACCTGGGCGAGCGGCAGCACGGTCTCGCTGGGCGCCTCGACGGCCTTGCCCGATTCGACCGCACGCTCGAGCTGCCACTGCCCGAGCCACGCGAAGCCGGCCGCAAGCAGGAGGGCGAAGAGCAGCGCGCCGATCCAGCGCGGGCGCAGCATCATCCGGAAGAGGGTGGTCTCGCCGGTCGTCGACGAGGGCCTCGTGGTCGTTTCGATGGTCAGTCCCGTTCCCGTTCGCCGCGTGTGTCCTGCTGCAGCATGGCCTGCTCGACCATCCGGTCGACGACCTGCTGCCTCTCGTCCGCGACCGCGTCGCGCTGCGCGTCGGAGTCGGGGTCGGCGGTGGCCGCCTCGACGAGCGCGATCTCCTCGTCGAGCATGGGGTCGCGCGCGACCTTCTTCCGTGCTCGGCGGCGTTTCGGGCCGGACCGTAGGATCATCGCACCGATCTTCTCGGAGTTCGCTGCGAGGATCGGCCCGATCACCGCCATGATCAGCACGTAGAGGCCCGCGAACGGCTGGATGCGCTCATCCAGCCCGGCCGCCAGCGACAGCGTCGCGAGGATCAGCGCGAACTCGCCGCGGTTCTGCAGGATCACCGTCGTGTTGATGCCCGCCTGGACACCGAGCCCGTTGATCCAGGCGACGAACTGCCCGGCGCCGATGTTGAGAACGATGGTGATCAGCACCGCGACGAGCACAGGGACGAGGACCGAGGGGAACTTCGCCGGGTCGAGGGCGAGCCCGAAGTTGAGGAAGAAGAACGCCGCGAACACATCCCGCAGCGGGGTGGCGATCTGCTCGATCTTCTTGCGGTACTTCGTCGCCCCCAGCACGAGTCCGATGAGGAACGCGCCGATCGCGTCGGTCACTCCGAGGATCTCGCCGATCCCGGCGAAGAGCACCGCGAAGCCGAAGAACAGGATGGTGAAGAGCTCGTCGTCCTTCGTCCGGAACAGGCGCGAGACGAAGCGGCCGCCCCACCGGGCGATCGTGAACATGATGACGAGGAACGCGAACGCGACGGCCAGCTTGCCGACGACCGGCCAGAAGTCGGTCTCGCCGCTCAGGACGACAGACACGATCGCCAGGTAGATGGCGATGAAGATGTCCTCCACCACCGTCACGCCGAGGATCATCGGCGTCTCGGTGTTCGCCAGCCGTCTCAGCTCGATCAGGAGCTTCGTGACGATGGCCGAGGACGAGGTCGCCGTCATGCCGGCGATGATCAGTGCCTCCCTGGTCCCCCAGCCGACCATGAAGCCGAAGATCAGTCCGACGCCCATGTTGATGGCGATGTACGAGCCGCCGGAGATGATCAACTTCCCGAAGTTGCCGAAGAACTCGTCCTGGTCGAACTCGAGCCCGAGGTTGAACAGCAGGAGGATGAGCCCGAAGATCGCGATGAGCTCGATGTAGCGGCTGTCGAAGTTGAGCGGGAACCAGCCGGTGTGCGGGCTCGCCAGCAGTCCGACGATCATGTAGATGGGGATCGCGGGGAGACTCACCAACCTGCCGAGACGCCCGAGCACGTACGCGACGAGCAGCAGGAGGCCGAGAACGATGAGGTCTTCGCCGAGATGCATCGCGGATCAGCCTCCGGGCGGGGCGTCGGCGGTCATCCGGTGGGCGATCTCGCCCGTGCGGAAGAACGAGAACGCCTTGGCGACCTTCTCGGGCGTTCCCGCGACGACGAGCGTGTCGCCGGGGAAGACCTTGAAGTCGGGAGCCGGAGCCGGGTTGGCAGAGTCGCCGCGCACTACGGCCACGACCGTCAGCCCGACGAAGCCGCGATCGCCGGGCGCACCCAGCTGCTGACCGGCGATGTAGTCGTCGTAGTCGACGGTGAACCAGTCGATGCTCAGTCCCGGGATCTGGTCGAGCGCCGTGAGCGCCTCGGTGATCTGGGTCCCGCCCAGGAGCTCGGCGAGCGTGTGCGCCTCGTCCTCGTTGAGCCGGAGCGACACCTTGGTGACGTCGGCGCCGTCCTCGTGGTCGGAGAACGTGATCAGGTCGCTGTGCCCTGACCGATGTGCGATGACGCCGACTTTGCCGCCATCGTCGGTCACGAAGGTGTGCAGCACCCCGACCCCGGGCAGTTTGACCCGTCGAACGTCTACCATCATCCGTCTCCAACCGCCGGGTTCGCCGGCATCAGGGGAGTGAGCTTCCAGCCTACCGGAGGCGCACGAAGGCCCTCCCGGAGATCACTCCGCGGGAGGGCCCTCTGCGCTGCTTCCCAGGCTTGCGGGAGGCTCAGCCGTCCGTCCGGGGCGCGTCCTCCGCTCCGGCTCCCTGCACCTCCTTGGGCGCCTGGTCGGCGCTGGTCGGGGTTCCGGCCCGCGACTCGGCTTTCGCCGCCGCCGCGTCCGCCTCGACGATGTCGGGCGCCTCGAGACGGATGCGATCGGCCGACTCGTCGTCGGGCTGCAGCTGGCTGGCGCGCTCGGCCTCGACCCGCTTGAGGTACGTTCGGACCTCGCGCTCCTCCCGCTCGTTGTCCCAGCCGAGCACACCGGCCAGCAAGGATGCGGCCACGGGCGCCGCGGAGACGCCACGGTCCCAGGCCTCGATCGAGATGCGCGTACGGCGAGCGAGCACGTCCTCCAGGTGCAGTGCGCCCTCGTGCGTCGCCGCGTAGACCACTTCTGCGCCGACATAGTCGTCGGCTCCGGGCAGCGGGTCGGCGAGCGACGGGTCCTCCCGGATGAGCGCGAGGATGTCCTCGGCGAACGTCCCGTACCGGTTGAGCAGGTGCTCGACGCGCGCGACGTGCAGCCCGGATTCCGCAGCAATGCGGTGCCGGCGGTTCCAGGCGGCCTGGTAGCCCTCGGCGCCGACCAGGGCGATGTCCATCGTCGTGGACGCCGCGATCTTGCCATCGAGGGCGCTGACCGCCGCATCCACCGCATCCTTCGCCATCACGCGGTACGTCGTCCACTTGCCGCCGGCGATGACGACGAGGCCCGGCACCGAGTGGGCCACCAGGTGCTCGCGCGACAGCTTGGAGGTCTGCTCGGACTCGCCGGCGAGCAGCGGCCGGAGTCCGGCGTACACGCCCTCGACGTCCTCGCGCGTGAGCGGAACGTTCAGCACCTCGTTGACGTGCGCCAGCAGGTAATCGATGTCGGCGGCGGTCGCGGCGGGATGCGCCTTGTCGAGGTGCCAATCGGTGTCCGTCGTGCCGATCAGCCAGTGCCGGCCCCACGGGATCACAAACAGCACGCTCTTCTCGGTGCGGAGGATCAGGCCCATCTTGGACTGGAACCGGTCGCGCGGCACCACCAGGTGGATGCCCTTGGAGGCGCGCACCTTGAACTGCCCGCGCTCCCCCACCATCGACTGGGTGTCGTCCGTCCACACGCCGGTCGCGTTGACGACCTGCTTGGCGCGGATGTCGAAGCGCTCGTCGGTCTCCAGGTCGTGCGCACGCACGCCGACCACACGCTCCCCGACCTTGATGAACCCTTCGACGCGCACCCGCGACGCGATGTGCGCGCCGTAGTGGGCCGCGGTGCGCACCAGGTTCGCGACGTAGCGGGCGTCATCCACCTGGGCGTCGTAGTAGGTGATGCCGCCGACCAGGGCGTCCTTGTTCATCGACGGGATGGCGCTCAGCACCTGCCGCTTGCTCAGGTGGCGGTGGTGCGGGACACCGGGCGGGCGGCCGCCGCTGTACGAGAAGATGTCGTAGAGCAGCATGCCGGCGCCGATGTAGAACCGCTCGTAGATCCGCTTGTGCAGCGGGTACAGGAAGCGCACCGGCTTGACCAGGTGCGGGGCGATGCGCTGCAGCAGCAGACCGCGCTCGATGAGCGCCTCGCGGACCAGGCGGAAGTCGAGCTGCTCCAGATAGCGGATGCCGCCGTGCACCAGCTTGGACGACCGGCTCGAGGTGCCGGAGGCGAAGTCGCGCGCCTCCACCAGGCCGGTGGAGAGACCACGCGTCGCCGCATCGACCGCAGAGCCTGCGCCGACGATGCCGCCGCCGACCACCAGGATGTCGAGCTCGGTGTCCTTCAGCGCGGCGATCGCGGCGGCGCGCTCGGCCGGACCGAGCCGTGACGGGTACGTCACGGCCGGATTCGACGCCGGCGTGGCGTGGCGATCGCCACCCGGGGCGGATTGGGACTTCACCATGGTTCTCTCCCTCCCCGGCCGCCTTCGGCCGGCGCTTCTACTGCGTACGGTACGGCGCGACAACCACTTCGACGCGCTGGAACTCCTTCAAGTCCGAGTATCCCGTCGTGGCCATGCTGCGGCGCAAGGCTCCCACGAGATTCGCAGAGCCCTCGGCCACCGGTGCCGGGCCGTAGAGGATCTCCTCCAGCGGCGCCACCTGTCCGACGGCGACACGGTTTCCGCGCGGCAGCTGCGAGTGGTGCGCCTCGGCGCCCCAGTGCCAGCCTGCGCCCGGAGCGTCGGTCGCTCGGGCGAGAGTCGTGCCGAGCATGACGGCGTCGGCGCCGCACGCGATCGCCTTGACGATGTCGCCCGAGCTGCCGAGGCCGCCGTCGGCGATGACGTGCACGTAGCGTCCACCCGACTCGTCCATGTAGTCGCGGCGAGCGCCGGCGACGTCGGCTACGGCGGTCGCCATGGGCGCGTGGATGCCGAGGGTCGAACGCGTCGTGGATGCGGCGCCCCCGCCGAAGCCGACCAGCACGCCGGCCGCGCCCGTCCGCATCAGGTGCAGGGCCGCCGTGTAGGTGGCCGCGCCGCCAACGATGACCGGCACATCCAGCTCGTAGATGAACTTCTTGAGGTTGAGCGGCTCGACGTTCTTCGAGACGTGCTCGGCAGACACGGTGGTCCCGCGGATGACGAACAGGTCGACGCCGGCCTCGACGACCGTCTCGTACAGCTCCTGGGTACGCTGCGGCGACAGCGCGCCGGCGACCGTCACGCCGCCCTCGCGGATCTCGGCTAGACGCCGGGTGACGAGCTCCGGCTTGATCGGCTCGGAGTAGATCTCCTGCATGCGGCTGGTCGCGCGCTCGGCCGGCAGCTCACGGATCTCGGCGAGCAGCGGCTCCGGGTCCTCGTAGCGGGTCCAGAGACCCTCGAGGTCGAGCACACCGAGGCCGCCGAGCTGCCCCATCATGATCGCCGTGGTCGGCGAGACCACGGAGTCCATGGGCGCCGCGATGAATGGGATGGCGAACTGGTACGCGTCGATCGTCCACGAGACCGAGACGTCCTCCGGGTCGCGGGTGCGCCGGCTCGGAACCACGGCGACGTCGTCGAAGGCGTACACACGGCGGGCGCGCTTGGCGCGACCGATCTCGATCTCCATACTCACGCGCTTCAGTCTAGGCCGCACGAGACTCTGGGCCAGTGTCCCCGGCGCGTGGGAAGGTGGTGGGGTGACCGTCGAAGCCGAACCCCTCAGCCGCCTCCGCCAGCGCACGAGCGAGAAGTGGCGCGCCTATCCCGACGACGTGCTCCCCCTCTTCGTCGCCGAGATGGACTACCCGCTCGCGCCGCCGATCGCCGAAGCGCTCCATGCCGCCGTCGACCGCAGCGACACCGGGTACATCGGCCCGGACGACCGGACGCAGCGCGCCTTCGCCGCGTACGCCGGGCAGCGCTGGGGATGGGAGGTGGACCCTGCGAAGACCCGCACCACGACCGATGTCGGTGTCGTCATCGTGGAGTCGCTGCGGATGCTGATCGAGCCCGGCGACCGGGTCGTCGTCACCACGCCCGTCTATCCGCCCTTCTTCGACTTCATCCCGGAGGCCGGCGGGGTCGTCGAGGAGGTCCCGCTTCTCGAGGGCGGCACCGACGGCCGGGGCTGGGCCATCGATCTGGCGGGGCTCGAACGGGCCTTCGCCGGCGGCGCGAAAGCATTCCTGCTCTGCAACCCGCACAATCCGCTGGGGCTCGTGCATCCGCGGGAAGAGCTGGAGGCGGTGGCCGCGCTGGCGGCACATCACGGCGTCCGGGTGGTCAGTGACGAGGTCCACGCTCCGCTCACCCACTCCGACGCGACCTTCACGCCCTTCCTGTCGGTCTCCGACGACGCGCGCCGGGTCGGGATCGCCGCGCACGCCGCGAGCAAGGCGTGGAACCTCGCCGGGCTGAAGTGCGCGCTCTTCGTCACCGCCGCTCCCGAGCTGGCCGAACGCATCCACTCGCTGCCCATCGAGGTGGAGGTGCGCACCAGCCTGTTCGGCCGCATCGCGACCGAGTCCGCCTACCGCTCGGGCCAGGAGTGGCTCGACGGCGCGCTCACCGCGATCGAGTCGAACCGCGAACTGCTGGCGATCCTGCTCACCGACCGCCTCCCGCGGGTCCGCTACCGCGAACCGCACGCCAGCTACCTGGCCTGGCTCGACTTCCGCGAACTCGGCTGGGGCGACGATCCGGCCGCGCGCATCCTCGAGGAGGCGAAGGTCGCGGTGAACCCGGGAACCGACTTCGGCGCGCAGGGCGCAGGTTTCGTCCGCCTCAACTTCGCGTGCTCGCCCGAGGTGCTGACCGAGGCGATCGACCGCATCGAGGCGCTCACACGGAGGGCCTGAGCCGGCGCCGCCGCACGACGCCCGCGAACACGAGTCCCGCGAGCACGATCAGCGCGGCCGCAGACACCGCAACGCCCCCGATCCAGGGTTCGGCGGCGGGGACAGCGCGCGGCATCACCACCTGGAAAACGACGGTCGCGGTCGTCGGGACTCCGCCACCGGCGGTCTGAGTCGCGGTGAGCCCCGCTCGACCGGCAGGAAGCGCTGCGGTGATCACCGACCAGACGCCTCCCGCATCGACGGCCGTCGTCCCGACCACGCGGCCGCTGACGTCGGCCAGCGTCACAGTGGCGCCCGGCTCACCGGTTCCGGAGACAGCGGGGGTCGCCGTGCTCACCGATGCCGAGCCGGCGGGCGAGGTGAGCGTGACCGGGACCACGTGCGCCACCTCGGCGAGATAGGCCGAGAACATCGTGATCGCCGCCGTGCGCTGATCGGTGAGCGAGGAGAGCCCGCGGCGGTACTCCAGGAGGGAGATGTACGCGTTGGACGTGTACGCCGACTCCACGGCTTCGCGGAGGTCGGCGGGGGTTCGCGGCGTCGCCGGGAAACGGTTGGTCAGGAAGGCGTCGACGCGCTTCCGTTCGGTCAGGTTCGCGAAGTATCCGGTGAGCAGGTCCGCGTACGGCGTCTGCGGGGCGGCGGCGCGGAGCGCGGTCAGATTGACGGCGTCGAGGTCGGCGCGGAGGTCCTCGTCCGAGAAGCCGCCCGCCGGGCTCCGGAAGTCCGCGGCGGCTGCCGCCTGGACCGCCGCCGGGCCGCCGGTGACCGAGTCGATGTCCGACATCAGGTCGGTGATGTCGCCGGCGAAGCCGCCGAGGTCGGCCGCGGCCGAGTTCGGCGTCCTGCTCAGGTTCATCGTCGCGAACATATGGACCGCGTCGGTGACCTCGCCGTTCGGCAGGGTCACGTCGCGGAGCTGCTTGAGGCCGGCCGCGGACGTCCCGTTGCGCGCATCCTGACTCTCGACGTACGCCTCGAAGTCGGGGTCGCGCTCGCCGCCGACCGTCGCCCAGGTGGAGTCGTCGTAGTGCGGATTCGCCGTACGGAGGTACACCAGCACCAACTCGTCCGCTGTCTCGCCGGGGTTCGCGGCGGCGTACTGCCGTGCGTACGTCTCCAGCGGGCGCAGGTCGCCGAGCATCCGATCGAAGGACGAGGGTGACGCGGCCTCCGCTGGACCGGCGGAAACGCCGACCGCAGCACCGGCCAGGATGAGTCCGGCCAGCGCTGCGGTGAGGAATCGGGCGATCATCGGGTGCTTTCGGGTGGCGCGCCCGTGGCTTCGGCTCAGCGCCGGTAGTTGGGCGCCTCGACGACCATCTGCACGTCGTGCGGGTGCGACTCCTTGAGCCCGGCGGCCGTGATGCGGACGAACTTGCCGTTCGCCTTGAGCTCCGGGATCGTGCGTGCGCCCACGTAGAACATCGACTGGCGCAGGCCGCCGACGAGCTGGTACGCGACGGCGGAGAGCGGGCCGCGGAACGGCACCTGCCCCTCGATGCCCTCGGCGATCAGCTGCTCGTCGCTCGGCACGTCCGCCTGGAAGTAGCGGTCGCGGGAGTACGAGGTCTTCTTGCCGCGCGTCTGCAGGGCGCCGAGCGACCCCATCCCGCGGTAGTTCTTGAACTGCTTGCCGTTGACGAAGACGAGCTCGCCCGGGGACTCGGAGGTCCCGGCCAGGAGCGAGCCGAGCATGACGCTGTCCGCTCCGGCGACGAGTGCTTTGGCGATGTCGCCCGAGTACTGCAGGCCGCCGTCCGCGATGAGCGGGACGTTCGCCTCGCGCGCGGCGAGGGAGGCCTCGTAGACCGCGGTGACCTGGGGCACGCCGACACCCGCGACCACGCGCGTGGTGCAGATGGAGCCCGGGCCGACGCCGACCTTGATCGCGTCTGCGCCGGCATCAATCAGCGCCTGCGCGCCGGAGCGGGTCGCGACGTTGCCGCCGATGACGTCGACGTGCGATGCACGCGGCTCAGCCTTGAGACGACGGATGATGTCGAGCACGCCGACGCTGTCGCCGTTCGCGGTGTCGACGACGATCAGGTCCACACCCGCGTCGACCAGTGTCATGGCACGGTCCCACGCGTCACCGAAGAAGCCGATCGCCGCACCGACGCGCAGCCGGCCCTCGTCGTCCTTGGTGGCGTCCGGGTACTTCTCGCTCTTGTCGAAGTCCTTGACGGTGATGAGGCCGCGGAGCTTGCCGTCCGCATCCACCAGGGGAAGCTTCTCGATCTTGTGCTCGGCGAAGATGGCGACCGCGGAGTCGGGGTCGATTCCGACCGGAGCCGTGATGAGCGGCTGGCGGGTCATCACGTCGCGGACCTTGGTGGTCGACCGCTCGAACGGCGAGACGAAGCGCATGTCGCGGTTCGTGATGATGCCGACGAGGGTGCCGTCGGGTTCCACGACGGGCAGGCCGCTCACCCGGAACTGGCCGCACAGCGCGTCGACCTCTTCGACGGACGCATCCGGAGTCGTGGTCACGGGATTCGTGATCATGCCCGACTCGGAGCGCTTGACCTTGTCGACGTGCGACGCCTGGTCCTCGATCGAGAGGTTGCGGTGGATGATGCCGATGCCGCCCTGGCGCGCCATGGCGACGGCCATGCGCGACTCCGTGACGGTGTCCATCGCGCTCGACAGCAACGGGGTCGCCATCGAGATGCGCTTGGTCAGGCGTGTCGAGGTGTCGGCCTCGCTCGGGATGACGTCCGTGTGCCCTGGGAGCAGCATGACGTCGTCGTAGGTCAAACCGATGAAACCGAACGGATCGGGCTGATCCATTTCACCCCTATCAAGAAGATGCGCGACTGTGGATGCTCAATGGTAACGGCAGAACCTGACCGGGTATTCCGAGCATCACAGGGGTCATTCGACCGGGGCCAGATCGAGCTCCGCGGCCCGCTTGCCCTGCCGCGCGGCGACGATCATGTCGATGCTCAGGATGAGCAGCGCCAGCCACACGATCGCGAATCCGAGCCACCGCTCCGGCGGCATCGCCTCGTGCAGCACGGCGACGCCGACGATGAACTGGATGAACGGGGCGAAGTACTGGATGAAGCCCATGTAGACCAGCGGCAGGCGGCGCGACGCGGCGGCGAAGAACAGCAGGGGTACGGCCGTGATGACACCGGCACCGATCAGGAGCACCGTGTGCCAGGGGCCGTCGGATCCGATGGTGAGCCCTGCTGTGACACCCACCACGATGAGCTGGATGACGGCCACCGGCGTGAGCCACATCGTCTCGAGGGTGAGGCCGGAGAGCGCATCCACCCGGTTGCCGACGCGCTTCTTGATGAGCCCGTAGAGCCCGAACGAGAAGGCGAGGATCAGCGCGATCCACGGCACCGAGCCGTAGCCCACGGCGAGCACGATGACGGCGACGATGCTGACGCCGACCGCGACCCACTGGGCGACGCGCAGCCGCTCGCGCTGCACCACGACGCCCAGGAAGACGGTGACGATCGGGTTGATGAAGTAGCCGAGCGCGGCCTCGACCACGTGCCCGCTGACCGTCGCCAGCACGTAGGTCTGCCAGTTGACGTAGATCAGCGCGCCCGCGAGCCCCATCGTGAACAGCACGCGCTTGTCCCGGAGCAGGGCGCCGAAGGTGCGCCAGGTTCGGGTGACCGAGAGCGCGATGGCGCAGAACGCCAGCGAGAAGATCACGCGCCAGGCGACGATCTCCCATGCCCCGGCCGGGGCGAGCGCCAAGAAGTAGATCGGGAGGACGCCCCAGAGCACGTAGGCGGAGACCGCGTAGACGAGCCCGGAGGTGCGGTGCGAGGTGAGGTCGTCGGAAGGTGCTGCCACTCGTCCGACTCTACCGCCGAGATTTGCGCCAATTCGTCGTCCTGCCGCCCACCCCCTTGCAAGATTTGCGCCAATTCGTGGCAATGCAACGGTCATTAGCGCGATTTGGCGCAAATCGCGAGCGGAGGCGGCCGAAAACGACGACGGCCCGGATGCTCAGAGCATCCGGGCCGTCGAGACGAGCGGTTCGCGTCAGCGGACGACGACCGCCAGAACGTCGCGAGCCGACAGCACGAGGTAGTCCTCGCCGCCGTACTTGACCTCGGTGCCGCCGTACTTGGAGTAGATGACCTTGTCGCCGACGGCGACGTCGAGGGGCACGCGGTTGCCGTTGTCGTCGATGCGACCCGGACCCACGGCGACGACCTCGCCCTCCTGCGGCTTCTCCTTGGCGGTGTCAGGGATGACCAGACCGGAAGCAGTGGTCTGCTCAGCCTCGACCTGCTTGATGACGATGCGATCCTCGAGCGGCTTGATGGAGACCGACACGTTGACCCCTTTCCTGTGAAGAACAGTGTCTCTACTAAGACTGGATTAGCAACCTCGCAGTGAGAGTGCTAACCCGAGTCTAGGGGGTGCGTTAGCAGTCACGCAACGTGAGTGCCAGGGTAGCGTTGAGCCCATGGAACGGTCCGAGCTGGTTGCCCTGCTGAGCCCCGAGGGACTCCGTCTGCTCGACTCGTTACCGCCCTACGAGAGCGAGCGCGACGTGCTGCGGATCGTCAGCGACCTCCGCAAGCAGGGCCACTCCCCCGCCCTCGTCGCGGCCGTGCTCACGCAGTCCAAACTGCGGCGGAAGGCCGTGGCGAAGTTCGGCGACTTCGCCTCCAGCATGCTGTTCACCGAGGCTGGACTGGAGCAGGCGACGCGGCTCCCCGTCGCGGCCCGGCACGCCGGCCGTTTCCGCGCTGCGGGCATCCGGCGGGTCGCCGACCTCGGCTGCGGGATCGGTGGCGACGCCCTCGCCCTCGCCGCGCTCGAGCTGGAGGTCACGGCCGTCGAGGCCGACGAGGTCACCGCCGCCATCGCCTCATTCAACCTGGCGCCGTTCCCAACCGCTGTCGTCGAGCACGGCCGCGCGGAGGATGTGGACCTGCGCGAGATCAACGGCGTCTTCCTCGACCCGGCCCGGCGGACGGCGGGGCACACGCAGACCGAGCGGCTGACCGACCCCGACGACTACACGCCGTCCCTCGGCTTCGCGTACGAGCTGGCGACCGGCCGGTCGGTCGGCCTCAAGCTCGGTCCCGGATTCGATCGCGACCTGATCCCGTCCACGGCGGAGGCGCAGTGGATCTCGGCCGACGGTCAGGTCGTGGAGCTGGGACTGTGGTTCGGCGCGCTCGCGCGCCCGGGGATCCACCGGGCGGCCCTGGTGCTGCGCGGCGATCGCGCAGACGAGCTGACCGCGGACGCGGACAGCCCCGACGAGGAGACCGGCCCGCTCGGCGAGTACCTCTTCGAGCCGGACGGCGCGGTCATCCGCGCCCGGCTCATCGGCGACCTCGCACGCCGCATCGACGGCCGGATGCTGTCGGACCAGATCGCCTACATCACCGCCGATTCGCCGGCGGAGACTCCGTTCGCGTCCGGCTTCCGCATCCTGGAGACGCTCCCGTACGGCGAGAAGGACCTCAAGCGCGCGCTGCGCCAGCGCGGGATCGGGACCTTGGAGATCAAGAAGCGCGGCGTGGACGTCGACCCTGCGGCGCTCCGCCGTCGCCTCGGGCTGAACGGAGACCGCCCGGCGACCCTGATCCTCACCAGGGTGGCCGGGCGGCACACGGCGCTCCTCGCCGAGCGGCTCTGACGCCGCCGACGAGTCGCGGAGAACGCTCAGTACGTGTTCGAGTAGTTCGCGAGGCTCGCGAAGATCACCGCGAGGATGATCCAGTAGATGATCGCGATCGCGATGCTGACGAATCCCAGGATGATGCCGGTCAGCCAGAACCCGCGGGCGTGCGGCTCCTTGTTGCGGCCGATGAAGCCGAGCACGATCGCCGCGACGCCGAACAGGAAGCCGATGCCCCAGGCGAGGTTGATCACGATGCCGACGATGCCGCCGACGAGCGAGAGGATGCTCAGGATGGGCGACTTGGCGGCCGGCTGGCCGTACGGCTGCGCGTATCCCGGTGCCGGCTGACCGTAGGCGGGCTGGCCGCCGTACGGCTGCTGACTGTACGGCTGCTGACCGTATCCCGGGGCCGGTGGCTGCTGACCGTATCCGGGCGCCGGCGGCTGCTGGCCATAGCCCGGCGCGGGCGGCTGCTGACCGTAGCCCGGCGCCGGCGGCTGCTGGCCGTAACCCGGAGCGGGCGGGGGAACGGCGCCGTTATGCTCCGTGGGCGGTGCCGGCGGCGGAGGAGGAACCGAGCCGTCCTGCGGGTTGGGCTCCACCGGGTCGGTGGGGGCGTTCGGATCGGTCATGGGACCCATCTCCTTCAGTACTGGAAGCTGATCGTCGGCGCCTCCCCGGAAGGCGCTTCCTGAAAGATCGCTGTATTGATTCCCATGGTGACAGCGCGTGCGCGCGAGTGTCAACGCACCATGTCAGCCGGTGACCTGAATCTCGGTGACGGGAAGGGTGGAGTCGGCCGAGAATGTGAGGTCGCTCGGCGCGTGTCCGGCCATGATCAGCTGCGCACCCAGAGCTGCGATCATCGCCCCGTTGTCCGTGCAGAGCGAGAGGGCGGGGATGCGCAACTCGACGCCCGCCTCTGCGGCGCGGGCCACGGCCAGCTGGCGTACGCGCGCATTCGCGACGACGCCTCCGCCGAGGAGCAGCCGCGGCACGTCGTGATCACGGCACGCGGCGAGCGCCTTCGTGATGAGCACGTCGGCGACGGCTTCGCGGAACGACGCCGCGACGTCGGCCACCGGCACCTCTTCTCCGGCGTCCTGGCGCTGTTCGACCCAGCGGGCGACGGCCGTCTTGAGCCCGGAGAACGAGAAGTCGTACCGGTGCTGTTCGATGTCCTTCGGCCGGGTGAGACCTCGCGGGAAACGGATGGCTTTCGGGTCGCCGTCCACTGCGACCCGGTCGATCTGCGGTCCTCCCGGATACGGGAGCCCCAGCACGCGGGCCACCTTGTCGAACGCCTCCCCCGCGGCGTCGTCGATCGTCTCGCCGAGGAGCTCGACGTCCGACACGAGGTCGCGGACGAGCAGCAGGGACGTATGACCGCCCGACACCAGCAGCGCGACCGTGGGGAGTTCAACGGGATGGCCGGGGCCGCCCTGCGCGTCGAGCAGGTCCGCTCCGACGTGGCCGACCAGGTGGTTCACCGCGTAGAGCGGCTTGCCCAGCGCCACAGCGAGCGCCTTCGCCGCGCCCACTCCGACCATGAGTGCGCCCGACAGCCCCGGTCCGCTGGTCACCGCGATGGCGTCCACGTCCGAGAGCTCGATGCCCGCATCGGCCACGGCGGTCCGCAGCGTCGGCTCGAGCGCCTCCAGGTGCGCCCGCGCGGCGACCTCCGGCACCACTCCGCCGTAGCGGGCGTGCTCCTCCATCGACGACGCGATCGTGTTGGAGAGCAGCGTCGTCCCGCGCACGATCCCGATGCCGGTCTCGTCGCAGGAGGTCTCGATCCCGAGGACCAGGGGCCCGTTCGAGGAGTCGTGGTCGGTCATGCGATCGTGGTCTCCGGTCTCGGGACGGCGAGGCGCATGACGACCGCATCCACGCCGTCCGGCTGGTAGTACTTAGGCCGCACGCCGATCTCCGAGAAGCCGAGCTCACGGTAGAGGGTCTGGGCGCCCGGGTTGTCGGCGCGGACTTCGAGGAAGACCTCCGTCGCGCCGCGCTTGCGGGCCTCGCCGATGAGCGCTTGCATGAGCACCCGCCCGAGGCCGCGGCGGCGCGCATGCGGCGCCACCGCGATGGTCTGGATGTCGCCCTCGGCTCCACCCCGTGGGGCCAGGAGGCCCGCGTAACCGTCGATCCGCTCGGGCGTCTCCGGCTGGAACGCGACGAGGTAGTAGCCGTGCTCGCCGGTCACCTCCGACGTCATCGAAGCCTCGGACCACGCGTCGTTCACGAAGATGGAGCGTTCCAGCCCCATGATCGCGGGGACGTCGTCGAGGGCCGCCCGCCGCAGCTGGTAGGCGCGGTGCACGTCCTCGGTCACGCCGTCACCCGCTTCGGGCCGGCGGAGAGCGTCACGTCGGGCGAGCGCAGGTAGAGGGCATCGTCCGGGTCCATCGGCAGCTTGTTCGCGTATCGGAGTTCGGCCAGCATCCCCAGACGTCCGGCCGGGACGACCTCCGCGTCGAACCGGGAGAGATCGGGATGCGGCAGGTCGTCGGGCTTCGCGAGCCCGGGACCGTCGAGGCGGACCGGCAGGCCGAATCCGTCGACCCCGGAGTACGCCGTCCAGTACCGCTCGCGGCGCCGTGCGTCCGTGACGACCAGCAGTGGTCCCTCGTGACCGGCCAGGTAGCGGTCGTACGCGACCGCGTCGTGGCTCACGACGGGGACGAGCGGCTTGCCCGCACCGATCGCAAATGCCTTCGCCGCGGCGATCCCGACCCGCAGGCCGGTGAAGGGCCCCGGACCCATCCCCGCGACGACGCCGGAGAGCGCACGCACCTCGATGCCGGCCACGGTCAGGGCTTCGTCGATGAGCGTCCCGATCACCTCGGCGTGCCGCATGGTGTCCGTCTCGATCACCTCGGAGAGGACGCCGCCGTCGCGATCCACGACGGCCACGCTGGTGCCGGCGGACGTGTCGATGGCCAGAAGCATGCGTCCAGCCTATTCGCGATCGCCGGCCGGCGAACCCGTGCCTGCGGCCCAGCGCGGGCCGAAACCGGTAAGGGTGACCGTCCGCGGTTCGTCGGTCTCTTCGACCTCGTCCGTCGCAGAGACCCCGTCACGGTCCTCCCCGGCGGCGCGCTCCTCCGCGCCCGTCGGCCGCTCGATCGCGACCTCCAGCCACGAGTCCGCGACGCCGTCGAGCATCCCGGTGCCCCACTCCACGACGACGACGGAGCGGGCGAAGTCGATGTCGAGGTCGTCGAGTTCGAGCGCACTGGACAGCCGGTACGCGTCCACGTGCACCAGCGGCGCGCCGCCGGAGAGACGGGGATGCGTCCGGGCGAGCACGAACGTCGGGCTCGTGACCGGCCCGCGCACGCCGAGCCCCTCCCCGATGCCTCGTGTCAGCGTCGTCTTCCCCGCGCCGAGCGGTCCCGACAGGATCACCAGGTCGCCGGCCCGCAGAGCACCGGCGAGCTCCCGGCCGAGAGCATGCATGTCGTCGGCGGTGGCGACCCGGCGAGTCGACGGCAGCGACAGCGCGACCGTCATCGCACTCCCCCGATATAGCTCCGCTTCAACCGGCCGCCCAATCGCGTGACGATCTCGTAGTTGATGGTGTCCGCGGCCTCGGCCCAGTCGTCCGCGCCCGGCGCACCGGTCCCCGGATCGCCGAACAGCACGACCTCGTCGCCGACCTGAACGTCCAGATCGCCGACATCGACCACGAACTGGTCCATGGCGACCCGGCCGCTGATGCGGAAGGTCCGGCCGCCGATGGACACCGGCCCGCGGTTGGAGGCGTGCCGCGGGATCCCCTCCGCGTAGCCGAGCGGGACGAGCACCAGGGTCGTCTCCCGCTCGGTGCGGTAGGTGTAGTCGTACGAGACGCCCTTGCCCGCCGGAACGCGGCGCACGGCCGCAATCCGGCCGCGCAGGGTCATCGCCGGTCGCAGTCCCAGTTCCGCCGCGGACTCCCGGCCGAACGGCGACAGCCCGTAGGCCGCGATCCCGATGCGGACCAGATCGAACCGCGCCTCGGGCAGGGTGAGTGCCGCGGCACTGGCCGCGATGTGCCGGAGCTCGGGCGCGAGCCCGGCTGCCGCGGCGCGCTCGAGGGCCCGCTCGTAGACGGCCACGGCCGCACGATCGTCTTCGACCGAGGCGTTCGACAGGTGCGAGAAGATGCCGCGTACGACGACGCGGCCGCGCTCCTCGAGCTCCCGGGCGCGCGCGAACACCGCATCCCACTCGGATTCCGGGATGCCGTTACGGCTCAGCCCCGTCTCCACCTTCAGCTGCACGAAGACCGGCCGCCCGCTGCCGCCGGCGAGCGCCGCGGCCTCCAGCTGGGCGAGCGACGACAGGCCGAGGTCGACATCGGCCTGAACAGCCGCTGCGAAGTCCTCGTCCGGGTCGTGCAGCCAGGCGAGGATCGGTGCGGTGATCCCGGCCTCGCGCAGCGCGAGCGCCTCGGGGATCTCCGCGACACCGAGCCAGTCGGCGCCGCCGGCGAGCGCAGCACGCGCGCACTCCACCGCTCCGTGCCCGTACGCATCCGCCTTGACGACCACCATGGCGTGTGGCGTGCCCACCAGCTCACGCAGGCGAGCCACGTTCGCGCTCACCGCATCCAGATCGACGACCCGCTCCCGGAACGCTGCGGTCACGACGCGTTCTCCGTCACCACGAACGCCGTCGCCACCCCCGCGTCGTGCGACATCGACACGTGGATGCGCACGATGCCGCGTTCCCGCACCTGTGCCTCGACCACGTTGTGCAGCACGAAACCGGGGTTCCTCTCCTCGTCGGGGACGATCTCCATGTCGTGCCAGCGCACGCCCTCGGAGCCGCCGAGCGCCTTGATGAGCGCCTCCTTCGCGGCGAACCGCGCCGCCAGCGAGTGCACCGGCAGCGGGCGCTCCGCCTCCGTGAACAGCCGCTCGCGCAGCTTCGGGGTGCGGGCGATCGACCGCTCGAAGCGAGCCAGATCGACCACGTCGACCCCGATGCCGGCGATCACGGTGTTACTCGACGGTGACGGACTTGGCCAGGTTGCGCGGCTGGTCGACGTCGAGCCCCTTGGCCGCGGACAGCTCCATCGCGAAGATCTGCAGCGGCACGACCGCCAGCAGCGGCTCGAAGAGCGGCGCAGCGAGCGGGATGCGGATGACCTCGTCGGCGAACGGCAGCACGGCGGCGTCTCCGGCCTCGGCGATCGCGATCACGCGGGCGCCCCGGGCACGGATCTCCTGGATGTTCGACACGACCTTCTTGTGCAGTTCATCCGACCAGCGCGGGCTGGGCACCACGACGAAGACCGGCTGGCCCGGCTCGATCAGCGCGATGGGGCCGTGCTTCAGCTCGCCGGCGGCGAAGCCCTCCGCGTGGATGTACGCGAGCTCCTTGAGCTTGAGCGCACCCTCGAGCGCGATCGGGTAGCCGACGTGACGGCCGAGGAACAGCACCGAGCGGGTGTCCGACATCCAGCGCGCGAGCTGGGCGATCTCGGCGTGCGACTCGAGCACCGTCGCAATCTTCGCGGGCACCTCCTGCAACTCCTCGATGGAGTCGCGCTGCTGCGCGGGCGTCAGGGTGCCGCGGACGCGGGCCAGGTGGAGGCCGAACAGGTAGAGCGCGGTGATCTGCGCGACGAAGGCCTTGGTCGAGGCCACGGCGACCTCCGGGCCGGCGTGCGTGTACAGCGCGGCGTCCGACTCCCGCGGGATGGTCGCGCCCTGGGTGTTGCAGACCGAGATCGCCTTGGCGCCGGCCTCGCGGGCGTACTTGACCGCCATCAGCGTGTCCATGGTCTCGCCGGACTGGCTGATCGAGATGACCAGCGTTCCCTCGGTGAGCACCGGCTCGCGGTAGCGGAACTCGTGGCTGAGCTCGACGGTGACGGGCACGCGGGCCCACTTCTCGATCGCGTAGCTGCCGACGAGGCCGGCATAGGCGGCCGTGCCGCACGCGATGATCGTGATGCGGTCGATGCCCGCGAAGAACGCGTCGCCCAGGGCGTCGAGCTCGGGGATGTGCACCGTGTCGTCGACCAGGCGGCCGCGGAGCGTGTTGGCGACCGCATCCGGCTCTTCGGCGATCTCCTTGGCCATGAAGGACGACCAGCCGCCCTTCTCAGCGGCCGAGGCGTCCCACGCGACCTCGAACGGCTCGACCTCGACCGGCGCTCCGGCGAAGTCGGTCACGGTGACGGTGTCCGGCGTGATGGTGACGATCTGGTCCTGCCCGATGGCCATGGCACGACGGGTGTGCTCGACGAACGCGGCGACGTCGGAGCCGAGGAAGTTCTCGCCCTCGCCGAGCCCGATGACGAGCGGGGAATTGCGGCGCGCGCCGACGACGACGTGCGGCTGGTCCTTGTGCATGGCCAGCAGGGTGAAGGCGCCCTCCAGGCGCGAGACGACGCTCTGGAACGCCTCGGGGAGGTCGCCCGTCCGGCGGTACTCGCGGCCGAGCAGGACGGCCGCGACCTCGGTGTCGGTCTCCGACTCGAAGGCGAAGCCGTCAGCGAGCAGCTCGTCCTTCAGGGTCGAGAAGTTCTCGATGATGCCGTTGTGGATGACGGCGAGGCGACCCTCGTCACCCAGGTGCGGGTGCGCGTTGACGTCGGTCGGACCGCCGTGCGTCGCCCAGCGGGTGTGACCGATTCCGGTCTGCCCGTTCGGGATGGGGTGCTCCTGCAGATCCTCGGTCAGCGCCGAGAGCTTGCCCGCCTTCTTAGCCGTGCCGAGGGACCCGTCCGGGCCGATCACGGCGATGCCCGCGGAGTCGTATCCGCGGTACTCCAAGCGCTTCAGACCGCCGAGAAGCACCTCGAGGCTCTTGTCGGTACCGACGTACCCCACGATTCCACACATGCACCCGAGTCTATCGTGGGGCCGGATGGGAAGCCGCTCGGAGGCCCCTAGACTGGGTTCCCTATGGTTGAGAACGGCGACTCGTCCACCCCTTTCGTCGAGTTGAGCCGGGCCGACTGGGCCGAGCTGGCCGAGAACACGCGGCTGCCGCTCCAGGAGACGGAGATCGTTCAGCTCCGCGGTCTGGGCGACCCGCTCGACATGCGCGAGGTGGAGCAGGTCTACCTGCCGCTCAGCCGCCTCCTGAACCTCTACGTCGGCGGCACCAAGCAGCTGCATCGCGTCACCAACGACTTCCTGGGTGAGCGCGCTGCGAGCACCCCTTTCGTCATCGGCGTCGCCGGATCGGTCGCCGTGGGCAAGTCCACCATCGCCCGCCTGCTGCGGGAGCTGCTGTCCCGCTGGGACGACACGCCGCGCGTGGAACTGGTGACCACCGACGGCTTCCTGCTCCCCAATGCGGAGCTCGAGCGGCAGGGACTCATGGAGCGCAAGGGCTTTCCCGAGTCGTACGACCGTCGGGCCTTGCTGCGCTTCGTCACCGCGGTCAAGAGCGGAGCCCCGGAGGTGCGCGCACCCTTCTACTCGCACCTCAGCTACGACATCGTCCCCGACGCCGAGATCGTGGTGCGGCGCCCGGACGTGCTCATCGTGGAGGGGCTCAACGTGCTCCAGCCGGCCGGCGGAGGAAACCGGCTCGCCGTCAGCGACCTGTTCGACTTCAGCGTCTATGTGGATGCGCGGACGCGCGACATCGCCCACTGGTACGAGGAGCGCTTCCTGAAGCTGCAGCGGGGGGCCTTCGCCAATCCCAAGTCGTACTTCCACCGGTATGCGGAGCTCACCGAGGAGGAGGCCCGCGCCCGGGCCGCGACCATCTGGTCGCGGATCAACGAGCCGAACCTCCTGCAGAACATCCGGCCGACACGCTCCCGCGCCAAGCTCGTCCTCCGGAAGGACGTCGACCACGCGGTGAGCTCGGTCCTGCTGCGCAAGCTCTGACGAGTCAAACGCCGCAGGGCTTTCCGACCTCAGGCGCAGGGGCGCGTGGCTGTCAAGCTCTGGCCGGGCATGCGCACATCCCGTAGTCATGAGGCATGTCAGCACCACGTTCGCGCGCCGCGCAGGTCTTCGGCCGGCGCGTGCGCGAGGCGCGGATCGCCCTCGGCATGAGCCAGGAGGACATCGCGAACCTGGCCGACATGCACGTCACCAACTTCGGCCGCGTCGAGCGTGGCGAGGCGAACTCCGAGCTGCATACGATCGTGCGCATCGCGACGGCGCTCAACATCGACCCCGGCCAGTTGATGGCCGGCCTGTACGGCTCGGAGATGCTGCCAGACCGCTCGCACGCCTACTCGGTCGCGGACTTCATCGCCGCCCGTCGGGAGCACGAGTCGCGCTGACGCGGCACGCCTCCCCCGAATGGTGACATCACGTCACCATTCGACGGGAATTCGAGCATCTGCTCACCACTCGGCGAAGGCCGAAGGGCGACGTCAGAGCGCCAGACGCTCCCGGACGACATCCGCGAGCTCGTTCGCGAGGCGCTCCGCGGTGACCTGGTCCGCCGCCTCGACCATGACGCGGACGAGGGGCTCGGTGCCCGAAGGGCGCAGGAGCACGCGGCCGCTGTCGCCGAGGGCGCTCTCCGCGGTCGCCACCGCGGTGCGGAGCTCCTCGTCGGTGTGGACGGCGTGGTGGTCGACGTTCTTGACGTTGACCATCACCTGCGGGTACACGGTCATGACGCTGGCGAGTTCGGCCAAGGTCTTCCCGGTGCGCGCCATCTCGCTCAGCAGGTGCAACCCGGTGAGGATGCCGTCGCCGGTGGTGGCGAACTCGCGCATGATGACGTGGCCCGACTGCTCACCTCCGAGCGAGTAGTCGTTCTGGTTCATCTCCTCGAGCACGTAGCGGTCGCCGACGGCGGTCTCGACGACGCGGATGCCGTTGTCGCGCATCGCGAGCTTCAGCCCGAGGTTGCTCATCACGGTGGCGACGAGTGTGTCGTCGCGGAGCTTGCCGCGCTCCTTCATTCCGACCGCGAGGATCGCCATGATCTGGTCGCCGTCGACGATGTTGCCGGCGGCGTCGATCGCGAGGCAGCGGTCCGCGTCGCCGTCGTGGGCGATGCCGACGTCTGCGCCGGCGGCCAGCACCGCCTTGGCGAGGTTGTCGAGGTGCGTCGATCCGACACCGTCGTTGATGTTCATCCCGTCGGGCGCGTCACCGATGACGGTCACACGCGCTCCGGCGTCCGTGAACACCTCGGGCGAGACGCCCGCTGCAGCGCCGTGCGCGCAGTCGAGCACCACGTGGATGCCGTCGAGCCGGTGCGGGAGGCTCGCGAGCAGGTGGAGGACATAGCGGTCCTCGGCGTCCGCGAAGCGACGGATGCGGCCGACGTCGGCGCCGGTCGGGGTCAGCTTCTCGAGGTCGAGGTGCTGCTCGATGCGGTCCTCGACCACGTCGGGCAGTTTCGTCCCGCCGCGGGCGAAGATCTTGATCCCGTTGTCCGGCGCGGGGTTGTGCGAGGCGGAGACCATCACACCGAAGTCCGCGTCGAAATCGGAGATCAGGAAGGCCGCTGCCGGCGTGGGGATGACTCCCGCGTCGTACACGTCGATGCCCGAGCTGGCGAGCCCGGCCGCGACGGCGGCGGAGAGGAACTCGCCCGAGACCCGGGGGTCGCGGGCGACGATGGCCGACGGGCGCTTGCCGGCGGCGCGGCGCGCCTCGGCGCTTCGGCCTTGCGTCAGTACAGCAGCAGCTGACTGCGCAAGGCCGAGCGCCAGGTCGGCGGTGAGACCGCCGTTCGCGAGACCACGAACGCCGTCGGTTCCGAAAAGACGGGGCATGGACCGAAGCCTAAACGCTCGCGAGCGTCAACGCTTGGAGAACTGCGACGCCTTGCGGGCCTTCTTGAGACCGGCCTTCTTGCGCTCGGTGACGCGGGCGTCACGGGTGAGGAAGCCGGCCTTCTTCAGGGTCGGGCGGTTGTTCTCGCGGTCGATCTCGTTGAGCGCGCGCGCGATGGCGAGACGCAGGGCGCCCGCCTGGCCGGAGGGGCCACCACCGGTGATACGGGCGACGACGTCGTAGGAGCCGAGGAGCTCGAGCACCTTGAACGGGTCGTTGATGAGCTGCTGGTGCAGCTTGTTCGGGAAGTAGTCGGCGAACTCACGGCCGTTGACCGTGATGGTGCCGGAACCCGGGACCAGGCGCACACGCGCGATGGCCTCCTTGCGGCGGCCCACGGCCGCGCCGGGAACGGAGAGGACGGCGCGCGGGGCGGCCGGGGCCTCAGAGGCCGGGGTCTCGGTCGAGTAGGACTCGACGTTGTCGGCCTGGGCCGACTCGATGCTGTCTGCGATCTTCGCCACGGTGGTGATAATCCTTTGTCTCTTTAAGTCGTGAAGGTCTTCGTCGCCGGTGCGATTACTGGGCGACCTGGCCGAGCGTGTACGGCTTCGGCTGCTGGGCGGCGTGCGGGTGCTCGCTTCCGGTGTAGACCTTCAGCTTGCGGAGCTGGGCGCGGCCGATGGAGTTCTTCGGCAGCATCCCGCGGACAGCCTTCTCGACGGCGCGAGCCGGGTTCTTCTCGAGGAGCTCCGCGTACGTGGTGGCCTTGAGGCCGCCCGGGTAACCCGAGTGGCGGTACGCCTTCTTCTGCAGGGCCTTCTGGCCGGTCAGGGCGACCTTGTCCGCGTTGACGATGATGACGAAGTCACCGGAGTCCATGTGCGGGGCGAAGGTCGGCTTGTGCTTGCCGCGCAGGAGGGCGGCGGTGTGGCTGGCGAGGCGGCCGAGCACGACGTCGGTCGCGTCGATGATGACCCAGTCGCGCTGGATCTCGTTCGCCTTCGGGGAATAGGTGCGCGTCACAGTAGTGGCTGCTTTCTGTCTCGAACGGAGGTGTTCGTGAATCCCGCTCCGTGGGGGTTCGCGTCCCGAGGGGACCGAACCGGGCCGGTGGAGGGCTCACGTTCGCATGTTCCGCCGCAGTCGGCGGACACCAAAGATCAATCGTACGCGAGAGGGCTACGCCCGGTCAAACCGGCTACAGCTCCCGCAGCGCCCGCGTCCGCTCGGCGCGCAGTGCCAGCTCCGCACCTTCGGGGTAACCGACCTCCAGCAGCGTCAATCCGCGCGCCGGCATCACCTTGAAGGCGCTGGTCCGCTGCTTCTCGTCCCGCAGGGACACCAGGTCGCCGGGGCCGAGCTTGCCCTCCCCCACCTCGACACACGCGCCCACCAGCGCGCGGACCATGCTGTGGCAGAAGGCGTCCGCGGTCAGGTCGGCGATCAGCACGCCGTGCGGCTCTCGCCGCCAGGAGAAGGACTGCAGCGTGCGGATGGTCGTCGCGCCCTCGCGAGCCTTGCAGTAACTGGCGAAGTCGTGCAGCCCCAGAAGGCCGTGGGCACCCATGTCCATGGACACCTCGTCGAGGTCCGACGAGACCCATGCGGTCCGGTGCCGCTGCAGCGGGTCCCGGAGAGACGTGCGGTCCGCTACGCGGTACTCGTAGTGCCGCCACAATGCCGAGAAGCGCGCGTCGAACCCCTCCGGTGCGATGGATGCGGAGAGCACCACCACATCGGACACCGGACCCAGGATGCCGTTCAGCCGTCGGCCCAGCGCCTCCTCCGCGGACAGCGGCGGACGCTTGCCGTGCGGCTTCCGCAGCACCGCCTCCTGCGCCGGACTGAGGTCGACGTGGGCCACCTGACCCACGGCGTGCACCCCCGCATCCGTCCGCCCGGCGACGGTCAGGAGCGGCGGGTCGCCCGCGCGCCGGAAGATCGTCGCGAGCGCATCTTCCAGTGTCCCCTGGACCGTTCGCTGGTCGGGCTGCCGACCCCATCCGTTGAAGTCGGTTCCCTGATACGCGATGTCGAGCCGATAGCGGCGAGACGGCTCAGTAGACACGGACCAGCCCCGTCTCCGCCTGCGTGGAGACGAACCCCATGCCTGTGTACAGCCCCAGGGCGCCGGTCGGGTTCTCGGCGTCGACGTCGAGCACCACCTTGTCCCAGCCACGCGCGGCGCACGCCTCCAGCACCGCCCTCAGCAGTGTCGGTGCGATGCGTCGTCCACGGAACGGCCGCGTCACGGCCACCGTCGAGACATACGCTCCTGTGAAGCCCTGCCCGGGCCAGTCGTCCTCATTGACATCCGTCAGCAGGACGCCGGCCACCTTGTCCCCGGCGAGGGCGATGAAGGAGAGCTCCGGCACGAACACCCCGGAGACCAGCCCCGCGAACTGCTCGTCGCTGAGCGGCTGGCTTCCCCAGTGGTCGCGGAACGCGTCGTCGCGCGCCGCGTGCACCGCCTCGGCGTGATCGGCCGTGTACGAGACGATCTCCACGTCCATGGTCGGGACGACCTCGGGGATGGGGTCCCCAAGGTCCCGCTCCATCGTGCGGAAGTAACGGGCGACCTCGAATCCACCGGCGAGGAGGAGGCGCGCACGGTCCGGTGCGCGGTCGTCGGCGTATCCCACCAGCCACCCGGGGACCTGCTTCTCCGAACCGGAGAGCTTCTGCTCCCCGCGCGTGCGTTGCCAGGCGAGCAGCTCCCGTCCGATGCCGCGCCGGCGGAACTCGGGATGCACACCGCCGTTCATGAACTCCCGCACCAGCGTCTCCTGCCGCGGCGGCTCCATCACGATCCCGACCGCGGCGACGCGGCCGTCCGCGGTGACGGCGAGCAGGGAGTCCGTCTCGAGGTCGATGAAGCTGAAGCCGAGCTCCTCGTCGACCTCTTCGCGCGTCGTCACGTAGTTCGGGTGGTCCTGGACCGCGATGGCGCGGTACACCTCGTGCACCGCGGCCGCGTCGTCTGGCGTCACCGGACGCCATTCCGCGATCTCCGGGTGCTGTGGTCGGTGCAGGGCCGGCCGTGACACACGGGCGCTCAGCGGCGGCAGGGGAACGGCGTCGGGCGAACTCATGCCTTCCACCCTAGAAGAAGGCGGGAACGCAGAAGGCCCCGCATCCGTTCGATGCGGGGCCTTCTAGCGTGGGAAGGAAGGGTGTTACGCCTTCTCCGCCTCGGTCTCGGCGTCGGTCTCACCGGCGGCGTCGGCGTCAGCGGTCGCGTCCTCGGCGACCTCGGCCTCAGCAGCGGCGGTCTCGGCGCTGGTCTCCTCGGCCGGGGTCTCCTTGACCGCGGTCTCCTCGGTGCTGGTCTCCTCGACCGGCGCAGCCTTGGGGGCGGCGGAGGTCTTGGTGGACTTCACCTTCGGGGTGACCGGCTCGAGCACGAGCTCGATCTGCGCCATCGGCGCGTTGTCGCCCTTGCGGAAGCCGAGCTTGGTGATGCGGGTGTAGCCGCCCTCACGCTCGGCGACCAGCGGAGCGATCTGGGTGAAGAGCTCGTGAACCACGGTCTTGTCCTGAATCACGGCGAGGACGCGACGGCGGGCGTGCAGGTCGCCGCGCTTCGCGAACGTGATCAGACGCTCGGCCACGGGACGCAGGCGCTTGGCCTTGGTCTCGGTGGTCTTGATGCTCTTGTGGGTGAAGAGCGCAGCGGCCAGGTTGGCGAGCATCAGGCGCTCGTGCGCCGGGCCGCCCCCGAGGCGGGGGCCCTTGGTGGGCTTAGGCATGATCGGTTATCTCCAGTGTTGAAAGCCAGATGGCGTCAGTCGAGGCGACGGGCCTCAGATGGTGGTGGACTCGTCCTCGTCGTAGCCGCTGTAGAAGTGGGCGCCGTCGAACCCGGGAACCGAGTCCTTCAGCGACAGGCCCATCTCCGTCAGCTTGTCCTTGACCTCATCCACCGACTTCTGACCGAAGTTGCGGATGTTCATGAGCTGCGTCTCCGACAGCGAGACGAGCTCGCTCACGGTGTTGATGCCCTCGCGCTTGAGGCAGTTGTACGAGCGGACCGACAGGTCGAGGTCCTCGATCGGCATCGACAGCTCGGAGCTGAGGACGGCGTCGACCGGCGCGGGGCCGATCTCGATGCCCTCGGCTGCGCTGTTGAGCTCGCGAGCCAGACCGAACAGCTCGACCAGCGTGCGGCCGGCCGAAGCGATGGCGTCGCGCGGGCTGATCGCGGGCTTGGTCTCGACGTCGACCACCAGGCGGTCGAAGTCGGTGCGCTCGCCGGCACGGGTGGCCTCGACGCGGTAGGTGACCTTGAGCACCGGCGAGTAGATCGAGTCGATCGGGATCTGGCCCGCCTCGCTGTACTCGTTGCGGTTCTGCTGGGCCGACACGTAGCCGCGGCCGCGCTCGATGGTCAGCTCGACCTCGAACTTCGCCTTGTCGTTGAGGGTTGCGATGACCAGCTCGGGGTTGTGGATCTCCACACCCGCCGGAGCCGAGATGTCCGCGGCGGTGACCTGGCCGGCGCCCGTCTTGCGGAGGTAGGCGGTGATCGGCTCGTCGTGCTCGCTGGAGACGACCAGACCCTTGATGTTCAGGATGATCTCGGTGACGTCCTCCTTGACACCCGGGACGGTGCTGAACTCGTGCAGCACGCCGTCGATGCGGATGCTGGTGACCGCGGCGCCGGGGATGGAGGAGAGCAGGGTGCGGCGCAGGGAGTTGCCGAGGGTGTATCCGAAGCCGGGCTCCAGCGGCTCGATGACGAACCGCGAGCGGAACTCGGAGATGTTCTCTTCGGTGAGCGTAGGACGCTGTGCAATGAGCACTATTGATTCCTTTCGGCTGAATGTCCGCTATATGACATTCGCTTCTGATGGGGTGGGGATCGTCACGCCGTCAGGCGGCGGCCCGGGAGGACCGCCGCCTGCGGCGGACGTGAAGAGAACTGCTTAGACGCGACGGCGCTTGGGCGGGCGGCAACCGTTGTGCGCCTGCGGGGTGACGTCGTTGATCGAACCCACCTCGAGGCCGGCGGCCTGAAGCGAGCGGATCGCCGTCTCGCGGCCCGAACCCGGGCCCTTGACGAAGACGTCGACCTTCTTCATCCCGTGCTCCTGCGCCTGACGAGCAGCCGATTCGGCGGCGAGCTGCGCCGCGAACGGGGTCGACTTGCGGGAGCCCTTGAAACCGACGCCGCCGGACGAAGCCCAGCTGATGACCGCACCGGTGGTGTCGGTGATCGAGACGATGGTGTTGTTGAAGGTGCTCTTGATGTGGGCCTGGCCCACAGCGATGTTCTTCTTTTCTTTCTTGCGCGGCTTGCGTGCGGCCGACTTGGGTGCTGCCATTTCTTCTCCTGAATCCTAAGAGCGTGGGGCCGCGGGCCTTAGCGCGCCTTCTTCTTGCCGGCCACGGTGCGCTTCGGGCCCTTGCGGGTACGAGCGTTCGTCTTGGTGCGCTGTCCGCGGACCGGGAGGCCCTTGCGGTGGCGGATACCCTCGTAGCTGCCGATCTCAACCTTGCGGCGGATGTCGGCCGCGACCTCGCGGCGGAGGTCACCCTCGACCTTGAAGTTTCCTTCGATGAAGTCGCGCAGTGCGACCAGCTGCTCGTCGGTCAGGTCCTTGACGCGGATGTCGCCGGAAATACCGGTCTCGCGCAGGGTCTGCAGCGCACGGGTGCGCCCGACGCCGTAGATGTAGGTGAGTGCGACCTCCACGCGCTTTTCGCGCGGGATGTCGACGCCTGCTAGACGTGCCATGTGTTGGCTTCTCCTGTGATGAGTGGAGGTCTGCAGCAATCCCGGTGCCCCGGCCTCCTCCGAGGGTGTCCCCCGCCCTCCTGTGTAAGGGAGCGGGATCTGGGATTGCCTTCTGTTATTCGGTTATACGTTCTCGGCGATCAGCCCTGGCGCTGCTTGTGGCGCGGGTTCTCGCAGATGACCATGACCCGGCCGTTGCGACGGATGACCTTGCACTTGTCGCAGATCCTCTTGACGGAGGGGTTCACCTTCATGATGTTTCTTTACCTTTGTTCGCTGTCCTCGTACCTCGCCGGGGGCAACCCATGGCGTGGCCGTTACTTACAGCAGACCTTTACTTGTAGCGGTAGACGATCCGGCCGCGGGTCAGATCGTAAGGGCTCAGCTCGACGATCACGCGGTCCTCGGGGAGGATGCGGATGTAGTGCTGGCGCATCTTGCCGGAGATGTGGGCAAGAACCTTGTGACCGTTGGTCAACTCAACGCGGAACATCGCATTGGGAAGAGCCTCGATCACGGATCCTTCGATCTCGATGACACCGTCTTTTTTGGCCATAGCCTCACTGTCGCTAAAAGTCGTGGTTTGCTGGTCGTGCGTTACTGGCGGAAGACACGTGAGAACGCGCCTAAGACACCAAGGATCTATCTTATGGGAAAGGGCGCGACTTCGCCAATCGGAGTGTATGATCCTCCGTCGCCCTGAGCGAACGCCGCCGCCGTCCGCACCATCACGCGATGGGGACGGGCGTCACGCCGAACCGGGCGAGGCCGGCGGCTCCGCCATCCTGCGCGGTCAGCACCCAGATGCCGTCCGCGTGCACGGCAACGCTGTGCTCCCAGTGCGCCGCTGCTGATCCGTCTTCGGTGGCGACGGTCCAGCCGTCGTCCTTCACGTAGGTCTCCTGCGCACCGCGCACCACCATCGGCTCGATCGCCACGACGAGGCCGGGGCGCACCTCGGGCCCCTTCGCGCGGACGCGGTAGTTGAAGACCGGCGGCTCTTCGTGCATCCGGCGGCCGATTCCGTGACCGATGTAGTCGGTCAGGATGCCGTAGTCGCCCTGCGCCAGGATGTAGTCCTCGATGGCCTCGCCGACCTCGTTGAGGTATCGCGCGGACGCCAGGGTCGCGACGCCGCGCCACAGCGACTGCTCGGTCACGTCGGACAGACGCTGCCGCTCGGCGACCTCCTGCGGGCGTGCGGGGTCCGGGAGGACGAACGTCCGCGCCGCGTCGCCGTTCCAGCCGTTCAGGATGGCGCCGCTGTCGACGGAGAGGATGTCTCCGGGCTCGAGGATGCGCGCCCCGGGGATGCCGTGCACGACCTCGTCGTTCACCGACGAGCAGATCGTGTGGTGGTAGCCGGCCTCCAGCTTGAAGTTGGAGGAGCCACCCGCCTCGATGATCGCCCGCTCGGCGATGCCGTCGAGCTCGAGGGTCGAGATGCCGGGAGCCACGGCGGCCGCCACTGCCTCCAGGGATGCGGCGGTCGCCCGACCGGGCGCGACCATGTCACGCAGCTGGGCGGGCGACTTGTAGATCGACCTCTTCAACTTCATCGGTTGAGCGTGCCGCTACGCGACGGATTCGTCGGCGGAGGCGCCGGCGACGGGGTGGATCCCGCGCTCGCTCAGAGCGGCCGTGATGCGCTCGGCGACCTCGTCCATGCCGCCGAGTCCGTCGACCGGGACGAGGAGCCCGCGCTCGCGGTACACGTCGATGAGAGGCGAGGTCTCGCGCACGTAAACCTGCTGACGGTGCCGGATCGCCTCTTCCGAGTCGTCCGCGCGACCCTGCTCGTGGGCGCGCTTGCTCAGCCGCTGCACGATCTCGTCCTGGTCGGCCGTCAACTGGATGACCGCATCCAGCGCCTGCCCCTTGCCTGCCAGGAGCTCGTCGAGGTAGTCGACCTGAGCCAGCGTGCGCGGATAGCCGTCGAGGAGGAAGCCGTTCTTGGCGTCGTCCTCGTCGAGGCGGTCAGCCACGAGCTGGTTGGTGAGGCTGTCCGGGACGTAGTCGCCGGCATCGACGATCGCCTTGACCTGGGTGCCGAGCGGCGTCTCGTTCTTGATGTTGGCCCGGAAGATGTCACCCGTGGAGATGTCGGGGATCCCGTAGGTGGAGGTGATCCGGGCGGCCTGAGTGCCCTTGCCCGCTCCGGGGGGACCGACGATCAGCATTCGGGTCAACGCAGAAGCCCTTCGTAATGCCGCTGCTGGAGCTGGGAGTCGATCTGCTTGACCGTCTCCAGACCGACACCGACGATGATCAGGATGGACGTACCGCCGAACATGAAGTTCTGACTGGCGCCGATCAACGCGAAAGCGATCAAGGGGATCAGCGCGATGATGCCCAGATAGAACGAACCGGGCAGGGTCACCCGCGTGAGCACGTAGTCGAGGTACTCGGCCGTCGGACGGCCCGCACGGATGCCGGGGATGAAGCCGCCGTACTTCTTCATGTTGTCTGCGACCTCCTCCGGGTTGAAGGTGATCGCCACGTAGAAGTACGTGAAGCCCACGATCAGGAGGAAGTACAGCAGCATGTAGAGCGGGTGGTCGCCCTTGGTCAGGTAGTTCGTGATCCAGGTGACCCACGGCGCCGGGGCCTTGCCCGCTGCCGGCTGGTTGAACTGTGCGATCAGGGCCGGCAGGTACAGCAGCGACGAGGCGAAGATGACGGGCACGACGCCGGCCATGTTGACCTTGATCGGGATGTAGGTGTTGTTACCGCCGTAGGTCCGGCGTCCCACCATCCGCTTGGCGTACTGCACGGGGATGCGCCGCTGCGATTGCTCGACGAACACGACGCCCATGACGATGAGCAGTCCGATCGCGATCACGACCAGGAGGATCTCGATGCCCTGCGACTGGCCGACGGCCCAGAGGGAGGTCGGGAACTGCGCGGCGATCGAGGTGAAGATGAGGAGCGACATGCCGTTGCCGATGCCGCGCTCGGTGACGAGCTCGCCCATCCACATGATGAGGCCGGTGCCGGCGGTCATGGTGATGACCATGAGCATGATCGCGTACCAGGAGTCGTCCGTGATCAGCTGCGTGCACTGCGAGACGGCGGTGGTGCCGAAGAGTGCGCCGCTGCGGGCGACGGTGATGAGGGTCGTCGACTGGAGGACGCCCAGCGCGATGGTGAGGTAGCGCGTGTACTGCGTGAGCTTGGCCTGACCGGCCTGGCCCTCCTTGTAGAGGGTCTCGAAGCGCGGGATGACCACGCGCAGCAGCTGCACGATGATCGACGCGGTGATGTACGGCATGATGCCGAGCGCGAAGATCGAGAGTTTGAGGAGAGCACCGCCGGAGAACAGGTTCACCAGCGAATACAGGCCGGACGTGTCCTGGTTGGCGTTCAGACAGGTCTGTACGTTGCCGAAGTCGACGAACGGCGCCGGGATGAAGGACCCCAGCCGGAACAGGGCGATGATGCCCAGCGTGAAGAAGATCTTCCGGCGAAGATCCGGGGTGCGGAAGATCCGCCCAACGGCGCTAAACAATGCTGCGTCCTGCTTTCCTAAGAGTCAGTCGGGTGGCCGGTCGCCCGGCCACCCGACGTGGCTGCTCGCGGGTGGCTACTTGACGGAGCCACCTGCGGCGACGATCTTCTGCTCGGCAGAGCCGGAGACCTTGTCGACCGCAACGTTCAGCTTAACCGCAATGTCCCCGTTGCCGAGAACCTTGACCTTCTCGTTCTTGCGAACGGCGCCCTTGGACACGAGGTCGGCGACGGTGACGTCACCGCCGGACGGGTACAGCTCGGCGAGCTTCTCCAGGTTCACGACCTGGTACTCGACCCGGAACGGGTTCTTGAAGCCGCGCAGCTTCGGCGCACGCATGTGCAGCGGAAGCTGACCACCCTGGAAGCCCGGGCGCACCTGGTAGCGCGCCTTGGTTCCCTTGGTACCACGGCCGGCCGTCTTACCCTTCGAACCCTCACCGCGTCCGACGCGGGTCTTGTCCTTCTTGGCACCCGCGGCGGGGCGGAGGTGGTGCACCTTCAGGACCTGCTCGCGGGGCTCCGCGACGTCCTTCTTGGCCGACGACTTCGCGGACGCCTTTGCGGCCACGGTGTCGTTCTTGGAGGCGGCGACCTTGTCGGCGTCGGCCGAAGCCGTTGCCTTCTTGGCCGGAGCCTTCTTCGCGGTGCTCGTCTTCTCGGTGGTCGCCTTGTCGGCGGCCTTCGTGCTCGCGGCCTTGGTCGCGGGCTTCTTGGCCGGCTTCTCAGCGGCCTCTGTGGTGGCCTTGTCTTCAGCCATTAGTCAATCTCCTCGACCTTCACCAGGTGGGCGACGGTGTTCACGTACCCGCGGTTCTGCGGGTTGTCCTCGCGGACGACGACGTCACCGATGCGCTTCAGACCCAGACTGCGAAGCGTGTCGCGCTGGTTCTGCTTCTCGCTCACTTTCGACTTGATCTGCGTGATCTTCAGACGCGCAGCCATCAGGCACCTGCCTTCGCGGTCGCGGCGGCCTCAGCCAGCGCTGCCTCGGTGCGAAGCAGGCGAGCCGGAGCCACCTGGTCGTAGTCGAGGCCACGACGTGCGGCGACGGCGCGGGGCTCCTCGAGCTGCTTCAGCGCCTCGACGGTCGCGTGCACGATGTTGATCGTGTTCGACGAGCCGAGCGACTTGCTGAGGACGTCGTGGATCCCGGCGCACTCGAGCACGGCGCGGACCGGGCCACCGGCGATAACACCGGTACCGGCAGCGGCCGGACGCAGGAGGACCACACCGGCAGCGGCCTCACCCTGCACGGGGTGCGGGATGGTGTTGCCGACGCGCGGGACGCGGAAGAAGTTCTTCTTCGCCTCCTCGACGCCCTTCGAGATCGCCAGCGGCACCTCGCGGGCCTTGCCGTAGCCGACGCCCACCAGACCGTTGCCGTCGCCGACGACCACGAGAGCGGTGAAGCTGAAGCGACGACCACCCTTCACGACCTTGGAGACGCGGTTGATGGTGACGACGCGCTCCAGGAACTGGCTCTTGTCGGCGTCACGGCTGCCACGGTCGCGGTTGGGGTTGCGCTCGCGGCCACCGCGGCGCGGCTCGCGCTCGCTCCGCGTGTTGTTGTCGGTGCCCGCAGCCGTCTCGACCGGCTGCGCGCTGTCCGTTACCTGATCGGCCACGGTCTGCTCCTTGTTGTTCTCGTCGCTCACAGGTTCAGTCCGCCCTCTCGAGCGCCCTCGGCGACAGCGGCGACGCGGCCGGCGTACTTGCTGCCTCCGCGGTCGAACACGACGGCCTCGACACCGGCGCTCTTCGCGCGCTCGGCGACGAGCTCTCCGACCTTGCGGGCCTTGGCGGTCTTGTCACCCTCGAAGGTGCGCAGGTCCGCTTCCATGGTCGACGCGGAGGCCAGCGTGTGACCCTGCGCGTCGTCGACGACCTGCACGAAGACGTGGCGGGCCGAGCGGGTGACGACCAGGCGCGGGCGAACCGCGGTGCCCTCGATCTTCTTGCGAAGGCGGGTGTGACGGCGGTCGCGAGCGGCCGCCTTGCTCTTTCCTCTGGTACCCAGAGCCATGATTACTTACCAGCCTTTCCGGCCTTGCGACGAACGACCTCGCCGGCGTAACGCACACCCTTGCCCTTGTACGGCTCGGGCTTGCGGATCTTGCGGATGTTCGCGGCGACCTCACCGACGGCCTGCTTGTCGATTCCGGCCACGGTGACGCGGTTGTTGCCCTCGACCGTGAACGTGATGCCGGCAGGCGGCTCGACGGTGACCGGGTGCGAGAAGCCGAGCGCGAACTCGATGGCCGCACCCTTCTGGGCGACGCGGTAACCGGTTCCGACGATCTCGAGGCCCTTGGTGTAGCCCTGGGTCACGCCGATGATCTGGTTGTTGATGAGGGTGCGGGTGAGGCCGTGCAGCGAACGCGAGGCGCGCTCGTCGTCCGGACGGGTCACGAGCACCTGGTTGTCCTCGAGCTTGACCTCGATCGGGTTCGCGACGGTGAGGCTGAGCTCACCCTTCGGGCCCTTGACGGTGACGGCCTGGCCGTCGATCCTCACATCGACTCCGGTGGGGACGTCGATGGGCAGTCTTCCAATACGCGACATGGCGGGTTACCACACGTAGGCGAGGACTTCCCCACCCACGCCCTTCTTCTCAGCCTGACGGTCCGTGAGCAGACCGGAGGAGGTGGACAGGATGGCGACGCCGAGCCCGCCGAGCACCTTGGGGAGCTCCGTGGACTTCGCGTAGACGCGAAGGCCGGGCTTCGACACGCGCTTGATACCGGCGATGGAACGCTCGCGGTTCGGACCGAACTTGAGCTGCAGGGTCAGCGTCTTCCCGACGCGTGCGTCGGCGACGTCCCACCCGGCGATGTAACCCTCGTTGGTGAGGATCTCGGCGATGTGGGCCTTGAGCTTCGAGTGCGGCATCGACACGGTGTCGTGGTGAGCCGAGTTCGCGTTGCGCAGTCTGGTCAGCATGTCTGCGACCGGATCTGTCATGGTCATTGCGGTTTTCCTTCGTTCACCAGGTTTCGTTCAGCCGTTACACGACTGACGACCTGTGGTGGAGGCGGGCCGGCCGGTTGGCCGGCCCGCGGGTGGGCCTAGTTGGCCGCGTCGTTGGAACGGAAGGGGAAGCCGAGCTGTTTGAGCAGCGCGCGGCCCTCTTCGTCGTTCTTCGCGGTGGTCACCACAGTGATGTCCATTCCGCGGACGCGGTCGATGCGGTCCTGGTTGATCTCGTGGAACATCGACTGCTCCGTGAGACCGAACGTGTAGTTGCCGTTGCCGTCGAACTGCTTGTCCGAGAGGCCGCGGAAGTCGCGGATTCGGGGCAGGGCGAGCGACAGCAGGCGGTCGAGGAACTCCCACATCCGGTCGCCGCGCAGCGTGACGTGCGCGCCGATCGGCTGACCCTCGCGCAGCTTGAACTGCGCGATGGACTTGCGGGCCTTGGTGACCTGCGGCTTCTGGCCGGTGATCAGGGTGAGGTCGTTGACCGCACCATCCATCACCTTGCCGTCGCGGGCCGCCTCGCCGACACCCATGTTGACCACGATCTTCACGAGACCGGGCACCTGGTGCACGTTCGTGAAGCCGAAGTCTCCCTGGAGCTGCTGGGAGATCTCGTTCTTGTACTTCTGCTTCAGGCGCGGCTGGATTTTGCCAGCAGCGGTTGCAGTGTCGGTCATTACAGGTCCTTACCAGACTTCTTGGCGTAACGAACGCGGACCGTCTTGGTGACGCCGTCCTTCGTGACACTCTCGGTACGGAAGCCGACGCGCGTCGGCTTCTTGGTCTCGGGATCGACCAGGGCCACGTTGGAGACGTGGATCGAGGCCTCGTGGGTCTCGATGCCGCCGGTCTTCGTGCCACGCTGCGTCTGGCCGACGCGCACGTGCTTGGTCACGAAGTTGACGCCCTCGACGATGACGCGGTTCTTCTCGACGAGAACCTCGATCACGCGACCCTGCTTGCCACGGTCACCACCGCGGGCCTGCGAGCGGCCCGAGATGACCTGGACCAGGTCGCCCTTCTTGATGTTCGCCATGGGTTACAGCACCTCCGGTGCGAGCGAGATGATCTTCATGAACTTCTTGTCGCGGAGCTCGCGGCCGACCGGTCCGAAGATACGAGTGCCGCGGGGGTCACCGTCGTTCTTCAGGATGACAGCGGCGTTCTCGTCGAACTTGATGTAGGAGCCGTCCGGGCGGCGGGTGTTCTTGCGAACACGCACGACGACCGCCTTGACGACGTCGCCCTTCTTGACGTTCCCACCCGGGATCGCGTCCTTGACCGTGGCGACGATGACGTCGCCGAGGCCTGCATAGCGACGGCTGGAGCCACCGAGCACGCGGATCGTGAGGAGCTCCTTGGCGCCGGTGTTGTCGGCGACCTTGAGTCGGGATTCCTGCTGGATCACTTGGCCTTCTCCAGAATCTCAACCAGGCGCCAGCGCTTGCTGGCGCTCAGGGGACGGGTCTCGTTGATGAGAACGAGGTCGCCGATGCCGGCGGCGTTGTTCTCGTCGTGCGCCTTCACCTTGGAGGTGCGGCGGAGGACCTTGCCGTACAGGGGGTGCTTCACGCGGTCCTCGACCTCGACGACGATGGTCTTGTCCATCTTGTCGCTGACGACGTAACCGCGACGGGCCTTGCGGTACCCGCGGACGAGGGCCTCGTCGGCCGCCGACTCCGCGGCCGTGGCCTTGGTGGTCTCAGCCATTACTTGGCCTCCTCATTCGTGGTGTCGACCTCGGCTGCCTCGGCGGCCGGGGCCGCCTTCTTGGCACGGGTCTTCTTCTCCTTGGCCGGCGCAGCCTCGGTCGCAACCGGGGTCGGCCGGATCCCGAGCTCACGCTCGCGGATCACGGTGTAGATACGAGCGATGTCGCGCTTCACGGCGCGCAGGCGGCCGTGGCTCTCGAGCTGGCCGGTGGCCGACTGGAAGCGCAGGTTGAACAGCTCTTCCTTGGCCTTCTTCAGCTCGTCGACGAGACGCTCGTCTTCGAAAGTGTCGAGCTCGCTCGAGGCAAGCTCCTTGGATCCGATCGCCATTACGCGTCGCCCTCCTCGCGCTTGATGATGCGTGCCTTGAGGGGCAGCTTGTGGATTGCACGGGTCATGGCCTCGCGAGCGAGCTGCTCGGAGACTCCGGAGACCTCGAAGAGGACGCGACCCGGCTTGACGTTGGCGACCCACCACTCCGGCGAACCCTTACCGGAACCCATGCGGGTCTCGGCAGGCTTCTTCGTGAGCGGACGGTCGGGGTAGATGTTGATCCACACCTTGCCGCCACGCTTGATGTGACGCGTCATGGCGATACGAGCGGACTCGATCTGACGGTTGGTCACGTAAGCGGGCGTCAAGGCCTGGATGCCGAACTCGCCGAAGGAGACCTTCGTGCCACCGGTCGCCTGGCCGCTACGGCCGGGGTGGTGCTGCTTGCGGTGCTTGACTCTGCGTGGGATCAACATGGTTATGCCTCAACTCCTGCTGCGGCCGGCGCGTTCGCGGTCTCGGGGGCGTTGCCCCGGCCACCACGGCGCGGACGGTCGTTGCGGTCGCGAGACGGCTTCTGGTTGGCCTGCTCGCGAGCCAGTTCCTTGTTCGTGATGTCGCCCTTGTAGATCCACACCTTGACACCGATGCGACCGAAGGTGGTCTTGGCCTCGTAGAAGCCGTAGTCGATGTTGGCGCGGAGCGTGTGCAGCGGCACACGACCCTCGCGGTAGAACTCGGAGCGGCTCATCTCGGCGCCGCCGAGACGGCCGGACACCTGGATGCGGACACCCTTGGCGCCGGCACGCTGCGCGCCCTGCAGACCCTTGCGCATCGCGCGGCGGAAGGCCACGCGGGCGGAGAGCTGCTCGGCGATGCCCTGTGCGACGAGCTGGGCGTCGGCCTCGGGGTTCTTGACCTCGAGGATGTTCAGCTGGATCTGCTTGCCCGTGAGCTTCTCGAGGTCGGAGCGGATGCGCTCGGCCTCGGCGCCACGACGACCGATCACGATGCCCGGGCGGGCGGTGTGGATGTCGACGCGGACGCGGTCACGGGTGCGCTCGATCTCGATGCGGGACACGCCCGCGCGGTCGAGCGACGTCTGAAGCAGACGACGGATCTTGACGTCCTCAGCGAGGTAGTCGCTGTAACGCTGACCCGGCTTCGTGCTGTCCGAGAACCACCGCGACACGTGGTCGGTGGTGATGCCCAGACGGAAGCCGTACGGATTGACTTTCTGACCCATTACTTGCTCGCCTTCTTGCTGACGGGGGCGGCCTCTGCCTCATCCGGCGTCGCGAGGACGATCGTGATGTGGCTGGTGCGCTTGTTGATGCGGAAGGCCCGGCCCTGTGCACGCGGCTGGAACCGCTTGAGGGTGGTCCCCTCGTCCACGAAGGCGCGGCTCACGTACAGGTCCTGCTCGTCCAGGTAGGTGTTGCTCTGGTCGGCCTTGACCCGCGCGTTGGCGATGGCCGAGGCGACGAGCTTGTAAACCGGCTCGCTCGCGCTCTGGGGGGCGAACTTCAGGATGGCCAGGGCCTCCTGAGCCTGCTTGCCGCGGATCAGGTTGACGACGCGGCGGGCCTTCATGGGGGTAACGCGGATGTGTCGCACTCGGGCGATCGACTCCACCATTTTTCTCCTCCTTACGCCACCGCGGTCAGCGGCGGCGACCCTTCTTGTCGTCCTTCACGTGTCCACGGAAGGTGCGCGTCGGCGCGAACTCGCCGAGCTTGTGACCGACCATGGTCTCGGTGACGAACACCGGGATGTGCTTGCGACCGTCGTGCACCGCGATGGTGTGACCCAGCATGGCGGGGACGATCATCGAGCGGCGCGACCAGGTCTTGATCACGTTCTTGCTGTTGGCCTCGTTCGCGGCGACCACCTTGCGAAACAGGTGCTCGTCGACGAAGGGGCCCTTCTTGAGACTGCGTGGCATCTTCTCGAACTCCTACTTGCGCTTCTTGCCGGCGTTACGACGGCGGACGATGAGCTTGTCGCTTTCCTTGTTGGGGTGGCGCGTACGGCCTTCCTTCTGACCCCACGGGCTGACCGGGTGGCGTCCACCGGAGGTCTTGCCCTCACCACCACCGTGCGGGTGGTCGATCGGGTTCATCGCGACACCGCGGACGGTCGGGCGGACGCCCTTCCAGCGCATGCGGCCGGCCTTGCCCCAGTTGATGTTCGACTGCTCGGCGTTGCCGACCTCGCCGACGGTCGCGCGGCAGCGCGCGTCGACGTTGCGGACCTCGCCCGAGGGGAGGCGCAGCTGGGCGTAGGGGCCGTCCTTCGCGACGAGACGGACCGAAGCACCGGCGGAGCGGGCCATCTTGGCGCCGCCGCCCGGCTTCAGCTCGATCGCGTGCACGACGGTACCGGTCGGGATGTTGCGCAGCGGCAGGTTGTTGCCGGGCTTGATGTCCGAGCCGGCACCCGACTCGACGACGTCCCCCTGCTTCAGTCCGGCCGGAGCCAGGATGTAGCGCTTGGTGCCGTCGACGAAGTGCAGGAGCGCGATGCGCGCCGTGCGGTTGGGGTCGTACTCGATGTGCGCGACCTTGGCGTTGACGCCGTCCTTGTCGTTGCGACGGAAGTCGATCACGCGGTACTGGCGCTTGTGGCCACCACCGATGTGACGGGTCGTGATGCGGCCCTGGTTGTTGCGGCCACCGGTCTTCGACAGCGGACGGAGAAGGGACTTCTCCGGCGTCGAGCGGGTGATCTCGGCGAAGTCGGCGACCGAGGAGCCGCGACGACCGGGGGTCGTGGGCTTGTAATTACGAATAGCCATGTCTGTCTTCCTCTAGTCCTTCGCTCAGCCGACGGCCGTGAAGATGTCGATGGAACCGGACTTCAGCGTGACGATGGCGCGCTTGGTGTCCTTGCGCTTGCCGGTGCCGAAGCGGGTGCGGCGGGTCTTGCCCTGACGGTTGAGGGTGTTCACCGACGCGACCTCGACCTTGAAGATCGACTCGATCGCGAGCTTGATCTCGGTCTTGTTCGAGCGCGTGTCGACGACGAAGGTGTACTTGCCCTCGTCGATCAGGCCGTAGCTCTTCTCGGACACGACCGGGGCGATGATGATGTCGCGCGGGTCCTTGTTGACGGCGGCCATTACGCGTTCACCTCTTCCTTGTTGCTCTTGCTTGCGATGAACGCCTCGAGGGCGGCCTGCGAGAAGACGATGTCGTCGCTCACCAGGACGTCGTACGCGTTCAGCTGGTCCTGGGTGAGCACGTGCACCGTCGGTACGTTGCGGACGCTCTTGAAGGCCAGCTCGTCGTCGCGCTCGAGCACGACGAGGACGTGCTTCGAGGTCGCGATGCCGCTGAGCAGCTCGACGACGGCCTTGGTCGAGGGCGCGTCACCGGAGGTGAAGGCCTGGACGGCGTGGATGCGGGAGCCGCGTGCGCGGTCCGAGAGAGCGCCGAGCAGAGCAGCGGCGATCATCTTCTTCGGGGTGCGCTGCGCGTAGCTGCGCGGCGTCGGGCCGTGGACGATGCCACCACCGGTCATCTGGGGGGCGCGGATCGAGCCCTGACGAGCGCGACCGGTTCCCTTCTGCTTGAACGGCTTGCGGCCGGCGCCGGAGACCTCGCCACGACCCTTGGTCTTGTGCGTGCCCTGGCGCGCCGCAGCGAGCTGGGCCGTCACGACCTGGTGGATCAGCGGGATGTTGGTCTGTGCGTCGAACAGGGCCTCGGGAAGCTCGATGGAGCCGGCCTTCTTGCCCTTGAGGTCGACGACGTCAATCGAGGTAGCCATTTACTCAGGCCCCCTTCACTGCGTTGCGGACGAAAACGATGCGGCCACGAGCACCGGGAACGGCACCCTTGACCAGCAGCAGGCCCTTCTCGGCGTCGACGGCCTGAACCTTGAGGTTGAGGACGGTGACGCGCTCGCCTCCCATGCGACCGGCCATGCGCATGCCCTTGAAGACACGGCTCGGGGTCGAGGAGGCGCCGATGGAACCCGGCTTGCGGTGGTTGCGGTGCGCACCGTGCGAAGCGGAGACGCCCTGGAAGTTGTGGCGCTTCATCACACCGGCGAAGCCCTTACCCTTCGACGTGCCCACGACGTCGACCAGCTGGCCGGCCTCGAAGGTCGCGTCGACGGTGAGTTCCTGGCCGGCCGCGTACTCGCCGGCGTCGGCGGTGCGGACCTCGGTGAGGTGGCGACGAGGCGTCACGCCCGCCTTGTCGAAGTGACCGGCGGACGGCTTGTTGACCTTGCGCGGGTCGATCTGGCCGTAAGCGATCTGGACGGCGTTGTAGCCGTCGGCTTCGGGGGTGCGGACCTGGGTCACGACGTTCGGCGTGATCTCGATGACGGTCACGGGGATGAGCTTGTTGTTCTCGTCCCAGACCTGGGTCATTCCGAGCTTCTTGCCGAGGAGGCCGCGCGAAGTCTTGGTCTCGATGTTGGACATGCTGGCACTCCCCCTTAGAGCTTGATCTCGATGTTGACGTCGGCGGGCAGGTCGAGACGCATGAGCGAGTCGACGGCCTTCGGCGTCGGGTCGATGATGTCGATCAGCCGCTTGTGCGTGCGCATCTCGAAGTGCTCGCGGCTGTCCTTGTACTTGTGGGGAGAACGGATGACGACCACCACGTTCTTCTCGGTGGGAAGCGGCACCGGGCCGACGACGGTCGCGCCTGCACGGGTCACCGTGTCGACGATCTTGCGCGCCGAGGTGTCGATGACCTCGTGGTCATACGACTTAAGCCGAATGCGGATCTTCTGTCCCGCCATGTCTGACTCTCTCTCTTGTTATGGCGTCGTACGAGACGGCTCTCTCGAGCTGTTCTTCGCATTGGACGCGGTGCGACGTACGCGTGGGGAACGCCACTATTCTTCTGTCAACTCTCTCGGCCAGGCCTCCCGGAGGCACAGGGATAGCCCCTGGCTTCTGAGGTGGTCGAATTGAGCGTGTCCTGCTGCCTGCGGCCTAACCTCGACCCGCCGATCTCGCTGTGGACCCGTGCGGTGGGCTATGCACTGCCTGGCAGTGATCCGGTCGAAGCACACGTAGGCGTACTCGTTCCGAAATGTTGAACTAGACAAGTTTGCCAGATCGGGAGCGATGCTGCAACCCGGGCGTGTCGCGCAGGGAATCCGCTAGTGCCACCACCCCGGTCGGTGCGGCACCATGAGCTTGCACGTTCGTCACCAGCTGCAGTCATGCCAGGGGGAGGAGCAGGGGATGCGAGACGAAGAGGACGGGGGCTCGCCTCAGATCGATTCGTGCACACTCATCGTGCGTCTGACGTCGGGCATCGAGCTCGAGTACGACCTCGATCCGCGGAGGGTCATCACCCTCTGACCGTCGCGGAGCCCGGAGACAGAGGAGCGGGGCCGGCTGTGCCGACCCCGCTCGAGTGGCGCCTCGCGCCGCCACTCAGCTGAATGTTGCACGACCGCTAGGCGGTCCCCGAACTTCCGTTGCGAGAATCTGTCAGCGGCGTGTGCTGGTTTGCGAGGCCGTGGGAATCCATAGGCGCTCCTCTCATCGACGGAACCGTCCGGTTGAAACGGTGCCTCAATTGTGCGACCGCGAAGCCGAGAGGTAAAGCTCTGACGCGGGACTGCCAGGAACGCGAAAGAGGGCCGGGCCATAGGCCCGACCCTCTCACGAGTGAAGTCGCGAAGGACTTACTTGCTGATCTTGGTCACCGTACCGGCGCCCACGGTGCGGCCACCCTCACGGATGGCGAAGCCGAGGCCCTCCTCCATGGCGATCGGCTGGATCAGCTCGACCGACATGTCGGTGGTGTCGCCGGGCATGACCATCTCGGTGCCCTCGGGCAGCGAGATGACGCCGGTGACGTCGGTGGTACGGAAGTAGAACTGCGGACGGTAGTTCGTGTAGAAGGGGTTGTGACGTCCACCCTCGTCCTTCGAGAGGATGTAGGCAGTGCCCTCGAAGTTGGTGTGGGGGGTCACAGAACCCGGCTTCGCCACGACCTGACCGCGCTCCACGTCCTCGCGCTTGGTACCGCGGAGGAGCAGACCACAGTTCTCGCCGGCCCAGGCCTCGTCGAGCTGCTTGTGGAACATCTCGATACCAGTGACCGTGGTCTTCTGCGTCGGGCGGATGCCGACGATCTCGACCTCGGAGTTGATGGCGAGGGTGCCACGCTCGGCGCGGCCGGTGACGACCGTGCCACGACCGGTGATCGTGAAGACGTCCTCGATCGGCATCAGGAACGGCTTGTCCTTGTCGCGGACCGGGTCCGGGATGGAGTCGTCGACGGCCTCCATGAGGTCGAGGATGGACTGGGTCCACTTCTCGTCGCCCTCGAGAGCCTTCAGGCCCGAGACGCGGATGACCGGGGCGTTGTCGCCGTCGAAGTCCTGGCTGGAGAGCAGCTCACGGACCTCGAGCTCGACGAGCTCCAGGATCTCCTCGTCGTCGACCATGTCGGACTTGTTCAGCGCGACGAGCAGGTACGGCACGCCGACCTGCTTGGCGAGCAGAACGTGCTCACGGGTCTGAGCCATCGGGCCGTCGGTGGCGGCGACCACGAGGATCGCGCCGTCCATCTGAGCAGCACCGGTGATCATGTTCTTGATGTAGTCGGCGTGACCCGGGGCGTCAACGTGCGCGTAGTGGCGCTTCGGCGTCTCGTACTCGACGTGGGAGATGTTGATCGTGATACCACGCTGACGCTCTTCCGGAGCCGAGTCGATCGACGCGAAGTCGCGCTGCACGTTGGTCGCCGACGGGTACTTGTCAGCAAGCACCTTGGAGATCGCCGCGGTGAGCGTGGTCTTGCCGTGGTCGACGTGACCGATGGTTCCGATGTTGACGTGCGGCTTAGTCCGCTCGAACTTGGCCTTAGCCACTGTGGGTCCTCCTCAGGACTCTCGTGCAGGTCCCCCGGTCGATGGGTTTCGACCGGAGGTTCTGCGGGATTGGTTTCTTATGTTACGGGATGTTGCCTGGAAGCAGCGACCGAGGTCACTCGCCCTTGCTCTTCTGGACGATCTCGTCGGCCACAGCCTTCGGGACCTCCGCGTAGCTGTCGAACTGCATCGAGTACACCGCGCGGCCCGAGGTCTTGGACCGCAGGTCTCCGATGTAGCCGAACATCTCCGACAGCGGGACGTTGGCACGCACCACCTTGACACCGCTGGCGTCCTCCATGGACTGGATCTGCCCGCGACGGGAGTTCAGGTCGCCGATGACGTCGCCCATGTACTCCTCCGGCGTACGGACCTCGACCGCCATGAGCGGCTCGAGGAGCACCGGGTTCGCCTTACGAGCAGCCTCCTTGTAGGCCATCGAGCCGGCGATCTTGAACGCCATCTCCGAGGAGTCGACGTCGTGCGCTGCACCGTCGACGAGCGTCGCCTTGACGCCCACCGTCGGGAAGCCGGCGAGCACGCCGACCTGCATCGCGTCCTGGATTCCGGCGTCCACCGAGGGGATGTACTCGCGCGGGACGCGACCACCGGTGACGGCGTTCACGAACTCGTACGAGGTCTCCGGGGTGACCTCCATGGGCTCCAGGCTGATCTGCACCTTTGCGAACTGACCAGAACCACCGGTCTGCTTCTTGTGGGTGTAGTCGTACTTCTCCACCGGGCGGCGGAGGGTCTCGCGGTAGGCCACCTGGGGCTTGCCGACGTTCGCCTCGACGTTGAACTCGCGCTTCATGCGGTCGACGAGGATGTCGAGGTGGAGCTCGCCCATGCCCTTGATGACGGTCTGGCCGGTCTCCTGGTTCTGCTCGGTGCGGAACGTCGGGTCCTCTTCGGCCAGCTTCTGGATCGCGGTGCCCAGCTTCTCCTGGTCGGCCTTGGTCTTCGGCTCGATGGCGACCTCGATCACCGGCTCCGGGAAGGTCATCGACTCGAGCACGACCTGGTTGTCCGGGTCGCTCAGGGTGTCACCGGTGGTGGTGTCCTTGAGGCCGATCACCGCGTAGATGTTTCCGGCGGTGACGTAGTCGACCGGGTTCTCCTTGTTGGCGTGCATCTGGAAGATCTTGCCGATGCGCTCCTTCTTGCCCTTGGTCGAGTTGACGACCTGGGCACCGGAGTCGATGCGACCCGAGTAGACGCGCACGTAGGTGAGACGACCGAAGAACGGGTGCACGGCGACCTTAAACGCCAGAGCCGAGAACGGCTCGGTGGCGTCCGCGTGACGCATGATGACCTGCTCCTCGTCGCGCGGGTTGTGCGCCTCGATGGCGGGCACGTCGAGCGGCGACGGAAGGTAGTCGATCACGGCGTCGAGCATCGGCTGCACGCCGCGGTTCTTGAACGCGGAACCACAGAGAACGGGGTAGATCTCGTTGTTCACGGTGAGCTTGCGGATGGCCGCCTTGATCTCCGGAACGGTGATCTCCTCGCCGCCGAAGAACTTCTCGAGCAGCACGTCGTCGGTCTCGGCGACGGTCTCGATCAGCTTCGCGCGGTACTCCTCGGCCTTGGCCTGCAGGTCGGCGGGGATCTCCTGGACCTCGTACTTGGCGCCCATGGTGACATCACCCTTGGCGTCGCCCGGCCAGACCAGCGCGCGCATCTCGATCAGGTCGACGACGCCGATGAAGTCGGACTCGGAACCGATCGGGAGCTGCATCACCAGCGGCTTGGCGCCGAGGCGGGAAATGATGGTGTCGACCGTGAAGTAGAAGTCGGCGCCCAGCTTGTCCATCTTGTTGACGAAGCAGATGCGCGGAACGTTGTACTTGTCGGCCTGGCGCCACACGGTCTCCGACTGGGGCTCCACGCCCTCCTTCGCGTCGAAGACGGCGACCGCGCCATCGAGCACACGGAGCGAGCGCTCCACCTCGACGGTGAAGTCCACGTGACCCGGGGTGTCGATGATGTTGATCTGGTTCTTGTTCCAGAAACAGGTGACGGCCGCGGACGTGATGGTGATGCCGCGCTCCTTCTCCTGCTCCATCCAGTCGGTGGTCGAGGCGCCGTCGTGCGTCTCGCCGATCTTGTGGTTGACGCCCGTGTAGAACAGGATGCGCTCGGTCGTGGTGGTCTTGCCGGCATCGATGTGGGCCATGATGCCGATGTTGCGGACCTTGTTCAGGTCAGTGAGCACGTCCTGTGCCACAGGGTTCCTCCGAAAAGTAGAAAGTGGAAGGTGTGCCGCCCGGGCGCGGCACCTCTGAGAGATGCAACGCCCGGACGGCCAGCCATGTTCCGGTAAACGCGGTTTACCAGCGGTAGTGCGCGAAGGCCTTGTTCGACTCGGCCATCTTGTGCGTGTCCTCGCGGCGCTTGACAGCGGCGCCGAGGCCGTTGGAGGCGTCGAGGATCTCGTTGGTGAGACGCTCGGTCATCGTCTTCTCACGACGACCCTTGGCGTAGCTGGTCAGCCAGCGGAGCGCGAGGGTGTTCGCGCGGTGCGGCTTGACCTCGACCGGCACCTGGTAGGTCGACCCACCGACACGGCGGGAGCGGACCTCGAGGGTCGGGCGGATGTTGTCGAGAGCCTTCTTCAGCGTGGTGACCGCGTCCTGACCGGACTTGGTGCCGACGCCCTCGAGCGCGTCATAGACGATGCGCTCGGCGAGGCCCTTCTTGCCGTCGAGGAGGATCTTGTTGACGAGCTGGCTGACGACCGGCGATCCGTAGACCGGGTCGGCGACGACGGGGCGCTTCGGAGCGGGACCCTTGCGAGGCATTACTTCTTCTCCATCTTCGCGCCGTAACGGCTGCGAGCCTGCTTGCGGTTCTTGACGGCCTGGGTGTCCAGGGCGCCGCGAACGATCTTGTAGCGGACACCCGGGAGGTCCTTCACACGACCGCCGCGGACGAGCACCATCGAGTGCTCCTGCAGGTTGTGGCCCTCACCGGGGATGTAAGCGGTGACCTCGGTCCCGTTCGACAGCTTCACGCGGGCGACCTTGCGGAGCGCCGAGTTCGGCTTCTTGGGGGTGGTGGTGTACACGCGGGTGCACACGCCGCGCTGCTGGGGGTTGGCCTTCAGGGCGGGAGCCTTGGTCTTGGTGACCTTCGGCGTCCGTCCCTTGCGGACCAACTGCTGAATGGTTGGCACTGAACTTCTCCTTTTATGGACTGCACGGTGACAGTTGTTGCCTTTTTCCCCATGAGCGACCAACCCGCTTCGCGGGCTTCTCGTTCCTGGGGGATCGGCCGACAGGCGTTGTCCGCCAGCCGATATGCCGTGGGGGCGGGGATCCCGTGCGGTCTCCCTGCCCATCGGATGAGTACGTGCCTACCCGCCTGCCTCTGGCCCGAAATGCGGGCACGAAGCAGGCGCGCGACAGAGCGCACACCCGATAAATACTATCCGCCGGCCACCCCCCGGTCAAATGAGGTGAGGGCCGCAGGGGCCTTGTCCGCGCACGGCGAAACGGCCCCTCCGGCGAATCCGGCCGGGGATGCGGCCACTTTGCGATTCCGTAACGCCGTAGCGGCCTGACGGGGCCCCGGTGGGCCGCGTCAGTCGTCATTTCGGCGTCGGGGGACTGGCTATCGTGCTGACCGTGCGCCTCAAACTGACCCTGGTCCGCAGCTCTGGGAGCAGCGACGACATCGTGGTCACCGCCGACGCCTCCACAGCGATCTCCGAGGTCGCGGAGACGCTCGCCCGGGTCGATCCTCGCCCTGCCGGCCCCGTCGCGTCGCCCGATTCGCTGACCGTGCGTGCGCTCCTCCCCGGCCAGGCGCGCGCGGTGGTCCTACCGCCGGATGCGCCCGTGGGCGAGGCATGGATCGGCGACGGCGCCACGGTCGCGCTGACCGACGCTCTCCGCGAGCGCTGGCCTGCCTATCGCCACGGTCTGCCGGTGGTGGCGACCCTGCGCGTGCTGAGCGGCCCGCAGGCCGGGAGCGAATACGCCCTGCGTGCGGGAACGACGCTGCTGGGCCGCGAGGACTCCTGCGACATCGTCCTGCGGGATCCCCTGGTGTCCAAGCGCCATGTCCGCTTCCGGGCGGGCGACGGCGTCGAGGTCGTCGACCTCGGGTCGGCGAACGGCGTTGTGGTGGACGGCGGTCTCGTCAGCCGATTCACCGTGCGCCACTCGGAGACGCTGCTGCTGGGCGACACGGAGGTCTCCATGGAGGTCCACACCGCATCCGGGCTCAGGGCGACTGCGACAGCCGGTCCCGTGCTGTTCAACCGTTCGCCCCGCGTCGAGCGGAGGTATCCCGGTCAGGTCTTCCGGGCGCCCGAGGTCCCTGCAGAACCGGACGACCCGCCGTTCCCGCTCATCGCCATGATCACCCCGCTGCTCCTCGGCGGGGCGATGTTCGCACTCACCCGGCAGCCGTCGACGCTCCTCTTCATCCTGCTGTCCCCCGTCATGCTCATCGGGACCTACCTGAGTGGACGCACTCGGGGGAAGCGCAAGCTGAAGAAGCAGACCGCGATCTTCGAGGAGCGGCTCGCGGCTCTCTCCGCCCAGTTGGAACAGGAGCGCCGGGCGGAGGCGCAGTTGCGCCAGGCGGAGACGCCCACGACGACGGATGCGCTGGCCGCGGCGGTGCGCCGCGGCCCATTGCTCTGGACCCGGCGGCCGGAGCACCGCTCGTTCCTCACTCTTCAGCTCGGGCGCGGCAGGATGCCGTCGCGCAACAGCGTCGCGGTCGTCGACCGCGGCGGACTGATCGCGCAGTTCCAGGAGCGCTTGGATGCGGTCATCGCCGCGAACGCGCGGGTGGACGACGTTCCCGTCCTCGCCGACCTCTACGAATCCGGCGCGCTCGGGATCGCCGGTGCTGCCGACCGCATCGCGGATTCCGTCAACTCGATACTCGTCCAGCTCACGGCGCTGCACTCCCCCGCCGAACTCGCGGTGGCGGCCCTGGTGTCGCCCCGCTGGTCACGGGAACTCGACTGGCTCAAGTGGATGCCGCACACCTCCTCCCCGCACAGTCCGCTCGACGGCGGCCACCTCGCGGACAGCGCCTCCAGCGCTGAGGCCGTGCTGAGCGCACTCGAGAGTCTGGTGGAGGCGCGCATCGCCGCAACGAGGGACGGGCCGCGGCGCCGCGGCACGAAGGAGGAGCGGGACGCAGCACTGGAACGCGGTGCCGAGGTCGGCCGGTCGCAGAACACCGACGGCACGCTGTCCCCTGTCCCCGCGGCCGTCGTCGTCATCTCGGACGACGTCGCGGTCGACCGTGCGCGACTCGTGCAGTTCGCGGAGGCAGCGGCCGACGCGGGCGTCTTTCCCGTCTGGCTCTCGGACGACGTCGGCCGGCTCCCGGCCGTGTGCCGGACGTTCCTCCAGCACACGGACGAGCCGAACCGGGCTCGCGCGGGATTCGTGCGCAGCGGAGAGACGGTGGACGAGGTCGTCACCGAGGCCGTCAGCGCCGCGACCGCGCTCGACTACGCCAAGCGCATGTCACCGGTCATCGACGCCGGTGCGCCGGTCGCCGACGCGTCCGACCTTCCCCGAGCGACCTCTCTTGTCACGCTCCTCGGGCACGAGATCGCCGCATCGTCGGCTGCCGTGGTGGACCGCTGGCGACAGAACGCCTCCATCCACGACCGCACCGTCGGTGCCGCGCCCGGACGGCGACGGCCCGGGACGCTGCGCGCCACCATCGGCTCCGCCGGCGTCGACACCATGCACCTCGATCTGCGCACTCAGGGCCCGCACGCGCTCGTCGGCGGCACCACCGGCGCCGGCAAGAGCGAGTTCCTGCAATCGTGGGTGCTCGCGATGGCCGCCGAGTACAGCCCGGACCGGGTCACCTTCCTCTTCGTGGACTACAAGGGCGGCTCCGCCTTCGCCGACTGCGTCAGCCTTCCGCACTGCGTGGGGCTCGTCACCGATCTGAGCCCGCACCTGGTTCGCCGGGCGCTGACCAGCCTCCGAGCCGAGCTGCGCCACCGGGAGCACCTGCTCAACCGGAAGAAGGCCAAGGATCTGATCGAGCTCGAGAAGCGCGGCGACCCCGACAGTCCCCCTGCGCTCGTGCTCGTCATCGACGAGTTCGCTGCCTTGGTCAACGAGGTGCCCGAATTCGTGGACGGTGTGGTCGACATCGCACAACGCGGACGCTCGCTCGGCATCCACCTCATCATGGCGACGCAGCGACCGGCCGGTGTCATCACGGACAACCTCCGCGCCAACACCAACCTCCGGATCGCGCTGCGCATGGCCGACGAGTCGGACAGCCAGGATGTGGTCGGCGTGGCCGACGCCGCCCACATCGATCCCGGCATCCCCGGCCGCGGCCTGGCGAGGACAGGTCCCGGCCGGCTCGTACGGTTTCAGTCCGCATACGCGGGCGGGTGGACGCCGCGGGAGCAGGAGCCGGAGGCGGCGACCGTCGACGTGGCCGAGTTGCGGTTCGGCGGCGAGGCGCGCTGGGAAGAGGAGCGTCCCGTCGAGGAGCCGGAGCGGGACCTCGGGCCGACGGACCAGCAGCGGATGATCGCCTCGATCGTGCGCGCACGGGCGGAAGCGCAGCTCCCGCCACCCCGTCGTCCCTGGCTCGACGAACTCGCCGCGGCCTACGATCTACGGCTGCTGCGGCAGCGAACAGACGCCGAGCTGCTGCTCGGAATTGCGGACATCCCCGACCGGCAGGAGCAGCGGCCCGTCTCTTTCCAGCCGGACGTCGACGGCAACATCGTCGTCTACGGCACCGGCGGCTCAGGGAAATCGACCGTGCTGCGGACACTCGCGTCGGCTGCGGGGATCTCGCGGCGCGGCGGACCCGTGCACGTCTACGGGCTGGACTTCGGCGCCGGCAGCCTTCTCATGCTCGAGAAGCTGCCGCATGTCGGGTCGGTCATCGGCGGCGACGACCCGGAGCGCATCATCCGGCTGTTTCGGGCGCTGAAGCAGACGCTCGACGACCGGGGACCGCGCTTCGCAGCGGCGAACGCCTCGAACATCACCGAGTACCGTGCGCGCACCGGGCAGCAGGACGAGCCGCGCATCCTGCTGCTCGTCGACGGCTTCGCCCGCTTCCGCGAGGACTTCGAGATCACGGCCGGCCGGTCGGAGTGGTACGACGTGTTCCGGAACCTCCTCGCCGACGGCCGACGTCTCGGGATGCACGTCGCGCTGACGGGCGACCGCCCCGGTGCCGTCCCGACCGCGATCACTTCGCTGGTGCAACGCCGCGTGGTGCTGCGGCTCGCCGACGACGGCTACGGGCTGCTCGACGTGCCCGGTGACATCCTTTCCCCTGCTTCGCCGCCGGGGCGCGCCATCGTGGACGGGCACGAGACCCAGATCGCCGTGCTCGGAGGCTCGGCCGCCGCAGCGGACGAGTCGGAGGCGGTGAGACGGCTCGCGGAGGCGATGGAGCGCGCGGGGGTCCGGTCCGCGCCCGTCGTCGGATCGCTGCCGAAGAAGCTCATGCCGACCTCTCTCCCCGACGAGATCGGCGGCCTTCCGGTGCTCGGCATCGGCGACCTCGACCTCGGTCCGCTCGGGTTCGAGCCGTCCGGCACCCTGCTGGTCGCCGGGCCGCCGGCGAGCGGGCGCACCACGGCGCTGGCGGCGCTCGCGAACGCGGTGGCCCGATCCGATGCCGATACCCGTCTGTATTACGTCGGGAACGCTCGGTCGGCGCTGGCGGCGTCGAGCGTGTGGACCGACCGCGCGCTCACAGCTGCGGAGGCAGCGGACCTGGCGAAGGAACTCGCGGTCGCCCTCGCCGATCCCGACACCGCGGGGCGCGTCGCGGTGTTCGTCGAGAGCATCGCCGACTTCCTCCAGACGTCGGCGGAGTCCCCTCTCGTGGAACTGGTGCGGGCGGCCCGCCGCAGCGAACACCTGCTGGTCGCGGAGGCGGAGACCAGCGCATGGGGCAGCTCGTGGCCGCTGCTCGGCGAGGTGAAGAACGGCCGGCGCGGGCTGCTCCTGCAACCGGATTGGATCGAGGGCGACGTGCTGTTGAAGACGCCGCTGCCCCGGTCGAACCGATCCGAGTTTCCCCCGGGACGCGGGGTGTTCATCCAGAAGGGCGGCTTCGCGCGGGTGCAACTGCCGCTGGTGGATGCGCCCCTCCCCGCCCGCGTGCGGGTCTGAGCGGGCTTACTCCTCGTCGCGCTCCCACGGCCAGCGGGGGCGGCCGCGCTGGCGGAACCGGCCGACGAGGACGAGCTGGTACAGCAGGGTGACGAGGAACGCGAGGATGCCCGCGGTGATAGCGGGCCAGCGGAGAAGCTGCGCCAGCGCGAACAGAAGGTAGTGCAGGGGGTCGCGCGGGTCGCCGAAGGCACCGGCGATGCCGCCCGCGGCGATGAAGACCGCGTAACAGGCGACGCCGACGCCGAGGGCCGCGCCCGGCGACAGCTTCTGCCGCTCGCCGGGCACGCGCGTCCCGAGCACGATGAGGAGGACGAGGAGCATGAGCGTCGCTGCTATGACCATCGTCGGGCCCACGAGGGGACCGACGGCGGGATCGGTCACGACGTCCGTCTCGGCGGCGAGCGAGATCAGCCCGAAGGCGGCGATCAGCAGCGCGGCGTACAGCCCCGCCGCGAAGAACGCGACGACGGTGGCGTAGGCCCGCTCGTCACGCATGCGTCACCCGGGTCAGTATCCCTGCTGCGTGTACGCCGCGGCGGCCTGATTCTGGGCGTCGGCGACCTGCTGCTCGTAGTCCGCCTGCGCTTCGGCATTGCGTGCCTTCAGCTTGCGGCCGCGCGCGGCCAGCCAGGCGCCGGTCCAGATGGACACCTCGCGAGCGATGACACCCGCGAGCACGGCGAACGGGTTCACCCAGGCGCTGCGGATCAGGATCGCGAACTCGTCGGGCGTGCGCCGCCAGTACTGCGCGTCGATGAGGCCCGCGCCGATGTAGACGAAGTACACGAAGATCGCGACGAACAGGCCGCCCAGGATGTAGGCCCACCAGCGCGCCCGGTTCAGGATCTGGATGAGCACGACCATCCCGATGAAGAACGCCAGGATCGGCGCCCAGCCCCGCAGGCCGAACGCGACGCCGCCCGTGAAGAACTCGCGCAGCGCGGGCAGGAACTCGTCGCTCGGCGTCAGCAGCGAGCCGACGATGAGGACCGCTGCCGCCCACAGAATGGCGAAGGCGATCGTCCCGACGAGGGCGATCAGGATGCCGACGCCACGGTTGCTCTTCTTCTTGGGCGGCTCGGGGCGCTGGAGGTAGATGGGCGCGACCGGCTGCGGGCCCGCTACCGGGACGGCTGCTGGGGCGGCGGCGGTTGCGGTCGCCGCAGTCGCTGCGGCGGTCGCCTCGCCCGTGTGCGCGGCGGAGGCGCCGGCGGTCGCGTCCGTCTGGCGCAGGTTGGCGGCTTCCGCCGCGACGATGACCGGAGTGGCCGCCTCGACGGGCGAAGCGGTGTCGACGGTCGCGTCTCCCCCGGCCGTCGCGCCCGGCTGGGCGCTGTTGCGCGCCACGGCGGCGGCGACGTCGTCCTCGCTCGAAACGACGGGCTCGGGCTCGGAGATGGCGGCGGGACGCTGCGGCTCCGCCGGCTCGGCGGGAACGGCGGCAGGTGCCTGCTCCTCCTCCGCCGGGCTGTTGATGTGGCCGCGGGCGGAGACGGGGTTCGACGGCGGCGCCACGACCTGCGAGTCGGTGTCCGTGGGCTCGGCGGCGGCCGATGCTGCCGGAGCGGTCGCGGGCGCCTGCTCGGCAGCCACCTGCTCGGCGTCCGCTCGCTCAGCGTCCGGCCCCGGCTCGTAGGTCGCGCGCTTCGGCGCGTCCGGCGTGTCGCTCATCGTGGCTCCTCCATCGGCCCGGCGGGCCCGTCGGGTGCCACTGTAGCAACGGGGGTGCCGGAGGGCCGGGAGGCGGGACCGGGGCGGCCGCTACTTGGAAGCCTCCGCCGTCGTTCCCGACGATGTCGTCCCCGCCGCCGACGCCGCCTGCGCCTGGGAGGAGGTCAGCGAGTAGATGTACCCGGCGATTTTGCCGTCGAGCGATCCCGGTGCCGCGTTGGTCCCCGTCGTCGGTGCGGTGCTGAGCGCAGTGACCAAGAACAAGCGCGGACCGGTCTGCAGGCCGTGCACGAAGTTCAGGATGTCGGCGTACTGACCTCGAACAGTGATCGTCACCGGTTGGGCGGCGAAGTTCTGCGATGTGATCAGGGCGTTCGCAACCGGGGGGACACCGGCCGGCGCGGCCGTCGGCGCCGGGGCCGGTGTAACGGCCGGCGTGGGCGAAGGGCTCGGCGACGACGAGGAGGTCGCCCCGGAGGCCGGAGGCGCCGCGACGGGGGTCACCGGCTTGTAGGCCACAGCATCCGCGAATGCCTGATCGACGCAGATGACGTTGCTGCTGGTGTACAAGGCATTCAGCTGATCGGTGAACGACGGGATGCTGGAGCCGTCGGGCACCGAGGCCGCCAGCTGGGCGAGCTTCGCCTTGAGCGCAGGCAGGTCGGCCGATTCCTTCTTCAGCTGCGCGAGCACCTGAACGTTGCGGGCGTTCGTGTCGTCCACGGCCGCCTTCTGCGTCGCGGCGTCTGCGATGGCAGCGAGCTGCGGCTGGATGCCCACCACCCAGCCGCCTGCCACGACCAGGGCCATGACGAGGATGCTGCCGATCATCCAGAGCCTGTTCTTGTCCACGGTCACTTCCCCTTCGGGTCGAACCGCTTGTCGAACGCGGCTTCGTTGATGTGCATGGTGATGGTGACGGTGTAGAGCTTCGTGGTGTCATCGAGCGAAACGGAACCCGGTGTCGCGTCGGAGAACCCGGGCAATGTCGCGAGCGACGTCAGCCACGCGGGGACCACCGGGAGCACGGGACTCGTCGCCTCGAACGTCAGCGTCGCGACCCGGGCGCCCTGGAGCGGCGCGGTCGGCTGCTCGTACGTCGCGAGCGGCGTCGCGGAGTCGACGGTGACCGAGGTCATGGCGGCATCCGAGGGGAGCGTCGCCTGGACCTTCTCGAGGTAGTCCTTCCAGTCGATCTCGGTTGAAGCACCCACCTGCTGCGCAGCCTGCGTCAGTGCGACCTGGTCCTGGAACTTTCTGACGTCGACGAATTTGTGCTGCTCGGCGAGCAACTCCCCTGTCTGCGCCTGGGCCGATGCCAGCTCGAGCTGCGCCTGCAGCCCGAGCACCGCCGTCCCTCCGATCGCCGCAATGGTGACAGCCACCACGCCGAGCACCCCCCACACCAACGACCGCCGGACCGCCTTGGCCTTTCGACCGGCGAGGACCTCCGGCGGAATGAGCGAGACCCGCGGATCGAATCCGACCGCGAGCGACGGAGCCGGCCCCGCGGTCTGCTCCCGTTTCGGCGCCGATTCCGGCGCCGCCTTCTTCTTGCCGTTCATGCTGCCCGTCCCATCGTGAGCCCGAGCGCGACGGCGAGGCTCGACCGCTTCACCCGGAGTTCATCCGCGTTCAGAGCGCGCGACAGACCGAACCCGAGGAATGGATCCCCCGTCACCACCTGCAGTCGTGTCATCTCGGCCAGCGCCTCCGGCAGTCCGGGCAGCGCTGCACCGCCACCCGTGAGGACGACACCGTCGATCCGCGCTTCCGCTCGCGTGTTCATGAAGTAGTTGATCGTGTTGCGCAGACTCGTGAGGAGCTCGTTGGCGCTCTGGTAGATGATCTCGACGGCGCGCTGCTCCTCCGGGCTCGATACCTGGGCGGCGAGCCCGAGGGATCGCTTGAGGCCCTCCGCCTCGTGTGGTGCGATCTCCAGGCCGCCGCGCAGCGCCTCGGTCAGATCGGCGCCCCCGGTGGGGATGATGCGGACGAACTGGGGGACGCCGTCCGTGGAGATCACGACCGTCGTCGTGTTGCTCCCGATCTGGACGAGCGCGATGCTCCCTGTGAGCCCGCGACGAGTGACCAGCACACGATTGAGCGCGAACGGGATGAGGTCGACATCCACCGGCGTGAGACCCGCCAGTTCGGCGGCTCGCACGTTGGCGAGCACCGCCTCTTTGACGGCCGCCACGAGGAGTCCGTGCACCACGGGCCCGCTCTCGGATTCACCCTGCGACACCGGATAGAAGTCGAGGAGAGCCTCCGCCACGGGCACAGGCAGCATGTCCTGCACATGGAAGGGCAACGACTCCTTGATCCGCTCGAGCGACATCGAGGGGACGGACAGATCGCGGGCGAGCACCCGCTGGTTCCCCATCCCCAGCATCACGTTCTTGGTCTTGAAGCCGCCTGCGCTCCACAGCTGCCGGAGCGCTGCGGCGACAGTGTTCGGCTCCAGCACCTCCCCCCGGCTGACGGCTCCGTCCGGCAGGGGCACCTCCGCGTGCCGGAGCAGCGTCGGCTTCGCCTTAGCCCCGTCCGCCACCTCGACAGCGCGGACGACACCGTTGCCGATGTCGACTCCTACGATGCTCTTCGCCATGATTCCTCCATCTCCCGGCCGTCAGCCGAGACCGATCACTGCCAGATATCCGGCCCACAGCGGGCCGCCGACCAGGATTCCGATCCACGCTCCCGCGAGCATCCAGGGCCCGAACGGGATCCCGGCGGTACGCGTCACCCTTCGCGCGACGACGAGCACCAGGCCGAAGAGGCCGCCGAGCACGAACGCGGCGAAGGCGCCGATCGCCAGTTGCGCCCAACCGAGCGACCCGAGATACAGGCCGATCACGCCGGCGAGCTTCACATCGCCGTATCCCATACCGCCCGGACGCACGAGAGCGAGCACCAGATAGAACGTGAAGAGAGCCACCGCGCCCACCGCTGCCGAGACCAGGTGAGCGACGTCTCCGCGGAGCGCGAGCGCGCCGCCGAGAAGGACGGTCCCGACCGCGTATGACGGCAGGACGACGGCATTCGGAAGAGTGCGTGTGTCCAGATCGATCAGGGCGAGGGTCACGCTGATCGCCGCAAGATAGAGAAAGGCGAGCAGCATCAGCACTGCCGCGCTGACCGCCAGCGCCGATGCGGCCGCGAGGACCGGCGGCACGAAGACGAGGGCCACGATGACGAAGAGAACCCCGGTGAGTCCCTCGACCATCGGGTAGCGCGAGCTGATCGGCTCGCGGCAGTCGCGACAGCGCCCTCTCAGCAGCAGCCACGAGAGCACCGGGATGTTGTCGTACGAACGGATCGCCGATCCGCAATCGGGGCATGCGCTCGGCGGCGCTACGACCGAGCCGCCGGCGGGGAGCCTGTAGACGACGACGTTGAGGAAGGAGCCGACGGCGAGACCCACTACGCCGCCGAGCGCGACGAGCAACCACAGCAGCGCGGCATCCGGTGCGGCGATCATCCCGCGCTCCCGTCGGGCTTGAACGCCTTGGGGACTTCCACCAGAGTGCTCACACCGTAGGTCGTGGACACCGGCGAGAGGAACTTGGGTGGCGCCGTGTACTTGAAACGCGGATCGTAGTTGTAGTTCTTGATGTAGCCGTTGCCCGCCGCCGTGCCGACCGTTCCGCGGTATTCCTGGGCGATGGCGCCGTAGATGTTGAGGTTCCCGCGTGCCGGGCCGATGTCGTAGTTCTGGACCATGAAGGTGTGGCCGACTGAGAGGATGGCGGCGTAGATGGTGCGGTCGCTGCCGAGCAGTGGTGTCGACGAGTCCTTGAACGGGTTCCACACCCACACGGCGTTGTTGCCGACGAGTCCGAGCATGTCCTTCGTGTTGTCCTGGTACGTGAGATCGCCGGTGATGTAGACGTAGTTCTGCGCGGCGACCGTCACCTGCCCGTGCACCGTGCCCTGGACGAACACGTCCCCGTTCCGGCAGCCGTAGTGCGCCGGGTTGGCCGTCGGGACCACCTCGTTGGCCATCGGATAGGCAGACCCGCCGAAGGTCCAGCCGTTGCCCGAGGAGTTGCACGTGAAGCCCGTGGGCCACGTATTCTGCGCGGTGTAGTTCTTGTCGTTCGAACCGGGCACGTTCTGCACGTAGACGAGGTTCTGGGGAATGACGTCGATGGTGGCGCCCCCAGCCGAACCCAGCTGATTGAGACCGGTTCCGGCGACACCGCACATGGCGACGGTCCCGTCGCCGCCGGTCGCCGGATCGCCGACGACCTGGGTGAGCTTCGTGAAAGGCGACTTCACGTTCATCTTGCCGTCTCCGGTGAAGGTGATGACCGTCGGGCCGGTGTACAGGCAGCCGGGTCGCTTCACCGAGTCGGGCAGGTCTGTCCGCGTCTCCGTCTTCATCTGCAGATTCGTCTGCGGCATCCCGATCGAGGAGTCGGGGGTCGGCACGCCCTGCTTGAACGTCGGATCAGCGCATCCCGACGCTTTTTTGAAGTACGGCGACTTCGTGTTCGCCGTCGTCACGCGACCGTTGAAGGTCGAGCCGCAGATGAGCAACGTGTCGTTGGAGTGCAGCGGCCCATTGATGACGTCGTTCGGGCCGAACTGGATCTCCGTGCAGTTACTGTCATGCGTGTTGCTCGAGTAGAACCAGGCGTAGTTCGGCTTGCCGCTCGAGGTAGCACAGCTGGCCTTCGACTGCGCCGGATCCTTCACCTCGAAGTCGGTGAAGTAGAGGAAGTCGATGAATCCCGTCTGCTTGACGTTCACGACGATCGAGCGGACCTCGGAGCCGACCATCCCCGTCGACCGCAACCGCACCACACCGGTAGTGGCGTACTGCGAATTGTCGACTTCGTACCTGAAGTACGCGCGGGACGGTTGAGCCGCGTCTCCGGGCACCTGCGCCCAGCTTCCGCCCTTGTCGAGTCCGAACGCCGGGTTCGTCGTCGGCGGCAGCGCGCCCGTCCCGCCGGCGCCGAAGGTCGAATTCGGATTGCGATACTGCACGTACGTCGTGTCGTTGGCCAGCCTCGCCTGGTAGTCCTCGAGGCCGGCGTAAGCGGCGGCCATCGCGGCGTTCCAGTCGTCGTCGGTTCGCGATTTCGTCGCACCGCTGCTGGCGAAGGCGGCAGCCGTCGCGACCAGCATCACGAGCACGGTGCCGAAGATCACGACAGTGAGGAGCGCCATCCCATCCGAGCGACCCTCGCGGATGGCGCGGAACCAGCGCCCAGTGGTGGTCATCATGAGATCGTCCTGTTCAGGCCGAGATTCGGAAGGCCCACCGTGTTCTGCAACGTGACCTGGTGGTCGGCGACGCCGAGACGGGAAAGCACAGTGACGGTGAGCTGTACGGACGCGATGGACGCCAGAGTCGTCTTGACGTTGGCCACACCACCGCCCGTGCCGGCGCCGGTCGGTATCGGGGTGTTGGTCACATCGAGGTAGGTGAACGTCCACGACGAACCGGTCGTCTTGGGTGCGATGACGTCGGCGAGGATGCGCGTGCGCTGGGGGGCCGTCGTCTCAGCCGGAAAAGACCAATAGCCGTTGCCGAGGCTCGTCGCCGGCCAGGTGTCCTCCAGCAGCTGCCGGGTCGCGCTATCGATCCTCAGTCGGACCTGGATCGGCTGCTGCGTCGTTCCCGTCAGATTGACGAACGCGTAGAACAGCACGGACTCATTGCGCGCATACACGAACGCGGGGTCGTTGGGAGGCGGTGCGCCGAAGCCGGTGCTCGACACGGGATTGTCCGTTCCAGCGCGGAGCATCCTCGCCATCTCGTTCATCGCGTTGGAGGCCGAGCGTGTGTTCTGGTTGGTGTTCTGGGCGTTGTCCATGGCGCGGGTGGTGCTCACGTACAGATTCGCGATCAGCGTGATGACGATGCCGAACACGAACATCGCGACCAGCCACTCGATGAGGCTGATACCGGACTGATCCGAGCTCAGGCGACGGACGACGGAACGGAACGGCATCACTGCACCGCCCGGGGATCCAGGGTGACCGTGCCGGTTCCGGTCGGCCCCACCGTGATGCCGGTGACGCCCGCCGGAGCGGAGATCCAGTTGGCGGGGGCGACGGTCGTGGGCGTGGATGTCGTGCCATAGGTGATCTTCCAGGCGCCGTAGGGCAGCTGGATGGTCACCTTGCTGTTCGCCGACTTGCCCAGAATGGCGCTGGCACCGAAGTCGAGGGTCTGCGTGAGGCCCGTGCCGAAGCACCCCGGGTCGCCGGCCACCCAGGAGGCGACGTTCGTGGCGCGGAGGAACAGGTTCGCGGTGGTTCCCGGGACGTTCGTGACCGTCACGCTCTTGACGGGCAGCGTCCCGATGCTCGCCGAGCCCCCGGGCCCGAACGACGCCGTCGGCGCAGCAACCGGGACGAGGTTCTTGCCCCCACCTGCCGGCGAGACACCCCAGTCCGCCGGGTTCGGTGACAGGCATCCGGAACTGGAATCGGTCTTGGGCGAGTAGGCGCCGGCGACGACGTTGTACTCGGTCGACGGGAACAGATTGGCCGCGGTCGGCGAATTCGCCGTCGTTTTGAACACGCCGTACGTGCTGAGCACACTGACGGCCAGGTTGCTGGGCTTCTGGGTGCCACCGGAAGGGTACGCCCAGTTCGCGGTTCCGTACTGGTCGTAGGTGAACCCCGCGGAGGCGCTCTGCCCGGCCTTCACGGTCACGGTCGCCGACGGCGTGGCGTTCTGGTTGGGGTCGAGGTAGTTCGTCTTCGAGACACTCACCGTGTATGTCCCCGGCGGGACCTTCAGCACGTAGCTGCAGCCCATCGAATCGGTGGCGGACGGTACGGAGCCCGGGTCGGGTGAGACCGAGACAGCGGCTCCGGCCACGGGGGTCCCGCCGGAGTTCCGCGTGGAGACGAGGATCGTCCCCAGGGAGTCCACACTGATCTTGGTGGACGGGGCGATGACTGTGTCGGCTACGACGGCCTGACCGATCATCTTCGGCCAGGTGACGGCGATGTGGATGCGCTTGTACAGCATCGAACTCGGCGCTGACGCGTTGCAATTGACGTCGCTACCGCTGTTGTAGACCAGGCTCACGGAGCGGGTGATGCTGTAGGTGAGGCCGGTACTGCTCGGCACCTGCACGAGCTTGGGGCTACCGGCGGGGGTGGACTGCAGAGCGAAGAAATCGGCGGCCGAGCGGTCGAGGTCGACTTCTTGGGCCGCGAGGTTGGTGGCGACGGCACGGGCACGCGAGTCGCCGGTGAGGGTGAACGCTGAAAGCAGGGAGTATGCAACGCCGACGGAGATGATGGCGAAGATCATCATGGCGACCAGCACCTCGATCAGGCTGACGCCAGACTCCGAGGTGCGGAGTCGCTGCAGAAGAGCTTTCATTGTTCACCTCCCCTGAGTCGGGTGTTGGGATGGTGGGGCGGAGCGGTAGAAGCGGTCGCCTGCTTCAGAGCGAAGGGGCGCCGCGTGCGCGGCGCCCCTTCGCGAGGAATCGATTTACGGGCACGCGTCCTTGGCGACGGGGCCGTTGCTCGTGACGTGGAAGATGTGCGTGGTGTCGCGGCTTCCCGTGATGCAGAAGTCCGACCCCGAGCCCGTCGGCGGCGTCGTCAGCGTCAGCGTGACTCCGTCGGTCGTCGAGTAGCCGTACTTGCCCAGTGCGGCAGTCGTGAGCGCCGGCGCTGCCCCGTTGGGGTTGTCGGTGTAGTAGCCGACGATTGCCGTCTTGGCGTTGGTGAGGTCCGACTTGATCGCCGAGTCCTTTGCGTTGTCCTGGATGCCCAGGTACACCGGGATGGCGATCGCGGCCAGGATGCCGATGATGATCACCACGACGAGGAGCTCGATCAGGGTGAAGCCCTTTTCGTCCTGCTCCAACAGGCCCTTGCGGCGGGCGTTCAGCTTGCCCATGAGGCGGAAGTACATTGCGGTTCCAATCGGTCGGGATATGCGGGACGCCGATCGGTGCGAGTTTCCGTCCGGCTGTTTGGATGGTATTTCTCTTAAAATTCCCTGCAGAATCCCACAAAAGGGGGCAATTCGCGTGATATTGCGCCCCAGTTGTGGGGATTCCCCGAACGAGTGACAAATCGCATGTGAACGCTCACTTCACGAGACTGGAGATCTGGAAGATCGGCATGTACAGGGCGATCACCATGCCGCCGATCACAACTCCCAGGAACGCGATCATGAGCGGCTCGATCATGGCCGTGAGCTGTTCGGTGGCGGCAGCCACCTCCTGGTCGTAGAAGTCGGCGATCTTGTTCAGCATGGTCTCCAGCGACCCGGAGTCCTCGCCCACGGCGATCATCTGCACCACCATCGAGGGGAACACCGGCTGCTCGGTCAGCGGGCCCGCGATCGACTCCCCCTGGCGGACCGACTCCGCCACGTTGGTCAGAGCGTTCTCGATCACCCAGTTCCCGCTCGTCTCGCCGACGATCTTCAGGGCCTGCAGGATCGGGACTCCGGCGCCGATCATGTTCGCGAAGTTACGGCTGAAGCGGGCGACGGCGATCTTCTTCATCAGCGATCCGAACACGGGAAGCCTCAGCTTGATCGGATCCACTCGTCTCCGGACGGTCTCCGTGTTCTTATTGCGGGACCACCAGATTCCACCGACGACCGCCGCCACCACCAGAACCGGGGCGACCCAGACCATCTGGTGAGAGATCTCGACGAGCACCATCGTGGGCAGGGGGAGCTGGCCGCCCAGACCCTTGAACATGTTCTCGAAGACCGGGACGATGAACAGCAGCATGCCGATGACCGCTACCAGGGACATCACCAGCACGATGACCGGATAGGTGAGCGCCGACTTGATAGTGCCGCGGAGCTTCACCTCTTTCTCGAAGTTGTCTGCAATCGATTCCAGCGAGGAATCGAGGAAGCCGCCGGTCTCGCCCGCCCTGATCATGTTCACCATGAGCGGCGGGAACACGTCCCCGTACTTCTTCATCGCATCCGAGATGGCGATTCCGGACTCCACGTCGTCGCAGACGTGGCGCATGATGTCCGCGAGCTTCTTGTTCTCGGTCTGCTCCGCGATGATGTTCAGCGTCCGGAGGATCGAGAGGCCGGAGCCGATCATCGTCGCCATCTGGCGGCTCATGATGGCCAGATCCTTGAGCTTGACGCCGGAGCCGAACCCGAGATTGATCTCCCGGTTCAGACCCGTCCCCTCGGGCGCCTCTTCGATGGAGATCGGAGACAGCCCCATCGTCCGCAGCCGGGCCGCAACGGCGGACTCCCCCGGAGCGTCGACGCGGCCCTTCACGACCTTCCCGTCCGCGTTCCTGCCGCGGTAGACGAAGGTGGCTGCGCCGGCCATCAGCGGACCTGACCCGAGAAGCTGTCGCCGAAGTCCGGCTCGCTGGCCGCGAATGCCTGCGCGGAGGTGTCGGTGTCCGCACGTTGAATCAGGCGGGTGATGCTCTCCAGGTCGTGCGCTTTCTCGAGAGCCGCCGTCCGGGTGATGACGCCCGAGTCGACGAGGTCGGCGAGATGCTGGTCCATGGTGTGCATGCCGTCTCCGGCGCCTGCCTGCATGGAGGAGGCGATCTGATAAGTCTTGCCCTCGCGAATGAGGTTCGCGATGGCCGGCGTCATCATGAGCACCTCGGTGGCGACCACCCGGCCCTTGCCCGATGCGCGCTTGACGAGGGTCTGACACACCACGCCCTGTAACGTGCCGGCGAGCTGTGCGCGCACCTGCCCCTGCTGGTGCGGCGGGAAGACGTCGATGACGCGGTCGATCGTCTGCGGGGCGTCCTGCGTGTGCAGGGTCGCGAAGACGAGGTGGCCGGTCTCGGCGGCAGTGAGCGCGACGGAGATCGTCTCGAGATCGCGGAGCTCACCGATCAGGATGACGTCCGGGTCCTGGCGGAGGACGTGTTTGAGCGCGTTGTTGAAGCTGTGGGTGTCGTGTCCCACCTCGCGCTGGTTCACGATCGATCGCTTGTGCGTGTGCATGAACTCGATCGGATCCTCGACCGTGACGATGTGGTCGGCCCGGGAAGAGTTGACAAGATCGATGAGGGCGGCGAGCGTCGTGGACTTGCCGGAACCTGTCGGACCGGTGACCAGGACGAGTCCGCGCGGGAGGGACGCGAACCGTCCGATCGACTCGGGCACGCCGAGTTCGCGCAGCTGCTTGATCTCTGTCGGGATGAGACGGAAAGCCGCCCCGACCGAACCTCGCTGCTGGTAGAGGTTGACGCGGAAACGGGAGTTCGCCGAAATGGTGAACGCGAAGTCCAGTTCCAGCTCGCGCTTGAACGTCTCGCGCTGTCGTTCGGTCAAAAGGCTCATCAGCGCGGACATGGTGCGCTCGGTGCCCCAGGGCGCGCTCGGGCCGGCGGGGGTCAGGGCGCCGTCGATGCGCACCATCGGAGGGGCACCGACGGTCACATGCAGGTCGGACGCCCGCTGCAGGACCACTTCTCGCAGTGCGGCCACGAGTTCCGGATCGGCAGCGTCGAGGGCCTCGCGCTCGGCGGGCGTGAGGACGCTGGTGTCCTCGGTGAAGGCCGGCTTTTCGCGACCGCCTGCTGCGCCGGGAGCCGCCGCCTCCTGCTGGAGCGCGGCCCTGCGTCCTGCGGGCACCAAGCGCGTGACGGCGGCAGTGTGGTCGTTCAGATCCCACACCGGAGCCGGAGCCGCGGCCGCAGGCTCGGCCGGTGGCTCGGCGTACGGGGGCGGGTTCAGCGGCTGGGTCTGGGCCGCCGCCGGCGTCTCCGAGGCCGGGGGCGTCCACGTCGGCGGCGCGCTCAGCGGCGCACCGGGATCCGGCGCCCATCCACCGGCCGTCGACCCCGGTCCGGTCACCGGGATCTCATAGACCGGCTTGGCTGTGGGCGCCGGAAAGCCGCCCCAGCTCTCGTCGTTCGTCATGTGCCCTCCTAGGCGACCACTCTCAGGATCTCTTCGATGGATGTCAGGCCGAGCTTGACCTTCTCCCAGCCGTCCTCGCGAAGCGTGAGCATGCCCTGCGCGCGTGCGGCGCGGCCGATCTCGGCGCTCGACGCACGCTCGACGGCGAGACGCTCGATGTCCTCCGTCACCGCCATCACCTCATGAACGGCGATGCGGCCGCGGTAGCCGGTGTTGGAGCAGGCGGGACAGCCGATCGGGACGAACATGAGCGGCTGCGTCTCCTCGGGGATGGTGAACCGGAGCCGTCTCAGGTCGTCCGGCGAATAGACACCCGGCTGCTTGCAGCGGTCGCAGAGGCGGCGGGCAAGGCGCTGGGCGACGACGCAGTCGAGCGCAGAACCGACGAGGAACGGCTCGATATCCATCTCGGTCAGGCGGGTCACTGCGCTCGGAGCGTCGTTGGTGTGCAGAGTCGAGAGCACGAGGTGGCCGGTGAGCGACGCCTCGATGGCGATCTGCGCCGTCTCGTGGTCGCGGATCTCACCGAGGAGCACCACGTCCGGGTCGGAGCGGAGGATGCTGCGCAGCGCGCTCGCGAAGGTCAGGCCGGCCTTCGGGTTCACCTGCACCTGGTTGACCCCCGGCATCCGGTACTCCACCGGGTCCTCGACGGTGATCACGTTGATCTCGGGTCGCGCGACAGCGTTCAGCGTCGTATAGAGAGTGGTCGACTTGCCCGAACCGGTCGGTCCCGTGACCAGGATCATCCCGTACGGCTTCGAGTACGAGGCCCGGTAGGTCTCGAAGTTGCGGTCCAGCAGGTTGAGGTCGCCCAGCGTCATCCCGGTGTTGGTGTTGTCCAGGATGCGCATGACGACCTTCTCGCCCCACACGGTCGGCAGGGTGGCCACGCGGAGGTCGATCTGGCGGCCGCCGTGGACGACGGACATGCGGCCGTCCTGCGGCTTGCGCCGCTCGGCGATGTCGATGTCCGACATGATTTTCAGCCGCGAGATGACACCGTTCTGGATGCTCTTGGGGGCCGACTGCATGGCATGCAGCACGCCGTCGATGCGGTACCGGACGCGGACGTCGTGCTCGGCCGGTTCGATGTGGATGTCGGACGCGTGATCCTGGATGGCCTGACTTACCAGGAGGTTCACGAACCGGACGATCGGAGCGTCGTCGTCCGACGACTCCATCACCGACGTGTCCTCCGACGCCGCCGTCTCCTCCTCGAGGGTGGACGTCAGGTCGCTGAGCTCGTCGTCGGCGCGGATGTACCGGTCGATCGCGGTCCGCAGGTCCGCCTCCTCCGCCACTGCGGCGGCGACATTGAGTCGGGAGGCTGCGCGAACGTCGTCGATGGCGAAGACGTTTCCGGGGTCGGCCATCGCCAGCACGATCATGCCGTCGGCGGTGCCGATCGGCAGGACGGTGTGCCGCCGGCAGATCGCGCCGGGGATGAGGGCCACCGCCGTCCGGTCGACCGGGTAGTCGGCCAGTTCGACGAACGGGAGTCCGGCCTGGGTGGCGCGGGCGCGGGCCAGTTGCGTGGCGGTGATCGCGCCACGGGAGATGAGTTCGCGCACGACGGACTCGTCCGCCGCGGGCTCGGTCTCCACGCGGTCGAGGTATTCGATCGGGAGGTGGCCGTGGAGGATGAGGATCTCGGTCATGGACGCCACGGGGACCTCCTACGGATACGCGGCTGCCGACGGGTCGGGTGGACGGCAGGCCCCATCCGCTCAGGGGCGAGAATTCCCTGGTCGGCGGGGCGTAGTCACCCTATTGAGCGGCTGGAACGGAACGACAGTCCCGCGTGAGGGTGCCACACCCGTGGGGGGCACCCGCTCGCGGGGCGTGCATCCATCGTCGAACGGGGTCGCCGCACCGGCCAGAGTGCCGACGCGCGATAATGCCAGCCGCGGCAGACGCCCGGCCGGCGGGCCCTCAGCGCAGCTTGCCTCGACGGCTCGCCAGGTACACCAGGACGCCCGCCACTACCGCGCATCCCATCGTCGTCAGCCAGTACGGGAGCGTCGTCGCCGCGCGGCCGGAGGCCGCCTGCGCCACCCCCACGATGAAGCTGACGACCGCGACGACCAGCAGCACGGCGGCGAAGCCGACCATCGCACGGCCGGCGGTGTCGGTGTACTGGAGGAGCTGACGCCACATGCGTCCATCCTCCCAGACCCCGCCGGCGGCGGTATTCGTGCCGAATCGCGGCCCGAGAACGACGAAAGCCCCCGGCGCAGTGCGCCGGGGGCTCGTCGTACGGGTACCTGCTTAGTTGTAGGTGCCCGGGGTGTAGTCGTCAGAGCTGAAGCTGTCGAAATCGACGAAGCTCAGGTCGCTCTCGCTGAACGCGGAGTCGTCGGCGAAGATGCGGTTGGGGTACCGCTCTGCCTTGGCCTCCTCGGTCGCCTCGACGGAGACGTTACGGTAGCGCGCCAGGCCGGTACCGGCCGGGATGAGCTTACCGATGATGACGTTCTCCTTCAGGCCGATCAGCGGGTCGGACTTGCCCTCCATGGCCGCCTGCGTCAGGACGCGGGTGGTCTCCTGGAAGGACGCGGCCGACAGCCACGACTCGGTCGCCAGCGAAGCCTTGGTGATACCCATGACCTCCTGACGTGCGGAGGCCGTCTTCTTGCCCTCCTGGAGCGTGGCGCGGTTGATCTCGTTGTACTTCGACCGGTCGACCAGCTCGCCCGGCAGCAGGTCGGTGTCGCCGTGGTCGACGACGGTGACCTTGCGGAGCATCTGACGGACGATGACCTCGATGTGCTTGTCGTGGATCGGCACACCCTGCGAGCGGTAGACGCCCTGCACGCCGCCGACCAGGTGCTTCTGCACCTCGCGGACACCCTTGACGCGAAGGACTTCCTTCGGGTCGACGGTGCCGACGATCAGCTGCTGACCGAGCTCGACGCGCTGTCCGTCCTCCACCAGGAGGGTCGAACGACGCAGAACCGGGTACACGTGCGGCTCGTCACCGTTGTCCGGGGTCAGGATCACCTTGCGGGACTTGTCGGTCTCCTCGATGGTGATCCGTCCGGCGGCCTCGGCGATCGGGGACGCACCCTTGGGGGTACGAGCCTCGAACAGCTCCTGGACGCGCGGCAGACCCTGGGTGATGTCATCCGCGGAAGCGGAACCACCGGTGTGGAACGTACGCATGGTGAGCTGCGTTCCGGGCTCGCCGATCGACTGGGCGGCGATGATGCCGACCGCCTCGCCGATGTCCACCAGCTTGCCGGTCGCGAGCGAACGGCCGTAGCAGGCGGCGCAGACGCCGACCGCCGACTCACAGGTCAGCACGGAGCGGACCTTGATGTCGGTGACGCCGGCGGCGACCAGCTTGTCGATGAGCACGTCGCCCACGTCCTCGCCCGCCTTCGCGACCACGGAGCCGTCCGTGCCCACCGCATCCGCGGCCAGGGTACGAGCGAACACCGAGTTCTCGACGTTCGGGTCGCGGGTGAGGGTGCCGTCCGCACCGACCGTGGCGATCGGCAGGTCGAGACCCTTGGTCGTGCCGCAGTCGTCCTCACGGATGATGACATCCTGCGAGACGTCCACCAGACGACGGGTCAGGTAGCCCGAGTCCGCCGTACGGAGGGCCGTGTCGGCCAGACCCTTACGGGCACCGTGCGTCGCGATGAAGTACTCCGCCACCGACAGCCCCTCGCGGTACGAGGAGATGATCGGACGAGGGATGATCTCACCCTTCGGGTTGTTCACCAGACCACGCATACCGGCGATGTTGCGGACCTGCAGCCAGTTACCACGGGCACCGGACGTCACCATGCGGTTGATGGTGTTGTCCGCCGGGAAGTTGGCGCGCATGGCCTCGGCGACCTCGTTGGTCGCCTCGGTCCAGATCTTCACCAGCTCCTGGCGACGCTCGAGGTCGGTCGTCAGACCCTTCTCGAACTCGGAGGTGATCTTGGCGGCCTTCTTCTCGTAGCCGGCCACGATCTGCGCCTTGTTCGGCGGGGTCAGGATGTCGCTCAGCGACACCGTGACGCCCGAGCGGGTGCCCCAGTAGAAGCCGGCGTCCTTGATCCGGTCGAGCGCCGCAGCGACCTCCACCTTCGGGTACCGCTCCGCCAGCGCGTTCACGATCGACGAGATCGTGCCCTTGTCGGCGACATCCTCCACGTAGGGGTAGTCCGCCGGAAGCGTCTCGTTGAAGAGCGCGCGACCGAGGGTGGTCTCCACGATGGCGGTGATCGGCGTCGCACCCGTGTCGGCGGCATCCGACGGCACGTAGTTGTCGAGGCGGATCTTCACCTTGGCGTTGAGGTGCAGCGAACCCTGGTCCTTCGCGAGGATCGCCTCGGAGACCGAGGAGAACGCGCGACCCTCGCCCACAGCGCCCTCGCGGACGGTGGTGAGGTGGTGCAGACCGATGATCATGTCCTGCGAGGGCAGGGTGACCGGGCGGCCGTCGGACGGCTTCAGGATGTTGTTCGAGGCGAGCATCAGGATGCGGGCCTCGGCCTGGGCCTCCACCGACAGCGGCAGGTGCACCGCCATCTGGTCGCCGTCGAAGTCCGCGTTGAACGCGGCGCAGACGAGCGGGTGGAGCTGGATGGCCTTGCCCTCGACGAGCTGGGGCTCGAACGCCTGGATGCCCAGACGGTGCAGCGTAGGTGCACGGTTCAGCAGCACGGGGCGCTCGCGGATGATCTCCTCGAGCACGTCCCACACCTGCGGGCGCGAACGCTCCACCATCCGCTTCGCGGCCTTGATGTTCTGAGCGTGGCTCAGGTCGATCAGGCGCTTGATGACGAACGGCTTGAACAGCTCCAGCGCCATCTGCTTGGGCAGACCGCACTGGTGCAGCTTGAGCTGCGGACCCACGATGATGACCGAACGGCCCGAGTAGTCCACGCGCTTGCCGAGCAGGTTCTGGCGGAAACGACCCTGCTTGCCCTTCAGCATGTCGCTGAGGGACTTCAGGGCGCGGTTGCCGGTACCCGTCACGGGGCGACCACGGCGGCCGTTGTCGAACAGCGCGTCGACGGCCTCCTGCAGCATGCGCTTCTCGTTGTTCACGATGATCTCGGGGGCGCCGAGATCGAGCAGACGACGGAGACGGTTGTTGCGGTTGATCACGCGGCGGTACAGGTCGTTCAGGTCGCTGGTGGCGAAACGGCCACCATCGAGCTGGACCATCGGGCGAAGCTCCGGCGGGATGACCGGGACCACGTCGAGGACCATCGCGGCCGGCGAGTTGCCGGTCGCCAGGAACGACGACACCACGCGCAGGCGCTTGATCGCGCGGATCTTCTTCTGACCCTTGCCGTTGGCGATCTGGTCGCGCAGCAGCTCGGCCTCAGCGGCCAGGTCGAAGGCCTGCAGGCGACGCTTGATCGCCTCGGCGCCCATGTACGCCTCGAAGTACAGGCCGTACCGGTCGAGGAGCTCGTTGAAGTCCGCGTCCTCCGGCTTGAGGTCGCCGACCTTGAGGGTGCGGAAGGACTCCCACACGCGCTCCAGACGGGCGATGTCCTCGTCGAAGGACTTGCGGATCTGGCCCATCTCCTTCTCCGCCGTGTCCTTGACACGACGCTTCTGGTCGGCCTTGGCGCCCTCCTCCTCCAGTGCGGCGAGGTCGGTCTCGAGGCGCTGCAGACGCTCGGCGACGCGGGCGTCGCGCTGGTCGGACAGCGTCTTGATCTCGAGGCGCAGCTCGTTCTCGAGGCCGGGGAGGTCGGCGTGACGGCCGTCCTCATCCACCTCGATCACCATGTACGCGGCGAAGTAGATGACCTTCTCGAGGTCCTTCGGCGCCATGTCGAGCAGGTAGCCGAGACGGCTGGGCACACCCTTGAAGTACCAGATGTGCGTGACCGGGGCGGCCAGCTCGATGTGGCCCATGCGCTCACGACGGACGGAGGACTTGGTGACCTCCACGCCGCAGCGCTCGCAGACGATGCCCTTGAACCGGACGCGCTTGTACTTGCCGCACGAGCACTCCCAGTCGCGGGACGGTCCGAAGATCTGCTCGCCGAACAGCCCATCCTTCTCGGGCTTCAGGGTCCGGTAGTTGATGGTCTCCGGCTTCTTGACCTCGCCGTAGCTCCAGCGACGGATGTCGTCAGCGGTGGCCAGGCCGATACGCAGCTCGTCAAAAGTTGTTGACTCGAGCAATGTTCCTACTCTCTACAGAAAAGATTCGTCAGTTGGTCTGGCTGCCGCTTAGATCTCGTCGATCGACGACGACTCGAAGCGCGAGGAGATGTTGATGCCGAGCTCTTCCGCAGCGCGGAAGGCCTCGTCGTCCGAGTCCCGCAGGCTGACGGTCTGACCGTCGGCCGAGAGGACCTCCACGTTCAGGCAGAGGGACTGCATCTCCTTGATGAGGACCTTGAAGGACTCCGGGATGCCCGGCTCCTGGATGTTCTCACCCTTGACGATGGCCTCGTAGACCTTGACGCGGCCGAGGATGTCATCCGACTTGATGGTCAGGAGCTCCTGCAGCGCGTACGCGGCACCGTAGGCCTCGAGGGCCCACACCTCCATCTCACCGAACCGCTGACCACCGAACTGCGCCTTACCACCCAGCGGCTGCTGGGTGATCATCGAGTACGGACCGGTCGAACGGGCGTGGATCTTGTCGTCGACCAGGTGGTGCAGCTTCAGGATGTACATGTAGCCGACCGAAACGGGGTCCGGGTACGGCTCGCCGGAGCGGCCGTCGAACAGCTGCGTCTTACCGGAGGAACCGATCAGGCGGTCGCCGTCGCGCGTCGGGAGGGTCGCGTCGAGCAGACCTGCGATCTCCTCCTCCTTCGCACCGTCGAACACCGGGGTCGCGACCTTCGTGTTCGGCGCGGCGCTGAACGCGGCCTCGGGGAGCTCTGCGGCCCACTTCGGCTTGCCCTTGATCTCCCAGCCGTTCTTGGCGATCCACCCGAGGTGGATCTCCAGGACCTGACCGAAGTTCATGCGACCAGGAACACCCAGCGGGTTCAGGATGACATCGACCGGCGTCCCGTCGGCGAGGAACGGCATGTCCTCGACCGGGAGGATCTTGGAGATGACGCCCTTGTTGCCGTGACGGCCGGCGAGCTTGTCGCCCGCGGTGATCTTGCGCTTCTGGGCGATGTACACCACCACGCGCTGGTTCACACCGGAACCGAGCTCGTCGTCGCCGTCCTGCGAGTCGAAGACCTTGACACCGATGACGGTGCCCTCCTCGCCGTGGGGCACCTTGAGGGAGGTGTCGCGCACCTCGCGGCTCTTCTCGTTGAAGATCGCGCGGAGCAGGCGCTCCTCGGCCGACAGCTCGGTCTCGCCCTTCGGCGTGACCTTGCCGACGAGGATGTCGCCGGGGCGCACCTCGGCGCCGATGCGGATGATGCCGCGCTCGTCGAGGTCGGCCAGGAGGTCCGGGCTGACGTTCGGGAGGTCGCGGGTGATCTCCTCCTTGCCGAGCTTGGTGTCGCGGGCGTCGACCTCGTACTCCTCGATGTGGATCGAGGAGAGGGTGTCGTCCTTCACCAGGTTCTGGCTGAGGATGATCGCATCCTCGAAGTTGTGACCCTCCCACGGCATGAACGCGACCAGCAGGTTCTTGCCGAGCGCGAGCTCGCCGTTCTCGGTCGCGGGACCGTCGGCGACGACCTCACCCTGCTCGATGCGGTCGCCCTCGTCCACGACAACACGGTGGTTGTAGGACGTGCCCTGGTTGGAGCGGTCGAACTTGCGCAGGTAGTAGGTGTTGATCGTGCCGTCGTCCGCCTGGACGGTGACAGCGTCGGCCGAGACCTCGGTGACCACACCGGCCTTGTCGGCGGTGACCACGTCACCGGCGTCGATAGCCGCGTAGCCCTCCATACCGGTTCCGACGACCGGGCTCTCCGAGCGGAGCAGCGGCACCGCCTGGCGCTGCATGTTCGCACCCATGAGGGCTCGGTTGGCGTCGTCGTGCTCGAGGAACGGGATCAGGGACGTACCGACCGACACCATCTGGCGCGGCGAGACATCCATGTAGCCGATCTCGTCGGCGGGGATCAGGTCGACCTCGCCGCCCTTCTGACGGGCGAGAACGCGCTCCTCGACGAAGTGGCCGTTCGGGTCGAGCGGGGCGTTGGCCTGCGCGACGACGAAGTCGTCCTCCTCGGAAGCGGTCAGGTAGTCGATCTGCTCGGTGACGCGACCCTCGACGACCTTGCGGTACGGGGTCTCGATGAAGCCGAACGAGTTGATCCGCGCGAACGATGCGAGCGATCCGATCAGGCCGATGTTCGGGCCTTCCGGGGTCTCGATCGGGCACATGCGGCCGTAGTGCGACGGGTGGACGTCGCGGACCTCGACACCGGCGCGCTCACGGCTCAGACCACCGGGGCCGAGCGCCGAGAGGCGACGCTTGTGCGTCAGACCGGCGAGCGGGTTGTTCTGGTCCATGAACTGCGACAGCTGCGACGTTCCGAAGAACTCCTTGATCGCGGCGACGACGGGTCGCACGTTGATCAGGGTCTGCGGGGTGATCGCCTCGATGTCCTGCGTGGTCATGCGCTCGCGGACGACGCGCTCCATGCGGGACAGACCGGTGCGGACCTGGTTCTGGATGAGCTCGCCGACGGCGCGGATACGACGGTTGCCGAAGTGGTCGATGTCGTCGACGTCGAGGCGGATGTCCGTCTCGACTCCGTTGCGGAGGCCCTTGAACGTGGTCTGGCCGTCGTGCAGGGCGACCAGGTACTTGATCGTCGCGATGATGTCCTGAACGGTCAGCACCGAGTCCGACAGCGGAGCCTCGAGGCCCAGCTTGCGGTTGATCTTGTAACGGCCGACCTTCGCGAGGTCGTAGCGCTTCGGGTTGAAGTAGAAGTTGTCGAGGAGCGCACGCGCCGCCTCGGCAGCGACCTGCTCGCCCGGACGCAGCTTGCGGTAGATGTCCTTGAGCGCCTCCTCCTTGGTGAGGATGGCGTCCTTCTCGAGGGTCAGCTCGATGGACTGGAAGCCGGCGAACTCGGAGAGGATCTCCTCGCTCGTGAGGCCCAGCGCCTTGAGGAACACGGTGACCGACTGCTTGCGCTTACGGTCGATGCGGACACCGACCTGGTCGCGCTTGTCGATCTCGAACTCGAGCCACGCACCGCGGCTCGGGATGACGCGTGCCGAATAGATGTCCTTGTCGGACGTCTTGTCGGCGGTCGCCTCGAAGTACACGCCCGGCGAACGGACGAGCTGAGAGACGACGACACGCTCGGTGCCGTTGATGATGAAGGTGCCTCGCTCGGTCATGAGCGGGAAGTCGCCCATGAAGACCGTCTGGGTCTTGATCTCACCGGTGAGGTGGTTCATGAACTCGGCCTCGACGTAGAGCGGGGCCGCGTAGGTCTTGCCCTTCTCCTTGCACTCGTCGATCGAGTACTTCTTCTCCTCGAGGAACGGGTTCGTGAACGAGAGCTGCATGGTCTCGCCGAGGTCCTCGATGGGAGAGATCTCCTCGAAGATCTCCTCGAGGCCCGTGTTGGCGGGAAGATCCTGACGGCCCTGGGCCTCGGCCTCGGCGACGCGTGCCTTCCACGCATCGTTTCCGACCAGCCAGTCGAAGCTCTCGGTCTGCAATGCCAGCAGATCGGGAACGGTCAGGGTGTCTGTGATCTTGGCGAAGGAGAGTCGGGATGCGGCTCGTCCGTTCTTGGGTGTCTTGTCGGTGTTGGTTGCGTTGCGCGCAGCAGCCAAGGAAATAACCTCCGGGGCCCCGTCGGGCCAGTTACTTACGGTCGTGGTGTCTGGACGAGAACTCCCAGTCGCATCGCGCCGCCGTATTTGATCCGAAAGAACGGACCCAGGCGCGCGCGGAGAAAGTCAGAGCCGACCGCAATATGAAGGCAGAAGTTTGACTGGGAGCGCAAAGAACAACTATATGTCAAACAGACGCGCCGTGTCCAGTCTTTTCTTGACCCGGGACGCGTCCTGATGTATAACGCGAGGTCACCGCCCCTATTCCCGGCCTTCCGGACCGCCTCACCGCCGCCGCGGATGGTAGGTCGGGAGCGTGTCGACGGTCGCGATGACGGCTTCCTCGCGGGGCCGCGGCGACCAGCCGAGCACCGCGATCGCCTTCTCCGACGTCGCACGACGGACGGTGCCGATGTCGGGGAGCGAGTCGCGCACACGTCGGCTGAACGGAGCGGCCGCCTTGAGCATCCACATCGGCATGAGCCTCGTGCTGACCCTGCGGCCTGCGGCCTCGCCCAGGTGGCCGCGGATGAGGAGGGCGACCTCCTGCGCGCTCATCACGTCTCCCGCGATAGCGAGGAAGCGCTGGCCGGCCGCCTCGGGGCGGGTCATGGCGAGAAGGTGCAGGGCGGCGACGTCGCGCGCATCCACGACGCCGAAGTGGACGTCAGGGAGGCGCGGGAGGCGTCCCTCCTTCACCAGCCGCACGAGCTCGACCGAACTGGAGAAGTCTGGGCCCAGCACTGGGCCCAGGATGCCCACCGGGTTGACCGTCGCGAGCTCGAGCGCTCCTCCTTCTTCCCGCACGAACCGCCAGGCCGCGCGCTCGGCGATCGTCTTCGACTGCACGTACGCGCTGACGGGGCGTCCGCTGTCGAGGTCGGTCCAGTCCTCCTCGGTGAACGGCCGGTCGGTCGGCGCGTGGCCGTAGCCGATTGCGGCGAACGACGAGGTCAGCACGACGCGCTCGACACCGGCATCACGGGCGGCGCGGAGCACGCGCAGCGCGCCGTCGCGGGCGGGCACGATGAGCTCGTCCGGGTCTTTGGGCTGCGTGGTGGGGAACGGCGAGGCGACGTGCAGCACGAAGCGGCAGCCGGCGGCCGCGTCGACCCAGCCGTCGTCGGAGGTGAGGTCGGCGATCGCGAACTCGAGGCGGTCCCCCGGGTCGTCGATTCCGCCGGCCGCGAGCTGCGCCCGCACGTCGGCGGCACGCGCCGGGGTGCGGATCGTGGTGCGGACGCGGTAGCCGGCCTGCAGCAGGGCGAGGACGCAGTGCGCGCCGAGGAAGCCGGAGCCGCCGGTGACGAGGACGAGGTCGGGGGACGGGGTGGCCGGGGGGTTCGGGTCGCTCACGGCCCCATCCTTCCCCGGCCCGGGCGATCAGGGAAGGCCGCGACTAGGCTGCCGGTTGTGTCGCCGAACCCGCCTTCGCCCCTCCCCGCCGTCGTCCTCTCGGAGAGCGGGTATCTGGCGACGGTGGAGCCCGACCGGTTCGTCCCGGGGGCGTACCAGCTCGTGGTGGACGGCACACCGCAGTCGCACGTGAACCTCGACGACCCGTCGCAGCTGTTCTTCGAGTACGTGCAGCGGATGGGCAACGTGATCGACCTGATCGGCGAGCCGGGCGAGCCGATCACCGCCGTGCACCTCGGCGCCGGAGCGCTCACACTCCCCCGCTATGTCGCGTATACCCGGCCGGGATCGCGCCAGCAGGTGGTCGAGCTGGAGAGCCGGCTGGTCGACCTGGTGCGGGAGCAGCTGCCGCTCCCGCGCTACGCGCAGATCCGCATCCGCCACGGCGACGCCCGGGAGGTCGTCGGCAAGCTGCCGGCCGGACTCCGTGGCGCGGTGGATCTGCTGGTGATCGACATCTTCAGTGGGTCGCGCACGCCGGCGCACGTCACCAGTGTCGAGTTCTACCGCTCCGCCGTCTCGCTGCTGAAACCGGACGGGATCGTGCTCGTCAACGTCGCCGACGGGCCACCGCTGACGTTCGCGCGCAGCCAGGTGTCGACGCTCGGCGCGGTCGTCGAGAACGTCGCGGCGCTGGCCGAGACGCAGGTGCTCAAGGGGCGCCGGTTCGGCAACGTCGTGCTGGTCGGCTCCAACTCGCCGCTCCCCCTGGAGTGGCTGCCGCGCCTGCTCGCCAGCGGTCCGCATCCCGCGAAGGCGGTCGCCGGGGAGGAGCTGCGCACGTTCGCGGCCTCGGCGCCGATCGTGACGGATGCGACCAGCGTTCCGTCGCCGCCGCCGGCGCGCAGCATCTTCCAGACCGGGAACCGCAGGGACTGACCCGGCGCTCTGCTCTCCTCGTCCGTCCTCAGGCGTGGCGGAAGGTGAGCGACTGGCCCGGTCGCAGCTGGGCGAAGGCGTCGAGCGAGGCGTCCGCGACGACAGCGATGACCGGGTAGCCGCCGGTGACGGGATGATCGGCCAGCAGCACGGTCGGGCGCCCGTCGGGCGAGACCTGCACGGCGCCCGCGACCATCGGCTCGCTGGGCAGTTCGCGTGCGACCGCCCGCTCGAGCAGCGGGACCGGGTGCCGCGCCGAACCGGCAGCGTGGGCGGGCACACGGACCGCGTCGAGGCGGACCCCGATGCGGTCGCTCTCCGCGGCGGCGCGCCACTCGACCGAGAAGAACGCGTCGAGCGCGGCCGGGGTGAACCAGTCCGCGCGCGGACCGCGGTGCGCGCGCACCTCCACGGCGGCGAGCGCGGGGTCCAGGACCGGGACGAAGTCGAGCAGCGGCAGGTCGGAGCCGGGATGGTCCCCCAGCTCGACGACGTCTCCCGCCTGCAGCGGCGCGGGCCCGAGGCCGGCGAGGGTGTCGCGCGAGCGGGAGCCGAGCACCGCAGGGACCGCCACCCCGCCGCGCACGGCCAGGTACCAGCGCGCACCGGAGGTCGCCGTGCCGATGCCGAGCACCTGGCCGGCGCGGGCGCGCACGGCCTGGTGCGCATCCACGTCGCGTCCGTCGAGGGTCAGGCCGCCCACGGCACCGGTCACGGCGAACCAGGCGTCGCCGTCGAACCGCGCCTCGAAGCCGCCCAGCAGCACTTCGATCCCGGCCTCGCCCTCGTCGTTGCCGACGAGCCGGTTGCCGAGACGCAGCGCCCCACGGTCGAGGGCGCCGGAGCGGCCGACGCCCATCGCAGCGAAGCCGGGCCGTCCGAGGTCCTGGACGAGTGAGAGAGGTCCCGGATTGAGGACATGGAGGGTCGTCACGGCACCTCCCGGAACCGCACGACGGTGCCCGGCTGCAGGAGCGCAGGAGGGTCGGCCGCCTCGTCCCAGAGCACGGCGTCCGTGCGCCCGATCAGCTGCCAGCCCCCGGGGCTGGAGCGCGGGTAGACGCCGCTGAACGTGCCCGCGAGTCCGACGGAGCCCGGAGGGACCGAGGTGCGGGGCGTCTCGCGGCGCGGGACGTCGAGGGACGCGCCCTCCCGCACCAGGTAGGCGAACCCGGGCGCGAAGCCGCCGAAGCCGACGCGCCAGGTCGAACCGGTGTGGAACTCCACGACATCCGACTCGGTCAGTCCGGTGAGGTGGGCGACATCGGCGAGGTCGTCGCCGTCGTACCGGACCTCCACCTCCACGAGGCGATCGTCGACGGCGCCAGGATCGAGAGGGTCTGTTCTCTCGATCCACGCGCGGGCAGCGCTGAGCGGCAGGATGCGCGGCTCGACCATGACCGCGATCGTGCGGGCGGCGGGCACCACGTCGGTCACACCCGCGGGGCGTGAGGACGTGAGTCCGCGGAAGAGGGCGAGCACCGCATCCAGGCCCTCCAGTTCCACGAGGAGGGCCCGGTCGCCGTACGGAAGGACGCGGCGGCTCACGCGAACGGCTCCACCTCGATGCCCGCTGCCGTCAAGCCGTCGCGGACGGCCCGCGCCATCGCCACGGCGCCGGGGGTGTCGCCGTGCACGCACAGCGAGTCGACCTCCACCCGGAGGTCCGTGCCGTCGGCGGCCGTGACCACGCCCTCGGTGACCATGCGAACGGCCCTCGCGGCGATCTCGTCGTCGCCGTCGAGCAGGGCGCCGGGTTCGGTGCGCGGCACCAGGGTGCCGTCGGTCCAGTAGCCGCGGTCGACGAAAGCCTCGCGCACGAAGCGGAGTCCGGCCTCCTCGGCGGCGCGCTCGACGGCGGAGCCGGCCAGCCCGAGCAGCGCGAGGCCGGGGTCGAAGGCGGCGACCGCATCCACCACCGCGCGCGCCTGCGTGGCGTCGGCGACGATGCGGTTGTACAGGGCGCCGTGGGGCTTGACGTATTTCACCGCTGTTCCGGCGACGCGGGCGAGGCCGGAGAGCGCGGCGAGCTGGTACAGCACCTCATCGCGCAGCTCGCCCGGCGGCACCTCCATCGCCCGGCGCCCGAAGCCGGCCAGGTCGCGGTACGAGACGTGGGCGCCCACGACGACCCCGTCGGCGGCAGCCTGCCGGCAGGTGGCCAGCATGGTGGAGGGGTCGCCGGCGTGGAAGCCGCAGGCGACGTTGGCACTCGAGACGAGGCGCAGCAGGGCGGCGTCGTCCCCCATCGACCAGGCGCCGAACGACTCGCCCAGGTCGCTGTTGAGGTCGACGGTGGTCATCTCGCTCCTTTCGTGACCTCGGTCGCAGGCTCCCTCGGCGCTGGGGTCGCGGCACCGCTCCGCGCTGCCCCCGAGCTCCACCGCGCGGTCGCAGGCTCCCTCGGCGCTGGGGTCGCGGCATCGCTCCGCGCGGCCACCAGCTCCACCGCGCGCACAGCGCGAGCCCGGTGCGCTCGGACCTTCGCCCGGTTGCCGCAGCGCTGCATCGAGCACCAGCGCCGGGTGCCGCTGCGCGAGGTGTCTAGGTAGACGAGGTCGCAGTCGTCCGCGGAGCACTCCCGGATGCGGCCGTCGACGTCCGGTCCGAACAACCGCACAGCGTCGCGCGCGATCGACCCGAGCGCCTGGTGCGGCCGCGCATTGGTGCGCCCGGCCTGCCGTCCCCCGCCGGCGAGGACCGGTGGGATGTCGGGCGTCGCGGCGAAGAGGTTCACGACATCCACGTCGTCCGGAGACAACGCCTCCCCCAGGCTGGCCTGCCGTGCCAGCCGCCCGATCGCCGTGCGCAGTGCGCGGGCATCCCGGAACTCGCGCTCCCCGGCCGTCGGCGCGACCTCGGGGAACCGCTCGGTGAGCCAGGCGTTCAGCGCAGCAGCGTCGCCCACGGAGTGGAGCGGCCCGGCGTCGGGCTGGTCGAGGCCGCCCGTGTAGGCGAAGTCGAGGGCGAGCGAGCCGGAGTCGAACCACCAGCGCTGGCCGTCGCCCGGCTCCATCCACTGTCCGGTGCCTCGGGTGAGTATCGCTTCGGTCGCCATGTAACCAACATAGTCGGTTAGCACACGTGGCTTCGGCGCCGCGCGTCGTCACGACTTTACCGGACCGCCGGAGCGGCTCCGCTGGCATACTGGGCGGATGATCGCGACCCGCCCGGACCCGCACGCACAGCTGGAAGGGGCGACGATCCGGCTGCGCGCCCTGACCCTCGACGACCTTCCCGACCTGTTCGACGCGATCGGGCATCCCGAGGTCTTCGCCGGCGGCTGGGGCGGCGGACCGGCTGCCTACCGCGACACCTACGAGGAGTGGCGGGAGTTCATCCTCGGCTACCTCGCGTGGGACACCGCCAATGTGACCGCCGTCGTGCTGCGCGACGGCGACCGCCTGGTCGGCACCACCACGCTCGGCGACTTCGACCTCAACAACGGCTCCGCCCACATCGGCTGGACGGCCTACGCGCCGGAGGCCTGGGGCGGCAGGGTCAATGCGGAGGCCAAGCGGCTGCTGCTCGGAACGGCGTTCGACCACGGGTTCGAGCGGATCAAGCTGCAGGCCGACGTGCTCAACGAGCGCTCCCGAGCGGCCATCACGCGCCTCGGCGCGCACTTCGAAGGCGTCCTGCGGCACACGCAGCTGCGCGCCGACGGCACCTGGCGGGACACGGCCGTGTACTCGATCCTGAGCGAGGAGTGGCCGACCGTCCGGGATGCGCTCGACGCCCGGCTCGGCGTCGCCCACGCCTGAGCGGCTACTCGGTCGCGGCCGCGGCGGCCACTCGCCGCTGGGACGACGACACCTCGCGGTGCTGCCAGGAGATGAGGTTCGCCGCGTCGAAACGGCGGCTGCACGCGCCGCAGGCGAGAGCACGGCCCGGCTTGCGGTAGCGGTAGTGGGTGTGGCCGTTCGGGCAGGTGCCGACCCACGGCGCGAGGTCGTCGGCGATCGCACCGCCGTGCAGCCGCTTGCCCTCGTAACCGAGGTCGAGGGCGATCGCACGCCAGCGCGGACCGTGACCGGCCCGGGACCCGGCGCGCGCATGCGCGACCTCGTGCAGCAGGATCTGGTGGATCTCGTCGTCCTCGTACCGGGCGGCGAGATAGCGCGACACCGTGATGCGCTTGGAGGTGTAGTTGCACAGGCCGGCGCGGGTCTTCGCATTGTCGAAACCGAAGCTCCACACGGCTGGATCGAGGTGGAGGACGATCAGCGCTTCCGCCCACCGGCGCACGCGGTCGAGCTCGGCCATCAGCGACGAGTCCCGCCCGGGCCGCTCCGATCCTCCATGCCGAGCATCCTACGCGTGATCGGTGTCGCCCTCACGCTGCGGGGCGGGAGCCGTGCCGCGCTGGGCGTCGAAGGCCGATTGCACCACGGCCACCGCGGTCAGCGCCGCCTGGATCTCTGCCGGCGACGCGCCCAGCTTCTCCCGCAGGAACACGGCAGCAGTCATGTCGGCCAGGGCGTTCTCGTAGTCGCCGGTGTCGAAGTAGACCTTGCCCCGGTTCTGCACGGCGAACGCTTCGAGCGCCGTCCACTCCCGACCGCGCGCCTCATCGGCGCACCCGGTGAGCTCGACGACGGCCTCGTCGGTCTTGCCCTGGTACTGCAGGACCTGGGCGCGACGGATGCGGGCGCCGAGCAGCTGCTCGCGGTCTCCGGTGAAGCGCGCCTGGCGGACCGCCTCGTTGCCCACCTCGATCGCCTCATCGAGTCGGCCGAGGAGGCGCAGCAGCACCGTCTTCTCATTGAGCGCGCTGAGACTGCGCAAGCTGCCGAGCTCATCCAGACGCTCGCCGGCAGCGCGCAGATCAACGCGTTCGCGCAAGGTGGTCGGATCGTATCCGAGGATGATGCTCAGGGTTCTGCTCCCGATCGGTGATTCCCCACCAGACTACCCGCAGCAGGACATCACCCCGGGCGCTTGACAGCCTGGGCCGGCGTCAATGCGGCCTCGATGAGCGTGTCGTCGCCGTCACGCGGCGATCCTCTGCCGTCGGTGTTGTTGGTCAGCAGCCAGATGCGGTCACCGACGGCCACCACATCCCGCAGCCGGCCGAACTGGCCGTCGAAGAAGGGCGCGACCGTGACGGGGGCTCCGCCGTCGGTGGGCCAGGCGGTCCACAACCGCTCCCCGCGCAGTGCGGCAAGGAAGATGGTGTCGCCCACGATGGCCAGACCGCTCGGGCTCGCTTCGTCGGTGGGCCACTGGTAGACGGGGTCGGTGTACTTCGGATCGCCGCCGACGCCCTCCACGACGGGCCAGCCGTAGTTCGAGCCCGGGCGGATGATGTTCAGCTCGTCCCAGGTGTTCTGACCGAACTCGCTCGCCCACATCGTTCCGCGCGAATCCCAGCCGATGCCCTGCGGGTTGCGATGACCGTACGACCAGACCGGCGAGCCGGGGAACGGGTTGTCGCCCGGGACCTGACCCTCGGGCGTGATGCGCAGGATCTTGCCGCCGAGCGACGCGACGTCCTGCGCGTTGCCCGGATCGGAGGCGTCCCCGGCGGTGATGTACAGCATGCCGTCGGGGCCGAACGCGATCCGTCCGCCGTCGTGGTTCGACGCCTTCGGGATGCCCGTGATGACCGGCTCGGGAGCGCCGAGGGCGTAGCTGCCCGGGACGCCGGTCAGCGCCATACGGACGACGCGGTTGTCGTCGGCGGTGGTCAGGTAGGCATAGAGAAAGGGAGGGGCGGACTGCTGCTGGACGGCGAGCCCGAGCAGTCCGCTCTCGCCCTGGTGCACGACACCGGGCACCGTCGTGACCTCGCGCAGACCGCCCGACGGCAACCGTTCGAGGATCGTGCCAGAGTCGCGCTCGCTGAGGAACGCCGACCCGCTCGGCAGCGGCACCACCGACCAGGGAGCCTCCAGACGGGTCTCGAGGACCGTCGTCCGGCCGCTCGGCTGCCAGGGGATCGCGGCGACCGCCGCCGATGTTCCGGTGGGCCGCGGGGTCGAGGTCGGCGTGCGCGTCGCGGTCGGCGTCGGGGTGGGAGCCGAACACCCCGCCAGAACGAGCGCGGCCGCCGCCAGAGCCGTGAGGCTCAGGCGGCGGCCGTTTCGCGCCATGGTGGCCTCCGGTCGTCAGTCGACGACCTGGACGTCCTTCCAGAAGGCGACGTAGTTGCTGTAGTCCTTGCCGACCCGGTCGAAGGAGCTCGGGTACGGGGTGGGGTAGCTCCACGCGCGGTCCTGCAGCAGGCCGTTGTCAGACTTCACGGAGAAGTACTGGCACTCGCCCTTCCACGGACAGGTGTAGGGCGTCGCACTCTCCTCGAGGTACTCGGACTTCACGCTCGCGGGCGGGAAGTACCAGTTGCCCTCGATGCGGATGAGGTCCTCCTGCGGGGCCTCGGCGATCACGGTGTCGTTCAGCACGGCTTTCATCGAATAAACCTCCTGTGCTGCGAAACGTACGCCGGCGGCCGATCATTCCGCGCCGGGCGCACCGTTCTGCCGGGGAGCTCGGAGCACCGTCACAGCGTCGGAGGTTCCGAGGCGACCGGAGGCGGCGATCTCGGCGGGGACGGCACCGGCTGCGATCCGCTCCTGACCCGAGACGGAGGCGGTCAGGAGGTGGGCCACGGCGCCGCGGAGACCGGTGAACGTCCCGCAGGCGGCGGCCGCCTCCGGTGACGCGTAGTCGATCCCGACCGCGGCGAGCGCATCCACGACGGCCCCGGCCGCAAGAAGGTCCTCGACGGCGAAGCGGGTGGAACCGCCCGGGGTGGTGGCGCCGGCGGCGACCAGCGCGATCATCGCGCGGCGGCCCAGCCGCACCTGCTCGTCCAGAATCCAGCGCGCCACGGCGGGGGCGTCCGTCAGACCGGCGGCGACGACCGCACCCTCCCCGGGAAGGTGCGGGACCTCTGCGGTGTCGGGGAGCGCATCCACCCACACCAGCACGTCGGCATCCCCGGCGATGGCGGCGAGTCCGTCTTCAGCCCAGTCGAAGCGCACCTGGTACTTCGCCTGTCGGTGCGCGGCGGGGACGATGTCGATCTCGGGAGCGGTCGGCTGGGTCACTGGGCCATCGTAATGCGGTCGTCACCGCGGGCCGGCCGTGTTTCGCCCGGTGACGGCCGCATCTGCCGGCGGATGAGCTCGAAGTCGTGACGAGACAGCTCGATGAGTCCCCGACGCAGCTGGTAGCCCCAGTCCGGACGGTCGCGGGTGAAGTCGAGCGCCCCCAGAAGCGGTCGGATGGGCGTCGCCACCGCGTCGTGATCCCACTCCACCCGGCGACGCCACGGAAGGAAGTCGCCCTGCGGACCCCGCATCGCCGGGCCCTGTGTCACTTGGAAGACGTCGTCGTCGGCCAGACGTCCCACGGCCGTGAACTGCTTCAGCGGCTCGCCGTCCGGGTAGGACGCACGCGGGGAGTAGAAGACGAAGCCGTCGGCAGAACCCATCCGCTCGAGCGGCGCGCGGGCGCCATGGTTGACCTGGGCGAAGCCGCCGGCGACCCCGCGCAGCACGTGGTCGAGCTGCACCACGCCCAGCCAATAACGGATCGCCATGCTCCCGTTGTAGCGCACACCGCCGACACGGTGTCGAAACCACGGCGTCCGGTTCGACGTATCCGTGACGGAAGACCCGTTCGAGGAGAGGATAGGACCATGCGTTTCGTGCTGATGGCGCTCGCGGACGACGGCGACCCGGCCGCGCTCGACGGCTACGAGCGGGAGCTCGTCCGCGCCGGTGTGCTGCTGGCGGCGGAGGCGCTGGAGCCCGCGGACGCCGGCGCCTGCCTCCGCTTCGAGGGCGAGGAGCGCATCCTGAGCCGCATCCCGAGCGGACACCAGCCGACAGCGGGCGATGTGACCGGGATCTGGATGCTGCAGACCGCGGGAGAGGACGAGGCACTGGAGTGGGCGCGCCGCCTGCCGCTGACCCGCGGGACGGTGGAGGTGCGGCGCGTGGCCGGTGACGCAGGCAGATGACGCAGGAGGAGCAGGCGGCGCGCATCCCGTCCGCCGAGGAGACCCGGCGGACCATCGACTCGGTGTGGCGCATCGAGTCCGGTCGGCTGATCGCGGGGCTGGCGCGGGTGGCCGGCGACGTCGGGCTGGCGGAGGAGCTGGCGCAGGATGCGCTGGTGGCCGCCCTGGAGCAGTGGCCCGAGACCGGAGTCCCCCGCAACCCCGGCGCGTGGCTGACGACGGTGGCCAAGCGCCGCGCGGTCGACGGCTGGCGGCGACGCGAACGCCTGGACGACCGGTACGCGGCGATCGCCCACGACCTCGAGCAGGAGATCGGCGCGGACGACCCGGCGCGCGTCGCGCAGGAGCCGATCGGCGACGACCTGCTGCGACTCGTCTTCGTCGCCTGCCATCCCGTGCTGCCGCAGGGGGCGCGCGTCGCCCTCACGCTCAAGCTGCTCGGCGGACTGTCCACCGACGAGATCGCGCGCGCGTTCCTCGTCCCGACCGCCACGATCGCGCAGCGGATCGTGCGGGCCAAGCGCACGCTGAGCGCGGCAGGCGTTCCCTTCGCGGTGCCGGAGCGGACCGAGTTCCCTGAGCGCCTGGCGTCGGTGCTGGAGGTCATCTACCTGATCTTCAACGAGGGGTACTCGGCGACGGCGGGCGACGACTGGATGCGTCCCGACCTGTGCCGGGAGGCGCTGCGTCTCGGCCGCGTGCTCGCCGAGCTCACTCCGCGCGAACCGGAGGTGCACGGCCTCGTCGCGCTGATGGAGTTCCAGGCGTCGCGGTTGGGCGCCCGTGCAGCGGCGGACGGGTCGCCCATCCTGCTGCAGGATCAGGACCGCGCCCGCTGGGATCAGCTGCTGATCGGGCGCGGCGTCGCCGCGCTGGAACGCTCGGACGCCCTCCGGCTCAGCAGGCGGCCACCAGTGAGCCGCGGCCCCTACGCACTGCAGGCGGCCATCGCGGCCCGGCACGCCACGGCAGCCACCCCCGAGGCGACCGACTGGGAGGAGATCGTCGCACTCTACGGAGCCCTCGGCGAGCTGCGGCCGTCGGCGGTCGTCGAGCTCAACCGTGCGGTCGCGCTGTCCATGGCCTACGGCCCGGAGGCGGGGCTGGAGGTCGTCGACCGGCTGGCGATCGACGGCGCGCTGGAGTCGTACCACCTGCTCCCGTCGGTGCGCGCCGACCTGCTGATGCGGCTGGGGCGCCGCGCCGAAGCCGGGCACGAGTTCCGCCGCGCTGCCGCGATGACGGGCAACCTCCGGGAGCGCGAGCTGCTGCTTGCGCGAGCCGAGGAATGCCTCTGAGTCGTGCATCCCCGGCTTCCCGGACGCGCGATCGGGGTGAGACTGGGGTCATGCGCGTGCTCCTCAAGCTGACGCTCGACTGCGACCCGGATGCGGCCTGGCGCGCCCTGCAGAGCCCCACCGCGTTCCGCGAGGTCGCGATGCCGTGGCTCGACTTCCGGTCCGACGAGCCCGCCGGGTTCCCGACGACCTGGGGCTCCGAGCACCGGGTCCGGGTGAAGGCGCTCGGCGCATTCACCGTCGGTACGCAGGCGATCAAGCTCGATACCCTGCGGTCGACCGATCCCCGCGAGCAGGCGACCCGCATCCTCCACGACACCGGCGGCGGGACGGGCGGCGTGCTCTCCGCGATCCCCCACCTCGACCACCGAATGGCGATCGCTCCCGACCCGGCAGGCCCGGACGAGAACGGACGGCTCCGGACGCTCTACCGGGACCAGCTGATCGTGCGCGCCGGCGCCCTGACGCCGTTCGCCTGGTACGCCTTCTGGGCGTTCTGGCAGTGGCGCGGCGTGCGCCTGCGGCGCCTGGCGCCCACCTGGGCCTACGATCCCGAAGTGCGGGAGGTCGGCGACGACGCTCCCGCGACCCAGCAGAGCAGCACCGTGGAGGAGACATGACGCACGCGGAGCCGGTCACGACCGGAGACACGCAGGACCGGCCGGCGCGCGCCGTCACGGCGGTGCAGACGGCGGACTGGCGGCGGCGCGTCTTCGCGCTGTACGCATCGGTGCGACGGCTCGCCGGTCACGACCCGGCGGAGGCGCACGCGCACTGGATCTCGTGTCGCAACGACCTGTTCTCGTCGCATCCCGCGTCGCCGCTGCTGCCGGAGGACCGCGACCGCTTCACCGGGCTGCCTGTGGTGCCGTACGACCCGGACTGGCGGTTCGAGCTGCCCATCCACCCTGCCGCCGAGGCCAGGCGGATGGACGTGGAGACCGGCACGGACGGCGTGGTGCCCTTCGAGCTGCTCGGCACGGTGCGCATCCCCCTCGCCGGGACGCTCGACGTGTGGCGGCTGTCGTCCTACGGCGGCGGGCTGTTCGTGCCGGTGAAGGATGCGCTGGCCGGGCGGCCCGGCGGGACCTACGGCGGAGGCCGCTACCTGATCGACACGATCAAGGGCGCCGACCTGGGGCTCGACACGGACGACGGCGAGGCGTCCCTCGTGCTCGACTTCAACTTCGCCTACAACCCGTCGTGCGCGTACGACCCGGCGTGGGCGTGCCCGCTCGCGCAGGCCGGCAACACGCTCGGGGTCGAGGTGCCCGTCGGGGAGCGCTACGCCGGGGAGTGACCTCGGCGAGGTGCTCGTCGTTGCGTTGCCGGGCGGCGTGTCAGGTGTATTTGCGAGCACCTCACGGGATGCGGCGGGAGCGGCGCGTCAGCGGGAGACGAGGGTGAGGCGCTGTGTGGGGCGGGTCATCGCGACGTAAAGGGATGCGGCCCCGCGCGGAGACTCGGAGGCCAGCGCGTCCGGGTCGGCCAGCACGACGGCATCGAACTCGAGGCCCTTCGCCTCGAAGCCCGTCAGGACCGCGATCGGCCGTCCGAGCCCGTTGGCGCCGCGACCGGCCGCATCCCCGAATCGCTGCAGCACAGCATCCGAGACGGCAGGGAGGTCGGCCTTCGTCGTGATGACGGCGAGCGTTCCGCCGTCATCGATCGCCCGGTCGCCCGCGACGGCCTCGGCGACGGCATCTCCCAGGGCGTCCGGCCCTGCGGTCGCCGCCTGCACCCGTCGGATCGGCCACTCCCCCTCGCGCACCGCACGAGTGGGCGTGATCGGCAGGCCCGCCTCGGAGGCGATGCGCTCGGCCTCGCGGGTGATCTGAGCGGGCGTGCGGTAGTTGACCGTCAGCTCCTCCAGGCGCCAGGCGTCCTTGAACACCGGGTCCAGCGCATCTTGCCAGCTCGTGGCGCCCGCGGCCGACGCGACCTGGGCGATGTCGCCCACGATCGTGAACGACTTCATCGGGCACCGGCGCACCAGCACCCGCCACTGCATCGGCGAGAGCTCCTGCGCCTCGTCGACGACGACATGGCCGTACGTCCAGCTGCGGTCGGCCGCTGCCCGCTCGGCGGTGGTCCCGCGGTCCGGCTGCTCGGCGAAACCGTCCGCGAGCTGCTCCGCGCTGACCAGGCCCTGGACGCCCATGTTCCGGATGGCCGCCTTGGCGTTCTCGAGGTCGCGCTTCCGCTGCCGGTCGCGCTCGCGATCCGCCGCATCCGCCCGGCCGGGGAAGTCTCCGAGCAGCTCGGCGGCCTCGTCGAGCAGCGGGACGTCCGAGACCGTGAACGGCTCGGTGCGGTCGCGGCGCAGCGCATCCCGCTGCTGCTGCGACCAGCGCGGCGCCAGTTCGGCGAGCCACGAGGGCCGTGCGTACAGGTCCTGCAGGAGCTTCTGCGGGGTCAGCGGAAGCCAGGCCGTGTTGAGCAGCACGCGGACGTCGTAGGAGGTGCGGAGGTCCTCCCGCAGCACCTTCATGTCCGCCTCATCGATCGTCGAACCGGATGCGCGCAGCTGCGCCGCGAGCTGATCCGTCAGCTCGGCGAGCGCGTGCTTCACGAACGTCACCCGGGCGACGTTGTGCGGCTTGCCGGTGCGCTGCGCCCGGGTGATCGCGCGGTGGACGAGTTCGGGCGACACGACGAGGCGTTCGTTGTCGACGACGATCGTCTGCTCCTGCTCCGGAGCCTTCTGCCGCGACTTCACCGCCCGTGAGAGCAGCCGCGCCATCTGCGCCGAGCCCTTCAGGACGGCGGCCTCCGGCGCATCCTCCGCCGTCGCCTCCACACCGGGGAACAGCTCGCCGAGCGTGGACATGACGACACCGGTCTCTCCGAGGGAGGGCAGCACGGCCTCGATGTACCGCAGGAAGGCCGTCGACGGCCCGACCACCAGGACACCGGATGCGCTCAGCCGCTGGCGGTTGGCGTAGAGCAGGTAGGCCGCGCGGTGGAGGGCGACCGCCGTCTTGCCGGTACCGGGACCGCCCTGCACGACCAGCGCGCCGCGGAGGTCGGAACGGATGATGCGGTCCTGCTCGGCCTGGATGGTCGCGACGATGTCGTGCATCCGGCCGGTGCGCTGCGCCGTCAGAGCAGCCAGCAGCGCTCCCTCGCCCTGAACCCGCTCCCCGCCGCGATCGCCCTCGAGCAGCGCCTCGTCGAACACCTCGTCGTCGATCCGGGTCACCTGGCGCCCCGACATGGTCAGGTGGCGCCGCGCCCGGACGCCCATCCGCTCGCTCGCCGTCGCCTGGTAGAAGGCACCCGCCTGCTGCGCGCGCCAGTCCACGAGCAGCGACCGCTGGTCCTCATCCCGCAGGCCCACGCGGCCGATGTAGCGGTGGTCGGAGCCGTCCACGGGCTCCTCCAGCAGCAACCGCCCGAACACGAGTCGCGCATCCACGTCGCGGAGCTGCGTCAGCTGATCTTCGTAGAGCCTCGCGAACGCATCCCGCTCGCTGCGCGCCTGGTGGTTGCTTCCGACGCTGTCGCGACGCACCCGCGCGAGCCGTTCCTCCGTCTCCGCACGCAGTTCGTCGAGCCGCTGATACAGCCCCGACACCACGGCGCGCTCGCGTTCGAGCTCCGACTCCAGCACGCCCATGGCCACCTCTCGATTCCGGGCCGACAGTCTACGACCTCCGGTTGTGAACGCGCTCACAGCACTCGCACGGCGGTATGCCCTAGGCTGGAGGCTGCGGGTCATGTTGCCCGCTGCGTCGTAGAACGCTTCGCGTCGCGCAGGGCTCTGTCGTTTCGACCCCCGCCCCGCACGCTTCTCTTCATACGGCGAACGATCGCGCCGCTCGGTGCGCTCGCCACCCAGCCCGGTCCGCCGTATGCCGACCGGGACGATGCCCGAAAGGCACCCCCCTTGACTCAGACTTTCGCCGAACTCGGCGTACCCACCCCTCTCGTCGCGGTCCTCGCGGCCGACGGCAAGACCACGGCGTTCCCCATCCAGGCCGACACGCTCCCCGACGCCCTCGCGGGCAAGGACGTGCTGGGCCGCGGCAAGACCGGCTCCGGCAAGACCATCGCCTTCGCCCTCCCCCTCGTCGCGCGCCTCGGCACCGTGCTCGCCGGTGGCCGTCGCCGCCCCGGACGCCCGCTGGCCCTGGTGCTCGCACCCACCCGCGAGCTCGCCACGCAGATCGCTGCGACCTTCCGCCCGCTGGCCGACGCGTACGGGATGCGCGTCTCGACCGTCTTCGGCGGCGTCTCGCAGAACAAGCAGGTCGCCGAGCTCAAGGCCGGCGTCGACGTGCTCGTCGCCTGCCCCGGCCGCCTCGAAGACCTGATGAAGCAGGGCTTCGTCTCCCTCGACGCGGTCGAGATCACCGTGCTCGATGAGGCCGACCACATGGCCGACCTCGGCTTCCTGCCGGTCGTCACCCGCATCATGTCCGCCACCCCGAAGGACGGCCAGCGACTGCTGTTCTCGGCCACCCTCGACAACGGCGTGGACAAGCTCGTCACCCGCTTCCTGCACTCCCCCGTTCTGCACTCCGTCGACGACGAGAACAGCCCGGTCGAGGCGATGACCCACCACGTGCTCCAGGTGGACAGCGCCGACGAGAAGAAGGCCCTGGTGGAGGCGCTCGCCTCGGGCACCAGCCGCCGCATCCTCTTCACGCGCACCAAGCACCAGGCGAAGAAGCTCGCCAAGCAGCTGACCGCGTCCGGCATCCCGGCCGTCGACCTGCACGGCAACCTTGCGCAGGGCGCCCGCGACCGCAACCTGGCCGCCTTCGGCGACGGAAGCGTGAAGGTGCTCGTCGCAACGGACGTCGCCGCCCGCGGAGTCCACGTCGACAACGTCGAACTGGTCGTCCACGTCGACCCGCCGGCGGAGCACAAGGCGTACCTGCACCGCTCGGGCCGCACGGCTCGCGCCGGCAGCGCCGGTGACGTGGTCACCGTCATGATGTCGTCGCAGGCCGACGACGTGAAGACCCTGCTGCGCAAGGCCGCGATCGCGGCCACGCCGCAGCGGGTCACCGCCTCCTCCGCCGCCGTCGTCACGCTCGTCGGCGATGTGGCACCGCGCGTCGCGCCGTCGCTGCAGGAGCAGCGTCCGGCCACCGGCGGCGGAACGTCGCAGGGCGCCAACGCGCAGCGCAAGCGCGCTCGGCGCGGGGGCGGCAACGGCGGCGGCAACGGCGGCGGCGCCGCTGTCGGCAACGGCGGCGGTTCGGGTCGGGGCGGCTCGGGTCGTGGCGACGGTGGTCGCGGCGACGGTGGTCGGGGCGGCCAGGGCGGCTCGGGCTACGGTTCGCGCGGAGGCGACTCGGCGACCGGTGCGACCGGCGGTTCGCGTCGCCGCGGGGGCCAGCGCCCCGCAGGCGCAGCGCAGGGCGCGGGTTCGCGCACCGGCGGCGGCCAGCGCAGCGCGCAGCCCGCGGGCCAACGCGACGGCGGCGCCCGCTCGGGCGGCGCTCCGCGCGCGACCGCAGCGCGCGGCGACGGCTCGGTGCGTCGCGGCAACGGTTCGCGTCGCGCCCAGGGCTGAGGCCCTACCCTTCCGGCGAGCGTCCGGCCCTTCGGGGCCGGGCGCTCGTTTGCGTTTCGGGGGCGGCGGGTGAATGGATGTGGGCGGTGCGGCGCGGCGCGATCGTCGGAGATCCGCCACACAACGTCGGACGGATGCGCGTCTCCGCCCCAAAACACCTGCCACACCGCGGTACGTCGGAGGATCGGCGGCCATGCTCCGACGCAACGCCCATCCCGAGCCACCGTCGGAGATCCGCGACCCAACGTCGGAGGGATGGGCTCGTTCGCCGCGAGACTCCTGCTGTGCCGCGGTGGGTCGGAGGGCGGCGGTCCTGCCGAACGTCCGCTGGTTACGCCGCCAGGCGCTCGACGCCGGCGATGATGCCCTCGATCAGGACGGCGTAGCTGCGGTCGAGGTCGTCCGGGAGGCCAAAGCCGCCGCCGAGTTCGAGGGTGACGAAACCGTGGACGGCGCTCCGCAGCATCCGGATCGCATCGACCAGCTCGTCTTCGGGGAGGCCGAACCCGCGCAGGACGCCGGACAGCACGGTGAGCGTTTCGGCCGCACGGGCGCGCAATTCGGCATCGGCGGGGTCGTCCGGGTCGGGCGCCACCTGTGTCGCCGCATAGCGGCCGGGATGCTGGTGGGCGAATGCACGCATGGCGTCCGCCGCCGCGCGCACCGCGTCCGGCCCGGCGCGGCCGATCGTCGCCGCGGCCAGGACCCGGGTCAGCTCCGTGATCGCCTCGGTCGACACTGCGCGACGCAGGTCCCCCAGCGACGCGACGTGCTTGTACAGGCTGGGGACGGCGACGCCCGCCCGCCCGGCGACCGCCGCGAGGGTGAGCCGGTCGAACCCGTCCGTGCCGCCCTCGTCGACCAGCTCGACGGCGACCGAGGCGACGGCCGCCCTCGTCAGTCCGGCCCTAGGCACGAGCCGCCCACGCCGAGCCGTCCGACGTGCGGCGCTTCGCGAGGTACGCGAGCGTGCCGGGAACGGTGACATCCGGGCGCTGCGTGTGCGGGTAGTGTGCGGCCTCGGCGACCGGGACGACCTCGACGCCGACGGACCGCATCCACTCGCGCTCGGCCGCGACGTCCCGGTAGTCCGGGTCGAGATCGCCCACGAAGGCGAGCATCGGGACCTTCACTTCGGCCAGCCGGGGCTCGACCACCGAGTGGGTGAGCTGGAGGGTCAGGTGCCGGAAGCTGCGCAGCCGGCCCGGTTCGGAGAGCGACGCACGGATGCTCGCGGTGTGCGCATCCAGCCACGGCGCCGTCCGCCCGCGGTTGAGCGTCTTGCGGTAGTAGCCGGCCCAGGCCCCGGCGCCCCAAGGCTTCGCGAACATGCCCCGGTAGAGGAGGTGCAGCCCGCCGGTCGCGGCGCGGCCCATCGCGGGGTCGCGCAGGAGCGGCCCGTAGAACACCAGCCCGGCGACCAGGTCCGGTCGCTCCGCCGCGGCCCAGGCAGCGGCAGCCGAACCCATGGAGTTACCGAGCACGACGGCGGGGCCGCCGAGTTCCTCGATCAGCGCGATCAGGTCGCGCGCCGTGGCGATGTCGCCGAACTCGCGGAAGGTGGTGTCCGACTGGCCATGCGCCCGGAGGTCGGTGACGGCCACGCGGTAACCCGCCTGGAGCAGCGGGGCGACGAGCTCGCGGAAGCTGGAGCGGAGGTCGCCCATGCCGGGAACGGCGACCACGAGAGGGCCTGTGCCCTCGACGGTGTAGCTCACGCGCCCTTCCGGGCGCTGCAGGAAGTGGACCTGCGACTCGACTGACGTGTTCATAGCCGTAAAGCTAATACCATTAGCCATAAAGCACAAGACATTTCCCAAAACCCGGGAGACGTCGCGGGAGGCCCGTCAGGCGATGCGGCCGAGCGAGGCCATCGCGGCCTTCACGAGCGCGCCGCGGCCGCCCTCCAACTCCTCGGAGACCGTCAGCGACGTCGCCTCCTCCGGCGTCATCCAGGTCAGCTCGAGAGCGTCCTGCCGGGGGTCGCATGTGCCGGTCACCGGAACGACGTAGGCCAGGGACACGGCGTGCTGGCGCTCGTCGGTGTACTGGGAGACGCCCGGCATGGGGAAGTACTCGGCGACCTGGAAGGGGACGGGGCTCGCAGGAAGCTGCGGGAACGCCATCGGCCCGAGGTCTTTCTCGAGGTGGCGGAAGAGCGCCTCCCTCAACGTCTCGCCGTACAGCACACGCCCGGACACCAGAGTGCGGGTGATCTGGCCGACGGCGTTCGCGCGCAACAGGATGCCCACCTCGGTCACCTGCCCGAGTCCGTCCACCCGCACGGGCACCGCTTCGACGTACAGGAGCGGAAGCCGACGGCGGATCTGCTCCAACTCGATGTCGGACAGCCACGCGGGACCCGGCTGGGGGCCGTCGCCGGGCAGCGGGTCGGGAGTCGGGTCCGGATCCGGGGTGCGAACGCTCATGCATGAATCCTACGGACGTCCACCGCTGGGGCCTACGAAGGGCGGAACGATCTGTGGATGAGCGCCACTCCGACGGGGGCTGTGGACGGTTCGGCATCCAGGGACAGAATGGAGGGTGCCGTTTCCCGCTCCCGACCTGCGTATCGACCGCGACGCCGTCCTCTGGTCCGCCTCAGAACGCGACCGCGTAGGCCGGCCCCTCCTCGTCCTCCTGCACGGCTACGCATCCGACGAGGCCGACCTCTTCGGCATCGCCGCCTACCTGCCGCTCGAGCCGGTGATCGCCTCGTTGCGGGCGCCCATCCCCGAGGGCCCGGGCTTCGCGTGGTTCTCGCGCTTCACCAACGTGCCGGGCGACCCTCTCGCGGGCAATGCCGACGCGGCGGCTCGGGCGGTCCTGGACTGGCTCGACGAGCAGCCGAACGTCCCCACCGGCCTGCTCGGCTTCTCCCAGGGCGGCGCGATGGCGCTGCAGCTCCTCCGGCTCGCCCCCGAGCGCTTCGACTACGCCGTGCAGCTGTCCGGCTTCGTCGTGAAGGGCGCGCAGCCCGGCGACGCCGAACTCGCGGACGCCCGCGTCCCGGTGTTCTGGGGCCGCGGCACGCTCGACGACACCATCCCCGTGGCGTCGCTCGACCGGACCAGCGAGTGGCTGCCCGACCACACCGCCCTCGACGCGCGGATCTACGAGGGGATGGGGCACGCGATCTCGCCGCTCGAACTGGGCGACATCTCGACGTTCATCCGCGGCAACCTGCCTCGCTGAGCGTTCTCCACAGGTCTGCACCCGGCCCCTGACAGTGTCGGTGGCCGGGTGCAGGATGGAGGGATGGGCGACGTCCTCGATCGGTTCTCCCCGGCGACCAGAGAATGGTTCCGTGGGGCGTTCGCCGCGCCCACGGCCGCGCAGGAAGGCGCCTGGGAGGCGATCTCTCACGGCAAGCACGCGCTCGTCATCGCCCCCACCGGCTCGGGCAAGACGCTGGCGTCGTTCCTCTGGGCGATCGACCGGCTCGCAAACGAACCGCGGCCGGCCGACGGCAAGCCCGGCACGCGCGTGCTGTACATCTCGCCGCTGAAGGCGCTCGGAGTCGACGTCGAGCGCAACCTCCGCGCCCCGCTGGTCGGCGTCACGCAGACGGCGAAGCGCCTCGGAGCCGAGCCGCCGCATGTGAGCGTTGGCGTCCGCTCCGGAGACACCCCCGCCTCCGACCGTCGCGCGCTGGTGTCGAACCCCCCGGACATCCTGATCACCACTCCCGAATCGCTGTTCCTCATGCTGACGTCGCAAGCGCGGGAGACGCTCACCTCCGTCGAGACGGTCATCGTCGACGAGGTGCACGCCGTCGCCTCCACGAAGCGCGGGGCGCATCTGGCGCTGTCGCTCGAACGCCTCGACCAATTGCTCGAGCGGCCGGCGCAGCGCATCGGCCTGTCGGCGACGGTGCGGCCACCGGAGGAGGTGGCCCGATTCCTGGCCGGAAGTGCGCCTGTGGAGGTGGTGGCGCCTCCCGCCGGGAAACGGTTCGACCTCCGCGTCGTCGTCCCGGTGGAAGACATGAGCGAGCTCGGCACCTCGACGTACGCGAGCGAGAACCCCGGCGACGGCTCCCCGCCGCAGGCCGGCTCGATCTGGCCGCACGTCGAAGAGGCCATCGTCGACCGGGTGCTGGAGAACCGCTCGACGATCGTGTTCGCGAACTCCCGGCGCCTCGCCGAGCGGCTGACCGCGCGACTGAACGAGATCTACGAGGAGCGGGTGCTCGGCGGAACCGCCGACGACGCACCTCGCCGCGCGCCCGCCGAACTCATGGGCGGCTCCGGGCAGACCCAGGGATCGCGGACCGTCGCCGACGCCGACGCCGACGCGCTGGTGCTCGCCCGCGCTCACCACGGCTCCGTGAGCAAGGAGCAGCGGGCCCTCATCGAGGACGACCTCAAGTCCGGGCGGCTGCGCTGCGTCGTCGCGACCTCCAGCCTCGAGCTCGGCATCGACATGGGGGCGGTCGACCTGGTCGTCCAGGTGGAGGCGCCGCCGTCCGTGGCGAGCGGACTGCAGCGGGTCGGCCGCGCCGGCCACCAGGTGGGCGAGATCTCCCGCGGCGTGGTGTTCCCGAAGCATCGCGCCGACCTCATCCACTCGACGGTCGCCACGGAGCGGATGACGGCCGGGCTGATCGAGTCCCTGAAGGTGCCCGCCAACCCACTCGACATCCTGGCGCAACAGACGGTCGCCGCGACGGCGCTCGAGCCGATAGACGCCGACGACTGGTACGACACGGTGCGGCGCAGCGCGCCCTTCGCGACGCTGCCGCGGAGCGCGTACGACGCCACGCTCGACCTCCTAGCCGGTCGCTATCCGTCTGACGAGTTCGCCGAACTGCGTCCTCGTGTGGTCTGGGACCGCGACACCGGGGTGATCACCGGTCGGCCCGGTGCGCAGCGGCTCGCCGTGACGAGCGGCGGCACCATCCCGGATCGCGGGATGTTCGGCGTGTACATGGTCGGCGAGAAGGCCAGCCGCGTCGGCGAACTCGACGAGGAGATGGTCTACGAGTCGCGGGTCGGTGACGTCTTCGCGCTCGGCTCGACCAGCTGGCGCATCCAGGAGATCACCCACGACCGCGTGCTCGTCACGCCGGCGTTCGGCGAGCCCGGGCGTCTGCCGTTCTGGAAGGGCGACGGGATCGGCCGGCCCGCCGAGCTCGGCCGGGCGGTCGGCGCCTTCGTGCGCGAGCTGAGCACCGCATCCCCCGCCGACGCCGAACTGCGCTGCGTCGAGGCCGGGCTGGATGCCTGGGCGACCTCGAACCTGCTCGCGTTCCTGCGGGAGCAGAAGGAGTCGACCGGCCACGTCCCGACCGACCGAACGCTGGTGGTCGAGCGCTTCCGCGACGAGCTCGGCGACTGGCGGGTCGTGCTGCATTCCCCCTTCGGCATGCCGGTTCACTCGCCGTGGGCGCTGGCGGTGCAGGCGCGGGTACGAGAGCGGTACGGGATCGACGCGGGCGCGATGGCGGCGGACGACGGCATCGTGGTGCGCATCCCCGACACCGAGGCGCAGCCCCCGGGCGGAGAGTTGTTCGTCTTCGAGCCGCAGGAACTCGACGAGCTCGTGACCGCCGAAGTGGGTGGTTCCGCGCTGTTCGCGTCGCGCTTCCGGGAGTCGGCCGCACGGGCGCTGCTGCTGCCGAAGTACAACCCGGGGAAGCGGTCGCCGCTCTGGCAGCAGCGGCAGAAGGCCGCCCAGCTGCTGGATGTCGCACGCAAGTATCCGAGCTTCCCGATCATCCTCGAGACCATCCGCGAGGTCCTGCAAGACGTCTACGATCTTCCCGCGCTGACCGAGGTGGCGAAGCAGATCGAGCAGCGCAGCATCCGGATCGTGGAGGCGGCGACCGAGACGGCGTCGCCGTTCGCGCGGTCGCTCCTGTTCGGATATGTCGCTGCGTTCATGTACGAAGGCGACAGTCCGCTCGCCGAGCGACGGGCCGCCGCACTGTCGCTCGACGCCGGCCTGCTGGCCGAGTTGCTGGGCCGGGCGGAGCTGCGCGAGCTGCTCGACCCGGTGGTGATCGAACGCGTTGAGCTGCAGCTGCAGCGGCTCGCTCCCGACCGGCGCGTGCGCGGAGTCGAAGGGGTCGCCGATCTGCTGCGCCTGCTCGGGCCGCTGACCGTGGACGAGGTGGCCGAGCGGCTGCAAGGGGATGTGGCGGTGGAGGCGGCCGCCCAGGCCGGGACGGACGACGCCACGAGCGACGAGGCGCTGCTCTCCGCGCCGCACGCCGACCGTGCGACGGCCGGGGCGCACCTCGCGACCCTGGTCGACACCCGGCGTGCGCTGGCCGTCACGATCGCCGGAGTGGAGCGCTTCGCGGCGATCGAGGACGCCAGCCGGCTCCGTGACGCGCTGGGCGTCCCGCTTCCGATCGGCGTGCCGATCGCCTTCGTCGAACCGGTGGACGACCCCCTCGGCGACCTGGTCAGCCGGTACGCGCGCACGCACGGTCCGTTCGAAACGGCCGACATCGCCTCGCGGCTGGGGCTCGGTCCCGCGATCATCCATGACGCTCTGCGCCGTCTGGCCCGGGACGGCCGGGTGGTCGAGGGGGAGTTCCGTCCGCATGCGCACGGCAGCGAGTGGAGCGACGCCGAGGTGCTGCGGCGCCTCCGGCGGATGTCGCTCGCCGCCCTGCGTCACGAAGTCGAGCCGGTCGACACGACCACCTTCGGGCGGTTCCTGCCCGAGTGGCAGCACGTCGGCTCCACTCTGCGCGGGGTGGATGCGGTCGCCTCCGTGATCGAGCAACTGGCCGGCGCGCGCATCCCGGCGTCGGCGTGGGAGTCGCTCATCCTTCCGAGCCGGGTCGCCGATTACAGTCCGGCGATGCTCGACGAGCTCACCGCGACCGGCGAGGTGATCTGGGCGGGCGACGGCAGCCTCCCCGGCGACGACGGGTGGATCAGCCTGCACCTGGCCGACTCGGCCCCGCTGACCCTGGCCCCGCCCTCCGATCACGAGCCCGACGAGCTGCAGCGCGGCATCCTGGAAGCACTCGCGCGCGGCGGCGGCTACTTCTTCCGGCAGCTCTCCGACACGCTGGGCAGCGAGCGCGGCTCGGCGATCGACGACTCCGAACTGGTCACCGCGCTGTGGGACCTGGTCTGGGCCGGGCGCGTCACCAACGACACCCTCGCGCCGCTGCGCACGCTGACGGCCGGTGGGTCCGGCGCGCACAAGCGTCCCCGCCAGCCGACCCGGGCGCGGATGTACCGGGGCCGGGCCGCGACGCGGTCGGCGATGGTCACGCGCATGGGTCCGCCGACGGTCGCCGGGCGCTGGTCGCTGCTGCCCGAGCGCGACCTCGAGTCCACCGTCCGCGCCCACGGCCAGGCGGAGACCCTGCTCGATCGGTACGGCGTCGTCACGCGCGGCTCGGTCATGAACGAGGGCACGCCCGGCGGGTTCGCCCTCGCGTACAAAGTGCTCAGCGGATTCGAGGAGACCGGACGCGCCCGTCGCGGCTACTTCATCGAGACGCTCGGCGGCGCGCAGTTCGCCAGTGGTGCGACCGTCGACCGGCTCCGCTCCTACTCGCGCGACCACACGCAGGAGCGGCCCTACGAGGCGGTCGCGCTCGCGGCGACCGATCCGGCCAACGCCTACGGCGCGGCGCTCCCCTGGCCGGCCATCCCCGGTGAGGCGGGCACGGGGCACCGCCCTGGACGCAAGGCGGGAGCGCTCGTCGTGCTGGTCGACGGCGAGCTGGCCATCTACGTCGAGCGCGGCGGCAAGAGCCTGCTGTGCTTCGTCGCCGGGGCGGGCGGCGGAGCCGAGGCGGGCGTCGACGGTAGGAACGCTGCCGCCGACAACAGCCAGCCCGGCGAGGAGGACTCCGCCCAGGTGCTTCGGGCGGCCGCACGCGCCCTCGCGGCCCTCGTCACCTCGCGCCGCGTGGACAAGGTCGCCGTCGAGACCGTCAACGGCGGCTTCGTGCTCGGCTCACCGCTCGGCGACGCGCTCTCGGAGGCGGGCTTCCTGGCGACACCACGCGGGCTGAGGTTGCGCGGATGACAGCCGCGATCGCACGGCCCGCGAGCCGGGAAAGCGCGAGCCGGGGAGCCGCCAGGCGGGGAGCCGCGAGCCGAGGAGGCGCGGGTGCCTGAAGGCGACACCGTCTACCAGGCGGCGCAGCGCCTCCACCGTGCGCTCGGCGGCCGCATCCTCACTGAGACCGACTTCCGTGTGCCCGCCTACGCGACGGTCGACCTCTCCGGCCAGCGGATGGACGAGGTGGTGAGTCGCGGCAAGCACCTGCTGATGCACGTCGGCGACCACACCATCCACAGCCACCTCAAGATGGAGGGCACCTGGGAGGTGTACGCGCCGGACGGCCGGTGGCGGCATCCCGGCTACCAGGCACGCGCGGTGCTCCGGACGGAGGACGCCCAGGCGGTCGGATTCCAGCTCGGCGTGCTCGAGGTGATCCCGCGCGACCGGGAAGACGACGTGGTCGGGTACCTCGGTCCCGATCTGCTGGGCCCGGACTGGGACGCCGACGAAGCGCTTCGCCGGCTCGCCGAGCACCCGGACGTCCCCATCGCCGTCACCCTGCTCGACCAGCGCAACCTGGCCGGCCTCGGCAACGTCTACGCGAACGAGCTGTGCTTCCTGCGCGGGATGCTGCCCACGCGCCCGACGCGGGAGGCGGACCTCCCGGCGGCCGTCGACCTCGGGCGTCGCCTCATCACGGCGAACCGCGACCGCAGCCTGCGGGTCACCACAGGCGACACCCGTCGCGGACGGAACACCTGGGTCTACGGAAGACGTGGACAGCCCTGCCGCCGCTGCGGCACGCCCATCCAGAGCGGCTCGCTCGGGCGCACCGAGCTGGAAGAGCGGGTGACGTACTTCTGCCCGGTCTGCCAGAAATAGCAGACCGGGCAGAAACGACGCTATGACGGTAGAGGGCGCCTTAGGCGGCGGCCTCCTCCTCGTCCTGGTCAGCGAGCTCGGCATCGGCGCGAACCGTCTGCAGGGCGGCGGACCACGACTCGACCTGGTCGAACAGCGGGGTGAGGGCCGCGGTCTGCTGGTCGGTCGGCTTCAGCTGCCAGTTCTCGAAGTCGTGTGCGAGGCTCAGGCCCACGTGGGCGCTGACCGTGGCGACCTGCAGCTGCGAGAGAACGAGGCGCAGGTGCTCGACGGCGCGTGCGCCACCGAAGACGCCGTAGCTCACGAAACCGGCGGCCTTGTTGTACCACTCGGCGCCGACGTAGTCGATCGCGTTCTTGAGCGCGCCAGAGGTGCTGTGGTTGTACTCCGGCGTCACGAACACGAAGCCGTCGAACTCGGCGATCTTCGCCGCCCACGCCTTGGTGTGCTCGCCCGCGTACTGGCCCATGGCGGCAGGCATGGCCTCGTCGAGGTGCGGGAGGTCCCAGTCCTTCAGGTCGACCAGCTCGTACTCCACGCCGTCGCGCTTCGTGGCGTTGTCGTAGACCCAGCGGGCGACAGCCTCGCCGTTGCGCCCGGGGCGCGTGCTACCGATGATGATGGCGATCTTCGTCATGTCAGCCTTTCCGATTTGATGACGTGTCACCCACCTGGAACCACGCCGGGGCGTGGATCATTCCCGCTAGGCTCGCCGCATGTCCGACGAGCGAGCTCACCGCAGCGACGACATCCATCTCCCGGTCGACGCCAGCGAGGAGGAGCGGCGCCAGGCCGGCGACCGGCTGCGGGAACGCATCTACGTCACCTTCACCGCCCTGGCGATCCTGATGGCGATGAACTCCCACGGCGAAGCGCTCGACTCCCCCACCGTGCTGTGGACGCTCGTCATCTCAGTCATCGGCGTGCTGCTGGCGGGCCTCGCCTCCGACCTCGTCTCGCACATGATCGTGCACAACACCCTCCCCTCCGCCGCAGAGTTCCGGCACATGCTCGCGGTGTCATCCCGCGCCCTCGGCGTACTGGTGGTGCCGCTGATCGCCGTCGGGCTGGCCGTGTTCGACGTCATCGAGGACCGCACCGGGCTGATCGTCGCGATCGCGGCTCTCATCGCCTCCCTCGCCGTGATCGCGCGCATCGCCGTCGCACGAACCGGGCTCTCGGGATGGCGGCAGCTCGCCGTCCTTCTCGTCCTCGTCGCGCTCGGCGTGCTCGTCGTCTTCCTCGAAGCACTCGTGCACTGAGCCTCCTCGTGCACCCCTCCCGGGCGTGTCAGGATGAAGTATGGCCACCGTGCGCACCCGTCCCGATCCACGGAAGCTCTCGGATGACGAGTTGGAGCTGTTCCGCGCCTTCCACCTGATGCGCCGTGGCTTCGATCGCACGCTGGATGCGCAGCTGCAGCACGACGAGGGCATCTCCATCTCCGAGCTCGAGGTGCTGATGGCGTTGGTCCGCTCGCCGGGCCGGCGGCTGCGGGTGCGCGATCTCGTCGACTCGACCGGCTGGGAGAAGAGCCGCGTGTCCCACCAGGTGACGCGGATGGCGGCGCGCGGTTTCGTGGACCGGCAGGAGTGCGCGGAGGACCGCCGGGCCAGCTGGGTCCACCTCACCGGCGAGGGCCGCCGAGTCGTGGTGCGCGCGCTCCCCGAGCACTCGGCCACGATCCGGCGCATCCTGTTCGACGCCCTCACACCGGACCAGCAGGAGGCGCTGCTCGGCATCGCCCAGACAATGAACGCGGCGATCGACGGCGAGGACTGCGCACCACCGGAGGACTGCGACGACTGAAGGTTCTCGCAGGGCCGGGGCGACCGCATCCGAGGTTCCGCTGGGAGACGGACACGGAAATCCTGGCGATTCGTCGGGAACACCGCGGGAAACCAGGCCCTTCCAAGGCGGCGCCGCCTAGCGTTTCCGTGTGCGACGCCCGAATATCCCCGCCCCAGAACCCGGTGCAGGCGGCAGCGATGAGCAGCTGCCCCCGACCGAGGTCTTCGGACGTGTGCCGTCCGCGGACCCGCGCCGCCCCGTGCGCGCCACCCGACCGGCCTCGGGAGTGCCGACCGGCGGAGGCGCAACGGGCAGAGGTTCAGCGGGCGGCGGCGCAGCGGGCAGCGGCGGCGCGCCGTTCGACCCGTTCGGCCTCGGCGGCGATGCCCCGGGGCTCGGCGGCGACGGCGCGGGCCGGCGCGGCGGCAACGGGAGCGGCGGAAACGGCGGCGGCAACGGAAACGGCGGAAACGACGGGGACACCACCGGCGGCCCCGGCACACCCGGTGGCCGCGGCACGGCCCCGCGCAAGCGCCGTCGCACCAAGCGCATCATCGCCTGGACGGCCGGCGCGCTGGCGGTGCTGCTCATCGTCCTCGGTGGGTACGCCGCGTACAGCTACTTCCGGTTCGTCGGCGGCGTCAAGCACGTCGACGTGATCTCCAAGCCCGCGAACGACGTCGACGGGCAGGACCAGAACATCCTGCTGGTCGGCGACGACCACCGACCGGACGGCGCGAGCCAGGCCGAACTCGACCAGCTGAGCACGACCGACGACGGCGGCGGTACGAACACCGACACGATGATGGTGCTGCACATCCCCGCCAACGGGAAATCGGCGACGCTCATCTCGCTGCCGCGTGACTCGTGGGTGGATGTGCCCGGCCACGGCATGAACAAGCTGAACGCGGCCTTCTCGCTGGGCGGCGGCGGGACGGATGCGGCGAGCGGCGCCAAGCTGCTCATCCAGACCGTGCAGAATCTCACCGGGCTGAGCATCGATCACTACGTCCGCGTGTCGCTGCTCGGCTTCTACACGATCGCGCAGGCGCTGGGCCCGGTGCAGGTGTGTCTCAACAACGCCGTGGACGACCCGTACTCCGGGGCGAACTTCCCGGCCGGCGTCTCGACGCTCGATGCCAAGCAGGCCCTGTCGTTCGTGCGCCAGCGGCACGGCCTTCCTCGCGGCGACCTCGACCGTGTCGTGCGCCAGCAGTACTTCCTGTCGGTCGAGGCGCACAAGTTCCTGTCCGCGGGAACGCTGCTGAACCCGAGCAAGCTGACGAACGTGCTGGATGCGGTGAGCGGCTCCCTGGAGACCGACCCCGGACTCAACTTCCTACAGCTCGGCGCGCAACTGCAGGGGCTCACCGGCGGCAAGATCCAGTCGGCGACCATCCCGATCTCGGGGACTCCGACGATCACGGTGGACGGCGACGACATCTCGATCGTCGAGGTCGACACGGCGGCGATGCCTGCGTTCATCCAGAGCCTGATGGGCACGCCGAGCGCGTACGACAACGCCACGGCCGCGAAGCCGGCCGACACTACAGTCACGGTGCTGAACGGTGGCAGCGCGAACGGCGCCGCGACCACGGCGACGCAGGCCCTCGCGGCTGCGGGCTTCAAGACGGGTCCCGCGGGCGATGCGGACACCCGCGCCACGACGGTGATCCAGTACAAGTCCGGCCAGGAGGCGCAGGCCAAGGCGGTCGCGGCCTTCCTCCCGGGTGCGTCGGTTCAGCAGACGGACTCGGTGAGCACCGTCACCGTCGTGCTCGGCGACGACGGCATCATGCCCACCGCTCCCGCCGCGCCCGGCGCGGCCCCTGCCGCTCCTGCGGCGCCGGCCCCGAGCGCGACCCCGTCCGGCCCGGCCAGCAACTACAGCTCCCAGGTCTGCATCAACTAGCCCCGCGCCAGGCCCCGTGGCGTCAGTCGAAGAGGCGGCGGAAGACGTTCGTGTCGGCGAGGTCGATGAGCTCGTCGCCGCGGCCGTTCATGATGGTGCGCAGCGCGTACAGCGTGAAGCCGGCGACCTGCTTGGCGGTGATCGCCGGCGGGATGCTCAGCTCCTGACGCGCGGTCACCACATCCACCAGCGCGGGGCCGTCGTGCGCGAACGCGGTCCGCAGGGCGCTCTCGAGCTCATCCGGCTTCTCCACCCGCTGTCCGTGCAACCCGGCGGCCTGAGCGATCTGCGCGAAGTCAGGATTCTCGAGGCCCGTGCCGAAGGTCACGAAACCGGCGGCCTTCATCTCGACCTCGACGAAGTTGAGCGACGAGTTGTTGAAGACCACGATCTTCACCGGCAGCTTGTTCTGCCGCAGCGTCAGGAGCTCGCCGAGCAGCATGGCGAGGCCGCCGTCTCCGGCGAGCGCGACCACCTGCCGTCCGGGGAACGCCGTCTGGGCGCCGATCGACTGGGGCAGCGCGTTGGCCATGCTGCCGTGGGTGAAGGATCCGATCAGTCGGCGCCGGCCGTTCATGCGCAGGTAACGGGCGGCCCAGACGACCGGTGATCCCACGTCCGGGATGAACACCGCGTCCTCGGCGGCGAGCTCGCTCACCAGCCGGGCGACGTACTGCGGGTGGATCGGCGTGCGGTTGCGGTCGTTGACCGCGAGGTCGTCGAGGCTCTTCCGCGCCTTCGAGTAGTGCGAGAGCGAGGCGTCGAGGTGCTTGCGGTCCTTGCGCTCCTTCAGCAGCGGCAGCAGCGCCTCCGCCGTGTCCTTGACGCTTCCGACCAGCCCGAGGTCGAGCGGGACGCGGCGCCCGAGATTCTCGCCGCGGATGTCGACCTGGACGATCTTCGCCTTCGACGGGAAGAACTGCTGGTACGGGAAGTCCGTCCCGAGCATGAGCAGCGCGTCGCACGACTCCATCGCCCGGTAGCCGGAGGAGAAGCCGAGGAGTCCGGTCATCCCGACGTCGTAGGGATTGTCGTACTCGATGAACTCCTTGCCGCGCATGGCGTGCACGATCGGTGCCTGCAGCGCTGCGGCGAGGGAGACGAGCTGCGTGTGCGCACCCTCCGCACCGGCGCCGGAGAGGATGGTGACGCGCTTGGCGTCGTTGAGGATGTCGGCCGCCGCCTGCAGCTCGGGATCGGTCGGCCGGGTGACCCGCGGCGAGAACGTGATGGGCGCCGACTTGCGGCGGCCGGCGCTGTCGGCGAGGAAGATCTCGCCGGGGACGACCACGACCGCCACCCCGCGGCGCTCGATCGCGGTCCGCATGGCGATCTCGAGGATGCGCGGCATCTGGTCGGCCTGGCTGACGAGCTCGGTGTAGACGCTGGCTTCGCGGAACAGCTCCTGCGGGTGCGTCTCCTGGAAGTAGCCGCTGCCGATCTCCGCGCCGGGGATCTGCGCCGCGATGGCGAGCACGGGCACGCGGCTGCGATTGGCGTCGTAGAGCCCGTTGATGAGGTGCGTGTTGCCCGGTCCGCAGCTTCCGGCGCACACCGCGAGCTCGCCGGTCAGCGCAGCCTCCGCCGAGGCCGCGAACGCCGCCGCCTCCTCGTGCCGGACGTGCTCCCACGTCACGCCGTCGTTGCGGCGGATCGCGTCGGTGAAGCCGTTGAGCGAGTCTCCGGGGATCCCGTAGACACGGGTGACCCCCGCATCCCGCAATATCTCGACGGTCGTGTCGGCGACGGTGGGCATGGCGGTCTCCCCTCGAAAAGGCGGTGCGTGCAGGGGCAACGCTACGCCGGGGACGTGAATCGTTCATCCACCGCATAGCAACTGTGGGTTAACGTGAGCGCATCATGGTCAAGCAGGTGCGAGCGCAGGTCACGCGCGAGATGATCGTTGCCGGTGCCGCCGCCGTGTTCGGCCGTCGTGGCTACGGTCTCGCCTCGATCGCGGACATCGCCACGGAGTCCGGCGTGACCAAGGGGGCGCTGTACTTCCACTTCCCGTCGAAAGACGAGCTCGCCCGCGCGGTGATCGCCGAGCAGCACCGCAGGACGATGACCGCGTCGGCCGCGGTGATCGAGGAGGGGCGCCCCGGGCTCGAGACGATGGTCCTGCTCAGCGTCGTGCTCGCGCGGCAGCTGCTGAACGACCCGGTGGTGCACGCGGGCATCCGGCTGACGACGGACGTCTCGTCGTTCGACCCGCCGGTGACCGAGCCCTATCAGGACTGGTTGCGGACGGCGGAGGCGCTGTTCCGGCAGGCGGCGGACGAGGGCGACCTGCGTCCCGAGATCGACCCGGGGATGCTCGCCGGTGTCATCGTGCCGGCCTACACCGGCGTGCAGCTCCTGTCGGAGACGGTGTCGCGACGCGCGGATCTGATGGATCGGGTCAGGGACCTGTGGACGGTGCTGCTGCCCGGGATCGTGCCCGCGTCGCGCTTCGAGCGGCTGCGAAGTCTGCCGCAGCTGGTCCGCTGACCCGACGACGCAGACCGCAGACAACCGAACCGACCCGGCCGCAGCGCCCCCAATCCGCTACGGCCGCGTCGGAGGTTTACCTGCATTCTACGCCATAACCGGACGATCGGTATGGACTCTCGGCCGACGCCCAGCGCGCTCCGGCGCGGGCGGCGCGGGCGACCCGGTGCCGTCCCATAGACTTGCCCGGCGGGGAGCGCCGGCGACGGCGTAAGCATCATGGGGAGGGGCCGCATGCCGTCACGGGGCACGAAGCAGAAGAAGCGCGCGACGATGCGGCTGGTCTATGTCGACTTCTGGTCCGCATTGAAGATGTCATTCCTCGTCAGCATCATCGTGGCCGCCATCACCGTCGTGATCGGCCTCGCCCTCTGGGCGGCACTGGAGCGCTTCGGCGTGGTCGCGACCGCCAGCAGCTTCCTCGAGGACATCGCGGGCGCCCAGGGTGCCGACCTGGTGGCGGGGCTCACCTTCCCGAACGTGATGACCTTCACGCTCGTGGTGGCGCTGCTCGAAGTCATCGTCGTCTCGGCGCTGGGAGCGATCTTCGCCGCCCTGTTCAATCTGGCCGTCCACGTCGTGGGCGGCTGGAAGGTCACGTTCGGGAGCGACTGAGCTCCAGGCCGCCGACGAGCAGCCCGACGCCGAAGGCGAAGGCCGCAGCCGGGTCGTCCTCGTCCAGGGGCGAGGTCTCGCCGTCGGCGAGCACCCCGAGCGAGTCGTACTGGAGCCGCTGCTGCTCGTGCGAGACGTGCCCGAGCACGAAGTGGAGCAGCGCGGTCGCCGCACGCCGTGATGTCTCGGCGTCGAACCCGCCGCGGGCGACGGCTCGGGCCAGGCGGTCGACGGGCTCCGGCGAGCCGAGCCCCAGCGCGAGGGTGCTGGAGACCACCTCGGCGCCGTCGCGGTAGGCGAGCAGCGCATCCCGGAGCGCCGCCGCCTCGGCCCGAACGGCATCCTGCCAGTCGTCGGTTTCCACGGGCGCGGCCGGGCGCGCGGCCGCGATGCGGTCGGACAGCTCCGCGAGCAGGGTCTGCTTGTTCGGGAAGTGCCAGTACAGCGCACTGGGCTGCACGTCGAGGGAGGCGGCGAGGCGGCGCATCGTGAGGTCGGGCAGTCCGAGGTCGTCGAGGATGCGGAGGGCCGCCTCCACCACGTCGTCGCGGGTGTGCCGTCGTCCGGTTTCGTTCGCTGCCACGTTCTCACTATAGTGAACACCGTTCAGGTGAACACCGTTCAGGTGAACACCGTTCAGGTAAGGATGCTCGAATGACCCTCCCCGCTCCCTCCGCCCCGCGCCGCCGTCTCGACGCCACCGACCTCGCCCGCGTCGCGGTCTTCGCGGCCATCGTCGCCGTGCTCGGGCTGCCGGGCGGCATCAGCGTCTTCGGCTCGGTGCCCATCACGGCGCAGACCCTCGGCGTGATGCTCGCCGGCGCGATCCTCGGACCCTGGCTCGGCGCTCTCTCGATGGCCGTGCTCCTCGCCCTCGTCGCCCTCGGGCTCCCGCTCCTCTCCGGCGGGACGGGCGGCCTGGGCGTCTTCGTCGGCCCGACCGCCGGCTACCTCTTCGGCTGGATCGCCGGCGCCTTCGTCATCGGGCTCATCGTCCACGCAGGCAACCGCAAGCCGGTGTGGTGGCGGACCCTGGTCGGGATGATCGTGGGCGGCATCCTCGTCGTCTATGCGTTCGGGGTGCCGGTGACGAGCCTGGTATTGCGGCTGCCGCTCGACGTGATCGCGAAGTCCAGTCTCGTGTTCGTCCCCGGCGACCTGGCCAAGGCCGTGATCGCGACAGTCATCGTGATGACCCTGGTCCGGGCGTACCCGCGCGCGTTCCGGCGGACGTGGGCGAGCCCGCGCGGGGCGAACGGTGCGGGCGCCGGCGCGCCCGCCGCCCCGGAGCCGGCAGAGCGCCGGGTGCCGTGACGCAGCGGGCCCTGCTGCTCGACGAGGTCGGCGTCCGCCTGGGCGACGTCGATGCGCTGCGCGGCGTCGACCTCGACCTGGATGCGCGGACCATCGCCGTCGTGGGAGAGAACGGGTCGGGCAAGTCGACGTTCGCGCGACTGGCGGCCGGCCTGGTGCCGCCGACCGCGGGCACCACGCGCATCCTGGGCCTCGACCCGGTGCGGCAGGCGGCCGAGCTGCGGCGCCGTGTCGCCGTCGTGTTCAGCAATCCCGACGCGCAGATCGTCATGCCGACCGTCGCCGAGGACGTCGCCTTCTCACTGCGTCCCGACCGGCTCGGCCGGGACGAGACGCGCCGGCGCGTTGACGAGACGCTCGACCGCTTCGGCCTCAGCGGACTTCGTGAGCGGTCGTCGCACGAGCTGTCCGGCGGTCAGAAGCAGCTGCTCGCGCTGGCGGGTGCGTTCGTGCGCCGTCCGGACCTCGTGATCGCCGACGAACCGACGACGTACCTGGACGCCCGCAACGCCCGGCTCGTGGCCGACCACCTGCTGGCGGACGAGGGTCATCGGCTGCTGTTGGTGACCCACGACCTCGGCCTGGCGGCGCGCTGCGAGGTCGCGGTCCTGTTCGCCGGCGGGCGCGTGGAGGCGGTCGGCGGGCCCGCCGAGGTGATCGCAGAGTACGAGGCGGCGCTCGCGTGCTGAGCCTCTACCGGCCGGGCAACGGCCTCCTGCACCGGATGCCTGCGGGGCCCAAGCTGCTCATCCTCCTGGTGCTCGTCCTCGGCGTCTCACTGCTGCCGTCGCGCTGGTGGGCGGCGGCCGTGGCCGCCGCGGTCGTCGTGGTCGTCTACGCCGCGGCCGGGTTGCGGGACGGGATGCTCGGGATGCGGGAGCTGGCACGCCAGACGGTGGCGCTGCGTTGGCTGATCGTCGTCACCCTCGCCCTGCAGCTGATCTTCCTGGGGCCGGAGCCGGCGGTCGCCAATACGACCCGTGTGACGGCAGCGGTCCTGCTCGCCGGGCTGCTGTCCCTGACGACCCGGGTGACCGACCTGCTGGATGCGGTGGAGCGCGGCCTCCGCCCGCTCGACCGCCTGCGTTTCGACTCGGAGCGGGCTGCGGTCCTGCTCACCGTGACCATCACGACGGTCCCGGTGCTCGCCCGCCTCGCCGGTGAGGTGCGCGAGGCGCAGCGGGCGCGGGGCGTGCGCCCCGGCGTACGCTTCTTCGCGGTGCCGTTCCTCATCCTGTCGCTCAAGCACGCCGACCAGCTCGGCGAGGCGCTGTCCGCGCGGGGCGTCCGGTGACGCGACCGCGGGTGCTCGGGCCGGTCGTCGACGACGAGACCCGCTGCATCCACTACCGGTCGCCGCTCGACGTCATCGCGATCCGGTTCGCGTGCTGCGGCGAGTACTACCCGTGCCATCTGTGCCATGCGGAGGCGGCAGGGCACCCGGCGCAGCAGTGGCCACGCCACGACCGCGACCGCGAGGCCGTGCTCTGCGGCGTCTGCGGGAGCGAGCTGACCATCGCCGAGTACCTCGCCACCGACGACTGTCCGCGCTGCGCCGCCCCGTTCAACCCGGGCTGCAGCCTCCACGCCCACCTCTACTTCGAGGCCTGACTCCCGGCCGATAGGCCCCCGGATCCCCCTCCTCCGTTCCGTTCACGGTGACGCAGGGAGGAGAGGGTGCGTCGGCCGGCGGCATGTCGTGCGGAACGGAGGAGTTTCGCCATGGGGTCGGGCGGACCCTCCTCCATTTCGTTCGCGGCGACGGATGCAGTCGAGGGCGGACGCACGGATGCCGGGCACGCCCTCGCGTGCCCGGCATCCGTGTTCAGAGGGTCAGAACCAGCCGAAGATGCGGTCCAGCAGGTCGATCAGCCAGTCGATGACCGGGATGCCGGTGTGCGGCTTGTCCGCCTTGACCTTCAGGGTGGTCCAGCCGATCACGCCGTTGGAGGCGTTCTGGACGGACAGCTTGTGCTGGCCGTTGTCCGCGTCCTTCGGAAGCGTCAGCTTCACCACACCGTTGGCGGGCACCTGCACCCAGCCGCCGCTGATGTTCTGCGGCTTCGAGTACAGCCAGACCGAGACCCACTCACCGGCGTGCTTGGCTCCGACGGTGACCAGGACGGCATCGCCGGGACGGTACGTGTCCTTGTCGACGGTCACCACGTCCTGGAGCGCCTTCGTGAGCGCCGACTCCTTGGCCGCCTTCGGGTCGGTGCCCGGCTTCGGGTTCGACGGCGCGTCCGCCACGGTGAGCGGGACGCGGACCGTGGTCCCCGAGTCGGGAGCGGTCAGCACGAGGGTGCTGCCGCCCGCTGCATTCGCCGGGACGGTGAAGGTGACGGCCGCGTTGCCCGCGGCATCCACCGGCACCGAGCCGATCGCGGCCGAGCCGTTCCAGGAGAGGTCCAGCTTCGCGTTAGCCGGGCTGCCGAGGGAGGTGAGGTTCAGCTTGGACACCTGGAGGGTGACCTGCTGTCCGCGCTGCAGGGTGCCGGCCGGCACGCCGCTGACCCCGACGCCGCGCTTCTCGAAGCTCGGCGACAACGGGCTGTTCTTCTGGAGGTAGCTGATCCACGCGTCCCGGTCGATCAGGCCCGAGTCCTTGGTGTTGCTCCCGGCCGCGAAGGCCCGGAAGTTGTCACCGCCCTGGAGGAGGAAGGAGAACGAGCCGATCCGGTACGACTTCGCCGGGTCGATGGGCACGCCGTTCACGAGGATGCTCGTGATGCGGTCGCCCTCCGGCCGGGTCGCGTCGTAGGTGTAGCTGACGTTCTTCGACAGTCCCAGGTTCAGGAACGGGCGGCTCGGCACGGTGCCGTCGGCGTTCCGCTGCCACTGCTGCTCGAGCGCCTGCTTGAACTGCGCCCCGGTGAGGGACGTGGTCCACAGGTTGTTCACGAACGGCAGCACCGCGTTGGCCTGGGCGTAGGTGACGCTTCCGTCGGTGCCGTACAGCAGCTCCGCGCGCAGGCCGCCCGGGTTGACGACGCCGATCTCGGCGCCGCCGAGCTCCTGCGACGACAGGCTCGACAGCAGCGAGTCCGCGACGAGGTTGCCGAGGGTGGACTCGCTCATCCGGTCATCCCGCGCACCGTTGAGGTAGGCGGTGGTGATGTCCTTCGTCACCGAGCCGACCTTCTGGTTGCCGATGACCGCCGCGTCCGCGAGCGCCTTGTCGACGATCGTCTTGACGGCGGCGACCCGCGGGTATGCAGCGACCAGCGCACTGTCGGCGTCGGTCGTCCGGGCGACGTTGCGGGCCGTGTACGCGGTGACCGTGTCGGTCTCCGGGTCCACCGTCAGCTTCACCTGGCCGATGTTCTCGCCGTAGCTGCCGGTCTGCAGGACGGGGCGCGTCTTGCCCGCGACACCGGGAACCGGGCCGTCCCACGCGTACTGCTTGTGCGTGTGACCGGTGAAGATGGCCGAGACCTTCGCGCTCGTCTTGGTGACGATGTCGGCGAAGGCGCCGCCCGCGGCGACCTCCTGCTCGAGGGTCGCACCCTCGGGAGTGCCGAAGCCGGCACCCTCGTGGTACTCCGCGATGAGCACGTCGGCCTCGCCATTGGCGGTGTCGCCGTCGGTGAGCTCACCGGCGACGCGGTTGACCGCCGCCACCGGGTCGCCGAAGTCGAGCGTCGAGACGCCGGCCGGCGAGACCAGGGTCGGGGTCTCCTGCGTGACCGCGCCGATGACGCCGACCTTCAGGCCGTCCACGTCGAAGAGCGCGTACTCCGGCAGCGCCGGGGTCGTGGTGCCCTTCTGGTAGACGTTCGCTCCGAGGTAGGAGAAGTCGGCCGCATCCTTCACTCGTCCGGTGAGATCGGCGTATCCCTTGTCGAACTCGTGGTTGCCGACCGCGCTCGTCTTGAGCTCGAGGGCGTCCAGCACGTCGATCGTTGGGATGTCGCCGGCCGTGGCCGAGGCGAACAAGGAGGCGCCGATGTTGTCGCCGCTGGAGAGGAACAGCGAGTTCGCCTCGCCGCCGTCGGCGCGCAGCTTCTCGATCGTGCCGGCGAACTTCACGGTGTTGGCGTCGATCCTGCCGTGGAAGTCGTTGATGTTCAGCAGGTTCAACGTCACCGGCTTTGCGGCGAGGCCGAGGCCCACGACGATCGGGTCGTGATCGCTCGACCGGTACTGGTCGGCCGCGTAGAGGTTCGTGACATTGTAGTTGTAGCGGCTGTACTCCAGCGCCACCGACTCGCCCGAGTTGATGTTCCAGACGTCGGCGCCGGTGATCGCGCTGTTCAGCGCCGGCGAGGCGAGCACGTGGTCGAGCGAGCCGACCGTGCCGCCGAAGGAGTAGGTCGCCTTCGACGTACGCGTGCTGACCTGGTCGACGTAGCCTGCGTCGGTGAGGACCTTGATCGGGTCCTCCTTGAGGTAGGCGTTGAAGTCGCCGATCAGCAGAACCTTGTCGGTCTTGAGCGCGGCCTTCCGCTCGTCGGCGAAGGCCACGAGCGCGTTCGCCTGCTTGACGCGCGAGGCGTTTGATGCGCCTTGCCCGTCGCCCTGGTCCGCGTCTGCGCCGGTGCCGGATCCCTTGGACTTGAAGTGGTTGACGATCGCGAGGAACGCCGACGAGTCCTTGGTGCCGACCTTCTTGAAGGCCTGCGCGAGCGGCTGGCGGGCGTTCGAGAACGCCGGGTCGTCGAGGATCTTCGCGTCGCCGACCGGGACGGCGTTCGCCTTCTTGTAGATGAACGCGGTGCGGATGACGTCCTCCGTCGCCGGGAGCGTCGAGGGCGACTTCACGTACGCCCACACCTCGGAGCCGGCGGCGGCATTGAGGGCGCCGACCAGCGTGGCGAGAGCGGAGTCGCGGTCCTCGCCGAAGCGGGCCGAGTTCTCGATCTCCTCGAGCGAGACCACGTCGGCGGTCAGGCCGTTGATCGCCGCGACGATCTTGTCCTGCTGGCGCTTGAGGTTCTCCGCGTTCGCGGCGCCGCGGGCGTCGCATCCCGTGTTGACCGTGATCGGGTTGCCGTCGCGGTCGGTGTAGAACGTGCAGCCGCTGAGCTGGTCGCCCGTCGTGGTGAAGTAGTTCAGCACGTTGAAGGTCGCCAGGCGCAGGTCGCCGCCGACGTTCTCGGGGGCGGCCGTCCGGGTGTTGGTGAACGTGACCGGCTGGACCGTCGCGGCGTTCGCGGGGGTGAGCTCGCTGGTGGGCTGGAACTTCCACGTGTTGTTGCGGTAGTCGAGCACGACCGGCTTGGTGAAGGCGACCGGCTCGCCGACCCGGACCGGGTTGCTCAGCGAGAGGTACGGGAGCGGCTTGGACTTGTTCGCCGCGCTCAGGAAGTTCGTCGAGGCGCCATCGTCCAGGGTGACCGCGCGAGCCGCGTTGTCCGCGAGGACCGCCGTGTACTCGGGCGTGCCGGGTCGCGCGCCCTCAGTCGGCTGCACGAGCGGCTTGTCGCCGGCCGCGAGCGCGATCTCGCCGTACTGGTTCGCCGAGTAGACATCCGTCACGGTGAAGGCGCCCTGCGGAGCCAGCAGCATCCCCTCGAGGCTTTCGCGCTGGGCCGCCGTGGCCGGGAGAGCGACCGTCGCGGGGACCGGAGCGGTGACGGTGGAGGCGTCGAGCTTCGTCACTCCCGTCGCCGTGACCTCGGTGAGGCCGGCGAACTCGCTGACCGCGCCGGTGACCTTCACGTAGTCGCCCACGGCGACCGTGCCCGCGAAGGACGATCCGTAGACGAAGACCGCGTCGGACGCCGTGTGCGTCGCGAGGTCGACCGCGCCGCCGGTGCCCGGGGTCTGGATGTAGAAGCCGTTGAAGCCGCCCGTCGCGTACTGCGCGGTGACGACTCCGGTCGTGGTGACCGTGGCCCCGGCCTTCGGGCTGGTGTCCCCCGTGCCCTGGATATCGGCGATCGGCGTAGTGGTGCCGTCACCCGGTGTGCCTGGGTCGCCCGTGCCGGGGTCGCCCGTGCCCGGGTCGCCGGGGGCGGACGCCGCGTTCTGCGGCGTGATCGTGGCGCTGAGCGTGAAGTCGGCGCTGTTGTCGTCGGCGTCCTTCGCGTTCGTGCGCACGAGCGACTTGACGTCGGTGTTGCCCGACGGCGCGGTGGCCTTCGCCGTCTCGAACGTGTTCGAGGTGCCGTAGCCGAGGAGGTCCGCGACGCTCGCGTTGCCGGTGACCGAGCCGGCCGGCAGGGTGAGTGCGGACGCGCTCTTGGCGAGGATCAGCGTGCCGGTCGTCCCGCTCGGGTTGAGCGCGTTGCTCGCCACGTCCGGCGTCGGCAGGGCCTGCCCGTTGGTACCGTTCGAGCCTCCGCCGACGAGGTAGTAGCCCTTCGCACCGATGGAGCCGGTCAGCGGGACGACACCCGTCGAGGCACCGGTCCCGGTCGCCGGTCGGTACTGGATGCTCCAGCCGGCCAGGCTGACCGCGCTGTCGCCCGGGTTGTAGAGCTCGACGAACTTGTTCGTGAAGGCCGCACCGGCGCTGCCGCCGGAGAGATAGGCCTCGTTGATGACGACACCGGTGCCGTCCGTGCTGGCGTATGCGGGGGTCGCGACGAGCGCACCGGCGGCGAGGCCGGCTCCCGCCACGGCGGCGGCGGCGACGCGCGCCAGCCTGCCGAAACTGATTGACATTGTTCTCCTCGGTCGGTGAGGTGCGGGATGAGTCCGCGCTCACGCTAGAGACGACATGGAACGGGACTGTTTCTCCTGTGTGAACGTACAGAAAACTCGTTCAGGGGTAGACCGCTCATTTGAGCACCGACGGGGGGTGTGCAGGGATGCGCCATGATGAGAGGCATGCGGATCGACGAGATCGCCCACTTCCGGGCCCTGGCCGCCGAGGGCCATCCCGCCCTCGCCGCCGAGACCCTCGGCGTCTCACAGTCGACCCTCACCCGCTCTCTCGCGCGGCTGGAGCAGGAGATGGGCGTCGAGCTGTTCGACCGCCGGCGCGGCCACCTCGAGCTGAACCAGTACGGCGAGATCCTGCTGGCCCACGCCGTCCGCGCCGAGTCGGAACTGGAGAACGCCCGCGCTCGCATCGAGGCGCTGCGCGACCCGTCGGGCGGGATCGTGTCCGTGGCGTACGTCTCGTCGTTCGGCGGCTGGCTCATCCCCCGCGTCATCAGCGAGTACCGCGGGCTCTTCCCCGACATCCGGTTCGTGCTCCGCGGCGGCACGGCGGACACGGTCCTGGATGCGCTCCGCGACGGTGCGGCCGACCTGGCGTTCCTGAGTCCCGACCCGCGCGACCCCGAGATCGAGTGGGAGCCCCTGACCGCGGAGAAGCTGGTCCTCGGAGTGCCGGAGGGGCATCCACTGGCCGGCCAGGATGCGGTGAGCGTTCCCGACCTGGAGCCGTACGACCTCGTCGCCCTGCGCACCGGCTCGGGCCTGCGTCACATCGCGGACGCCTACTTCTCAGCGCACGGCGTCGTCATGAACCCCGTCATCGAGGTCACCGAGCTCTCCACCCTGCGCGGCCTGGTGCGCGACGGCGTCGGGGTCGCTCTCATCCCCGACACCCCTGCCGAGCCGGGCATCGTCGCCGTACCGCTGCGCGACGAGGCGACGCGCATCATCGGGCTCGCCCGCAACCGCGCCCGTTCGCAGTCGGCCGCCGCCGCCCAGTTCGCACGCTTCGTCCGCGAGGAACTCGACTCGCTGGGGTGATCACCCGGTGGGCCACGCAGGACACGCCGCGTCACGAAAGACCCACAGCGGGCTTTCATGCGGTTGACTGTGGCCGCTCCACCTCACCGAACACGTGTCTGGGAAAGGACTCCTCGTGACGTCTCCGCAGTATCCGACCGCTCCCCCCGCCCAACCGGCCGGCGAGGCTCCCCTGTGGGCGCCGCTCTACGGCGCGTCGCTCGGGCAGGCCGTCCAGCGCTTCTTCAAGAAGTATGCGGACTTCACCGGCCGCGCCAGCCGCAGCGAATACTGGTGGTGGTACCTCGTCACCATCATCGTCGCCATCGTGCTCGAGGTCCTGGCGCTGACACTCGGCAACGCGGGCGCGACCGTGAACGCCGACGGCACCTCCACGCCCGGCCCGCTGTTCTGGCTGCCGGTGCTGCTGATCATCGTCTGGGGTCTCGCGACCATCGTCCCGCACCTGGCGCTCACCTGGCGCCGCCTCCACGACGTCAACCTGGCCGGGCCGTTCTTCTTCCTCGGCCTGATCCCGTTCGTCGGCGGCATCATCGTGCTGGTGCTGGTCCTGCTGCCCTCGAAGCCCGAGGGCGCGCGCTTCGACCGCCCCCGCGCCTAGCGCGCGAACGGCCGGCGCCTCAGCAGGAGTCGGCCCACAGCCGGCGCGGCCGCTCGGGGTCGGTGTCGTCCAGCAGGACGGACGCCACCTCGCGCGGCGCGCCGAGCGGATCCTTCTGCCCCGTGGTCACGAACGACCAGTCGGGACTCCGCTCCGGGTCGTGCTCGACCCACAGCGAGAAGTTCCAGAAGCCGCGGAAGTCCGGCCCGAGCAGGCCCGCACCGTCCACCACCAGGGCGGCGTCGCGGGAGCGGAAGGGCGCGACGACCTCCTCGCGGAACGCATCCGGCGTCGTCCCCGTCTCGACCGAAGCCCGCTCGGCCTCCTGGCCTGCGTCGCGCAGCGCCGTGGCGAACGACTCGGCCACGCGTGCCGGATCGGCGTCGGGCACGCCCGTCACGGCGACGAACCGCGGCCCGCGCACGTAGTGCTGCAGGAACTCGGCGGCCAGCCCCGCGTAGAACTCGCGCGTCTCCGCGTCCACTCCGGTGTCGGTCATGGTGCACCCCTTCTGATCCACTCGGGAGAACGCTACGCGCACCGCCGCGATTCCGTCATCCTCTCCTGAAGGTTCCCTGCGACCCCCTCCACCTTCGGCGTCTCGCGATATATCGTGTGAGGACCGACTGTCGCCGGGTGGGAGGAGCAGTTCATGAACGACACGTCCGAGGACGACCTGCGGCCACCGGAGGCCGTGCCCGAGTTGCCGGAGGACCAAGCGGTGAGCATGGTCGCCGTCTCCGCCGAGCGGGAACAGGAGCTCGCGAACCGGGCGCGGGACTTCATCCGCGAACTCGCCGCCGCCGAGCCCGGCACCGATGCGTTCACCCGCAAGATCACCGGATTCTCGCACCTCGGAGACGCCGAGATGCGCGCATCGAGCGACGCATCCCGCCAGCTGCTCAGCCGCCCCGCCTCCTCGCTCGCCGCGGCGCGCGGCAAGGTGGTGCGCAGCGACCCGCAGTACGGCGTGATCCGCACCCTGCAGGACCTCCGTGCGACGGTCAGCGACTTCGATCCGCAGCACCTGACCGGCCGCAACCGGATGCTCGCGCGGGTCCCCGGCGGCCGCCGGCTGCGGCAATACGTGCAGCGCTTCGAGTCGGCCCAGAAGCAGCTCGACGGCATCGTCTCGGCCCTCGACCACGGCGAGGAATGGCTCGCCCGCGACAACGTCGAGATCGAGAAGGAGCGGGCCTCGCTCTGGAAGACCACCGAGCGGCTGAACGAGTACGTCGTGCTCACCGCCGCCCTCGATCGCGCCACCGTCGACGCCGCCGCCGACATCCGGATGACCGATCCCGAGCGCGCGACACTGCTCGAGAAGGAGGCGCTGTACCCGATCCGTCAGCGCCGCCAGGACCTCACCGCGCAGATCGCCGTGAGCGTGCAGGCGTACCTGGCGCTCGACGTGATCAAGAAGAACAACGTCGAGCTGATCAAGGGAGTGGAGCGCGCCAAGACCACCACCGTCTCCGCTCTGCGCACAGCGGTCGTGGTCGCGCAGGCGCTCGAGAACCAGCGACTCGTGATCGACCAGCTCGCCGCGCTGCACGACAGCACGAACGCGCTCATCGGCCGGACCGGCGAGGTGCTGCGGACGCAGACCGAGCAGGTGCAGAAGGAGCAGACGTCGACCGCGGTCGACGTGGAGGTGCTGCAGCGCGCGTTCGACAACGTGTTCGCCACCATGGACAGCATCGACGCCTACCGCACCGGTGCGATCGCCAACATGGCGAAGACCGTGGACGCCCTCGACCACCAGGTCGCCCGCTCGCGCGACTACCTCAAGCGCTCGCGCCCGACTGAGCCCCGCTCCTAGGCTGATGTCATGACCCAGGACCGCCTCAAACGGATGCCCTTCGCCTCGATCCACCCGCTCTACGTGGCGAAGGTCGAGCGCAAGGGCAGGAGCCGCGACGATGTGGACACCGTGATCCGCTGGCTCACGGGCTACGACGAGGCGGGGCTCGCAGCGACGATCGCCGACGGCGTCGACCTGGAGGGATTCTTCGCCGCCGCCCCCCGGATGAACCCGAACGCATCGCTCATCACCGGCGTGATCTGCGGGATCCGGGTGGAGGAGATCGACGACCCGCTGATGCAGCGGATCCGGTACATGGACAAGCTCGTCGACGAGGTCGCGCGGGGTAAGAAGATGTCGTCCATCCTGCGCGGCGACGAGGTTCCGAGCCCCGCGCGGGGCTGACGCCCGGCGGCCATAGCCACACGGGCACCGGAGCACTACCCTCGGCAGGAGACGGTCCCAGGGGCCGCCGTGCATCGCAGGTGGGAGGACATCATGGACGACCTTCGCGGTTCGGCAGCAGAGCGCCTCGCGCAGCTCGACGCCATCACGGCGAGCGAGGAGGTGTCGAACGAGTGGCTGGCGCGGCACCTGCGATCGACACTGCAGGAACTGGCCGAGGCCGAGCCCGAGCTCGACGCGGAACGCGACCGGCGCGAGGACTACTGAAGCGTCCGGTTCACCCGACCGAAAGCGTCCACCGGTTGCCGCCGTCGACGGCCGCGTGCTCGAAGCGGTCGACGAGCAGGTTCACCAGCGCGAGGCCGCGGCCCGACTCGGTCATCGCCTCGGGATCGGGCGTGGTCGCATCGACGATGTCGACCTCGGCAGGAGGAGCGTCGTCGATGACGACCGCCTCCAGGCCACCCAGGTTCGTGCGGATGATCAGCTCGACCTGCACCGGGCGCTCGGCCTGACTGTGCGTCACCACGTTGGTGACGACCTCGACCACCGCGAGTTCGAACCCGCCGCGCAGCCGCTCGGGAAGGTCCGGCCGTCGCTCCCCCAGCCGTTCGAACACCTCGTGCACGCGCCCGATCGCCTCGATGTCGGCCGATGCACGGAAGGAGTCGCGGAAGGGCTCAGTCACGGTAGGTGTCGTCGGAGGAGGGGAAGACGCGGAGGATGCGGTCCAGGTTGGTCAGACGGAGCACCCTCGTGACGTGGTCCCCGGCCCCGGCGAGCCGCAAGTCCCCACCGGCGGCGCGGGCGGTCTTGAGCCCGCTGATCAGGGCGCCGAGCCCGGACGAGTCGATGAACGCCACGGCACTGAGGTCCATCGCCACCCGGGTGTGACCGTCGTCCACGACGCGCTGCACCTCCCGGCGGAGCTCCGGCGCGGTGACCAAGCTGATCCGTCCCTCCGCCGCAAGCACGGCGACTCCGTCGTCACGGATGCTCGTGGTGATGTTCATCACCTATCGCTCCGGCGCACGACCACGGCGGTCAGGTCATCGATCGGGACCCCCGAGCGCGCTGCGCCCACGATCCGCGACACCGCGCCTGCGGAGGTCGCGGACCCCCGCACGATCGCCTCCAGCCGCGACAGCGCCGAGTCGCCGCCCAGGGCATCCAGGATGCCGTCGCTGACGCAGAGCAGCGCATCCTTCGGGCCCAACTGCACCCGCCCGGGTTCGCGCGGACCGAACGATGGGACGCCGAGCGGCAGCGACGTCGCGGGGAGCCTCTCGAACCGTCCCGATGCACGCACGATGAGGGCGAGTCCATGGCCGGCGTCGACGTAGTCGACGGCTCCGTCCGGATGCACCCGGGCGTGGAACAGGGTCACGAAGGTGGCGAGCTGGTCGAGGTCCTCCTCGACCACACGGGAAGCGGCATCCACCGACGCCTCCAGGTCGGCGAGGTCCATCGCGCTGCGCAACGCCGTCCGGACGGAGGCGGCGACGATCGCCGCGGCCATCCCCTTGCCCATCACGTCGGCGACGGAGACGCAGAAGTCGTCGTCCACGTCGTACCAGTCGTAGAAGTCGCCGGACACTCCGCGGGAGGGCTCGCACGCCGCGGCGACGTCGTAGCCGGGGGCGCGCGGCTTGCGCCGGGGCAGGAGCCCCTTCTGAGCGATCGCGGCCCGGTCGAGCTCGTCGTCGCGCTCGAGTTCCGCCTGCACCCAATCGGCGAGATCGCGGAGCACGCGCGCCTGCTGGGGGGTGAGCTCCCTGGGCACCGTGTCGAGTACGCACAGTGTTCCGACGGCCTCGCCGCCTGGGGCGTGCAGCGGCTCGCCCGCGTAGAACCGCAGGTGCGGGTCGCCGACAACGAAGGGGTTGTCGCGGAACCGCTCGTCCGCGCTCGCGTCGGAGACGATCAGCGCGGCATCCTGCTGCACCGTCGCGTCGCAGAATGCGCCCTCGCGCGGCGCTTCGGAGGTGAGGCCGATGTGGGACTTCCGCCACTGCCGGTTGCCGTCGATCAGGGTGACGCTCACCATCGGCACTCCGAACAGCTGCTGGGCCAGCCGGGTGACCCGGTCGAACCGGGCTTCCGGCCCGGAATCGAGGATCCCGAGTCCCGTGAGCGCGCGTTGCCGACGCGATTCCGTGTGCTGCAGCGACTCCGTGTCGACGACCATGCTCACATCGTACTGAGTGGTCTACCCCGATCACGGATCGTGAGCCGCCGTGCGGCCTAGACGCCCGCGACTCCCGCGATGTGGGTGTTGAACGGGAGGAACGGGGTGTGCACCCGGTAGTGCTCGACCTCGACGGTCCGGAAGCCGGCGTCGCGGACCGCCCGTTCGAGGTCGCGCTCGCACGAGCATCCCTCGAAGGTCCAGGCCCACGGGCGCCGCAGCGCCCGCTGTGCGGCGCGGGTCGGAGTCCCTTCCGGCGCGCGCACGTGCTCCAGGAAGCGGAACGAGCCGCCGGGTCGCAGGATGCGGCGCACCTCCGCGAGCACCGCCTCCGGATCCCGCACCGAGCAGAGCACCAGTGAGGAGATGACCGCATCGGCGCTGCCGTCCGGCAGCCCGGTGCTCTCGGCCACGCGCTCCCGCAGGTCGAGTTCCACGCCGTGGCGCTCGGCCGCGGCACGCAACCCGGCGTGCATGTAGCGGTTGGGCTCGATCCCGATCAGGGTCGAGCCGTGCGGAAGGTACGGGAGGTTGGCGCCGACTCCGGGGCCGATCTCCACCACGGTGCCGCGCAGCCCGGCGAACACGCGTCGCTTTCGCGGGCCCATGGCCGAGTCGAGGACGGGCCCCATCGCTCCGAAGAACGCCGCGTTGAAGCGACCTCGGCCGGGATGGAGTTCGAAGCCCGTCGCCGCTGGGTCACCGGTGGTCGTGTCGCTCATTGCCGCTCCTTCGTGGATGTCCTTCCACTCTGCAGCGGCGCCTGCGGCACGTCAGGCGGGGAATCACCCCACTCCGCCCGCGTCCGTTCCCTCCCGCCCACCGGCGTACCAGGCGGCGATCTGCGCCCGCGAGCGGAAGCCGAGACGGAGCAGGATGCGCTCCACATGACCCTCCGCCGACCGTTCGTCGATGCCGAGGAGGGCGCCGATCTCGCGGTTGGTGCGTCCCTCTCCGATGAGCGCGGCGACCTCCCGTTGACGCGGGGTCAGCATCCCGGGCGCGGTCCGCGCCACCCGGAGGCCGAGGAACCGGCGGATGGCCGACGCCAGCTCGTGGGCGTCGCCCGCCCACGGCAGGTGCGACCGCCCGGGCAGCACGACCAGGCGCGCACCCTCGATTCCCGCGGCGAGCGCCTCCGCCTGCGCGACCGGCGCCGCGCGGTCGTCGGCCCGGTGGACGACCAGCGTCGGAGTGCGCACCTGCGTGAGCAGCGCGGACACGTCGAGCCGGTAGCTCAGCGCGAGCAGGGCCTGCGCGGTGGCGGCGTCGGAGGAGGCGCGCTGGTAGCGACCGAACCCGGCGCGTGTGGCGGCGGGCGCATCCGGCGCGAAGAGATCCGTGAGCAGGCCCGAGCCGAGCCCCCAGTGCGCGCCGACCAGCGCCAGGACATGCTCACGTGCGCTGGGCGGCGACACCTGCTCCCCCGACACCCAGCCGCCGTACAGCACCAGGCGGCGCACGGTCTCGGGATGCGCGGCGGCCCACGCGACGGCGACCAGCGCCCCCAGCGATGTCCCGATCAGGTCGACCGGGCCCGGACCCGCCGCCGCGACGACCGCGGCGAGCTGCTCCAGCTCGTAGTCGAGAGACGGCGGTCGCCGGGCCGGACCGGAGAGACCGCAACCGGCCCGGTCGTAGCGGATCAGCCGGGCACCGTCGGCCAGGCCTTCGTAGAAGGAGCGCTCCTCCCGCAACTCCCAGCCGAGCCGGAGGTGACTGAGCCAGCCGGAGACGTAGACAACCGGACGGCCCTCACCCACCGAGGCGACCGCGAGCTCGGTGCCGTCGGCCGTGGTGACGCGCGTGAGGTGCTGCTGCACGCCTCCATTGTGGCCGTGCCCTGCGCACACGTCATAGGAGGACGAGGGTCAGTGGCGTCGGCCCGGGACCCCCGCCGCGAGCTCGGCGAACACCTCCGCCGCGTCGTCGAACCGGGACAGCCCGGCGCTCTGGCCCATCCACAACGAGAGCAGGTCGGCGCGTCCGTCCTCTGCAGCCCGACGGCGGAACACGCCCGTGAGGATGTTCTGCAGCGGGAACGATGCCTGGCCGCCGCTCTGCTCGATCGCCCGCACCGCATGGTTCGGCAGCCCGCGCGCCGCCCGCCCGCTCATCGCCCGCGTGAGGACCGTCTCGTGCGCCTCGGCAGCACGGATCCGCTCGCGGTGCACCGGCGGAGCGACCGACTGCCGCGTCGCGAGGAACGCCGATCCGACCTGAGCGGCGCCGGCGCCGAGGGCGAAGGCCGCGGCAACTCCGCGCCGGTCGGCGATTCCGCCGGCCGCGATCACCGGAACGTCGACGGCATCGACCACCTGCGGGATGAGCGCCAGGGAGCCGACAAGACTCGACTCGGGCTCGGCGAGGAACGACGGCCGGTGCCCGGCCGCCTCCAGGCCCGACGCGACCACCGCATCCACGCCGCCGGCCGCCAGCGCCCGGGCCTCGGGAACGGTCGTCGCCGCGCCGAAGACGAGGATGCCCCGGCTGTGGGCCTCCTCGACGATCGCCGGACCGGGCACGCCGAAGACGAAGCTGAGGACGGCCGGCTCGGCGTCGAACGCCGCCTCGAGCTGCTCCGAGAAGTCGGGCAGCGGGGCGACCGGCCACGCGGACGGTTCGATGCGCGCCTCCGCGAACAGCTCGAAGAGAGCCGCGATCGCGCGGTCGAACTCGCCGCGGTCGAAGCCGTCACGGACGGCACGCTCTCCGGGACCCTGGAACGGCAGCCAGAGGTTGAGGTTGAACGGTCGCGAGGTGCGCTGCCGCAGCTCGGCCGCGACGGCGGCGATGCGATCGGGCCCGAGGCCGTAGAGCCCGAACGAGCCCAGTCCGCCCGCTTCGCTCACGGCCACGGTCAGCTCGACGGACGACATCCCGCCGAACGGCCCGAGCACGATCGGAGCGTCGATGTCCAGCAGGGTGCGCAGATCCATCCGAGACCTCCCACTCAGTCGTAGCCGAGGATAACCGCGTCGAGGCCGTCGGGGACACCCGCGAGCGGCGCCCACAACGGGTCGTGGCGGGGTTCGCGATGCGGGTGGTTCTGCATCGTCTCGGCGGTGACGCTCGCGGTCATGTCTCGGATGCTAGGGCGCTCCCGCGCACATCCGACTGGACACAGCGTCCAAGCGGCATGCCTCCCACCGACGCGCCGTACAAGCCGATCACGGCTGCGCAACATGTTCGGTAAACCGAATACCCCTCCCCTGCGCGGGGCGCGGGGCGTGATAGAACCGATGACGTCCGCCCCGATGGTCGTCACGTCCCGAACCGTCTCCGCCGCTCGAGGGGCCGGCCCCGCTGCCACCCGAAGGACCGATTGAGCGACGAGACCTGGCGTGCGGAGTTCCACCACCCGCAGCATCCCTGGCGCGACTTCGCGCATGAGTTCGCGAGCGGCCGCGAGTACCCGCCGGCCAGCATCCGCCGGCCCAGCTCGCTGGCGGGGATGCCCGCCCACGACGTATACCTGCTCAGCGATTCGGAGCCGTGGCCGGCCGCCGCGACCTACACCTACACGCAGTCGATCGTCGGAAGCCTCCGCGAGCACCCGGCGCCCGAGTACAACCTGGACATGGACGCGGCGGACGACGCAGCGCCATACTGACCCCATGAGCGACAGGGGATCCGCGCACGCCACCGGCGAGAGCGGATTCGTCCGCTTCCTGAAGCGCAAGTGGCTTGCGATCGTGCTGATCGCCGTCCTGGTGATCGTCGCCATCCAGAACGGGGTCGGCAACGATCAGGCGACCATCTACGTCCTCTGGGGTCAGCTGCAGCTGCCGACCTGGCTGCTCGTCCTCGTCGTGTTCCTGATCGGCGGCGTCACCGGCTGGATCCTCGCGCGCAACCGGGCGGCCCGGAGGGCGCGGCGCTGAGCGGGTGCTCCATCCTGACGCGGCGCTCTGGCTATCCGAAGCGCGGCGAGCGATGATGACACCGTGGATGACACCGAGCGTTCACTGATCACCGACCTCCGGTCGGGTGACGTGTCCGCGATCGAACGGCTGTACCAGCGCTGGGGACGCCTGGTCTACACGCTCGCGCTGCGGTCGCTCGGCAACGTCTCCGACGCGGAGGACGTGACGCAGCAGGTGTTCGTCGCCGCCTGGCAGGGTCGCGCGGGGTTCGACTCGGAGCGGGCGAAGCTGAGCACCTGGCTGATGGCGATCACGCGGCACAAGATCGTGGATGCGTACGAGGCGCGTGCGAAACGGCAGCGCGAACTCGAGGCGCTGATGGAGAGCGTCTACCTGCAGTCGCTGAGCTGGACCGACCAGATCGCCGACAGCGTCACGATGAGCCAGGAACTCGACCGGCTGGAGCCCGTCGCCCAGCAGATCATGCGCCTCGCCTTCTACGACCGGCTGAGTCATACCCAGATCGCAGCCAAACTGGACCTTCCGCTGGGTACGGTCAAGAGTCACATCCGACGCAGCCTGCTGAGACTGCGAGCACGATTGGAGGACGCCGATGACGCATAGCGACGCGGACGTCCTCGCCATGCTCGCCCTGGGTGACCCGGACGTGGACGACGCCGACATCGGGCACGTGGCCACCTGCCCGGAGTGCCGGGCGGAGCTCGAGCGCCTCACGCGGGTCACGCGTGCGGCCCGTGAGAACGGACCGGTCGACTTCGAGTTGCAGGAGCCCTCCCCCCGGGTCTGGGAGAGCATCCGCGACCAACTGACGGCGACGCCGCCGGCCGTCTCCGAAGCGGCCCCCGCAGCCGTCCCGGCGGCAGCCCTGACCGAGCTTCCGGTGCGCACGCCGGCGCGCGCCCGCCGCCGGTGGCCGGTGCTCGCGGCCGCCGCAGCGGCGCTGGTGATCCTGGCAGGCATCGCCCTGGTCGTCTCGTTCCGGCCGGGCGGGCCGGAGGTGCAGGCACAGGCGACGCTGTCCGGGCTCCCGGCCTGGTCGACCTCGAACGGTCAGGCCACCATGGAGCGCGAGTCGGACGGGACCACGGTCCTGGCCGTCCAACTCGACTCGCCCGCCGTGCACTCCGGGACCTCCGACTACCGCGAGGTCTGGCTGATGAGCAGCGACCTCACGAAGGCGATCAGCGTGGGCTTGTTGGATGGGGGAACCGGCCGCTTCACGATGCCGCCGAACATCGCCGCCGCCGACTACCCGGTCATCGACATCTCGCAACAGCCCCTGAACGGCGATCCCGCGCATTCCGGCGACAGCATCGTGCGCGGGACTCTGTCCGCGACCCGCTGATCCCGAGCAGTCCGCGCCACCGGGCGCCGCTCCCGGGGTGCTACCCGAAGATGTGGGCCGGCTGCTTCACGATCTCGAGCCGCGGCCGGCCTGACCCGGTCACCGGGTCGCCGTCCGCGCCGGCGAGACGTTCGAAGAACAGGGCGAGCACCGCGCGCTCCCGGCGGCTCAGTCGAGCGACGATCGGCACCACCTGCTCGGCGGTGGGGACGTCCGGCAGAGCGTCGGCCAGCAGGGAGACCGCCAGCGCGACGTCATCGGCAGTACGGGTCATGAGGTTCCTCTTTCATCGGGGTGCTTCGGGTTCACGAGCACCAGTCGGGTCCGCCCGGAATCGCACTGCAGGAAGGCGAGCCGGCCGGGGAGGCAGGAGATGAGCGCCCCCTCGCGGCTGAGGAACACGCGGTGCAGTGCCGACCGGAGGCCGGTGATCTCGTCGTCGACGAGTCCGTCCTTGACCAGCACGCAGCCGTCCGGAGCCCCGTGGGCGACGAGGAGCTCGTAGATCTGGTGCTCCGGGAGGCCGCCCACATCCAGGCAGCAGTCCTCCCGGAGCTCGACCGGACCCGTGAGCCGGCTCCGGAACTCCCGTCGGCCGCGCGTCGACACCCGGGCCGCGAGCGCCATCGTCCACTTCCGCCCGAAGAAGGCGTGGACCGCTGCACCGACGTGCTCCTCGACGACTCGCATCGCGTCCGATCAGTGCCGGCTCATCCAGGGGACGTCGAACAGGGTCCCCTGCCGGAGCGACTGCACGGCGACGGTCAGATTGCCGGCCGCTGCACTCCCCCAGGCGTAGACGATCGTGTCGGTGCCGGCCTTGACGGGAACGGCCGCCGGCCCGATGACCGGCGCGGTGGTCCCGGCGAGCGCGACCGCCGCGTTCACGGTGCCCGCCGGCAGCACGAGAGCCACCTGGTGGGGATTGGTCAGGTTCTTGATGACCGGCGCGCCGCCCGCCAGCACGTCCACCGCCGGAGCGGCTGCGGTGTGTCGCACGATCAGCCGTCCGGTGCCCTGGGGTGTCCGGGAGATGTCGTTCGTGAAGACGGTGGCGGTGGGTGCACCCGCCGGGGTGAGGTGCGCGGCGACGGTGTAGCTGGTGTTCCGGGCGAAGGAGACCGTCAGCGGGCCGATCACCGGGTTGCGGTCGTTGCGGGCGTCAGCGGCGGTGATCGCCAGCCGGTAGGTGCCGGACGGGAGAAGGTAGGGACCGGCGAAGGTGCCCGGCTGGAAGTCGTTCAGCACCCGGAGCCCGTTCACGTAGACGTCGACCGGTGTGGCCGGGACGCCGTGGAAGACCGACACCTGGGAGATCCCGAACGGACGCCAGGACTGCTGAGGCGACGCGTTCGCCGGAGTCGCGACCCCGATCAGCGCCGCTACCACGGCGGCGATCACCCCGATGCGCCACCACTGTGCTTTCTTCATCATGAAACCCCTTCGTCTCCGTGGAAGGACCGGGTGGACCTTCCAGAAGTGCATTCGCCCGAAAGGGGTCGATCGGATGCAGCGAAGAGGGAATCGGAAGGTTCAGCGTCCTTCCACCGCGTTGTCCGCGCGGCGCAGCACGCTCTCCGCACGGCGGGCGCCGCGCCGGACGCTCGTCACCAGCAGGAGGGAACGCACGCCTATTGCGGCGATCACGACCGTCACGAGGGCCACAAGAACCCACGCCACCGCCTGCCAGCCGGCGAAAGCGGCGATCGACAGCCACTCGATGCCGTACGCGACCGCCGCGGCCAGCGGGAAGGTGAACGACCAGAAGCCCAGCGAGAACGGCAGGACGCGGTACCGCGGGAGGAGGAACAGCTGCTGGAGCGTCATCAGCACGAGCAGGCCCAGCAGCGCGACGGACACCAGGTCCGGCTTCTCGCCGTTGATCGTGAACCACGCCGTCCCGGCGACCGCCGGCGGCGCGAGGAGGATCGCGCAGGTCGGCGTGAGGGCTGCGGGCAGCGGAGGGAAGAAGGCCAGGCGGGCGAGCAGCACCGTCGAGATCACGACCCAGAAGAAGACGCCGACCGCGAAGGCGCCGATCGCGACGACGGGAAGGCCGATCCGGAACGAGGTCGTCGCGGCGATCAGCCCGGCTCCGACCGTCGGCAGCAGGTACCCGCCGTGGAATGCCTCCGGGGTGAGGTTGCCCGCGTGCCAGTAGGCGAGGATCCACCCGGCGAAGAGCGCGGTGACGACGAGGGAGGCAAGGACGAGCACCGTCCCGGCCAGGGGGACGAAGCGATGCAGATCGGCGCCGAGAAGCATCCCGACCGTCGGCACGAGGGCAGCGATCGGGCCCTGAGCGGGATGGCGCAGCTGCTGGCTCAGCGTCTCCGCGCTGCGCGCGCCGCGCCGGAGGTGCGCGACGATCAGCCAGACCCAGGCGACGGCTGCGACGATCCACAGGACCTGGCCGACGACGTCGGACGCGCCGAGCAGCCGGCCGGCAGTGGTCCAGACCCCCGCGAGCCCCGCGAGGCCGAATGCGATGGCCAGGGTGTTGAGCGGGATGCGCGGGCTCGTGCGCCCGCGGCCGGGCTCGCTGGTCGTCTCGGTCATGGTGCCTCCCTGTTCCGTGAGGCAAGCTACTCCGCCCGGCAGAGGCCGCGCGACATCCGCGGAATCCGACCGTTCGTTCCTCTAGCCTGTCTAGCTTTCGTACCCCTACACTGACCGCATCGTCGACCGGTTCACCCGGCACCGGCGGGCGTTCAGCGGCGGCCCGTCAGCGAGCCGAATCCGCTGAGAACCCCACGAAATGGGTGACATGATGACCGACGGTCCGAACAGCGACATCACGGTCGTGCTGGTGCACGGCGCGTTCGCCGACGCAGGCAGCTGGGCTCCGCTGACGGAGATCCTTCAGAGAGAGGGCGTGCACGTCTTCGCACCGGCGCTGCCGATGCGCGGGCTGCGCTCGGACGCCGACTACATCCAGAGTGCGGTCGCCCAGGTCGACGGGTCGGTGCTCCTCGTCGGGCACTCCTACGGCGGCGCCGTGATCACGAACGCGGCCGCAGGCGTCGACCAGGTGAAGGGCCTCGTCGCGGTCTCCGGATTCCTCCCCGAGGAGGGCCAGACGCTCAGCGAGGTCGAGGGCACGTCCCGCGACAGCGCACTCGGGCCGGCCCTCGTGCAGCGGACATACCCCGTCGGAGACGGCGGAGACACCGCGGTCGAGCTGTACGTGAAGGAGGACGAATTCCCCCGCATCTTCGCCGGCGACCTCCCGGACGCGCAGGGGAAGGTGCTCGCCTCCGCCCAGCGGCCGATCGCGGCGGCGGCGTTCGACGAGAAGACGGCCGGCGCCGCCTGGAAGACACTGCCCACGTGGTCGGTCGTGGCGACGGGCGACAAGGCCGCGGGCTCGGACGTCCTCCTGCAGCTGACCGAGCACGCGGGAGCGAAGCTGACGACCCTCGAGGGATCGCACCTGATCATGATCTCGCAGCCGCAGGCGGTCGCCGACGTCATCCTCGAAGCCCTCCGATCGGTCGGCTGATGGCGGACGACACGGCCCAGCCGGACGCCCTGGCGGGGAAGCTCAAGCGCACCGAAGTGCAACGAGCGGAGTCGTCCATCCCGGGGCGGATCATCGTCCAGGTGCTCACCGAGATCCCGGAGGGCGTCGAATCCGGATGGCACATGCACCCGGGCGAGGAGGTCGGCTACATCGTCGCCGGCACGGTCGAGATGCGCATCCAGGACTCCGAGACGCTGCTGCTCCAGGCCGGCCACGGGTTCCTCATCCCGCCGGACACTCCGCACAACGCGCGCGATCTGGGTCCGGGCACCGGGCGGATGCTGTCGACCTATCTCGTCCGGCCGGATGCCGCTCTGGCGACGTTCGTGACCCCGGAGTGAACCGCGGATGAACGGAGACCGGACGCCGGCTTCGAAGAAGCGGCACGGGGCGCGGCGCCCCTGGCGTGGCGCCCTCCGCGCAGGCTAGCGTCGAAAAGCGCCACCTGTTCTGCAGCACGTCCCACAGCATCCCCACCCGCCACCCCCGGAAGGAATCATGGGCACCGTAACGACATCAGACGGCATCGAGATCTACTACAAGGACTGGGGAACCGGTCAGCCCATCGTCTTCAGCCACGGCTGGCCGCTCTCGGCGGACGACTGGGACAACCAGCTGCTGTTCTTCCTGCAGCAGGGCTACCGCGTCATCGCGCACGACCGGCGCGGCCACGGCCGCTCCACACAGACCGGCGAGGGCCACGACATGGACCACTACGCCGCCGACCTGCGTGCGGTCGTCGAAGAACTCGACCTGCACGACGCCATCCACGTCGGTCACTCGACCGGCGGTGGAGAGGTCGCGCACTACATCGGCACCTACGGCGAGGATCGCGTCTCGCGAGCCGTGCTGATCAGCGCGGTTCCCCCGCTGATGGTCCAGACGGAGAACAACCCGGGCGGGCTGCCGAAGAGCGTCTTCGACGACCTGCAGGCGCAGCTGGCCAAGAACCGGTCGGAGTTCTACCGCGCCCTCCCGGAGGGCCCGTTCTACGGGTTCAACCGGCCGGGGGTCGAGTCGTCGGAGGCCATCATCCAGAACTGGTGGCGCCAGGGCATGATGGGCGGCGCGAAGGCGCACTACGACGGAATCGTCGCCTTCTCGCAGACCGACTTCACCGAGGACCTCAAGAAGATCACGGTCCCGGTGCTGGTCATGCACAGCGAGGACGACCAGATCGTCCCCTACGCCGACGCCGGACCGCTCTCGGCGAAGCTGGTGCAGAACGGGACGCTGAAGACGTACAAGGACTTCCCGCACGGGATGCCGACGACGCAGGCCGACACGATCAACGCCGACCTCCTGGAGTGGCTGAAGTCGTAACGCCCCGCACGAGAACAGCGGCTCGGCTCCCTCGGGAATCGAGCCGCTGTTCTGTGCGGGCGATCAGCCGCGGCAGTCGCCGGAGCCGGAGTCGGAGTAGGCGAGGGCCGACGTGCCGAGCCCGGGGCCCTGCAGCGCGGGGGCGTACGAGAACGAGTAGCCGTGCTGCTTGAGCGTGAGCTTCATCGTCCCGAAGCCCTGGTCGTACCCGGTGACCACGTTCGGGTTGGCGAAGCTCCCGTCGGCGTTCTTGGCGAGGGTGTCGAGCGCCTCACCGCCGGTGCCGACGATGAACTCCGGGATGCCCTTCTTCGGGTCGTAGGCACCGGTCGGATCCATCGGCTTCAGCCGGGCGTAGGCGTGCTCGTGGCCGTTGAGGACGAGGGTCGCGTGGTTGGCGTAGAGCAGCTTCCACCACGCGTCGGCGACCTGACCCTCCTGGCCTCCCGCTCCGACGGCGGAAGCGGGGACGGTGGCGGTGGATGCGGTGGTCGAGCTGAAGGTCGGCTGGTGCCAGTACGCGATCGTGCACTGCTGCTGGTTGCTCTTCAGGTCCGCCGCCAGCCAGCGGGTCTCCTGGGCGAGCAGGCCGCCGTCGGTGGTGGAGCAGTCGTTCTGGAACGCGGGAGAGTTGCACTCGACGTTCAGCGAGACGATGTGCCAGTTGCCCAGGTCGTACGAGTACCAGCCCTGGGCGCCCTCGGTGTCGTCGCCCGCCTGGCCGGAGGTGTTGGGCGTTCCGGACTGGTCGTGACCGTTGAAGTACGCGAAGTAGCCGCTGCCGTTCTGGCCCGCCTCGTTGTCGCCCTTCTTCACATAGGGGTAGTACTCGTGATTGCCGGGGGCGGGACGCTCGAGGAACTTGAGGCCGCCCCACGCCTGCTCGAACGACGCCTCGAAGTCGCTCAGCTTGCCGACCTCGTACTGCTCGTCACCGAGCAGGGCGACCGCATCCGGCTTCATCGCCTCCGTCTGCTTCGCCGTGGCGAACTCGGCGTCGTACCCACCGAGGCTCGGGCTTCCGCACTTGAGCGAGCCCGGCGTCGACGCGTTCTCGTCGTCGTCGGGCTCGCAGGCGATGTCGCCGACCGCGGCGAGCGTGTAGGTCTCGGCGTCGTGGGCTGTGGGCGCCGAGTCGTACGGCCAGCCGTTGTCGATGGCCGGCGCGGCCACGGCAGCGGCCGCGCCGACGAGGGTCGTCGCGACGACGGCCCCCACGAGCAGCGAGATCTTGCGGGTTCGAGAGCGCATGCACCTGTCCTTTGTGCCGTGGGGCCGAACGTCCGAGCGGTCCCTGTGGCGAGAGCCTCGGAGGCGGGGGCGACGGTTCGGTGACGGCGCGGTGACCGTCCGGTGAACGGTCCCTGCGGAAGTGCGAAGGTTCGCCGCAGCGGTTTCGCGCGGCGGACGGCCTTCCCGAGCGGCGGTGCCGAGGAGCATTCTGGAGGCGTCGAGGGAGGACCGGATGAGCGCACAGGATGAACGGGCGGCACGGAAGACCAGGCGCGTGCTGACCGCGGTGGTCTCCTCCGCCGCCGCAGCGATCACGCTGGGGGGCGTCGCCGCCGGCCGCGGGGCGTCCGCGCCTGCGCGGCCCACAGCGGTCGGAGCGCTCGCCCGCGGCGCCGCGGCCGGTGTCGTCGGCACGCTGGCCTTCGACCTCTGGCTGTACCTGCAGTACCGGAGGGGTCGCGGGACCGAGCCGTTCCCTGACTGGGAGTTCTCGGCCGACGTGACCGGCTGGGACTCCGCCCCCGCCCCCGCCGAGGTCGGACGGCGCATCATCGAAGGCCTCTACGGGACCCCGCTGCCGGACTCGCGCGCCGCATCCATCAACAACATTGCCCACTGGGTCTACGGAATCTCGGGCGCGACGGCGTACGGAGTGCTGGCGGGGTCGCTGCGACGGCCGAGAACCGTGTACGGGCTCCTCCTCGGGGCGGGGATGTGGCTGTCCGGCTACATCATCCTGCCGCCGATGCACCTCTACAAGCCGATCACCGAGTACGACGCCAAGACGCTGGGCAAGGACCTCGCCGCTCACCTCGTCTACGGGACGACCGCCGCCGCCACGTTCAGCGCCCTCCGCCCCCGGCACTGAGCCGTCGAGCCGCCGAGCCGCCGAGCACAGGGAAACCGTCGCCGATTCCCGGGAATTGGTGACAATTTCCCTGTGCTCGGCGGCTGCGGCGGATCGGGGAGGCCCGGAAGATCGCGGGCGCGTCTAGCCTGAGGGCGTCAACGCCGGATCCCGACGCCGACGATCGGACGGATCGGAGCATCACCATGGGATGGAGTACCACAGACCTCACGACACGAGCGGGGGCGCCGCTCGCCGTCTACCAGCCGACTGCGTGGCTGTTCGCGCAGTTCACACGCCACGTCGTGTTCCAGGGCTTCACGTTCTCGGGCGGGGACGACGGCCAGCTGTACGAGCTGTACTGCAGCGAGGGCGACGACTGGCACGTCAAGAACCTGGTATCGGAGGCGGGCGGAGCGGAGGCCGCGACGACCGCGAACGGTTACATCTGGGCGCATCAGGGCTCGCAGCACGTCGTGTACCAGGGCCGCCAGTTCGACGGTCACGTGCACGAGCTCTGGTACACGGAGGACGACGGCTGGAACGCGAACGACCTCACCAATGCGGGGCACGCGCCGCTGACCCTGTCGCAGCCGTACGGCTACGAGACCTATTACGACGGCACCCAGCGGGTGGTCTACCACGCGCGCGGCGGCGGTCACATCCACGAACTCAGCAACTCCGGCAACGGGTGGCACGACCTCGATCTGACCGGGGCGACCGGAGCGCCGGCCTGTGCGCCGGGCGTGGCGGCGACCGGATACTCGTTCGAGGATCAGCGAACGGCCCACGTGCTCACGCGGACGGAGGCCGGCCACGTGATCGAGTTCTGGGCGGACGCCTCCGGCTGGCACTGGGGCGACCTGACCGCCGCGACCGGGGCGCCGGCGGCGAGCGACTCCGATCTCTTCCACGGCTACGTCTTCCGGGGCGACGGCACCCAGCACGTCGACTACGTGGGCGTCGACGGGCACATCCACGAGCTGTGGTGGCGCACCGACGGCTGGCATCACAACGACCTGACGGTCGCGGCGGACGCCCCGGCTCCGACGCGCACGGGAACCCCGGTCGGCTACGCCTTCGAGGCGGGGCTGTTCCAGCCCGTCGCCACCCAGCACGTGGTCTACACCGGCGCCGACGGCTTCGTGCACGAGCTGTGGTGGAGCACCGGCGCCTGGCACCACAACGACATCGCCGCCCGGGTCGGTGCGCCGCCGGCGTGGAGCGAGCCCGCCGCCTTCGTCGAGGTCGACCTGGGCACGCAGAACGTCTTCTACCTGAGCGACGCCCATCACATCGTCGAACTGCAGTGGAGGCCGTGAGGCCGGTTCAGCTCGCACTGCGCGGCACCGTCGGCTGCGCATCCGCGTGCCGCAGTGCGGACACTACCTCGGTCGTGTCTGGATGCTCGGCTCTTTCACCACGGTCCCGTGGCTTGGAACAAGCTGGCCCTCCCCACCCGAAGGGGAGGGCCACCGTGGGTGGATCGGGAAGGGGCGAGCTATCGTGGCCGCACCGCGGCGGCGACGCGCGACGACCCGAACCCTCAGACCGACGCGGTGCGGATCCGGACCTCGCGCTCCATCCGCTTCTCGTGGCGCTCGCGGCCCTTGACCGCTTCGAGCTCCCGGCTCTTGGGCGGAGCGTTGGTGACGAGCTGGTCGAGCATCCGGCGGGTGGCCTCGGCGATCTCGTCGATCGCCTGCTCGAAGGCGGCCGTGTTCGCCCGAGAAGGACGGGTCGAGCCGCTCACCTTGCGGACGAACTGGAGCGCGGCCTCGCGCACCTCGTCGTCGGTCGTCGGCGGCTCGAAGTTGTGGAGGCAGCGGATGTTGCGGCACATGCGCCGACGATAACCCCGGGGACGACCCGATCGCCAGAGACCGTTATGTCGGTTTTCAACATAAGATGGACCCGTCCGCGAGTCGAGGGAGACCATCCGTGACCACCGCCAGCACCAGCCGGGCCCGGGAGATCGTCGAGGGGATGACGCTGGATGAGCGGATCGGCCTGCTGCTGCATCCGATGATCATGGTGGGGGACAACCCGGACCCGGATGCGTCCGCCGGATTCGGCGGCCCGACCTTCCGGGAGCTGATCGTCGACCACGGCCTCCGCTTCTTCTGCCTGGGCCGCATCCCCTCCCCGGAGCGCACCGCCGCATTCCTGCGCGAGCTCCAGGGGATCTCGCGATCGAACGGATCGAGGCTCCCCGCCGTCTTCTCCACCGATCCGCGGCACGCGTTCCTGCAGAACGACGGCGCCGCCCATACGGCGGCCGGGCTCTCGCAGTGGCCGGAGAACCTGGGACTCGGCGCGATCGGGGATGCAGACCTGGTGCGCCGCTATGCGGAGACCGTCCGCCGCGACTACCGGGCGATGGGAATCCGGATGGCCCTGCATCCGCAGATCGACCTCGCCACCGAACCTCGATGGGCCCGCCAGGCGCAGAGCTTCGGGTCGGACCCCGAGACGACGTCGCGGCTGGTGGTCGCCTTCCTCGAAGGGCTCCAAGGACCACGGCTGGATGGAACGAGCGTCGCCGCCACCGTGAAGCACTTCCCGGGCGGCGGCCCGCAGCTCGACGGCGAGGATCCGCACTTCCCCTACGGCCGCGAACAGGTCTACCCGGCGGGACGGTTCGACGACCACCTCGCGCCGTTCCGTGCGGCCATCGCCGCCGGGGCCGCGGCGATCATGCCGTACTACGGGATGCCCGTGGGCTTGGTGATCGACGGCGAGCCGGTCGAACCGGTCGGGTTCTCGTTCAACCGGCGGATCATCACCGGGCTCCTGCGCGACGAGCTGGGCTTCGACGGCGTCGTGCTCACGGATTTCGGGCTCGTCACCGACATCGAGGTCGCCGGGAAGCCGTTCCCGGCGCGGGCGTGGGGGGTCGAGGAGCTGTCCCCGTTGGAACGGCTATGCCGACTGTTCGAAGCCGGGGTCGACCAGCTCGGCGGTGAGAGCGACACGCGGCTGATCCGGGAGGCGGTGGATTCAGGTCGGCTCGACCCGGGCCGTCTGGCGGAATCGGCACTTCGTCTCGTCCGGCTGATGGTCGAGTTGGAGCTGGTCGACGGCGACCTCGGCGGCGAGGATGCGCCCGGTGCCGACCGCCTCCCCCGGCCCGACGACGTCGCACTCGGCCGAGAGGCCCAGGCGCGAGCCGTCACCATCCTGACGAACCGCGCGAACGGCACGACAGCCGCGCCGTTCCTTCCTGTCCGTGGTGACGCGCGCGTGCACCTGGTCGGAGTGGCGGAGGCCGCACTCCCGCCGGGCTGGCGGGCGGCGGATGCCGAGGCGGCCGACTTCGCGGTCGTCCGGGTCGCATCCCCGTTCGAGTACCGCGACCACTTCTTCCTGGAGTCCGGGATGCAGCAGGGGTCCCTCGAATTCGGAGCGGACGAGATCGACCGGGTGCTCGCGCTCGCTCGCCGCCTGCCGGTCGTCCTCGTAGTCACGCTGAACCGCCCCGCGATCCTCACCCCGTTCGCCGGAGAGGTGGCCGCGCTCGTCGGCGAGTTCGGCGCCGCGGACGACGTGCTCCTCGCCGTGCTCGCCGGCCGGGCGGACGCGCAGGGAGCGCTTCCCTTCGACCTGCCGCGGGACATGGCCTCGGTGGCCGCGAGCGCTCCAGACGCGCCCGACGACACTCCGGACCCGCTCTTCCGCGCGGGCCACCCTCGCCGCTGAACCGCCGGGGCGAGGGCGCACCGGCGCCCTACTCCGCGCCCGCGCCCGCGCCCTCGCTCTCGGCCGCGAAGGTCTCGGCCACCCAGTCGGCGATGATGCCGGCGACGTACGGCATGTTGTCGATCGAGATGTGCTCGGTGCCGCCCTCCGGGTCGTCGAAGATGCGCAGCTCGCGACGCGGGCTGTTCACCGCCTGGTCGTAGGTCTCGTGCGCGTACTTCACGGGGATCTGCCGGTCGCCGGCGCCGTGCGTGATGAGCAGCGGCACCGTGATCTTCTCCGCGACGCCGTTCAGGTGCATCCCCGCGGTCTTCTCGATGAACGCCTCCATCGAGTCCACGCCCCACACCCAGAACACGTGGTCCCAGTAGTGCGGCACCGGGTTCTCTCCCTCGCGGTTGCGACGCGCCTCCTGGACCGCGGCCCAGTCGTGGTTGGCGCCCCAGGCGACCGCCAGCTTCAGCCGCTTCTCGAAGGCCGCCGCGCGAGGAGCGTAGTAGCCGCCCAGCGACCAGCCCACGATCCCGAGCTGCTCGGGATCCGCATCCAATTCGGCGGCGTGCTCCTCGATCCAGTCGATGATGGCCGCTGCCCACACCTCGGTGTCGTGGCGCGCGGTGAGGCCGCGCAGCCGGAGCGCCTCGCCTGAACCGGGCGTGTCGATCATCAGCGTGGAGATGCCGCGCTCGGCCAGCATCTTCGGGAAGCCGGAGTAGTACATCATCTCCTTCGTCGAATCGAGGCCGTTCCACTGGATGATCACGGGATGCGGCCCCTCGCCCGGTGCGCGGTAGAAGTACCCGGGCAGCGACGAACCCTCGTACGGGACCTCGACCCGGGTGAGCGGGATGCGGCTCAGTTCGACGTGCTTGAGCAGCAGGTCGATGGACTTCTGGTACGCCGCGTTGCGACCCTCCCACCGCGGCGACTGCAGCCGCTCCGACTGGGACGTGTAGAGCGACGCGCGGTAGTACGTCTCCCCCGCACCGATCCGGCGGCCGGCGGCCTCGTCGGCAGCCGCCTTGGCGACCAGACGGTCGGCGACGGCCGCCCACGAGGCGTACAGCTCTGCGGTCCCGGCGTCGTCGCCGTTCTGCGACGCGAGCAGCACCGGCTTGCACGCCCGGTCGACCTCGTCGATGTAGCCGCCGTTGTTGAGTGTCGCGACCACGGCGAGGCTCCACACGTAGTTGGTGGGGAAGTACATGAACACGGAACGGGCTCCTTCTCGTTGCTTACGTCGTCGCGGCGGCGATGCGGTCCGCGAGGTACTTGGCGCCGGCGGACGAGGTGAACCCTCCGTCGACGGGGATGTCGGCGCCCGACAGGTACGCAGACGCATCGGACAGCAGGAACACGGCGAGACCGGCCACATCGGAGGGCTCACCGAGCCGCTGGAGCGGCGTCAGTTCGAGCTGCGCCTCCCGCATCGCCGTCGGCGCGTTCGCGGTCATGCCGGTCTCGATGAAGCCGGGGTGGATGGTGTTCACGCGGATGCCGCGGGGGCCGAACTCGGTGGCGGCCACACGCGAGAGACCGCGCAGGCCCCACTTCGACGCGGTGTAGGCGGCGGTGTAGTGACCGGTCAGTCCCGCAACGGAGCCGACGTTCACGATCGAGGAGCCCTCGGCCATGAGCGGAGCGAGCGCGCGCATCCCGAGCATGGGGCCGGTCAGGTTGACGGCGAGCACACGATCCCAGTCGGCGCGCTCGGTCTGGGCGAGGCCGGCGCGGTGGGTGACGCCGGCGTTGTTGACGAGGCCGCGCAGGGGCGTTCCGGCCAGCGTCGTCGCGAGGTCCGCCGCGAGTTCCGCCCACGCGTCCTCGTCGGTGACGTCGAGCAGCCGGAAGGCGATGCGGTCGCCGAGGGGCTCGTCCGGGGCGGTCGCATCGGTCGCGACGACCTGCGCACCGCACGTGGCGAGCAGGCGCGCCTCGGCGGCGCCCTGGCCGCGAGCGGCGCCGGTCACGACGACGGTCGCGCCCTCCAGGCCGGCACCGAGGCTCGCAATGGGACTCACAGTGCGGCCTGCGCCTCTCGGCTGCGCGCACGCGTGCGCTGCCGGGCCGCGGCCGGCTCCGGGAGGGCCACGCTCGCCCCGACAGGACCCACCAGCTCGCCGATCCCCTCGACGACCATCCGCACCGCGTCGCCCTCGGCGAGTGGTCGGGGGTCCAACTCGCCGCGTCGTCCCCACAGCTCTGCCAGGCAGCCCCCGTTGCCGGTGGTCCCGGAGCCGAGCACGTCACCGGGCACGACCCGCGAGTTGCGGGACGCGTAGGCGACGAGTTCGGGGAACGGCCAGCCCATGTTCGACAGGAGATCGTGGCCCACCCGCTCGCCGTTGACGGAGACCTCCGCCTCAAGGGCGAGGAAGCCGTCGTCGTCGAGGTACGGGTCCAGTTCGTCGGCGGTGACGATCCACGGCCCGAGTGCCGTTCCGAAGTCCTTGCCCTTGGCCGGGCCGAGGCGCACCTTCATCTCGCGGGACTGCAGGTCGCGGGCCGACCAGTCGTTCATGATCGTGTAGCCGAAGATCACGCCGGCCGCGTCCTCGGGGCTCAGGTTCGCGCCGTCGGTGCCGGGCGCCGCGCCGATCACGGCGGCGACCTCCAGCTCGAAGTCGAGGCGCGCACTGGCGGGGGGCCGCAGCTGCTCGTCCGGCCCGAGCACCGTGTGCGGGTTGGTGAAGTAGAAGGTCGGCGCCTGGTACCACTCGGGCACCACCTCGCTCTTTCCGTCGACCGACGCGCTCACCCCTTCGACGTGCTCCTCGAAGGCGACGAAGTCACGGATGGATGCGGGGGCGAGGGGAGCCAGGAGGCGCACCTCCGACAGCGGCACGCCCGGCTCGTCCTGGACCCGGGCGAGGAGGGCCGGCGCTTCGGCCAGCCCGCGGGCCAGGACGTCGGCGACCGTGAGTCCGTCGGGGAACGGGACCACGCGATCCCCGATCACGAAGCCCTCGCGCAGGCCGGAATCCGCGGTGGTCCAGCGGGCGATCCTCATGCGGGCTCCGCCATCCGGTGCGAGATGCCGAAGATGAGCCCGGCGGCGTCGGCCTCCCGGTCGTGGTCGATCTGCCACTGACCGAGCTGCACGGACGCCTCGACGACGGCCTGCGCCCGCGGCAGTCGACGGCCGTGGAACTCGTCCCACAAGGAGTCGTCCACGACGTCCCTCTCGACCAGCAACTCGGTGAGGACGAGTGCGTCCTCCAGCGCCTGCGCGGCGCCCTGAGCGATCGTGGGCGGGCAGCTGTGCGCGGCGTCGCCGATGACCACCGCGCGCCCGCGGTTCCACGGGGCCGGGACCAGGTGCTGGGTGAACCAGGTGTAGTTCACGTGCGCGCCGTCCCGCAGGTCGGCGCGGATGTCCTCCCACGGGCCGCCGTACGCGGCCGACTCCTCCAGCATGATGTCGACCGCCTGCTCGTCGGTGATCTCGACGCGCTCGCGGGACGGCTCGACCAGGAAGGCGTACATCGTGTCCTCGCCGGTCGGCGTGTAGCCCGCGATGTACACCGGGCCGCCGTAGTAGAGCTCGCTGCGCTCGACCGATGCCGGGCGCGAGACGAACGCGCGCCAGATGCCCATCCCGGTCGGCTGCGGCTTCGTCTCGATGCCGATCAGGTCCCGCACGACGGAGTTGAGACCGTCCGCTCCGATCAGGAGGTCGTAGGTGCCGGCCGGTCCACCGTCCACGTCGAGTGAGACGCCGCCGTCCGTCTGCGACACCCCGGTCACCTTCGACCCGAAGCGCACCGTCGCACCCGCCGCCTCCGCATGCCGGAGGAGGATGCGCGCGAGGTCGGGCCGGTACATGCCGCCGGTCGCGGGGAAGTCCGGGCCACCCGTCTTCACCTCGGGCAGTTCGGCCACCACCGGCGCATCCGGTCCGGGAGCCCGGAGCGTCAGTCCTTCGAAGAAGTAGCCCGCCTCCCGCACGTCGTCCCAGACGCCCAGCGCGTCGAAGACCCGAAGCGCGTTGCCTTGCAGGGTGATGCCCGAGCCCAGGGCGCTCAGTTCGGCCTTCGATTCGAAGACGTCGACCTCGACGCCCGCCTTGGCGAGCTGGATGGCGGCGGCCAGACCGGCGACGCCGCTTCCGGCGATCGCGACCTTCTGTACGGCGGTCATGCAAGAACCTCTCTGTTCTCGGGATGCTCAGCCCCAGCGGATGGTGTCCGCTAGAGCAGCGCGATGGGGTTGATCGGCGACCCGACCGCTGCGGTGATCGGCAGCGGCGGGGCCGAGAGGAGGAAATCGTATCGGCCGAGCCTGGCGCATTCGACCGCCAGCTGCTCCAGGTCCCACATCTCGCCGATGGTGAGGCCCAGGTTCGGGATCGCGACCTGATGCAGGGGCTGGAACGCCGGCACGTCGAACTCGTTCGGGCGCACCTCGAAACCCCAGGTATCGGTCGCGATCGCAGCGATGCCGGTGTCGTGCAGCCAGCCGGCGGTGGTCAGGGAGAGGCCGGGCGCCGGACCGCCCGCGTACTCGCCCCAGCCGTCACGCCGGGCGCGGGCGAGCTGGCCGGTGCGCACGAGGACGATGTCACCCGCGCGCACCGAGCTGGTGGGGCCCTGCGCCTCCGCGCACGACCGCAGGTCGGCGGCGGTGATCGCGTAGCCGTCGGGCAGCTCACCGGTCTCCGGCTGCAGGTGCCGTCCGACGTCGAGCAGCACCCCGCGCGACACGATGACGGAGGCCGCGTGCTCGATCCCGGTGACCAGGTCGCCCTCGCTCGTCACCACCTCTCCCGCGCGCCGCCCGTTCCAGGCGGAGCCGTGGTCGAAGATGTGGCCGAGGCCGTCCCACTGCGTCGAGCACTGGAGCGGCATCGCGATCACGTCGTCGGCGCCGCCGAGCCCGTGCGGGAAGCCCTGATTGCCGCGCTCGGCGTCCGTCCCGGTGTCGAGCATGGTGTGCACCGGGTTGGTGCGCCGGCGCCAGCCCTTCTGCGGCCCGTTCATGTCGAACGACTGCGCCAGGGAGATCGTCAGCCCCTCACGGACCAGGGCGGCCGCCTCGGTGCGCTTCGCCTCATCGATGAGGTTGAGCGTGCCCAGCACGTCGTCGTCGCCCCAGCGTCCCCAGTTGCGGTACGCCTCGGCCCTCGCCCCGATCTCCGCCTCCGGATCCCGACGGTCCAGGTCGCCGGGATCCTCGCTCGGTGCGGCCATGATCAGCCGCGACCCTGCACGGCGTACGGGTTGAGCAGCGCTTCCTTGATCTCGTCAGGCACGCCCTCCTCGGTGGCGCTCGGTCCGTCGGCTGCGGGGAACGACTCGGTCATCGACATCGGCATGGCGCCGTTGCGGTAGAAGTTGCTCGAGCCGAGCGACGGCTTCCAGGTGTTGGGCTGCCAGTCGGGCACGTAGTTGCGGTAGCCGCCGGTGTTGAGCTCGATCCGCAGTGTGGAGGGCTCGCGGTAATAGAGGAACGTCTGCTCGCCGATCCCGTGGATGGAGGGACCGTACTCGATCGGCACGCCGTTCTCCATCAGGGTGTCGGCCGCGATGAGGAGCTCCTCGTAGGTGTCGACCCAGAAGGCGTAGTGGTTGACGCGGCCGGCACGGGTCGAGCCGTCGAGCACGACGCCGAGGTCGTGCGACTTCTCGTTGGTGGTCAGCACCGAGAAGATCGAGATCGGCGCCTCGTCGAGCACGGTCCGCGCCATGATCCGGAACCCGAGCACGTCGTTGTACCAGGCGGCGAAGGCGTCGACGTCGCTGGTCGCGATCGTGACGTGGTCGAGCTGGCGCGGGGCGCCGGCGACCTTGCTCCGCTTCTCCGGGCGGTCCGGGTAGATGGAGGCGACGTGGCCGGGAGCCTGGTGACGCGTGACGTCCCAGTGCAGGGTCATCGAGTGTCCCCACGGACCGGTGAAGCGGTACGCGCGGCCGATGGCGGGCACGTCGTCGAGCCATTCGCCCTCGACGCCCGCGGCCTCGATGCGCTTGGCGGCCTCCTCCAGCGCTTCGGCGCTGGAGGTCCGCCAGGCCATGGTCACGAGGGTCGGCTCGGTTCCGGGCGTGACGACGACGGAGTACGCGTAGTAGTCGCCCCAGCAGCGCAGGTAGACCGATCCATCGATGCGGTCGACGACGGTGAGTCCGACCTGTTCCTCGTAGAACTTCACAGATGCCTCGACATCGGGGGACGTGATCTCCACATACGACAGGTGGGAGAGAAGCTTGATCATCCTTGATCCTTTCCAGACGGGCGGAATGTGATTGCCCGGTCTCCACTATCGAGGGGGCCACCGCATCAGGGAACCGCGTATCGGCTATGCCGGGGATCAATGAGACTGATTTCCTAGGTCCACGCCGGACCGGCTTCCGTCGTAGTACGGCGCAAGCTCCGCTCGCCCACGCGCAAGTGCGCGGCGATTCCGCCGGATGCAGACGGAGTTGTGTCAGAATCAAGCATGGCCAGGGACTCCGCACTTCGCTTCGGCGCTCAGACCGACGAGGTCATGAGCCTGCTCCGTGTCGTCAACCTCGTCCGCACCGGCGAAGCGGGCACTCGGCCGGAGATCGGCCGGCTCACGGGGCTGGGGCGCGGCGTCGTCACGCAGCGCGTCGAGGCTGCGATCGAGATGGGCTTCCTGGAGGACGGCGACTACGGCCCCTCCTCCGGCGGGCGCGCACCACGGACGCTCCGCTTCCGCGCCGACCAGGCGACGATCGTCGTCTGCGCGCTCGGCGCCCTCCACATCCGCGTCGGTCTCGCCACCCTCGATGGCGAGGTCTTCGCCGAGGACCACCGCGCCTGGGACATCGGCCGGGGCCCGGCCGAGACCATCGAGACGGCGCTCGGGATGATCGACACCCTCATCGACGGCGACGACCGCCCGGTCTGGGCGGTCGCGGTCGGCGTTCCGGGCCCCGTCGACTTCGAGACCGGGTCGCCGGTCGCGCCGCCCATCATGCCTGGCTGGAACGGTTTCGACGTGCGCCGCCTCTTCGAGCAGCGATTCGACGCGCCGGTGTGGGTGGACAACGACGTCAACCTCCTCGCTCTCACCGAGCGCAGCCACCGCCGCGACGACAACGTCGACCTGATCTACTGCAAGGTCGGCAGCGGAATCGGCGCCGGTCTCGTCTCGCACGGCCGCATCCATCGGGGCGCGAACGGCGCGGCGGGTGACATCGGGCACGTGCGCGTGCGCGACTCGACCGCTCCCTGCCGCTGCGGCAAGGTCGGCTGCCTGGAGGCGGAGGCCTCCGGCTGGGCGATCGTGCGGGACGCCGAGCGTGCGCTGGCCGACGGAGCCGGGGGCGCCCTCGCCGCCCTGACCGGGCGCGGGGAGCCGGTCACCCCCGAGGCCGTGTCCATCGCCGCCATGGACGGCGACGCTCTGGCCATCTCGCTCGTCCAGCGCTCCGCGCGCATGATCGGCGAGTCCATCGCGGCACTGGTCAACATGTTCAACCCAGCGGTCATCGTGATCGGCGGAGCGGTGTCCTCGGCCGGGGAGATCTTCCTCGCAGAGGTCCGGCAGCGGGTGTACGAGCTGTCGCTGCCGCTGGCCACCAGGGACCTGTCGATCGTCCGTTCGATCGGCGATGAGCGCGAGCCGCTGCGAGGCGGCGCGGAGCTCGCGATCGAGGAACTCTTCGAGGCGACGTTCCCGCGCTGGTTCGCCGACGGGCGGCCGACGATCGAGGGGATCAAGACCCCGGCATGACGCTGCCGATCCTGGGCGATGACGCTCTGACCACCACCTCCGACGGTTTCACCGTGCGGGTGAGTCTGCCCTGGATCCGCTCCCTCCCCCTCTCGAGCCTGTCCGACCTGCGCGTGCAGGTCGACGGGGTGGACTGCGCGGTGAGCGCGCCCGCCGCAGACGGCTGGTGGTTCGTGCAGGATCGGCTCGCCCTCCGCGGCCACACCGTCCTGGCGCCGGGTGCGCACACGGTCGCGGTGTCGTTCCGACTGCTCATCCCGTACCTCCAGTCCGGACCCGACGCGCTGACGCTCCCGTTCCACGCCGAACGGCGAGTGGATGCCGGTCGCACCGACCGGTGGACGCTGGCGGCGAGCGCCTTCAACTGGACTCCGGACGTCATTCGGGCCGAACATCCCGCCACCGACATCGTGGTCGGCATCGTGAGCTCGGGCGTCTCCTCCGTCATCGAGCTCGAGCCGGGGCAGCTGTGGCGTTCGTTCCCGCAGACCTCCACGGCGGAGGCCTCCGCGCTGCGCGACAGGCTGGCCGAGGTCGGCGGTCGCGTCAGCATCGTCGGAGCCAGCCTCGACGACTGGCTCGGTCCGACCCGGCGACGTGACGAGGACGAGCGGCTGGCGTTCCTCCTCCCCCAGCTGCGGACGGCACACGACGTCGGTGCGGAGGGCGTGAGACTGCCGATCGGCCAGGCCGGACCGCAGCTCCTGGGCCGGTTGCAACCGTCCTGCACGACCTGGAGCTGACGCTGTACGAAGAGCTGCAGGGCCAGCAGGCACCGGACGCCCCCGCCGTCGCAGCCGCGATAGACGACATCGCCGCGCTGGACGACCCGCGGATCCGGCTCCTGGTCGACACCAGCATGTTCATGCCGGCTCTCCCGATCAGCTACCTCGACACGCTGGGCCCGAGCCTCCCGGCGGAGCTGCTCCGGCGGCTGTCGGAGGGGTGGCTCGATCCGGACACGCTGGAAGCGGTGGTCACCCACCTCCGGTCTGGCTCTGTGCCCGCCGAAGTCCACGCGCTCTACATGGATCTGCTCGTGAGATTCGGTCGCTCACCGGTCAGCGTCCTGCGCGACATCCTCCCGCTGGTCGGGGCCTTCCATCTCAAGTTCTGGGACCTGGATGACGACGGTCACCGCGTCTCGCAGCCGCTGCGGGAGCTCGGCGCGATCCTGCGGGCGTGGGACTTCGCGGGGACGCTCTGCAGTGAGTGGGGCGGCCACGGATGGCTGGATGACGATCCGGCCGACATGACGCGCGAACACCTCGCGCTGGCGCGCTCCGCCTTCGCAGAGTCGGAAGACTAGGCGAAGGCGGAGGCGGACTCCGGAGCCGGTCAGCCCTCGCGGTTGTAGTAGGGCCAGGGAAGGAAGCGCCGCTCGCCCCGCCGGTCGGGGCCGGTCAGCGAGACGCTGCCGGTGGCGGCCCATTCGACGCCGCGCGGGAACATCCGGATGAACTCGATGCGCCGGAAGGTGTCGATGTCGTGCCCGACGGTGATGGTGAACGAGCGGCCTGCGCCGTACTCGTTGATCCACGCGATGGGCTGATCCGTGTTCATCCCGGGGAGCGCAGCGACGCCCTCCGCCGGGATGGCGACCGGGTAGTGCGACATGGGCCAGATCGGCGCCCTCTCGTACGATTCGAGGTCGTCGAACGTCGTGAGCAGTACCTGGGCGCCGTCGAGGATCTCCACACCGGTGAGGATGTCGTCGCCGGTGACCGTCCACCGCCCGCTGATGCCCTCGGTGATGGGATGCCGCGGCTCGACCGTGTCCAGCTGGGCCTCGCCCCAGGGCCGCGGCCGTAGACCGCCCGCGACCGTCAGCCGGGAGCCGCGCATGACGTTGTAGTCGTCGGGGTAGCCCCAGTCATCCTCCTGCGCCGCTGACCCGTGGAACCAGACGATCCCCTTGCCGTCGTCGTGGACGAACCTCAGGAGGGCCGCGTCGGTTTCCGGCCCGAAGCCGACGGCCTTCTCGTGGTAGCCGTCGCGTCCCTCGAAGACGACGATCACGACGTCGTACTTGTCGATGACCGCCGCCCCGAGGCCGCGCGGGTCCTCGACCACGCGCACCCGGAACCGCCCGGTGTCCTCCAGCAGCGTCGTGATCCACTGGTTGTGGAGCCGGAAGCTGCGGTTCTCGTTGTCGTGCTCGCGGGTCATGTGCCCGGAGAGGATGAGGACGTCGAGGATGTCGCTCATCGGGCCACGTCCCCGTCCTGCTTAGTGGAGAAGGCGGCGTCGAACGCGGCCTCCGGCGGGGTGATCGCGTTGAGCTTCCGCACGAACGCGATGGCCTCGGGCGCGCCCTGGAGCCGGTCCATCCCCGCGTCCTCCCACTCCACCGAGGTCGGGCCCGTGTAGCCGATCGCGTTGAGCGCGCGGAACAGCGGCTCCCACGGCACCTCGCCGTGCGCGGTCGACACGAACGTCCAGCCGCGCCGCGGGTTCGCCCAGGGGAGGTGGGAGCCGAGCACGCCGTTGCGCCCGTCGAGGTTCGTGATCGACTCCTTCACGTGCACGTGGAAGATGTGGTCCGCGAAGTCGAGCACGAACGCCACCGGGTCGAGCTGCTGCCACATGAAGTGCGAGGGGTCGAAGTTGATCCCGAAGCTCTCCCGGTGCCCGATCGCCTCCAGCGTCGCCTTCGCTGTCCAGTAGTCGTAGGCGATCTCGGACGGATGCACTTCGAGCGCGAATCGCACTCCGACCTCCTCGAACACATCGAGGATGGGATGGAAACGGTCGGCGAAGTCCTGGTACCCGGCGGCGATCCACTCGTCCGACGCCGGCGGGAACATCGCGACGGCCTTCCAGATCGACGATCCGGTGAAGCCCGTCACCGTCCGCACGCCGAGGGCCGCGGCCATCCGCGCCGTGAGTTCTAGCTCTTCGGCGGCGCGCTTACGTACGCCCTCGGGGTCGCCGTCTCCCCAGACCCGGTCGTTGAGGATGTCGCGATGGCGCTGATCGATCGGGTCGTCGCACACCGCCTGGCCGGCGAGGTGGTTGGAGATCGTCCACACCTTCAGGCCGTTGCGCTCCAGGATGTCGCGGCGGGACTGGACATAGTCCGCGTCGTCCCAGCGGGAGACGTCGAGGTGGTCGCCCCAGCAGGCGATCTCGAGGCCGTCGTAGCCCCACTCGCCGGCGAGCCTGGCCACCTCCTCGAAGGGCAGGTCGGCCCACTGGCCGGTGAAGAGTGTGATCGGTCGGGTCATGCGTTGTCTCCTCGAGCGGATGCGGACGGATCAGACGTGCGCGCGGAAGCCCGTGCGCACCCAGGCGGAACCGGTGGCGGCGCTCTCCTCGACCGCGCCGAGCACGCGCTGGACGGCGAGGCCTTCCGCGAACGTCGGGTGCGGCTGCGATCCGTCGGCGATCGCGGACACCAGGTCGAACGCCTGGTGGACGAAAGCGTGCTCGTACCCGAGCGTGTGGCCCGGCGGCCACCAGGCGGCGACGTAGGGATGCTGCGCCTCGGTGACCAGGATCTTCGTGAATCCCTGGCGGTCCGCCGGGGCCGTGCGGTCGTAGAACTGGAGGCTGTTCAGGTCTTCCAGGTCGAAGGCGAGCGCCCCTTCGGAACCGGACACCTCCAGCGTCAGGGCGTTCTTGCGCCCGGTCGCGAAGCGGGTCGCCTCGAACGAGACGAGCGCGCCGCCGGAGAGCCGTCCGGTGAACAGCGCCGCGTCGTCGACGGTCACCTCGCCGAAGCCGTCCGCGGCGACGCCCGACAGCCCGGTGCCGGAGCCGAGCAGAGGACGCCGGCGCACGATCGTCTCGACCGTGCCGGAGACGGCTTCGACGTCCTGACCGGTGACGAACCGGGTCATGTCGACGATGTGCGCGCCGATGTCGCCGAGAGCACCGGAGCCGGCGTGCTCCTTCTGGAGCCGCCACGCGAGCGGCTGGAGCGGATCCACCAGCCAGTCCTGGCGGTAGGCCGCGCGCACCTGCTGCACCGTCCCCACCGCTCCCTGCGCGATGAGATCGCGGAGCAGCGTCACGGCCGGGACGCGACGGTACGTGAAGCCGACCATGGCGACGACGCCGCGCTTCTCCGCGCGGGTGGCGGCGGCCAGCATCTCCTCGGCCTCCGCGACCGTATTGGCGAGCGGCTTCTCGCAGAGCACGTGCTTGCCGGCATCGAGCGCGGCGATGGCGATCTCCGCGTGCGAGTCGCCGGGCGTGACGATGTCCACGATGTCGATGTCGTCGCGCGCGATCACCGCGCGCCAGTCGGTCGCCGACTCCGCCCATCCCCAGTGCTCGGCGGCCTCGGCCACGGCGTCGGGATTGCGGCCGACGACGACGGTCAGCTCGACGGGACGCGGGAGCGAGAAGACGGCGGGTGCCTGCCGCCAGCCCACCGAGTGGGCGGCGCCCATGAACCCGTAGCCGATCATCGCCACGCGGAGCGGCCGGCCGGCGGCGCCACCGGTCACGCCAGCACCAGCTCCCGCTCGACCGGGACGCGGTTGGTCACGTAACGGCCGGGGCCTCCGTCGGCACCCGGCATGATCTGCATGTACAGCAGGCGCATGGTGAGCACGACCTCCACGGTCAGCTTCTCGCCCGCCTCCGGCGCGTGGCCCAGCGGGATGACGACGTCGGGGCGGTCCGCGACGAACCACAGCGTCTCGGACTGCTCGGGCAGCTCCTCGATGCGGTAGCTCCTGCCACCGAGCTCGAAGCGCAGGTCCTCGCGCGGAATCGGCACGCCGTCGACGGTCGCCGCCACGTCGTCGACCGCGGACAGCCACAGGCTGCGGTACCAGGGCAGCTGCACCGAGACGGCGATGCCGTCGGCGGTGCGCCGCACGTCCTTCTCGGCGAAGAGCGAATTGTGGGTGGCCATGGCTGCTCCTACTCGAAGGTGTCGACGAACGTGTCGTACGGCGCGGGAGGCTCGGGCTCGAGCTTCTGCACGGTCGACGGGCTGTACGGATGGTTCTCACTCGGCACGGGCTCGTCGGCGGGCGGCATGAAGACGGGCTTGCCGTCGTCGCCGAAGTACATGAGGTCGAGGTCGAACGCCGCCTGGTTCTTCTCGCCGAAGCTGACCCAGTTCTCCTCGAACGGCGCCCGGGCGAGCTCGTAGCAGCGGAACTTCCAGATCTTCCACTCGCCGTCCTGGCGGAGGAAGTCGATCGCATATTTGCACCAGACCCAGTGCGCCCAGACCTTCTTGCCCTGCACTTCGCCGGGCGAGTACATGAAGTCGGGGCTGTCCTTGGCCACCTCGGGGTCGGTCAGCCCCGACTCGGTGCCCGCCATCATCCACACGCCCTTGGCCGTCTCACCGTCCGCGGCCACCTCGATCACCGGGGTGGTGGTGGAGTGCAGGATGAGCTTCCCGACCGGCGCCGGACGGCCCTGGTGGTAGCGGATCACGCTGTCGTAGTCGGTGTACTGGCCGGCGTTCGTGTACCGGGCGCGGATGCCCTCGGTACCGCGCCTCACCCACAGCGGGATGATCCGCTCGTCCTGGAAGGCGTTGTGGAGGTACATGTAGCGGTTGAAGAGATTCTCGATCTCGCCGCGGTCGGCGGCGCGGCGGGCGAGGCTCTGCGCGGCGGCGACCTCGTCGCGCAGGCGCGCGACCTCGGCGGCGAGCTCCGAGAGGGTCCCCTCGGCGACGGTGTCGGACATGGTCGTGCTCCTCGGTCAGGCCGGGACGCCGGCGACGGCGTCTTCGATGGTGCGGCGCATCAGGGCGTGCTGCTTCTTCACGAGGTCGATGGGGTCCGCCTCTCCGAGGTCGGAGAAGGCGTGCCCCTCCCACTCGCTGGAGAGGAAGCCCCGGTAGCCGCCCTGGACGAACTGCCGCACGATGCGCGGGATGTCCATGGCCGGCTCCTGGCCGTCCGCGTCGATGTCGTAAAACTTCGCGTGCACGTGGAAGATCTGCGGCATGATGTCGAGCCACTCCTCCGGGGGGACGAGCCCGTGCATGTTGAACGCCAGCCGGGTGAACGGCCCGAACCGCGCCGGGTCGACGCCTTCGCCGGTGAGATAGTCCTCGAACTTCTGGTTGCGCACGTGCATGGGGGTCGGTTCGTGCCAGATCTCGTCCATGACGGCGAAGTGCTTCTCGTCGAGGCCCATCTTCGCCAGCTGCGCCAGCAGCGTCGGCGACAGGCTGTGCATGGTCGAGGAGAAGTCGGCGGTGAAGCCGAGCCGGTCGCTGCCGAGCTCGTCGTACAGCTCGCGGATGCCGAGCACCTTCGGATCGTTCGGGCCCTGCGGCGCGTGGATCTCGTAGCCGAGACGCTGGTCGTACTTCTCTGCGAGCGGCAGGAGGCTGCGCAGCAGCTCCCGTCCGGCCGAGCGGATGACCACTCGCTTGAACCCGAGGGTGTGCGCGGTCTGGAGCTGCCGGGCGAGGAAGTCGTGCTCCTCGTCGGGCGTCATGTCGCGGTCCTTTCGGCGTCCCATGTCGAGGTTGGTGCCGACGGCGCTCGGCTCGAGGCCGTGCTTCTCCAGCGTGTCGAACCACAGCGTGACGAACTCGGAGTCGACGTCCGGGTAGGTGCGCAGCAGCTGGGCGATGTTGAACTCCACGCCCGGCCCGATGCCGTTCTCGGCGACGGCCGCGATGAGCGTCTCGGGCGTGTAGAGCCCGGCCGCGAACTCGCTGGTCATCGAGTAGAGGGTCGTGCCCAGCTCGATGCCGGTGCCCGCGATGCCGTCGCTGTCGCTCATGCGCTCACGCCTTCCGTGCTCGGCAGCCACTGCGCGAGCTGGCGGCGCGCCTCGGCGGAGTCGGTGATCATGCGGCTGCCCGCATCCTGAGCGGCCGACCGCTGCACCGCCTGCTCGTCGCGGATGATCTCGAAGGGCGACTGCCAGTAGTTCCAGTGCCAGCCCTCGTACTCGCTCGAGATGGCACCGTTGTAGCCGTTGCGCACCAGCAGCGCGATGAGGTCGCGGACCGGCACGGACGGCTCTTCGTGGTTCTCGTCGATACCGAAGAACTTGCCGTGCACGTGCTTGATCCACGGCATGATCTCCAGCCAGTCGTCGACGCGCGCCGGGCCGAACAGGCCGGTGCCGTTGATGGCGAAGTCGATGCCGAGGTCGGGACGGCCGTTCTGGGCGGCGAGGCCGATGAAGCGGCCGAAGCGCTGGCCGTGGTCGGCCTGGTCCGCGGGCGGACCCGCCTGGTAGAACTCGTTCCAGAGCTCGACGACCTGGCCGAGCAGTTCGTCCGTTGCGCCACGGCGGCGGTACGCCTCCAGCAGCGACGGCGCGAAGCCGACCGTGGTGGCGCCCCAGTCGGCGGTGAAGCCGAGGAACGGCGACCCGACCTCCTCGTACCGGTCGCGCAGCGCCAGGATGCGCGGGTGCGAGGCGTACTGGTCGGCGTGCACCTCGAGCGCCAGGGTCACGCCGTAGCGCTCGGCGATCGGCGCGAGCGCGGCCATCGAGTCGGGGGTGATGGAGATCTGCACGCGTGCGATCGGGAAGCCGAGCTTCGCCGCCGCCTCGATCTGGAGGCGCATGTACTCGATCAGTTCGTCCTGGTCGAGCAGCCGGTCGCGGTGGATGCCGATGTCGGCGTTGATCGCCAGGGACGTCTGCACCAGCCCGACCTCGGCGACGAGGTCGCGGAACCAGCCGGCGAAGGAGTCGTCGATCGCGGGGAAGCCGCGGAAGCTGGAGAACCCGATGATCTCGAGCCCCGGGCCGTAGCTCTCCGCGGCGACCTTGCGGATCAGGCCTTCCAGGTCGTATTCGCGGCCGTGGAACGCCCGCGTGAAGCTGTAGAGGGTCACGCCCTGGATCGGGGATCCGAGGCCGGAGGCCGCTGCGCTCATGCCGTCACCGCCTTCATGGTCTTGGTGTCGTGCTCTTCGATATGGAGCACCTCGTCGTCGCCGATGATGATGTAGGGGATGTAGACCGTGAGGTCGACGGCGACGTCGTGCTCACCGCCGTCCGGCGCGACCGGCACCTCGCCGGAGAGCACGGCAGAGTCGAGCGGGAACCACCACTCCTCGGTGTCATCGGCCATCTCCTCGAAGGTGCGGACGCGGCCGTTGAGCTCCCAGCGGAGCGATTCCGCCGGCGCGGGCACGCCGTCGATGGTGAGCGACGCGCCTGCGATGCAGGACGCCGGCAGCGCGCGGTACCAGGGGATGCGCACTTCGACCGCGGCACGCGTGCCGGTGGTCGTGAGCGTGCCCTGCTCGATGATGCGATCCGGGATCACGAAGTCCTCCTCGACTACTTTTTCCGTCTTTCAACAGACTAACGTCGTTTTCTTACATAAGGCAAGGGTCAGTGCGCGGCGAGATCGCTCGCGATGCGCTTCGCACCCTTCACGGCGAGCGCGACCGAGGTCAGCGTCGGGTTGCACGCGGTGGCGGTCGGGATGACGCCGTTGCCCGCGACGAAAACGCCGGGCGCGGCCCACACCTCGCTGTCCGGGCTGCACACGCTGCGCCCGTCGTCGGTCTCGCCCATCCGCACGCTGCCCTGATAGTGCAGGGAGGCGCCGAGCGGCATGGTGAACGGCCGGTCCCCGATCGGCTCGCCGACCACCTTCGCGAGTTCCACGATCTCGGCCTGGGCGCGTTCGAGCACGGCGCGATCGCGGTCGGTGAGCCGGTAGTGGATGCGCAGCGCCGGCATCCCATACCAGTCCTGCTCGTCGTCGCTGAAGGCGACGCGGTCGTCCCACTGCAGATCCTTGGCGCAGAACAGGCCGAGGCCCACGATCGAGCCGGGCACGACGGGGTCGTCGTCCGCGAGCGGGATCGGCGAGGCATCCAGCTGCATCACCTGGCCGTGGAACGGCACCTCGTCGGTGAACGGCACCCAGGTGACGCCGCTCTGCTCGCTGATCGCGCCGTCGACGATCTCGTCGACACCGACATCCCCTTCCGCCGTGCTTCCGGACGCTCCGGCGGGCGCGACGCTCTCGGCGTCCCGGATGCGCGTGGCGTACACGGTCTGCGTCTGGTCGTTCAGCATCCGGCCCAGGGCGTCCGGGCGGATGCCCGACGCCCAGAGCACCTGCGGCGTGCGCAGGGCGTCCGCGGCGACGACCACGAACCACGCTCGGACCGTGTGGAGCTCACCCGTCCGCCGGTCGCGCACCTCCACCCCGGAGGCCCGGCCTCCGTCGAGCAGCACGCGTGTCACCAGCGACTCGTCGTACAGGGTGAAGTTGGGGTTCGCGCGGGTGGCATCGCCGAAGACGACGTCCGATCCCGACCAGACCAGTCGCCCGTCGTCGCGGCGGTGCACCGCGAGCGGCATCCGCTGGACCCGCTGGGCGGGCGGCCGCCCGTCGTCGAGGGCGGCGGCGAGCCGCTCCCGCACGAGCGCGGTGAACGGCGCCGAGTCGAACGCGTCGGTCGTGACGCCGAGCAGCCGGTCGCCCTCGTCGAGCAGGTCGTCGAGGTCGGGGAGGAAGGCGATGCGCTCGCTGCCGCCGGGCCGTGGGCAGGCCCCGGTCCAGTGGGCGCCCATCCCGCCGACGTTGCTGGAGAACGCGGCGACGGGCATGCCGTCCTCGCCCGGCTCCTGGAAGCCCTCCTCCAGCAGGTAGGTGCCGGGTCGCGCCCGCCGCTGCCCGGACGTGACGGCGCCCGGCGAGCTGACGGTGTCCGCGCCCGCGCCCGGGCCCTCGGAGCGCTCCTGAGCGATGGAACGGGCGGCGGGATCCTCGATGTTCTTCACGTGCGCGCCCGGCGGGTCCGACACGGTCGGCCCGACCTCGAACAGTGCGACGACGGCGTCGGGCGCCTCCTCGCTGAGGATCCGCGCGTACGTGGCGCCGGCGGGACCGCTCCCCACGATGACGACGTCGACGGACTCCGGATAGCGGCTCATGCCGTCGCCGCCAGGTCGCGGATGAGGGCGACGGACGCCGCGGACTCCTGCGTCGGGTAGTACTCGAGCCCGATCGGGCCGTCGTAACCGGACGCCCGGAGGATGCCGAGTCTCTCCTCCCAGTCGAGCTCGCCCGAGCCCGGCTCACCGCGGCCGGGGGCGTCGGCGAGCTGCACGTAGGCGATCAACGATCCCGCGTTGCGGAGCTCGGCGGCCATGTCCTCGCTCTCGACGGCCGAGTGGTAGATGTCGTAGAGCACGCCGAAGTACGGGGAGTCGACTCCGCGCGCGACGTAGACCGCCTCCGCGGTGCGGTCGAGCAGCGAACCCGGGTGATCGACGCGGACGTTGACCGGTTCCAGCGCGAGCGTGATGCCGGAGCCGTCGATCTGGTCGATGGCTTTCCGGTAGATCTCGACCAGCTTGTCGAGCTGGACCTGGCGCTTCCAGCCGCCGAAGCCCGTGCCGCTGCCGACGACGATGCGCGGGCAACCGAGGTCCTGCGCGATGGCGACGCCCTCGTCGAGCTTGCGGTAGAACTCCGAGTGGTCCCACGGCGGGATCATGAACTGCGTGCGCGGCTCGGCGAGCTGGGCGGTGAGGATCGTCCCGGTCTCCTCCAGTGCCGCCTTGAGCGCAGGGAGGTCCTTCGGCGTGGCCGGGGCGTCGACCCCGGTCGGTCCCCACATCTCCACCGCGGTGAAGCCCGCGGCCGCGGCGGCGCGCACGCGGTCGTGGTAATCACCGGCCTCCGTGAAGAGCAGTTCGATGTTGGGTGCGAGCTGGTACATGGTTCTCCTGTTCAGAACATCGGGTGGTCGTGGACGGGATGCGCGGGCACGGCCTGAAGCACATCCCAGTGCTCGACGATCCGGCCGTCGTGGAAGCGGTAGATGTCGGCGACGGCCGCATCCGGGCGTCCGGGCCCGGACGCTTTGACGTGCACCATGGCCAGGTCGCCGTCGACGAGGATGCGCTGGATCTCGAAGCGCGCCTCCGGGTCGCCGTCGAACTTCGGGGTGAGGGCCTCGACCGCGACGGCCGGACCGTCCGCGAGGTTCGGGTTGTGCTGCCGGTAGTCGTCGGCGACGAGGAACGCGAAGGCGTCGGCGACGCGCTTCTGCGTGTAGAAGAGATCGCAGAACCGCTCGAAGGCGGCACGGTTGCCGGTCATGCGCGGTCCTCCCGGGTGAGCGGGGCGATCGTGACTGGTCCGAGCAGTCCGCTGGGGTCCTGCTGCGCGAAGGCGGAGAAGAAGTCGGGCTGCGCCTTCGCGAGCGTGTTGGTCACGTCGACCTCCAGGAGGTTCGTCGGGGCGAGCACGCCCTCCGGGACCTCGAAGACGTACGGCGGCGCGATCCGGCTGCCGAGGTCGACACCGTTCAGGCGGACGGTCGCGAGCTCGAACACCTCGCCGAGGTCGAGGGCGTGCGGAAGGCCCGTCCCGGGTGCGTCGAACGACGTGGAGTAACGGGCGGTCCCGCTGAACCGAGGGAGCAGATCCGGTGCGCTCAGCGGGCGGAGGTCGTCGAGCTCACGCCACTCCTCGAAGGGCGCGCCCGCAGCGGCGGTCGCGACCGACCAGGTCGAGGCGAGGACGACCGCGTCGCCGCGCTCGGCGGCCGGCGCGACCGGCAGCCCGTCCCAGGCGTCGCGCGTGCCCACGATGAGCACCGCCGCGGCACCCGGCGCGAGGTCCAGAGCGACCCGGGTTCCCTGCGCGTCGCCGGTGCTGGGCACTGCCGTCAGCGTCCCGGTGAACGCGTCGAACGCGACCACGGATCCGGCCCGCGGGATCGCCGCTTCGGCGCGGACGGCATCCCGCACCGACTCGTTGACCAGCATGACGATGTCCGCCTTGTCCGCTGCGCGGCGGAGCACGCGCAGCGACGGATGCGGACGGTCCAGCTGCACGGCGCGCTCGGTCATCCCGGAGACGGAGTCGACGAGCCGCTTCTGCGACACCTGGCGGAACCGGATGCGCAGGGCGTCGGCGTCGCTCCCACCGGCGATCTCGGGCACCGAGCCCACGAAGACGACCGGAACGCCGGCGTCGTCGAGACGGAGGAGCTGCTGCGCCACGTGCTCCGGCAGGAATGCGCTGCCCGGGACGATCAGCGCGTCGTACGTCTCGGCGCCGAGCGTCAGCTTCGAGCGATCGAGGACCGCCGAGGGCAGTGCGTCGGCCGGGACTATGTCGGCGTCCAGTTGCGCCTCCATCAGCAGCCGCAGCGGCCGCTCCGACGGCATCGCCTCCCCGAGCCACTCCGCCTCCGCGTGATAGAGCACGGCGAACGGCGCGACGTGCGAACCGCTCTGGAGCAGGTGGCTCAGCCGGTTCGTGTACCCGCTCAGCAGCCGCTGGTACGGGTACTGCGGGTTCTGGCCGTGGGCGTAGAAGTGCGGAGGGCAGTCCGGATCCGGGAACGGCGCCGGGGAGAACGCGTGCGGCACCACATGGGTCACACCGCGCACCAGGAGGTGGTCGGTGAGCCAGGTGAACAGCCGCAGGCCCGCGTACCAGCCGTAGGCGCCGATCGTCTCGCACATCGACCGGCCCTGCTTGAGCGGGTCGATGTGCGCCGCGGAGGACGCGAGCTTCGCCAGCCCGAAGTGGAAGAACTCCCCCTCCGCCGCACCCGACAGATTGCCGAACGGGCCGCGTGCGAAGCCCGGGACGACCTGCCCGCCGATGATGTCGATGCCGGCGAGGTCCTGCCCGGCCATGGCGCGGAAGTAGTGCCCCGCTCCGGGGCCGAGGCGGGCGTGAGCGCCGTTGTCCTCGATGACGTGGCCGATGTACTCCACGCCGTGGGCGCGGCACCAGTCGCCGAGCCGCCCGCTGAAGTTCTGCGAGTACAGGGCGCTCACCGCATCCATGAAGGCGTAGCGCACGGCGCGCTCGCGACCGCCCGCCGGCGACCAGAGCAGCGGGAGGAGCGCCGACGCATCCTCCCCGAGCCGCTCGGACAGCCGCTCGGCGAGCGCGTCGTTCCACGGCAACGGCACGGCTCCGCCGAGGCGCGAACCGAAGTCGAACGTGTCCGGGTCGTTGTAGAGCCCCGGCTCATCGCTGAAGAACCCTGCGATGGTCTCGCCGAACTCGTCGGCGTACCGGTCGTGGATGCGCTCGTAGACGGAGTCGATGAGCAATCGGGTCGAGGCCGGGTTGAGGTAGTCGATGTGGTTCGCATGCCGTTCGCTCCCGCCCCCCTCGACCACGGAGAGGAAGAAGACGCGCCACCAGCCGTCGGGGATGTCCCAGTGCAGGATCCCGTCGTCGATGCGGTCGGTCAGATCCACCGGGTCGCCGGTGAGCTCGTCCGAGTCCTCGGCACGCGGATAGGCGAGCACCCGGAGGAGGGCGCCCGGCTCCTGCGCGGACTCCGGTCCCCAGAACTTCCGCCGCTCGACGATGAACGAGGCGCCGCGCGCGGGGCCGACGGCGTCCGTGTGCCGCTCGGTGAGGAAGTGCCGGCGGAGTCCGGCCGGCGCCGATTCCACCGCACCGCCGGCGTGACCGGTCGGGAACGTGTCGTCGTCGAAGAACCACACCTTCATCCCGCGTCGGCGGGCGATCTCGAGCACCGCATCCACATCGCGCCACCAGCCGTCGCCGAGGAAGTCGGGATGCGGTCGGGCTTCGAGGATCACCGCGCCGATCCCGGCGTCGCCAATGCGTTCCATCTCCTCGCGCACGACCTCGAGGGGCGCACCCTTCTGCCAGAACAGGGGCATGATCGCGTTCGGGACGGTACCCGTGACGGCGTCGCGCAGCCGGTCGAGGGTCATGGCGCGACCTCGACGGGTGTCCCACCCTGCAACGGGCGGTACCGGAAGTCCCGGAACACGACCTCGCCGTCGCCCGCCGCGAACAGCGCGGGACGCAGGCTCTTCAGGTCGTTCATGGTCGCCGAGTGAGCACCGGCGGTGTCGTACCGGACGCCGTGACGCGTCCACGGCTCGCCCGGGCGCCGGTGCCAGCCGGTCACGATGTGGTGGTCGTTGCGGAGGCGGAGCTGGACGGTCGCGCCGGGTTCGGCCGGCTCGCGCCAATGCGTCCGGATGCCGCCCGCGTACGAGGGCAGCGCCGCGCCGTCCCACCCCATGCCGAAGAACATGCGGTCGTCGAAGTAGAGCAGGAGCCCGCCGGTCGCGCCCTCGCGGACCTCGACCTCCACCTCGATCTCGTAGGCCTCGTCCATCGCCCAGGCGGTGAGCGGCGACGAGTCGGCCGGCGACGTGCCCGCCGCGCGGAGCACGAGGCCGTCGCCGAACTCCGCGCGGCTCGCCTCCTCCGGCCCGGGGTTGTCGAACACCCAGCGCTCCCCCCAGGCGGGAGACGAGAAGTCGTCGGTCGGGGCCGGGACGGCGACCGGCCCGGACGCTCCGGCCGGCTTCCGCAACGGAACCCCGATATCGGATGCGGCCGCCACCGGCCATCCGTCGTCCGTCCACTCGATCGGCTCGAGCAGCCCCTGCCGCCCGAGCGTGCGGTAGCCGTTGGCGTAGCCGTGCGACACCATCCACCACGTCCCGTCCGGCGCGTCGAGGATGGTCGCGTGTCCGCGCGACCACCACGTCTCGTCGGCGGACCAGGTGCGCGCGATCGGGTTGCCGGGGGCGTTCTCCCACGGGCCGTGGACCGAGCGCGAGCGCGCGACGATCACCATGTGACCGGTCGCGGGTCCGCCGGTGCCGCCGACGGCGCTCACCAGGTAGAACCACTCCCCTCGACGGAAGAGCTTCGGCCCCTCCAGCGCGTACGCCTCGGTGACCCACTCCTCGGGATACCGCCAGCCGTCGTAGACCCGCTCGAGGTCCGTGACCGCCCGGAGTCCGTCCCGGCTCAGCCGGCAGCTGCGGATGCCGTTGACGAACAGGTAGCGCTCGCCGTCCTCCCCCACGACGTGGCCCGGGTCGATGGCGCCGGAGACGCCGGTGTAGACCGGTTCGCTCCACGGGCCTTCCGGGCTGTCCGCGTGGATCACCCAGATCTGCGGCTCGTCGATCGCATCCGACCAGGCGCTCGGGATGAACGGGATGTACAGGTAGTACCGGCCGTCATGCTCGATGAAGTCCGGCGCGAAGACCGTGGTCAGCGGATGCTGCAGCGCGCAGGTGACGAAGGTCCAGTTGACGAGGTCCGGCGAACGCCAGATGGTCAGCCCGGGCGACGCATCGAACGACGAGTACGTCAGGTAGTACTGCTCGCCGACCCGCAGCACGGCCGGATCGGGCCGGTCGCCGGGCAGGACGGGGTTGAGGAAGGTCCCGTCCCCGAGGTCGGGGGCGGACCGCGGTGCGTCGGCCATGCGTCAGCCTTTGAGTCCGCCGGCGTAGCCCTGGATGAACTTCTTCTGGGCGAAGGCGTAGAACGCGAGGATCGGGATCATCGAGACGATGACGACCGCGAAGATCAGGTTCCACTGCGAGACCAGCGAGCCGACGTAGCTGTACATGACGACCGGGAGCGTCTGGTACGGCGTCCCGTTCAGGAAGATCAGCGAGGTGAAGAAGTCGTTCCAGACGATCAGTCCGGCGAGGATGGCCACTGTCCCGGTCGCGGGCGACATCAGTGGGAAGACCACACGCCAGAACACCTGGTACCGGTTCGCGCCGTCGATGACGGCCGCCTCCTCGTACTCCTGGCTGAGGTTCCGGAAGAAGTTGGCGTAGAGGAAGACCGACAGCGGCAGCAGCATCCCGGTGTAGATCAGGATCATGCCCCACGGGTTGCCAACGAGCCCGACGTTGCGGGCACCGATGTAGAGCGGAAGGGTTCCGAGCTGCGTCGGCAGGATGATGGCCGTGAGGAACAGGTAGTAGGAGCGCCGGCTCCACTTGCTGGTGGAGCGCGCGATCCCGTAGGCGGCGACCGATCCGAGCGCGACGAGCAGGAAGATGCTGCCCGACGTGATGACGAGGCTCGAGGCGAGACCGGCCCAGATGTTGCCCGACGAGCTGGAGGCCGGCGAGAGCAGCTGGACGAAGTTGTCGAACGTCGGACTCGTCGGCGGGGCGACGGCCGCCGAGCTCAGGATGTCGGGGAGGGTCTTGAACGACCCCACCAGCAGGATCCAGAACGGCAGCAGCATGATCGCCGCGGCGAGCAGGGTGATGATCTCGATCGTGAGGGTCTTCTTCGTGTAGCGGAACACGGTTCACGCCTCCTTGGCCGAGCGATCGCGGGTCGCCCACTGCTGGGCGATGGAGAAGAGCAGGATGAGCAGGCTCAGGATGAGGGCGAGCGCCGCCCCGAAGCCGAACTCCTGGTAGGTGAACGCCTGCTGGTAGATCTCCAGCGCGAGCGTCTGCGTGGCTCCCGCCGGGCCGCCTCCGGTCAGCGCGACCACCTGGTCGAAGACCCGGAGGCCCTGGATGAGCGTCAGCGTGGTGGCGATGGCGACGGACGGCTGGATCATCGGCAGCACCACGAACCGGAAGCGCCGGAACGGGCTCGCGCCGTCGAGCGCGGCCGCCTCCTCCATCTCGATGGGGACGGTGGCGAGTCCGGCCAGGTAGATCACCATGACGAAGCCGATGTTCTGCCAGACCAGCACGACGAGCACGCACCAGATCGCGAGCGTCGGGTCGGCGAGCCAGTTCTGCTTGGGGACGCCGACCGCGGTGAGCGCCTGGTTGAGCGGTCCGTTGTAGTCGAAGATGAACTTCCAGATGTACGAGACGGCGATCGGGCTGACGACCACCGGCATGAAGATCAGCGTCCGCAGGACGTAGCGCGACTTGAGCGTGCGGTTGAGCGCCAGGGCGAACAGCAGCCCGAGGATGTTCGTGAGGACCAGGAAGCCGAAGGCGAGGAACAGGGTGTTCCAGAGCGAGCCGATGAGCTCAGGGGTCTTGAAGATCTTGACGAAGTTCTGGAGGCCGACGAAGTCGAACGGACCGAGGCCCGACCAGTTCGTGAAGGCGAAGAAGCCGCCCGCGATCGTGGTCGCGTAGATCACGACGATCATCAGCACGAGTGCGGGGAGGGCCCACCACCAGCTGCCGAGCCGTACGTGGTACGACTTCCGGGCCGGTGCGCGCCGGGGCGCCTGCACGTGGGTCTGCGTTTCGGTCATCGTCCGCACCTCTGACTGCGTCGTCATCGATTCGTTCCTTTCAACGGGGTTCGGGCGGCCTGCCCGGGGAAGCAGGCCGCCCGGGTCACCGGATCAACCCCAGTCGGTGTCCATCTGCTGCAGCACCTGCTTGACGGTCATCTGACCGGTCAGGATGCCCTGCACGCCGTTGCCGAGATCGGTGTAGATCTTGGCGTTCGGCCATTCGGTCGGCGCGTAGCCGCGGGTGTCGTTCTTCGCGATCTGGTCCTTGATCGACTCGTACTGCGGAAGCAGCGTCGAGTTGCTCTTGACGTTCACCGGGATGGTGCCGACCAGCTTGGAGTACTCCTGCTGGCCCTTGTCCGAGACGATGTACTTCAGGAAGTCGGTGGCGAGTTTGGGGCTCTTGGTCTTGGCACTCGCGGTGACGCCCTGGTCGGAGCTCAGCGACAGGTAGGTCTTGGTGCCGTCCGGCGCGCCGACCGGCAGGGTGATCAACTTCACGTGACCGCCGGCGGCTTGCATGATCTGCTGGGCCGCGGCGCTCGGGGCGAAGAAGCCGAGGATCTTGCCCGAGGAGGCGCCGTTGGTCAGCGCGTCGAAGCCGGCGCTGGTCGCGCCGTCCTGGAAGCATCCGCCGTCGTACATCTTCTTGATCGACTCCAGGGCGGTGGTCCAGCCCTTGGTTCCGGCGAAGGTGACCTTGTTCTGGGCGCGCTTCTGGTTCCAGTCCTTGTCCGGGCCGTAGACGGTCGAGGTGGCGACGGCGACGGCGAGGATGCCGTTGTTCTGGAACGTGGACCCGGCGAGACCGTAGACGGTCTTGCCCGCGGAGCGCGCCTTGCCGCACTGGGCGATGATGTCGTCGAGGCTCGTCGTGGCGTCGATGTTCACGCCGATCGACTTCGCCAGCTCGTCGTTGTAGATCACGCCGTTCAGCTGGGTCCCGAGCGGGACGCCGTAGACCTTGCCGTTGTACGTCCAGAGGCTCTTGGCCGAGTCGGGGATGTCCGCCTTGATCGCGGCGTCGTCGAGCGGGAGCACGAGTCCGGACTTCGCCCACGGGAGGACGGAGTTGGACTGGCCGGTGCCGCCCTCGGCGTAGAACGTGTCGGGAGCGTTGCCGCCCTGCACGCGGGTGGCGATGGTGGTCGGGTAGCTCTGGACGGGGAGGTTCTGGGGAGTGACCGTGACGCCCTTGTTCTCGGCCTCGAACGACTTGGCGAGGCCGGTGTAAGCCGCCTTGTCCTGGTCGTTCGTCGCGCCGAAGGCGAAGGTGATGGTCTGGGGCTCCTTGCCGGTGGACCCGCTGCTGGAGCAACCAGCCAGCAGGAGGCCCGCGGCAGCAGGGATGGCGAGCCAGGCGAGCCGTGTTGTGCGGCTCCTGCGTGAGTGCTTCATCGGATTGACCTCTTCTAAGACTTCGTTGTCGATGAGGGCGGCGGCTGTGTCGTCGGCCCTCTGGGGGCGTTTTCGAGTTTCGCAGCGCTAAAGCAGATAAACAACGGTAGTTCTGCTTATCCCCGACATAAGCTCGGTCGATACGCGATCGATACGGCCCGCCGGTGCCCGCCACGGCGAGCCTGGATATAGTGAGCCCGCAGAGCCGCTCCGATGAAGGAAGGATCACACCGTCGTGACCGATTATCCGCTGATGTCGCGGCTCGACCTGAACCTGCTGATCGCGCTCGACGCCCTCCTCACCGAACGCAGCGTGACCCGCGCCGCGGAGCGCCTACGGCTCAGCCAGCCGGCCCTCAGCGCGTCGCTCTCGCGGCTGCGCATCCACTTCGGCGACCCCATCCTCGCGCGCCGCGGCAACACCTACGAGCTGACGCCGCTGGCCCTGCGGCTGGCCGACCACACGACGATCGCCCTCGAGGCCGCGCGGCGCGTGTTCGACAGCCAGGCCGCCTGGGACCCGGCGGAGTCCGTGCGCCAGTTCTCGATCTTCGGCTCCGACTACGGCTTCACCACCATCGGCCGCGTCGTCTCCGAGCTGGCGGCGGCGCAGGCGCCGGGCGTCCATTTCCGGTTCATGCTGCACAACCCGACCGTGGTCGAAGACGCCTCGAACCGGCTCCGTTCCGTCGACGGGATGGTCATCCCGCACGGCTTCCTGACCGAGCTGCCGTTCGCCGACCTGTGGCAGGACGACTGGGTCGCGATCGTCTCGGAGACCAACGAGGACGTCGGCGATTCGCTCTCCCGGGAGGAGATGTCGAAGCTCCCCTGGGTGATGAACTACCAGTCCCGGTCGGCGTTCACCTCGGCCGAGCGCCAGGTCCAGCAGCTCGGGATCGAGCCGAACGTCGAGGTCGTGGTGGAGAGCTTCATGGCGATCCCGCACTTCATCGCGGGCACCCGCCGGGTCGGCATCATCCACTCGGCGCTCGCCCCGCTCGCGAAGCGCGCCGCTGCGGTGCGCGTGGTCGAACTGCCCTTCGCGCCGACCCCCATCGTCAACGCACTGTGGTGGCATCCCGTGCACACGCACGACCCCGAGCACGCCTGGATGCGCTCGCTGTTCGAGGACGCCGGGCGGATCATCGCCGCCGGCGAGCACACCTGAGCTAGCGCGGGAGGTCCCCCATCCAGGCCGCGATGGCCTCCAGCGTGCGGACGGCGCCGGGATGCGACGGCTCGTCGATGTGCGCGTGGTCGGCGTCCGGCTCCACGTGCAGGGTCGCGTCGCGCCCGGCACCCGCGAGGCGCCGGGCGAACGCTTCGCCCGAGGGTCGGAGGCGATCCTGCTCGCAGACGACCACGAGGGTCGGCGGGAAGGCCCCGACGGAGCCCAGGCCGGGGAACGCGTGGGGGTCCTGCAGCGCAGCCGCCGAGCCGGCGAAGTTCAGCGACAGCCGGACGAACGGCGAATCGGGGTCCGGCGCGCTGCCGGGGTGCGCGCCGTCTGGGTCGAGGGCCGGGTACACCAGCACGACACCGGCGGGCAGCGTCCTCCCCGCATCCCGGAGCCGCGTCACCGCCCCCGCCGCGAGGTTCCCGCCGGCGCTCGCGCCGCCGAGCAGCAGCGCGTCCGGCTCGACCCCGAGCAGTTCGGGGCTGCGTCCCGCCGCGAAGCGCCAGGCGGCGAGCACGTCGTCGGACGGAGCCGGGAAGTGCACGTCGCCGAGGCACTTGACGTAGTCGACGGCGAGCACGGGGATGCCCCGGGAGGCGAGCTCCAGGGCGACCCAGTTCGACTCGGGCATGTCGAGGTATCCGCCGATGAAGGCGCCGCCGTGCACCCACACCAGCGCAGCGCCTGTGTGCTCCACCGTGTCGTCGCGATAGAGCCGCGCCGGCTGCGGGCCGCTCGGCGCATCCACGACGAGGTCGCGCGTCCGCACGTGCGCGAGGCGCGGGAACCGTCTGCGCAGCGACGCCGTGTCGATGTCCGGCCTCGGGTCGGCCGGCTCGCCGTGCTCACGCAGCCAGGCGAGCGCGTCGGCGAGCGGGAGCGTCCGGAGGTCGGGCTGGGTGTCCGTCATGCCGCGCCCTCACCGCCCGGCCGGCTGAAGCGCCCGCATGCTCGCGCGGATGAGGTCGTGCTGCTTGCGCACGAGGACGAGCGGGTCGACCTCGCCGAGCTCCGCGAAGGCGTGGCCCTCCCACTCGCTCGACCAGTAGCCGCGGTAGCCGCCCTCGACGAAGACCCGCACGAGCTCCGGGTAGTCGATCGCCGGCTCCTGGCCGTTCTCGTCGATGTCGTAGAACTTCGCGTGCACGTGCAGGATCTGCGGCATGATGTCCGACCACTCGCGCGGGTCGACGTGCCCGTGCATGTTGAAGGCGAGGTGGGCGAACGCGCCGAGGCGTCCCGGATCGAAGCCCCGGCTGTTCAGGTAGCCGATGAACTCCTCCTGGCGGGCGCGCATCGGAGCATCCGTCGCCCAGATCTCCTGCAGACGCTGCACCTCCTCGTCGCCGAGTCCCGCCCGGCGCACGGCGCGGAGCAGCGTCGGCGACATGCTGTGCATGGTGGACGAGAAGTCGGCGACGAAGCCGAGCAGCGGCGAGTCCAGCTCGTCGTAGAGGTCGCGCACCTTGACGATCTCGGGCGAGTTGGGCCCCAGCGGAGCATGGATCTCGTAGGCGAGCTTCAGCTCCAGGTCTTCGGCCACGGGAAGCAGGCGCCGCAGCAGCTCCGGCTTGGCCGACTGGATGCGCACCAACGGGAAGCCGAGCTTCTTCGCCCCGCGGAACAGCAGCTCGCTGACCTCGAACTCCTCATCCGGGGTCATGTCACGGTCGCGCCGCTTGCCCATGTCCAGGTTCGCGCCGAACGAGCTGGCGTCGAAGCCGTGCCGGTCGAATGCCTCCCGCCAGGTCGCCACGAACTCGTCGGACACGACCGGGTAGGTCGGCAGCACCTGCGAGGCGACGATCTCGATGCCCGGTCCGATGCCGAGCTCTGCGACCCGGTCGAGCAGGCCGTCGAAGTCGAACCATCCCGCCCGGAACTCCGCGCTGGCCGAGTACAGGGTGAGTCCCAGCTCGAACGGATCCTCGTCGGTCGCCTCGGGCGGCGGCGCGAAGGCGCTCTCGAAGACGGGAGGGGTCGCGTCGCGGTCGGTCGCGGTCAGCGTCAGCCGCTGGTGGACCACGTTCGGCACGTACACTCCGGGACCGCCGTCCTGCCCCGGCACGATCTGCATGTACGGGAGCCGCAGCTCGCCGTGCAGCTCGACTTCGTGCGTCTCGCCGAGCCCGACCGCCGGCTCCCGTCGCACGATGAGCAGCGGATGCGACTGCAGGTACCAGAGCACGTCGCTCTGCCGCGGGAGGTCCGCGATGGCGTAGCGCACGCCATCCAACTCGAAGGCGAGGTCCTCCTCCGACACCTCCACCCCGTCGAGCGTGAGCTGCAGCGTCGTCACCGACGACAGCCAGAGGCTGCGGTACCAGGGGATGGTGAGGGCGAGCGCAAGGCCCTCCGGGTGGACGCGCAGGCTCGCGTCGTCGATGAGTCCGTTGGGCATGGTCAGTTCCTGTCTGGGAGCGCCGCGCTTTCGGCGGCGATGGTGCGGATGAGGGCGTGCTGCCGGCGCAGCTGGTCGGGTGCACGGTACGGCTCGTGGTGGCCTTCGTACTCGCTCGACAGCCAGCCCGTGTAGCCGGCGTCGACGACGACGTCGATGATGTCCCGCCAGGGGATGTAGTGGTCGACGAGGTCGTCGTCCACCTCGTAGAACTTGGCCTGGAAGTAGACGGTGTGCGCCATGACGTCGGCGAGGTCGGACACCGGGACGAACGGGACCACCGGGGGTCGTGCCGAGCCGTCGCCCATGCGGAAGGAGGCGCTGCCGCCCCTGCGCGGGTACGGGGACAGCTCGAAGACGCCGGTGTCGATCAGCAGCCCGAAGTGCTCGGAACCCGTGCGGTCCTTGAACTCCAGGTACTCCTCCACGACGGCCGACTTGATGACGGTCGGCCAGTGGATCTCCGGGCAGATCACGATGTCGAGGTCGGCGGCGAGCTGCAGGTTGCGCTCGACCGCCTCCTGCCAGATCGGGTCGACCCGCAGGTCCTCCGAGATCACGCCGATCTTGGGGCGTACGAACGAGAAGCCGAGGGTGGAGGCGAGTCGCAGGTCGAGTTCGAGCTGCTGTGCGCCCTCGTCCGCGGTCATCCCCCGCCCGGGGAAGCGGCGGGTGTCGATCCACGAGCCGTAGAGGGTCGGCGTCAGGCCCAGCCGCTCGTTGCGCGCGAACCAGGCGTCGATCCACGCGGTCGACGGGTTCGGGTAGTCCTCGATGTGACCCTCGCCGAGGATCTCGAGGCCGGTGGCGCCGAGGTCTGCGACGTCGGCGATGCACTCCTCGACCGTCATCGTCACGCCGATGTCGTCGGTGTAGCTGTACAGGGAGACGCCGAGGCCGAAGGGGAGCTCGTTCGCGGTCATTCGACGATCACCGCCTTCCGCGACGCGGTCCAGATGGACGGTTGCAGTTCTTCGGGGATGTACGACATCCGCAGCCGGAGCTCCAGCGTGACGTCGTGGATGCCGCGCGCCAGGCCGCCCTCGTGCGGAACGGTGAGCACCGCGGCGTGGCCGAGCGGCCAGCGCGCGTCGGGGGATTCGCCGAGTTCGGCGAGGGAGAACTCGCCCGCGGGGAGCGTCCAGCGGATGCGCTCGCCGTCGAACTGTTCGCCGTCGACCGTCACGGTCGGCTTCTCGATCAGGTTCGCCCAGAGTCCCCGGTAGTACGGGCTCCGGACGCGCAGCTGGAACCCCGTGCGCGCGTCCTTCGGCCCGACGTTGCGGAATCCCGCCGTCTGTATCAGTTGCTCTTCGAGCATCCCGTCCTCTTTCTCTCGTCCTCGTGTACGTCAGTTGCGCGCTTCGGCCCCGACGGCCGCCGCCAGCCGCTCGGCGGCCGCCCGCGCTCCGCGGACGGCGATCGCGACGCTCATCAGCGTGGGGTTCATCGCCGTGGCGGTGGGGATCAGCGCGTTGCCGCCCACGACGAGGTTCTCGTAGCCCCACACCCGCGACGCGGGATCGGCGACCGAGGTGCCGTCGTCCGCGGCGCCCATGCGCATGGTGCCCTGGTAGTGGAGGCTGGACCCGTTCGGCAGCAGCCGCGGCTCGGCCACGAACGAGCCGAGCGCGTTGCCCGCGCGCCGCAGCCGCTCGGTCGCCTCGGCGATCTCGCGCTCCTCGCTGTCGGTCAGCGCGTAGGTGATCGTCATGTTCGGGAACCCGCGGTAGTCGGGCTCGGCGTCGTCGAACGTCACGGCGTCGTCCCAGCGAGGCTGCTTGCGCATCCCGTAGCCCATGTTGACGTACCCCCAGCGGTTGCCCGCGGCCGGGTGGTCGGGGTCGAGCTGGAACGGCGGGTTCTCGGCGTACATCACCTGGAGCGAGAACGGGTGGGCGGGCTCCGAGAACGGGATGCGGTTGACGGCGGCGACCGGATCGGCCGGGTTGACAGCGCGGCGCGCGAGCTCCCGGTCGAGCTCCTGCTCGGTCGCAAACCGGCTCATTGCCTGCGCGTCCAGCGCGACGGTCGAGATGACGACGGGGTGCTCGGTCAGGTAGTGACCGAGCGCGTGCGGCCGGATCCCGGACGCCCAGAGAAGCTGAGGAGAGCGGAAGGCGTCAGCGGCGACCACCACCAGGTCGGCGTCGACCGAGTAGACCTCGTGGCTGCGGAGGTCCTCGACGGTGACGCCGGTCACGACGCCGTCCGTGTGGTCGACGCGGCGGACGAGGGACAGGTCGCGCAGCTCGAACCGGTCGGCGAGCGCGCTCTCCGGGTCGAGCAGCGGCCCGAGCACCACATCCGCGCCGGCCCAGCGCATGGTGCCGTCCGGCTGCGGGTCACCCGAGACGGGAAGGGTGCTCGGGCCGTAGCCTTCGGGCAGCTCGCCGGCGAACTCCTCGGCCAGCAACGACCGGATGGCGCCCCCGATCTCGGAGTCGGCGAACGCGGCGGTCTGCACGTGCAGCAGGCGGGACGCCTCGGCGACCAGCTCCTCCCACTCGGCGTCTGGGATGAACGGGATGCGCTCGCTGAACGACGGGCTCGGCGTCGCGCAGGTCCAGTGCGCGCCCATCCCGCCCACGTTCGTCGAGGCGGCGGCCGCGGGGAACCCGACCGTGTGCGCAGCGCCGGGGCCGCCGAAGTCGAGCAGGTGCGTGCCGCCGCGCGCGGTGAACATCCCCTCGACCACCACGGACCCCGGGATGCCGAGCGACTCGCGGAACGCGCCCGCCTGCGGCCCCTGGGAGCGCTCGCGGGCACGCTCCTTCTCGTCCGGGTCCGGGATGTTGCGCACGTTCTCGCCGGCGATGGCCGTCAGCTGCGGGCCGGCCTCGAACATGACGACGCGCGCGTCCGGCAGCGCTTCGAGCAGGATGCGGGCGTACGCGGATCCGATCGGTCCGCTGCCGACGACGGCGATGGTCGGTGCTGGGGTCATGGTGCTCTGCTCCTGTGGGATGGTCGTGGGTTCAGGCGGGGACGGACTCGGTCGCGTCGCGCAGCGGGCCGGGATCGTCGGACAGCCGGATGTTCGGCAGCAGGATCGACGCGACCACCCCGACGAGGTAGGTCGCGGCGAGCCCGAAGAAGATGGGGACGAACACGCTCTGATAGACGTCGGCGACCTGTCGCTGGATCGCGACGTCCTGGGCGTGGACGATCGCGGGCGTGAGCGTCGCCGCGTCGAGGCCGCCCGGCAGAAGCATCGCGACGCTGGTGCCGATGATCCCGCCGATCAGGGCGGTGGCGACGGTCGCGCCGACCTGGCGAACGAGGTTGACGGTCGCCGTCATGGTGCCCGTCTCCTCGCGCGGGACGGCGCTCTGCACGACGGCGACGATGAGGCTCATGAAGGCACCCGTCCCCAGGCCGACGACCGCCATCGCCACGGTGGGCGCCCAGAGCGGCGCGCCGGCGGGCAGCAGGGCCATGACTCCGAGCCCAGCCGCACCGAGCATCGTGCCGACGAGGGGGTAGATCCGGTAGTGCCCGGTCCGGCTGACGAGCCATCCGGTCGCCAGGTTGCTCACCAGCATCCCGAACACGGTCGCGATGGGGACGAGCCCGGAGACGGTGGCGCTCGTGCGGTAGGCCATCTGGAAGTAGGTGGGGAGGTACGACGTGATCGAGAACAGACCGATGCCGACGATGGCCGAGATGGCGGTGCCCGCGGCGACAGTGCGGTCGGTGAAGTGGGACAGCTGCACGAGCGGTTCGTCGACCCGGAGCTCGATGACGAAGAACGCGACGATGGCGACGGCCGCGACGGCGAAGGCGGAGATCGTCCCGCCCGCCAGTGCCGGATCCCCGACCCAGGTCACGGCGAGCACGAGCGCGACGAGCCCGATGGTCAGCGCTACCGCACCCGCGATGTCGAATCGTCCACGCCGGCCTGGGGCGATGTGCGGCACCGCCACGACGGCGAGCGCGAGCGCGACGATGCCGACGGGGGCGTTGATCCAGAACACCCAGGGCCACCCCCAGGTGTCGGTGATGATCCCGCCGAGCACCGGGCCGATCAGGATGGCGATGGGGAAGGCCGCTCCGATGATCGCGAGGTACTTGGGCCGCTGCCGCGGGGTCGTGGTCTCGGCGATGATCGTCTGCGACATCAGCTGGAGGCCGGCCGAGCTCATCCCCTGGATCACGCGGGCGACGATCAGCCAGACGATCCCGCCCGCGAAGCCGCAGGCGACCGACGCGAGGATGAAGACCGTCACCGAGCTGAGGAACACGGCGCGGGGGCCGATCCGGTCGCCGAGCTTGCCGAGCACCGGCAGCAGGACCGTGCTCGCCAGCATGTAGCCGACGACGATCCAGCTCATGTGCTCGAGCGCACCGAGCTGGCCGGCGACCGTGGCAATTGCCGTGCTCACGACGGTGTTGTCGAGGGCGCCGAGGAAGGAGACGACCAGGAGGGAGGTGACGAGGAGTCGGAACCGGAGAGGCGAGAGTGGCATACGCGAGGCCGAACGATCGGCGATCGACGCGACGGTTTGTGCCCTCCCCGCGGCTTTACGGAGAGGAACGGGCGCGAGCCCCGACGTCATGGTCATTCTACGACATGCTTTCGTCGTTTTTCAACCTAAGCGCACATCTTGAGCCAGAAGGGCGGTCGCCAGTCGGTGAAGTCGCGCCTGGTAGTCCTCGAACGATTCCTCCTCCACGAGGAAGTGCTCGCCGTACATCGTGCGCAGCACGCACTCCGAGTAGAGGACGCGGACGATCTCGTCTCCGCTGGGGCTGTCGAGAGCGGCGGCGAGCCGCGCGACCATGCGGCGGGACTCCCGTGCGCCCGCTTCAAGAAGCTCCGGGTCGTCCACCGAGTGCGAGATGACCGCCCGCAGGAAGGGGGCGTGATCCCGGAAGAGGCACGTGATGACGCCGACCGCCCGCGCGGCGGCGTCGTCAGCACCCGCGACACCGGCCCCCGCGTCGACGAGCCGATCCTCCGTCGCGCGCATGCGGTCGAGGCCCAGCTGGTAGACCGCCGCGAAGAGCCCGGCACGCCCATCCACCCGCGCGTAGATCGACGGAGCGGAGACGCCGGAGCGACGACAGACCTCTGCGATGGTCAGCGCCTCCCATCCGCCCGCTTCGAATAGACCCGACGCGGTCAGCAGCACCCGTTCCCACGTGTCCCGGCTCCTGGCTTGGAGCGGCGCCCGCTCGGCGAACCCGGACGTCATCTCAGGGCCGGCGAGGTGATGCCGGCACCCATCTCGTCGAGTTGTGCGATGATCTCGCCCGGGCTCCTCTCACCCACCTGCTTCTGGAGGAGCGGGGTGTGATCCAGCAGGAAGTCCCGAACCGGCCGCAACGGGCGGGGAGCGTGGTGGAACGCCTGACCCAGCGCGTACGCCTGCTGCACCTGAGCCGTCGTGTGCGGGATGCGCGGGGTCTCGTACCGCACGAGCGCAGCCTCGACCGCCCGGCGGTCCGCGAGATCGACACCGTGCAGCGCCTGTCCGAGGAAGTAGCCGTCGCAGATGGACATCCCCGCCCCGTACGCCGCGTACGGCGAGGTCGCATGCGCCGCATCGCCCGCGAGGGTGACGCGCCCTTTCGACCACTGCGTGAGCGGCTTGCGGTCGCGGATGGGCCACCGCTGCTCGTGCTCCGCGGGCGTGAGCCGCACCAGTTCCTCCAGGGCGCCCCCGAAGCGCCCGGCGAGCGCGAGCGCGTGCGCGTGGAGATCGGCCGGAGGCTCACGGCTCGGGTCCCAGGCCTCCAGCACCCACCACTGGAAGCCTTCCTCCGCGCCGCGCCGGATCGACGTGTAGCTTCCCTGGACCTCGCGGTCGTGCGTCAGCACCGCCTCGCCCTTCTCCGCTGACGGAACCGGCTCGAAGGTGTAGCCCCCGATGATGTGCAACCGGTGGTCGCGTTTCTCGCTCGCGCCCCACAGCTGGGCGCGCACCATCGAGTCGATACCGTCCGCGCCGACGAGGACCGGCGTCTCGATGGTCGAGCCGTCGGCGAGCCCGAGTAGCACGACATCCTGACCGCCGTCGTGGATGCTGACGACCTCCTGGTGGGTGCGCAGCATCCCGTCGGGCAGGGCGGCGAGCATCCGCTCGTACAGGTCGGGCCGGAGCATCCCGATGAAGCCGCCGCCGAATTCGGCGGTCACGGATTCCGGGATGCGGATGTCCGCTCGGACATGTCCACCCGCGCTTCGGAACGTCGTGTGGCAGGGCGCGCCGAGATCGGTCGTGTCCACACCCATGGCTCGCAGCGCCTTGATGGGCGGCGGCCACAGATTCAGGATGTTCCCCGCGGGCCGTGCCTCGCGGTAGCGCTCCAGGATGATCACGGGATGCCCGGCGGTATGCAGCGAGAGCGCACTGGCCATGCCGGCCGGCCCCCCGCCGAGCACCACGATCGGGTTGGCGTCTTCACGGTCGTCCATGTCCTACTCCCCTTCGAGTTGGGACGAGAGTAAGCGAGCCGGAGAGTAATGTAAAGGCATTACAATTCTGGAGCTGCGGCGCGATCGCGCCCGCTGATCACACCCGCTCGAACACTGCCGCGAGGGCCTGACCACCGCCGATGCACATCGTCTCCACGGCGAGGGTTCCGTCGACGGCCGGGAGCTCGTGGGCGAGCGTGGCGAGCATCCGCAGGCCGGTCGCGCCGATGGGATGCCCGATCGAGATACCGCTGCCGCGCGGGTTGAGCCGTGGGTCCTCCGCGTCGATGCCCCAGTCCGCGAGGCACGCGAGCACCTGCACGGCGAAGGCCTCGTTGAGCTCGATGATGTCGAGGTCGGACCATCCGAGGCCCGCACGCTCGAGGGCGCGGTTCGCCGCGGGGACCGGCGCGACCCCGAACACGCGCGGGTCGTTCCCGGCGACCGCCCAGGAGCGCAGCCGCAGGAGGGGGGTCAGCCCAAGAGCGGCGGCGCGCCCCGGCGTCGTGACGATGGCTGCCGCAGCAGCGTCGTTCTGGCCGCTGGAGTTGCCGGCGGTGACGGTGGCCTCCGCGTCGTCCCGTCCGAGGATGGGACGCAGCGCCGCCAGCGCGTCGAGCGTGGTGTCGGCGCGGGGATGCTCATCGCGGTCCACGACGACGTCGCCACGACGGCCGGGCACAGTCACCGGCACGAGCTCGGCGTCGAACGCACCGGACTCCTGCGCGGCGACCGCACGCTGGTGCGAGCGCAGGGCGAGCGCATCCTGGGCCTCGCGGGAGATGCCGTACTCGCGCCGCAGCGTCTCGGCGGTCCCGACATTGCCCTCGGGAGTCGGGAACTCCCGTCCGCCGACCGTCTCCCGCCCGCGCGCGAGCGCGTCGTGCAGCAGGAGGCCGCCCGGCGGGAGACCGCGCCGCCCCTGCTCTGTATAGAGAGGAGCGTTCGACATCGATTCGGCGCCGAGGGCGATCAGCACATCGCTCGCGCCGGTCTGCACCTCCATCGCGGCGTTGATGACGGCCTGCAGCCCGGAGCCGCAGCGCCGGTCGAGCTGGTACCCGGTGGTCGTCACCGGGAAGCCGGCGTTCAGCGCCGCGACACGGCCGAAGGCGGGCGCCTCCATCGTCGGGTAGCCCTGCGAACCGATCACGCCCTCCACCGCCGCCGGATCGATGCGTGTGCGTTCGAGCAGCGCACGCAGGACGGTCTCGGCGAGCGCGAGCGCGGGCACCGGGGCGAGCGCTCCGCCCATCCGGCCGACCGGGGTCCGCAGCGGCGAGCAGATGACGACCTCGCGCAGCTCAGGCATCGATCTTCTCCAGCGCGATCGTCAAAGGCGCCCCTGTCGCGTCGAGCACCTGTTCCTCGGTCACTCCAGGGGCGAGTTCGCGCAGCACGAGCCCGTCGTTGGTGACGTCGATCACCGCGAGGTCGGTGATGATCCGGTCGACGCAGGCGCGCCCGGTCAGGGGGAGGGTGCACTGCTCGACGAGCTTGGGTGTCCCGTCCTTCGCGACGTGCTCCATGACCACGATGACCCGCTCGGCGCCGTTGACCAGGTCCATGGCCCCGCCCATCCCCTTCACCATCTTGCCGGGCACCGCCCAGTTGGCGATGTCGCCCGCAGCCGAGACCTGCATGGCTCCGAGGACGGCGGTGGCGATCCGGCCGCCGCGGATCATCCCGAAGCTCGTCGCCGAGTCGAAGTAGCTCGCGCCGGGGAGAACGGTGACGGTCTCCTTGCCCGCGTTGATGAGCTTGGGGTCCTCCTCGCCCTCCCACGGATACGGGCCCACGCCGAGGACGCCGTTCTCGGAGTGCAGCACGACGTGCACCCCCTCCGGCAGATGGTTCGGGATGAGCGTGGGCAGCCCGATCCCCAGGTTGACGTAGGAGCCGTCCTCCAGTTCGAGGGCGGCTCGGGCGGCCAGCTCATCACGGGTTCGCGGCATCTCAGGCTCCCTCGGGGCGCGGTCGGACGGTGGTCTTCTCGATCGGCAGATCGGCGGACTGCTCGGGCGTCAACGCGACCACCCGATCCACGTAGATGCCGGGCAGGTGGATGTCGTCCGGGCCGAGCACGCCCGGCTCGACCAGCTCATCCACCTCCGCGATCGTGATCCGGCCGGCCATCCCAGCGAGCGGGTTGAAGTTGCGGGTCGATTTCTCGAACCGCAGGTTGCCGTGCCGGTCACCGACCGCCGCGCGCACCAACCCGAAGTCGGTGCGGATCGCCGTCTCCAGCACGTACTCCCGGGTCGGACCGAACACGTCGAACGGGCGCAGCTCCTTCGGGGCGCTGGCCTCCGCGACCGACCCGTCGGGTGCGTAGCGGATCGGCATGCCGCCGTCGGACACCGCCGTCCCCGCGCCGGTCGCCGTGAAGAACGCCGGGATGCCGACACCACCCGCACGCAGCCGCTCGGCCAGCGTGCCCTGCGGCGTGAGTTCTACCTCCACCTCGCCGCCGAGGTACTGCCGGGCGAACTCCTTGTTCTCCCCGATGTAGCTCGCGATCACCCGGCGGATGCGGCCCGCGGCCAGCAACTCCCCCAGCCCCCAGCCGTCCACACCGCAGTTGTTGCTCACGACCTCCAACCCACCGACGCCTGACGCCAGCAGCGCCCGGATGCTCACGATCGGCACGCCGGACAGGCCGAAACCGCCCACCGCGAGCGATGCGCCATCCGGAATGTCCGCAACGGCCTCGGCGGCGGACGCATACGTCTTATCCATTCGACTCCTCCGTGGGATCGGATTCCGCGAAGACCTCGCGGGCGATGGCCATCGCACTGTTGGCCGCGGGCAGTCCCGCGTACAGCGCCGTGTGGTGGACCACTTCCGCGATCTCCTCCCTGGTCAGTCCGTTGCGCAGCGCCGCGCGCACGTGCATGCGGAGCTCGTTGCCGTGACCGCCGGTGATCAGGCTCGCCAGCGTCGCGATCGAGCGCTGCTGCCGCGTCAGCTGGGGGCGTCCCCACACCTCGCCCCAGGCGTACCGGGTGATGAAGTCCTGGAACGCCGCCGTCTCGGCGGTGATCGCCGCCGTCGCGCGGTCGACGTGTGCATCGCCCAGGACCGCGCGGCGGATGCGCATCCCGTCGTCGCGTACCCCGTCGCGCCCGTCGTCCCGCATCCCGCCGCCGTCCGGCACCAGCAGTTCGGCGAGCAGGTCGGCGGTCGCCGCGGGGTCCTCCAGCGGGATGAGGTGCGCGGCGTCCGCGAGTTCGACGAAGCGCGCGTGCGGGATGCCGTCGGCGAGTTCGCGCATCAGCGCGGGAGTGGTCACCGCGTCGTGCGCGCCGGCGACGATGAGCGCCGGAGCGCTCACCTGCGGGAGGTCTGCGCGGCGGTCGAAGGCGGCGAGCGCCTCGCAGCACAGGGCGTACGACTCGTCGTCCACGTCGAGGAGGGTCCGCAGCGCGTGCCCGCCGGGACCGTCGGGGTGTGCGTCGAGGTAGCCGGGGGCGAACCAGCGCTGTGCGCTGCCGGCCACGACGGATGCGGTGCCCGAGGCGCGCACCTGCGCGGCGCGCTCCGCCCATCCCTCCGGCGTCCCGATCGCCGCGCCGGAGCAGAACATGGCCAGGCTCAGCACCCGGTCGGGTGACGTCAGCGCGAGTTCCAGGGCGACCGCCCCGCCGAGGGAGTCCCCGGCCAGGTGGAACGCGCCGCCGCCGACCTCGTCGACGACCTGCCGCACGCCCGCGGCCAGGTCGCCGACGGTGAACCCGTCCCGCGCGGCCGGCGAGGGGCCGTGGCCCGGCAGGTCGACGCGCAGGATGCGGGGACGGCCCGGTGCGTCCGCGAAGCGCGCGACGACGCCGTCCCAGAGTTCGGCGGTCGTGCCGAGCGACGGCAGGAGGACGAGCAGCGGCGCCGCAGCGGCCGTCGGCGAGGCCGGGGTCACCGCGCCGCGCAGCCGGACCGCGCTCATCGGACGCCCTCCCCGGCTGCTCGCTCGAACCGCGCGACAGCGGAATCGACGGCGGCTCCCCCGCGAGGGCTGCTCGCGGGATCGGTCGCGGTCCGGCGCACCTGCACCACGAGGTCCTCCGCGGCATGGGCGAGCAGACCCGCGCTCTCGACGGCCAGACGGAGGCTCTCGCGCCACGGCTGCCACTCGGCGTGCCACTCCCCCGCCGGCCGGGCGTCGTAGCTGAGCGCGGTGGCCTGCAGCACCGCCGCCGGCCCACTCGCACGCAGGCCGTTGGCGACCAGCAGGACCGCGTCGACCGGGTTGCTCTTGTGCGGCATCGCGGACGACCCGCCGCCGTGAAGGGGTGTGACCACCTCGTCGCGCGCGAGCAGGCCGAGGTCGCGGCCGATCCGTCCGCCCGCCGCGCACACGCTCAGGGCGGCGCGCGCGACGGCCAGCACGGCCGAACGGTCGGTGTGCCACGCACGGCCCGGGTCCGCGAGCCCGAGCGCGTCGGCCAGCCGCCTGCGGAGCCCGACGACGGCGTCCGGGTCGCCGGACAGCCGCGCGAACGCGTCGCCGTCGCCGACGGCGCCGCCGAGTTGCAGCGGGAAACTCGCGGTATCGAGCAGCTCGAGCGTCGACGACAGCACGTCGAGCCACCCGCCGAACACCGTGCCGAGCGTCGTCGTCTCGGCCTCCTGGGTGAGGGTGCGGACCGCGAACGGAGTGCCCCGGTGCTCGCGGGCGAGGGTGGAGAACCGGCGGCCGGCGGCGACCAGGGCCGCCCGCGATGCGGCCAGGGCATCCCGCGACACCAGCATCAGCGCGGAGTCCATGACGTCCTGGCTGGTCATCCCCTGATGCACCAGCGTGCCGCCCTGCTCGCGCAGAGCCTGCACGAGTCCCACGATGGGGACGCCGGCCCGCCGGGACTCCCGGAGGAGCGCATCCCGGTCGAGGAGTCCCGAATCGAGGCTGGAGGTCGTCTCGACGCCCAGCAGGCCGCTCCAGGCGGCGAGGTGCGCACGCTCGACCTCGACCATCGCCCGCAGGATGCGGTCATCGGAGACCGCCGAAGCGGCTTCGCCCGCCGGCTCGAGCAGTCCCCAGTCGAAGGCGTCAGCCACGTCCATCCCCCACGAAGTCGAAGAAGACCGTCTCCCCGTCGCCCTGCAGCCGGATGTCGAACCGGTAGCTGCGGGGGCCGTCCTGCTCGACCAGCAGCGTCGAGCGCCGGTCCTCGGGGATGGTCGCCAGGAACGGGTCCGCCTCCGAGAAGTACGCCCGCGTGAACAGGTGGTGCAGCAACCCGCGGGCGAACACGGTGACGAGCAGGTAGGGCGCGCGTCCCTCGGCGGTCGCTCCCGGGAGCACTGTCGTGAAGGTGTAGCGACCGGCGCGATCGACCGCCGCGCGGCCGAAGCCGGTGACCGTGTAGCCGTCGCGCTGCAGACTCCCCCGCGCGGCGATCGGGGTGCCCGCCGCATCCGGCCCCCAGATCTCGAGGATGGCGTCCGGCACCGGAACGCCGGCACCGTCGAAGACCGCGCCGTGCAGCCGGATGGCGTCGGGATCGGCGCGCGATGTCACCTCCGCGTCGCCGTCGTACGGGAGGGCGTAGCCGAAGAATGGCCCCACCGTCTGGGACGGCGTCTGCAAGAACTGCCCCTGGTCAGGCATGCTCACCCTCCTCCGGCTCCATCCAGGTGGCCCGCCCGCCGGTGAGCACGATGTCCCACCGGTAGCCCATGGCCCACTCGGGCACGCTGATGTCGTGATCGTACGCGGCGATCAACCGCTGCCGCGCCGCCGGATCGGCGATGGACTGGTAGATCGGATCCACCGCGAACAGCGGGTCGCTCGGGAAGTACATCTGCGTGATCAGCCGCTGGGTGAACGCCGAGCCGAACACAGAGAAGTGGATGTGCGCCGGGCGCCAGGCGTTGCGGTGGTTCTTCCACGGGTACGGGCCGGGCTTGATCGTGACGAAGCGGTAGGAGCCGTCGTCGCCGGTGATCGCCCGGCCGACCCCGGTGAAGTTCGGGTCGAGCGGGGCGGGATGCTGGTCGCGCTTGTGCACGTAACGGCCGGAGGAGTTCGCCTGCCAGACCTCGATCAGCTGGCGGCGCACGGGGCGGCCCTCGCCATCCAGCACCCGGCCTTCGACGATGATCCGCTCGCCGAGGGGCTCGCCGCTGTGCTGGATCGTGAGGTCGGACTCCTCGGGTGCGACGTCCGAATGCCCGAACGCGGGCGACACGAGTTCGATCTCCTCCGGGTCCGCGCGTACCAGTTGATGCGTCGGATACCGGAGCGCCGAGCTGCGGTACGGGAGGAAGTCGCGCGCCGGATGGGCGGGCAGCGGGCCGGCGGCCACGGCGGCCGCGTGCGCTTCGGCGATCTCGCGGCTGATCTGCTCCTGGGTCGTCGTCATTATTCCTCCTCAGAAGGGAAGGCCCGCGTACTGCTCGGCGAGCGCCGCCTGAGCGTGACGGGAACCGGTCGTGTACTCCAGCTGCCCCACCTGGCTGCGGTACCGGAAGGCGCGGGACGACGCGTCCGGGAGCTCGTGGTGGACGTGCAGCATCTCGGTCATCCACTGCGAGAACTGCTGCACCTTCCACTGCCGGGCCAGCGCGGACGCGCTGTAGCGGGTCAGCGGCGACTCGTCCCCTCTGTACCGGGCGGCGAGGGAACGCCCGAGAAGGGCGACATCCGCGATGGCCGAGTTGAGGCCCTTCGCACCGGTCGGGGGGACGATGTGACCGGCATCCCCGACGAGGAACAGCCGTCCGTGCTCGAGGGTGGACGCGACGAAGCTGCGCATCGGCGTGATCGACTTCTCGGTGATCGGGCCTTCGTGCAGCGTCCAGCCGTCCACTCCGAGCCTGGTCTGGAGCCCCTCCCAGATGCGGTCGTCCGGCCACTCCTCGATCGACTCGCCGGGGTCGACCTGCAGGTACAGGCGGGACACCTCGGGGGACCGCATCGAGTGCATCGCGAACCCGTCCGGATGCAGCGCGTAGATCAGGTCGTCGGTCGAGGGCGGGACATCGGCGAGGATGCCGAGCCACGCGAACGGATAGCCGCGCTCCAGCGCCGTCACTCCCGGGATGGCCGGGCGGCAGACGCCGTGATACCCGTCGGCCCCGACGACGAAATCGCCGTCGATCCGTTCGCCCTCCGCCGTCGTGACGTACGGCGCATCCGTGTCGATGTCGTGCGGGGCGACGCCGTCCACCTCGAAGCGGACGTCGGACCCGAGCCGGTCGTGCTCGGCGAGCAGGTGCTTCACCAGCGCCTGCTGCCCGTAGACCGTGACCGTGCGTCCCACCAGGTCGACGAAGTCCAGGTGGCGGCGTTGCCCCTCGAACTGCAGGTAGATGCCGTGGTGGGTCAGCCCGCGGGCCGACAGATCGGCGTCGAGTCCGAGTTCGCGGAGGATGTCGACCGATCCCTGCTCGAGCACGCCGGCGCGGATGCGACCGAGCACGTACTCCCTGCTCTTCTGCTCCAGGATGACGAAGTCGATGCCGGCCCGGTGCAGGATGTGGCCCAGGAGCAGCCCCGCGGGACCCGCTCCGATGATGGCGACCTGGGTGCGCATGCTCTGCCTCTCACGACGTCGGGAAGGTAGGGACATCGTCGCGCTTGCCGCGTCGCCGCGGTCCACGTTTTCCACTGAGTGGAAGGTGGAGTCAGCGGGAGGCGGTCCCGAACGCTCCGGAGATGCCGCGCGCGGCCATCCGGACACCCAGCGCGAACTGCGGCTCGGCCCGGCGCTCCGCCCGCGCGATGATCGACACGGCCGCTATGACGTCGCCGCCCGCGTCCCGGATGGGCGCCGCGACGGAGAAGGCGCCCCGCGTCATCTCCTCGACCGACACCGAGAGCCCGACGGCGCGGATGGAGGCGAGCCGCTCGCGCAGCTCCCGCTCCCCGGTGAGCGTGTTCGGCAGGAACTTGCGCGGCTTCGCCGCGAGGACCGCCTCCAGCGTCTCGGGGGGCGAGTACGCGAGCAGCACCAGCCCGACCCCGGTCGCATGCAGCGGCAGCACCGAGCCGACGTCGCTGATCACCGGCACCGCACCCGGCCCGGACAGCCGCTCCAGGTACACCGCACCGAGACCGTCGCGGACGGCGAGGTGGACGTGCTCACCCGTCGCCTCCAGCAGGTCCTCGAGGTAGGGCAGCGCCACCTCCCGCAGCCGTCGAGCCGTGGGTTGCCGGACCCCGAGCTTCCACAGCTTGATCCCGACCCGGTAGCGGCCGTCCTCCCCGCGCACCAGCCCGCCCCACTCCACCCACTCGGCCAGCAGCCGATGGGTCGTCGACAGCGGCAGCCGGGCACGGCGGGCGACCTCGCTCAGTGTCAGTCCGTCGCCGCCCTCGAACGCATCCGCGATCGCAAACACGCGGGAGGCCACGCCCCGCTCGTCCGCCGCGCCGCCTGCCATGGGACCAGACTAGGGCGGCTCGCGGTCACGGACGCCGCCGGGACGTAGGCTGCAGCCATGCCGATGTCCGACTACGTACAGTCGATCCGCGACCGGATCGGAACCGATTTCCTCCTCCTGCCGGGGGTCACCGCGGTCATCAGGGACGGCGACCGGTTCCTGTTGGGGCGGCACGCGCACTCCGGTCTGTGGAGCTTCATCGGCGGCGGGATCGAGCCAGGAGAAGAGCCGCAGGACGCGCTCGAGCGCGAAGTCCTCGAGGAGACCGGCGCCCGGATCCGCGTCGGGCGCATCATCGGCGCCTACGGTGGCGAACCTCAGATGGTGCAGTATCCGAACGGCGATCGGGTCGGCTATGTCAGCGTCGCGTACGAGTGCGAACTCCTCAGCGCGGCAGCGCCGGACCTGGATGAACTCCTCGAGCTGGCGTGGTTCGACCTGGAGGCGATCGCTGACCTCCCTCACCGCGACTGGATCGACCGGGTCATCTCCGACGCCGAGCGGCTCATCGCAGAGACGGACCAGCGGCCCTGACGCCGGAGGCCGCGGTCACACCGACGGCTTCGTGGCCTTCCCGTCGAGCCACAGCGCGTCGGACTCGTCGCGGTGCACGCCGTCTGTTCCGACGAACTTCGCGTCGATCTTGGGGCCGTTCTTAATGACGTGCACCATCGCCATCCCGTGCCCGCGGCCGAGGTCGTAGTCGTCCTTCAGCCAGGTCAGGATGTCGCCGGCCTTGGTGGCCGGACCGAATCCCCGGGCGTCCGCTTCGGCGATGAGCTCGCGCGGGGTCTTACCGGTCTTGTCCTCGATGGTGTCGAGGTACGCCTGAAACGACATCGCTCCCCAGTTCTGATCGCGCAGCACCCAGTATGGAGGCACGGCCGCGGCGAGCGGAATCCCCGTTCAGAGCGCGTGCCGTCCACGGCGGCGCGACTCGCCGCCCAGTCGGCCGTCGTGCAGTTCGAGCACGCGGTCGGCCCGCGCCATCAGCAGCGGGTCGTGCGTCGTGACCAGCGCGGCGATCCCGGAGCGGTGCACGAGGTCGACGATGAGGTCCATGATCGCGCGGCCGGTCATGCTGTCGAGCTGGCCGGTGGGCTCGTCGGCGAACAGGATGCGCGGGCGCGCCGCCAGAGCCCGTGCGATGCCCACGCGCTGCTGCTGACCACCGGACAGCTCGGTCGGACGCTGCCGTGCGTGCCCGGCGAGGCCGACGGCCTCCAGAAACTCGGCGACGCGCGCGTCCCGTTCTGCGGGGGCGACGCCGAGCAGGCGGAGCGGCAGTTCGACGTTCTCGGCGGCGGAGAGCACCGGCACCAGTCCGAACGACTGGAAGACGAAGCCGGTGCTGCGGCGCCGCAGGTCGACCAACTGTGCTTCGGATGCCGAGGCCAGGTCCACGCCGTCGAGGACGACCCGGCCGTCCGTCGGACGGTCCAGCCCGCTCAGCACGGTCAGCAGGGTGGTCTTGCCCGAGCCGGAGGGGCCCTTCACGACCACGAGCTCGCCGGGGCGGACGGTCACATCCACGTCGGAGATCGCCGCGACCTGTCCAGCAGCGGTCTCGAAGGTGCGGGTCACAGTTTCGGCGACGAGGAGCGGGGCCTCCGCGTCTTCCGCCCCGGTCCCGTGCCGGAGATCAGCCATCGTCACCGTCGGACTCCTTCCGATCGCCGTCGCCGTGCGGCCACACACCGACGTGGTCCTGCTCCAGTGCGAGACGGACGCGCTCGTGCATCCCGAGCGTCGTCAGGTATTCCTGCGGCAGCTGCAACCGCCCGACGCGGTCGAGCACGGCGAACTCCTCGGCAACGGTGTGCTCGTCGCCGAGCTCGTTGACGCCGGTTCGGCGGAGCACCTCGGTCGCGGTGCGCCCGTCGCGGATCTGCACCGTGCGGGCCACGTGCTCGGACACCGTGGGGTCGTGCGTGACGATCAGCGTCGTCACGCCCAGCTCGCGATTGACCCCGCGCATCGCCTCCAGGACCTCGGCGCTCGTGGCCTCGTCCAGTTCTCCGGTGGGTTCGTCGGCGAGGAGTACCCGGGGCTCGTTCGACAGTGCAACCGCGATCGCCACACGCTGCTGCTCACCGCCGGACATCTCGGTCGGGAGGCGGTCGGCGCAGTGCGCGACCTCGAGCAGCTCGAGGAGCTCTGCGGAACGCCGGTCGCGGTCGCCGGTGCGGGCGACGGACATGGCGAGCGCCAGGTTCTCGCGGGCGGTGAGGTAGCCGAGGAGGTTGCGCGAGGTCTGCTGCCACACGAAGCCGACGGTGCGGCGGCGGTAGTCCACCCGCTCACGGTTGCCGAGCGTGAGGAGGTCGCGTCCAGCCACTGTGACGGACCCGGCGGTCGGCTTGTCGAGCCCGGAGAGGATGCCCAGGAGCGTCGACTTGCCCGAACCGGATGCGCCGACGATCGCGACCAGCTCACCCGAGTCCACCCGCAGCGTGAGCCCCTGCAGTGCCTGGACCTCGACCCCGTCCGCGGTGAAGATGCGCACCAGGTCGGCGCAGCGGATGGCCGCGTCGGGGGTGTCCGGTGTCACGGTTGTCATTCTCCTCCTCCGGTTCTCAGGACGGCCGCCGCGGAGCGGTGCCGCGCGCCCGCCAGGGCGACAGCGGTCGCCACCGCGGCCACTACGGCGAAGCCGGCGAGCGCCGCAGCAGCGAGCAGCGGATCCTGTACCACGGCCGGTTGCACCGGGCTGCCCGTGAAACCGCGCAGGTCGAGCGGGTCGAGCACGATCGCCGGCAGGATCAGCCCCACGACGGCGCCCGCGAGCAGGCCGATGACGAGCACCGGCCCCAGCTCCCAGGCGAGCACGCCCGCGGTCTGCCTCGGGCTGTAGCCGATGGTGCGAAGCGTCGCCACCAAGCGCACCCTCGTAGCCGTGTTGAGGACGAGCGTGAGCAGCAATGCTGCCACGCACAGCAGCAGCGTCAGACCGATCGAGAGCGTCGCGATCAGTTCCGTGCCCGAGACCAGCGGCGATGCGCGCAGCCTCGCCTGCTCGCTGATCGCGTCGGCCACCAGGGCGCCGCCGCCTCCGATGCGCTGCAGTTCCGCGTGGACGCGCGCGGCGTCCGCGCCGGGCGCGAGCTTCACCAGCACGGTCTGCGGCCGCCCGATGATGTCGCTCGACGCGGGGAGCGCGGTCCGGTCGATGAACACCCATTCGCCGTCGCGGACGTAGACGCCGGGCACGAAGTCCAGCTCCTTCACGCCGAGGTGGATGTTCGTCCCGCCCGTCACCACGAGCGCGCTGGTGACCGGGATCTGGCTGGACCAGCCGCCGAGCGCCGCGCCCGTGCGCCCGGGGATCGAGCCGGTCAACGCGGTGGACAGCCGCGCCTGCTGGGGAAGTCCGGACTGCACGGCGTCAAGACTGCGCGGGTCGACGAGGTACCCGGAGACGTCGGACGACACGCCGCCCGCGGAGAGGCGCACGCCACCGGCCCATTCCACCGTCGCCGTGTGCTCCACCCCGGGGAGACGCTGAACAGCATCCACCTGTCCCTGGCTCAGCGCGCCCGACGCGGTCACCGACAGGTCGGCGCCGACCCGGATGCGCGCCCCCTCGGCGAGTCCGGCGCTCGCGGTCGCGAGCATGCTGACCGAGAACAGCGCGATGCTCACGCCGGCGACCAGGGTGAAGACCGGCCACAACAGCCCGGAGCCGGAGCGGCGCGCGGCCGATGCCCCGAGGAAGGCCACCGGACCGCGCCCTCGGCGGAGAGCGGAGGCGATCCAGCCGATCGGGTAGCCGGCAACCCGCACCACCACGACGCAGGCGGCGAGCGCGACGAGTACGGGCGTCAGCGCCGTCAGCGGGTCGACACCGAGACCTGCTCCGGGAGACGCGAGTCCGCGCCGGGTCAGGAAGACCACGCCGGCGACGGCGAGCCCGATGACGACCACCTCGGCCACCCACGTCCAGCGGTTCCGGCCGACGCGCGCATTCCCGGGACTCAGCGGACCCGTCGCCAGCAGGAGCGCCACCGGGGGCAGCAGGACGCAGGCCGCCGCCAGCACCAGCGGCGCGACCAGCGGCACGGCGGCGGGTGTCAGCAGCAGCGCGGCGAGCAGTCCCAGCGCGGCCGCCGGGAGCGAGACGAGCAGGCCCTGGGCGACGAGCTCGGCGCGCAGCCGTCCCGGCGATGCGCCGCGGGCCGCCATCAGGGCCAGGGCCGGTCGTCGACGGTCCAGCGCGAGCCGAGCGCCCTGGGCCGACACGGCGAGGGCGATGACGAGAGGCCCGCTGACGAGGATGGCGAACAGGGTCTGGGCGGGCTGAGCGCGCGCAACGAAGTCGTCGATGGGCTGCTGCAGGACCGTGGCGAAGCTGAGGGGGAAGCCGGTTCCTCCCGCGCTGACCGTCGGGGGTGAGGCGAGGAACGCGCCGAGTGCGCTGCGCACGGATTGCACGTTCTCGGCGGAGAAGTGATCGGGGATCACCGGGAACCAGACGGAGGCGACGGTCTGATCGAACCCCCGCGCGAGGGCGCGCCAGGTTTCGGGTGCCACCCAGGCGACGCCGCCGTATTCCTTGCCGCTGTCGCCACCGTCGACGAAATGCCCGCGCGCACGTTGCGCATCCAGGTCCCAGAAGTCCGCCGCAGGGTCCTTCGGCTGGATGGTCCCGACCAGGCGCAGCGACAGGGCCGTCTCGGGCGACGCAGTGGTGCGCCGCACCTGCCCGACCTTCCAGCCCAGCACCGACGCCGCTCTTGCCGTGACGACCACCGGGACCGGCTCCGTCCCGGAGGCAGCTGAAGCGGGCGCGGGCCAGCTTCCTGTCAGGAGCCGGGCGGACTGCCGGAGGTCGCGATAGCCCTCGAGCGTGATCACGTAGCGACTGTTGCGGGCCGCTCCCGCAGGGCCTGAGGTCGGAAGTTCGGTGGTTCGCGCTGCGGTGTCGCCCGGCCCGGTGACGGCGCGGAGCGGCTCCCTCATTCCGTCGCGCACGCCGGACGCGATCCCCGGAAGACCGTCCCACAGGCGTGCCGCGTCGATCGCCGGCCCATTGAAGAAGCCGGTGCGGATGCCGGCGCTCAGGTCGCGTCCGCCCGCCCCGGATTCCTGGAGTCCGTGGCGCAGTTCGCCACCCAGCACCTCGCTGGTCACCCTCGGCCAGCCGGCGAGAGCCGTCGTGGTCACGAGGGCGACCAGCGCGAGCAGCAGGAGTCCGCCACCGAACGCGCGGATGGATCGCAGGAACAGCCGGGCGTCCGACACACCACCGCCGCTCACCGGGTCTCCTCCCGGTACGCAGTGTCCGACGCCTGGCGACGGACCGCTCCCCCGTACGCCCACGCCGCCACGGCCAGCGCGGCCGCGAGCGCTGCGAGGCCCGCCGCCAGCCCCACGGGATCGACGCGGCCCTGCACGGAGAGAGTGGACGGTGCCGTCACGACGGACAGCCGCGCGAGGGTGTTGCCGACCAGGAGCACGACCGCCACTCCGCCCGCGAGGCCGAAGAGGGCCGCCGCCAGGGCGACGCCGATCACCTCGAGACGCCGGGACCACGCCTGCTGATCGCCGGAGAGCCCGACGGCGCGCAGCACGACGACTTCGCCCCGACGGCGCCGCAGCGACGACGAGATCGCTGCCGCGACTGCGGCGATCGCGAGGATCCCGCATCCCACCGCGCCGAGCCAGGTGCTGAGGACGGCACCGCTCAGGAACCGCGACACGAACCGGCCGGACGCGGTCGTTACGGCGGCGTCGGGACCGGCGACGGCGGTCAGGTCGTGCGCGACCGCGGCGACGTCGTCGCCCGTCGCCCACACGGACGACGTGCGAGCCACCGAGGGCGTGGTCCGGAGCAGCTGAGCGGTGACGGCCGGGTAGTCGGCCAGGACCGCGCGTTCGGCGGGGGTCCCCGGCACCGCGGCGACGATCTGCGCCACGGTTCCGGTGAGGTCGCCGACGGGGCTGTCGACGTCGATCCGCTGGCCCACCCGCAGGGCGTCCTCATCGGCGAGCGCGCGCGTGACCGCGAAGCGCAGGGGCGGCTGGGCGCCGGCGACGAACCGGACGGAGGCGCTGCCGTCGAGCGACGCGGCGACGGCGCGGCCGGGGGACGCCGCACGGAACGGGGAGGCGGATCCGAAGGCGGCGGGAGCGAGCGTCCAGGGCGTCTTCGCGACGACGGCCTGACCGGCCTTCACGTCGCCGACGCCGAGCGTCACATCCAGCGCCCCGGCCGGCGCCTGGGGCTGCGCCGCGATGTCGACGGCGACGAGGCGCAGGGCCGCCGCCTTCGGAAGCGCGAACGCGACCGAACCGGAGGCGTCGGGCCGTGCCGTCACGGGGACCGCTTCGCCCGCCGAAGTCGCCAGCCAGGCCGTAGCGGCGGCGGCCTGGATGCGTCCGGTGCCGGCGGACGCGGTGATCCGCAGCGTCAGCTCCTTCAGCCCCGCTGGGAGGTCGGCACCGGGGATGCCGCCGCGGTCGGGCAGGCCCGCGGCGATCCCTGAGCTGTCGAGGAGGTAGGAGCCCACCGGTGTCAGGGCGGGAAGGCGGGTCGCATCCGCGACGACGACCGCGATGTCCGTGTCCCCCACCGTCCCGTCGTCGACGATGGCGGGCGACACGCTCACCCCTCGCCGTTCCATGGCGGTGGCGGGCGACAGGTCGGACGCAGAGCTCGGTGCACCGCTCACGCCGAGGTCGGCGCGGACCTCCGCACCCGCGACGAGCAGGCTCGAGTCGCGCAGGAACCCGCCGAAGGTGCCCGCGTATCCCGCCGCAAAACTGAGCGACCCCACCGCCAGGACGATCAGGGCGACCGGGCCCGAGAACAGGGCGACGCCGCGTCCGACCTGACGCGCGGGCAGGACGCCGGCGACGCCGCGACCGCGTCCGGCCAACCGCTCGACGGCCGCGGACGCCGGTCCGAACAGCGAGAGACCGAGGAGGGCGATCGCGCACAGCACGGCCGCCGGGGCGAGGACTCCGGCCGGATCGGGGCCGGCCGCACCGCCCGCATCGGCCGCTGAGGAGCTGAAGAGTACGAACCGCCATAGCGTCACGGCGGCCGCGATCAGCGCCAGCACGGCGAGCCCGGCCGACACCGCGCTCCGCGCCCGTCCCGCCTCGACCGCTCCCGGCGAGTCGCTGAGCGAGCGCGCCGACGCCACCGCGGTCAGCGTCGCGGTGACGATCGCGGCGACCAGCGTCACCAGCGCGGGCAGAGCCACGTCAAGGACACCCGCCCGGGCGCCAGGGCCGCCGGTCAGAGGAGCGAGGACGAACTGGGCCGCGACCGTCCCGACCGCGACGGCGACGACGGCCACCGCCGCGGACTCCCCCGCTGCAGCCCCCGCCAGCGCGGGATACGTCACCCCGCGCGAGCGGAGCAGCCGGGTCTCGATCCGGCGCGCGTCGGCCAGCAACTGCCCGAGGAGCGCGAGAGCGAGCACCGAGCACACCGCGAGCACGGCGAGCGGGACGGGGATGACGGCCTGGAGGGCGACGACCGAGCGCTGCATGGCCGTGACGGTGGCGAGCGCCTCCCCGCTCGAGGAGAACGGGCTCGCCGCCGTGTCGGGCTCCTCGCTGAGCGCATCGGCGACGCCGGAGAAGCCGCGGTGCAGGCGCGGAAGATCGGCTGCGGTGAGCCCGACCGCATCCGGAGTCAGCACCCACTGGGCGGACGTGCCGTCCCCGGCCGACTCCGCCACCGCGTCCGAGACGATCACCCGCCCATCCGTGCCGCCGAGGCCGCTGGTGAGTCCCAGCCAGGCGGCGGCCGACGGATCGGAGGCCCGCCACACGCCGCTCACGGTGACGCGTACCGCACCGTCCGGTCCGGCGAAGTCGAATGCGCGGCCGTCCCGCAGGTCATGGGCCCGGGCGAAGCCGTCATCCACAGCGACCTCGCCTGGCAAGGACGGCCACTGCCCGGCCGTCAGCCGGACTCGTCCCTTCAGGGCGTCGTCGGCCACCAGCAGCAGCGCGGTCCCGCCACCGGCGACCGGGGCGGCCGGGACGAACGCCGTCCGCGCGGAGAGCAGCGGAGCGCCGGAGAACGCGCGCCGCACGACGGAACGGACCGCGGCGGATTGGGCGTCCGCATCCGTCGCCAGGGAGGACAGGACCGCGAGCGAGGTCACGGCGGCGGGCTCCTGCTCGACGGTGGCGCGGACGGCCGCATCCGGCGACCGCAGCGCCAGACCGGTCATCAGCGAAGCGAGGAAGGCGACGACGAGCACGACCAGCGCGGTGGAGACGAGGGTCCCGCGCTGGGCGCGGCCGCGGAGCAACCAGAAGGGGCGCACCCGTCCTCGCCCCTCCTGCGCACGCACCGTCTCAACCTAGCGCGACGGACCCCCGGCGCTTCGACGCGTCGCCCGTCAGGCGGATTCCCGCCAGGTGATCTCGGTCTGCAGGATCACTCCGGCGGTGTCGATCTCATCGCCGGCGATCTGCTGCAGGACGAGCCGGGCGGCTTCCTGACCCAGCGTCATGGCGGGCTGGTGGACGGTGGACAGCTGCGGCTGGGACCGGAGCGCCCAGGCGCTGTCGTCGAAGCCGACGACGCCGACTTCCTGCGGGACCGCCTTGCCGTGAGCGCGGAGCACGTCGATCGCGGCCGCCGCGATCGCATCCGATGCGGCGAAGACGCCGTCGATGCCGGGGTCGCGCGCGAGCAGTTCGCGCATCCCCGCCAGTCCGCTGTCGTAGCTGTAGAACGGATACTCCACGACGAGGTCCGGGTCGAACCGCTCCCCGAGAGCCTCGCGGAATCCCGCCAGACGGTCCTGACCCGAGTCGCGGTCCAGCGCGCTGGCGATCATCCCGACCCGCTTGCGCCCGGTGGCGAGCAGCCGCTCGGTGATCGTGCGGGCCGCACTGACGTTGTCGATACCGACGTAGACGATGTCCGCGAGTCCGGGCGGATGCCCGACGAACACGGCCGGGATCTTCATCCCGGTCGCGGCGCGACCGATGGGGTCCTGCGCACGAGCCGAGATGATGATGACCCCGTCCACGAAGCCGCCCCGCAGATAGTCGGCGACGCGCTCGCTGTCGCGATTCGAATCGACGACCAGTGTGACGAGCTGGTAGTCCGCGTCGGAGAGCACGGAGTTGGTGCCCAGGACGATGGCGCCGATGTTCGGGTCTTCGAGGAACAGCGAGTGCGGTTCGTGGACGATCAGGGCGACCGCTCCGGACCTGCGCGTCTTCAGGTTGCGGGCGGCCGTGTTCGGCACGTACCCGACTTCGATGATGGCGGATTCGACGGCGGCTTTGGCGGCGGGTGAGACGTACGGCTCGCCGTTGATGACGCGGGATACGGTCCCCCGCGACAGGCCCGCAGCGGCGGCGACGTCGTGGATCGTCGCCTGACGCGGCCTGGTCGAATCGGAAGCCATACGCACACATTAGCTTGACAGCGCACCCGCGGCCTGCTTAGTCTGTGCACGTTCCCAGACCTTCTCGGCCTGTTGACCCTGAGAGGCTCTGGGAACGTTCACAGAAGATGCGACGAGGAGGTCGATGTGACGCTCGGTACGGTGCGCTCCGCGCTTGAGGGCCTGACGACGGACGTCGACGAATCGGGCAGCCGGTTCGTGTTCGGCTGCGACTACAACCCCGAGCAGTGGGACCGCTCCGTCTGGGAGGAGGACATCCGGCTCATGGTCGAGTCCGGTGTCTCGCTCGTCGCCATCAACGTCTTCGGCTGGGCCCAGCTCCAGCCCAACCCGGACGAGTTCGACTTCTCCGCACTCGACGACATCATCGGACTGCTGCACGGCGCGGGCATCGGCATCAACCTCGGAACGGGCACGTCGTCTCCCCCGCCGTGGCTGAGCACGCTCCACCCGGAGATCCTGCCCGTCTCGCAGGAGGGCCTCCGGGCCTGGCCCGGCGGCCGGCAGGCCTACTGCCCGAGCTCCCCGGTCTTCCGCGCGGCCGCGGAGCGTCTCGTCACGGCCGTCGCCACCCGCTACGGCTCGCACCCCGCGGTGCGGCTCTGGCATGTGTCCAACGAGCTGGGCTGCCACAACGCGCTCTGCTACTGCGACGTGTCGGCCGACGCCTTCCGCCGGTGGCTGGAGCAGAAGTACGGCACGGTCGAAGCGCTCAACCGGGCGTGGGGCACCGCGTTCTGGAGCCAGCACTACGGCGCCTGGGAGGAGATCCTCCCGCCGCGCCGCACCCTCTCCTCGGGCAACCCCGCGCAGGCGCTCGACTTCTCGCGGTTCTCCTCCGACGAGGTACTCGAGTGCTACCTGATCGAGGAGCGCATCCTCCGCCGGCTCTCGGACGTGCCGGTGACGACCAACTTCATGGTGACCTCGCACATCCGCACCCAGGACTACTGGCAGTGGGCACCGCTGGTCGACGTCGTCGCGAACGACCATTACCTGGACCACCGGCTGCCCGTCCCCCACCAGGAGCTGTCGTTCTCCGCCGACGGCACACGCGGCCTCGCCGGCGGCCGCCCGTGGATGCTGATGGAGCAGTCCACCGGCGCCGTCAACTGGCAGCCGCGCAACATCGCCAAGCAGCCGGGCGAGCTGATCCGCAACTCTCTCGCGCATGTCGCCCGCGGTGCGGACGCGATCTGCTTCTTCCAGTGGCGCGCATCGGCCCAGGGCACCGAGAAGTTCCACTCCGCGTTACTCCCCCACGCCGGCACGGACAGCCGGAAGTGGCACGAAGTCCTCGAACTCTCCCGCACGCTCGACGCGATCCGGGAGGTCGTGGGCACCGAGGTCGTCGCCGAAGTGGCGATGGTCTTCAGCTGGGAGACGTGGTGGGCGACCGACCTCGACTCCCACCCGTCCGAGGAGGTCCGGTACCTCGACCAGGTGCACAAGATCTACCGCGCCCTCTGGGAGGCGGGGATCACGGTCGACCTGGTCGCGCCGGGCGCCGACCTCAGCCGCTACCGCATGGTCGTCGTCCCCTCCCTCTACCTCGTCCGCGACCACGAGGCGGCCACGATCAGCGACTTCGCCGCCGCAGGCGGAACCGTCGTCGTCACCTACTTCTCGGGCATCGTCGACGAGGACGACCGGGTCCGCCTCGGCGGCTACCCCGGCGCCTTCACCGAGTTGCTCGGCCTCCGCACTGAGGAGTTCTTCCCGCTCCCCGAGGGCGCCCAGACCCGGCTGGACAACGGCGCCACCGCCTCCATCTGGACCGAGCGCATCCAGACCACGACCGCGGACACCGTCTCCTCGTTCCTCGACGCCCCGCTGCCCGGCGAGCCCGCCCTCACCGTGAACGAGTTCGGATCGGGCCGGGCCTGGTACCTGGGGACGGACCTCGACCACGATCATCTTTGGGAACTGCTCGAACAGGCCGCCCTCGGCGCGGGCGTCACCGTCCCGCCCGCCCACGTCACCGGGATCGAGTCGGTCCTGCGCCGCGGACCCGAGGCCGACTACCGGTTCTTCATCAACCACACCGGCCTGCCGCACACCCACACCATCAGCGGTCACGAACTGATCACGGACCAGCCGGTCACCTCCCTGGAGATCCCCGCCGGCGCCGTCCGCGTCGTCCGAACCGAGCGCACCGAAAGCTGAGGACACAGCGATGACAGCGACGTCACCCACCACCACGAGTCCGGCGACACGGCCGACGGCACCCCGCCGCCGAGGACGGAGCCTCTGGCGATCCATCCTGATCTTCGTCGCGCCCTTCGGCGTGCTCTACCTCCTCTTCTACGCGGTCCCGATCGCGTACGCCGTCTACCAGTCGCTCCTGACCGTCGAACGTCAGGGGACCTTCGGGCCCGCGACCCAGGTGTTCGGGGGACTCACTCAGTACGTCGCGGTGTTCCAGGACAGCGCGTTCTGGACGTCCGTCGGCCGGGTGCTGCTCTTCGGCGTGGTCCAGGTCCCGGTCATGCTCATCCTGGCGCTCGTGTTCGCCCTGCTCCTGGACTCCCCGCTGCTGCGCGGCAAGAAGTTCTTCCGGCTCGCGTTCTTCGCGCCCTACGCCGTCCCCGGCGTCATCGCCGCAATCATGTGGGGCTTCCTCTACTCGCCCTCGCTGTCCCCGTTCACGGCGCTGACGCAGAACGTCAACTTCCTCGGAGCCGACCTGGTCCTGTGGTCGATCGCGAACATCGTCACCTGGGTCTACATCGGCTACAACATGCTGATCATCTACTCGTCGCTCCTGGCGATACCGCAGGAGATCTACGAGGCCGCGAAGCTCGACGGCGCCAACAACTGGCAGGTCGCCGTGCGCATCAAGATCCCGCTGGTGATGCCGGCGATCATCCTCACCGCCGTGTTCTCGATCATCGGCACGCTCCAGCTGCTGGCCGAACCGCAGACCCTGCGCACGTTCAGCACCGCCATCAACAGCACCTATACACCGAACCTCGCGGTCTACACCACGGCGTCCATCCCGAACTACAACCTCGCCGCAGCGATGTCCGTCGTGCTGGCGCTGTTCACGTTCGTGCTGTCGTTCGTGTTCCTCAAGCTCACCCAGAGAAGGGCGTTCGCATGACCACCATCACGGCTGCCACCCGCCGCATCGCGCGCGGCGACGCCCCGCCGCGCGGAGCGGGCCGCGAGAACGTCGTCTCGCGCACCGGCGCCATGCTGGTCATGGCGATCTTCACCTTCTACTTCCTGATCCCGATCTGGTGGCTGCTGGTCTCGTCCACCAAGACCCGGGCGGAGTTCACGAGCACCGCTGCGCTGTGGTTCACGCCGAACGGCTTCGCGACGTTCGTCAACAACCTCGGGACGCTGTTCACCTACGACTCCGGCGTCTACATCCACTGGCTGATCAACAGCGTGCTCTACGCCGGTTTCGGCGCGTTCCTCGGAACGCTGGTGGCGGCGATGTGCGGGTACGCGCTGGCGAAGTACCGCTTCCGCGGGCGGGAGGCCCTGTTCAACGGCGTCCTCGCCGGAGTGCTGGTGCCGGCGACGGCGCTCGCGCTGCCCCTGTTCCTGATCTTCTCCCAGGTGCAGCTGACCAACACCTACTGGTCGGTGTTCCTCCCCAGCATCGTCAGCCCGTTCGGGGTGTACCTGGCGCGGATCTTCGCCGCCGCCAGTGTGCCCGACGAGCTGCTGGAAGCGGCCCGTCTCGACGGGTCGAGCGAGGTGCGCACCTTCTTCACCGTCTCCGTGCGACTCATGTCGCCGGCACTCGTGACCATGTTCCTGTTCCAGTTCGTCGCGATCTGGAACAACTTCTTCCTGCCGCTCATCATGCTGCGGGATCAAACCCTGTTCCCGGTGACCCTCGGTCTCTACGCCTGGAACAGCGCAATCGGCCAAGCCCCGGAACTCCGATCACTGGTGATCATCGGGGCGTTCGTGTCGATTGTCCCGCTGATCATCGCGTTCCTGAGCCTGCAGAGGTTCTGGTCCGGTGGTCTCGCCGCGGGAAGTGTCAAGTAACCACATCCCCCACCACGACAAACGATCAACAAAGGACACATGATGAAAGCACGGACAAGGATGGTCGCCGCCGCCGTCGGCCTCACCGCAGCTCTCGCCCTCACCGCGTGCACCGGTCAGGGCTCCAGCGGCTCGGGCACCGCGGCCGCGAGCGGAGACTGCAAGCCGTCCTCCGGCAAGGTCAACCTCACCTTCACCACCTGGGTCCCCGGGATGGAGAAGGTCGTCGACCTGTGGAACAGCAAGAACCCGGACATCCAGGTGAAGTTCCAGACGGGCCCCTCGGGCAACGCCGGCACCTACCAGAACTTCTTCAACCAGATCAAGGCGGGCAACGCTCCCGACCTCGGCCAGGTCGAGTACGACGCCCTCCCGAACTTCCGCGTGCAGGACGGCCTGACGAACATCGCATCGTGCAAGCCGGTCGCCGACGCCAAGAACGACTTCGTCGACTGGACCTGGAACCAGGTCACCTTCGGTGAGGACAACGCCGTCTACGCGGTCCCGCAGGACACCGGCCCCATCGCACTGTTCTACCGCAAGGACCTCTTCCAGGCGGCCGGCATCCCGGTGCCGACCACGTGGGACGAGTACGCCAAGGACGCCGCCCTGATCAAGGCGAAGGGCGCCTACATCACCAACTTCCCCAAGACCGACGTGAACTGGTTCGCGGGCATGGTGTGGCAGGCCGGCGGCGAGTGGTTCAAGAACGACGGCAACAAGTGGACCGTCAACCTGACCGACGACAAGTCGAAGCAGGTCGCCGACTACTGGCAGAAGCTCATCGACGCCGGCCAGGTGTCCAAGCTGGCCTCCTTCTCGGACGACTGGAACAAGTCGTTCGACGACGGACAGCAGTGGACGTGGGTCTCCGCCGTGTGGGGCGCCTCCACCCTCGAGACCGGAGCGCCGAGCACCGCCGGCAAGTGGGCCGTGGCCCCCATGCCGCAGTGGTCCGCGGGCGACAAGAAGGCCGGCGACTGGGGCGGTTCCTCGACCGCCGTCCTCAAGGGGTCGAAGCACCCGTACGAGGCCGCGAAGTTCGCCATGTGGCTGAACACCGACCCGGAGGCCCTGGCGCTGGAGAACAAGCTCGGCGGCCTCTACCCGGCGGCCAAGGCCGGCGCCGACCTCGACGCGTTCACCTCCGGCCAGCCGTTCTACGGCGGTCAGAAGATCTACGACGTGTTCAAGCAGGCCTCCAGCGAGGTGGACCCCGACTTCACCTGGGGCCCGACGATGACGCAGACGTACACTGACGTCTCGGATGGCTTCGGCGCCGCCCTCGGTGGCAACGGAACCCTGCTGGATGCGCTCAAGACGGGTCAGCAGAAGACCATCGACGCACTGAAGGCCCAGTCGATCCCGGTCAAGGAGTAGACCAGGCGATCGTCACTGCGGGCGCCGGGGGTCACCCCCGGCGCCCGTACCGTTTCCCCACCGCTCATCGAGGAGATCATGCGCCCCGACCTCATCCACCTCACCGCCGACGGCGTCAGCGCCCTGCTCGATGTCCGCCGGGGACGGCTCCCCGCCCTCGTGCACTGGGGCGCCGCCCTCGGCCCCATCGATCTGGCGGACGCCACGGCGATCGCGCTGACCGACGTGCGCCCTCCGGCCCCCAGCTCGCCGGACGACCCGGTGAGGCTCGCGGTCCTGCCGGAGCAGCACACCGGGTGGCTGGGACGGCCGGGGCTGAGCGGCAGTCGCGACGGGGAGTCGTGGTCGCCCTGGTTCCGGGTGACCGAGGTGAGGACCGGGACGGCGGATGCCGACGGGTTGATCACGCTCTCCGGAGGCGGACGGGTCGAGCTCGAGGCAAGTGACGACACCGCGCAGCTCGGGCTGGAACTGGTCATCGAGCTCAGCGCCGCCGGCGTTCTCCGTGCGGCGGCGACGCTCACCAATCGGGGTGCGACCTACCGGCTGGACGACCTCTCGCTCGCGTTCCCGCTCCCCGCGCGGGCGCACGAGGTGCTCGACTTCGGCGGCCGCTGGGCGAAGGAGCGCACACCGCAGCGCGGGCCGCTGAACGTCGGCATCCACCTGCGCGAAGGACGCCGCGGCCGGACGGGTCCGGACGCCGCGACGCTGCTCACGGTTGGCGAGGCCGGCTTCGGCTTCGCGCACGGCGAGGTCTGGGGCGCGCACGTGGGCTTCAGCGGCAACCACCGGCATTACGCCGAGCGGCTCTCCAGCGGCGAGCAGGTCATCGGCGGCGGCGAGCTCCTGCTGCCCGGCGAGATCGTGCTCGAGCCAGGCGAGAGCTACCGCACGCCCTGGGTCTACGGGGTGTACGGCGACGGGCTCGACGACCAGGCGCGGCGGCTGCACCGGCACCTGCGGGCGCGGCCCCAGCATCCCCGCCGCCCGCGCCCGGTCACCCTCAACGTGTGGGAGGCGGTCTACTTCGACCACGACCTCCCGAAGCTTCTCGCCCTGGCCGAGCGCGCGGCGACGGTCGGTGTGGAGAGGTACGTTCTCGACGACGGCTGGTTCCGCGGACGCCGAACCGATCGTGCCGGCCTGGGCGACTGGTACGTCGACGACGAGGTCTGGCCGGACGGTCTCACGCCGCTCGTCGATCACGTGACAGCGCTCGGGATGGAGTTCGGCCTCTGGTTCGAGCCGGAGATGGTGAACGCCGATTCCGATCTGGCACGCGCCCATCCCGAGTGGATCATGCAGACCGGTGGCCGCCTGCCCGTCGAAGCGCGCCACCAGCAGGTCCTCAACCTCGGCATCCCGGAGGCGTACGCCTACGTCCGCGACCGCATGGTGCAGATCATCGCGGAGAACGATGTCCGCTACGTCAAGTGGGACCACAACCGCGACCTGGTGGATGCGGGGACGGCGCCGGGCGGCGCCCCCGGCGTCCACGAGCAGACGCTCGCCGCCTACCGTCTGATGGCCGAGCTCAAGGAGCGCTTCCCCGGTCTGGAGATCGAATCGTGCTCCTCGGGCGGCGCCCGGGTGGATCTCGGCGTGATCGAGCACACGGATCGGGTCTGGGTGTCCGACTGCAACGACCCCTTCGAGCGGCAGGAGATGATGCGCTGGACGCAGCAGCTCCTGCCGCCCGAGCTGCTCGGCGCGCACATCGCCTCGCCTCGCTCGCACACCACGCATCGGGTGCACGACCTGGGCTTCCGCGCCGGCTCGGCGTTCTTCGGCCACTTCGGCATCGAGTGGGACATCACCCGGGCCGGCGACTCTGAGCTCGACCAGCTGACCGAGTGGATCGCTCTCCACAAGCAGTACCGTGAGTTGCTGCACCACGGGGAGCTGGTCCGGATGGACCCCATCGACCCGACGCTCTGGGTCCACGGGGTCGTGGCGCCGGACAAGCGGGCCGCGCTGTTCGCGTTCGCCTTCCTCGGGCGGTCGGATGCCGCACCCCTCGGGAGGGCCACGCTGCGCGGACTCGACGACGGCACCCGCTACCGGGTCGCCCTCCTCACCGGCGAGGACTCCTCCGGCGGTCAGCCCGTGCCGGCCGAGATCGTCCTGCCCGGCCGGGCGCTGCGAACGGTAGGGGTGCAGGTCCCGCTCTCCCACCCCGACACGGTGTGGCTGTTCCGTGTCGAGGCGGAGGAGTGGGCGGTCGGTCAGGCGGTGAAGGGGACGCTTCCCGCACTGCAGTAGGAGCCGGGGCTGTGCACCAGGTGGGCGATGCGCAGTTCCGCATCCTGGTCGCCCATCGGCTCGGGCCGTAGCTGCGAGTCGATGGACCACTCGAACTGCGGGGCGTCCTCGTTGCGCTCGGCGTGGATGTCCAGCGCGACGGGGAGCAGGCGCAGCCGGCGGTCGACCCACTCCGCATCCCAGGGGCCTTCGGCGAGGATCTGCTCGGCGGCCCGGAACTCGTAGTAGATGGTCCGTCGCAGCCGGTTCCCGAGCGCCGCCTCGGAGCCGTGCACGACCATGACGTCGTGGACGAGCACGTCGCCCGGGTTCAGTTCCACCTGGATGACGCCGGGCGCATCCCAGCCGTACTCCTCCTCGAGCTGGCAGACGTCCACCGGCTGCTTGTGTGAGCCCGGCGCCACGCGGAGCGCGCCCTCGCCCTTGCGCGAGGGATCCAGGTAGACGTCGATGTTGAAGATGCGGTGCGTCCGCGGGTGGACGGCGTCCTGGTGCCAGCTGATCGGCGCGCCGTCTCCGGCCTTCTTGAAGACCAGCGACTCGTAGGTGGGGACGAAGTTCGGCCCGGCGAGGCTCTCGGCGATGCCGAGGACCGCGGGCGACCCGAGCAGTTCGAGCGACGCAGCGTCGTTCTTGTTGTGGAGGTAGTCCACCCGGAACATGACGCGGCCGCTCGGCCGGTTCGCGTACGCGTAGTCCTGGGCGCGCTCGTCGCCTTCGGGCAGTGCCGAACCGTCCGCGATCCAGCGGTCGGCCGCGTCCTGCAGCCGGTGCAGGAGGTCCTGGGGGATGCGGTCGCGCAGGATGAGGTAGCCCTGCTCGTCGAACTGCTCGATCTCGGCGGGGCTCAGGTGGTGTGTCGTGAGTGTTGTCATGTCGCTACGCTAAGAGCCGGGTGCACCGCACATCCACCGCCATAAGTAGCGAAAAGATCCGGGAAAGTAATGTCTGCGACGATCGTTCAGGGTTCGTTCGGCCTGGCGTCGTGGGAGGGCGACACCGCGGGGATGTCGGAGCCCCACCTTCACGACGATGTGGAGATCAACGTCTGCGCCTCCCCCATCCGCTACGTCATCCGCGGCCAGGAACTGCTCGTTCCGAGCAACGCATTCGTCCTGTTCTGGGCGGCTCAGCCGCATCAGCTGCTCACGGTGGAGCCGGCCCGCATGAACTGGGTCACCGTGCCCCTGCGACGGATGCTGACCTGGCAGCTGCCCGCTCCGCTCCTGCAGCGCCTCCTCAGCCGGGAGGTCATCACCGGCCCGTGCACGGCAGCCACCTTCGACGAGGAGAGCGTCCGGGTGTGGCGCTCCGAGCTGGAGGGCGATCGCATCCAGCGCGACACCGCGGAGCGGGACATCGAGGTGCGGCTGCGGCGCGTGCTGCTCAGCCACGAGCCGGGGTCCCGTGGCGAGACGCCGCCGGCGGGGATCACGGCGAGCGGGTCCGGCACCGACGCCGTCGCCACGATGGCGCGGTACATCACCGAGCATGCGTCCCGGCCGCTCCCGGTGGCCGAGGTCGCCGCGGCCGCGCACCTGCACCCCAACTACGCGATGGCTCTGTTCAAGCGCGTGCTCGGCGTGACGATCGGCGAGTACGTGGCGAGCTGCCGCATCCACGAGGCACAGCGTCTGCTGATCACCTCGACCACGTCGATCGCGGACATCGCCCACCAGTCCGGGTACAGCTCCGTCAGCCAGTTCCACGACCGCTTCCGTCAGGTCGTGGGCATGAGCCCGGGGGCGTACCGCCGGGCGCGCCTCCCGCGGTAGTCCGGCGTCAGCGAAGCGCGGTCACGGCCCTGCGGGCCCGCGCGGCTCGTCCCAGTGGCCGCCCTGCTCCGGCTCCCCCGTCGCGGTGAGGATGTCCTCCTCGATCAGCCGGTAGCTCGACCGATGGCGGTCCAGGACGAAGAGGTAGACGGCGTCCAGCACGCCGAGCGTATTGGTCAGCAGCAGGGCGACGAACCACGGCTTGCTGCCGTTCCTGGCCGCGCGCCAGAGCGATGCGCCCTTCCAGGCGAGGCTCCAGGCGATCACCGCGACGAAGATGGCACGTCGCGCCGGCGGAATGTCGGGCATCCGCATCCCGAACGGTCCTGTGTCGTTGTGTCTCATGGGGCTATTGCACCGCCGTCGGCTGCGGGCTGGCAAGGGGCGTTCGAGGCGTGAGCCTTCCAGCGCCGACGCCTTCCGGACTACGGTGGGCGGCGATCTCACGCGTCGACCGGGAGGACGAGGATGAAGCTGCTGCTCACGTCGGGAGGAGTCACCAACGCCGGCATCCGCGAGGCGCTGATCGGGATGCTCGGCAAGCCGTTCGCCGACAGCGACGCCCTGTTCGTCCCCACCGCGCAGTGGGGACAGCCCGCCTGCAGCCCGCAGACCGTCTGGAGGTCGACCGCGGACCGCTGGGACGACGACCCGGGGCTGGTCGGCCTCGGCTGGAAGTCGGTCGGAGTGCTCGAACTGACCGCGCTGCCGAGCCTGGCCCAGGAGCGCTGGATGCCGTGGGTGCGTGACGCCGACGTGCTGCTGGTGGACGGCGGCGAGGCCCGGTACCTCTTCACGTGGATGCAGCAGTCGGGTCTGGCCGCGCTGCTCCCCGAGCTCGTCGACACCGTCTGGGTGGGCGTGAGCGCGGGCAGCATGGTGATGACGCCGCGCGTGGGGCGGGAGTTCCTCGACTGGCAGCCGGACGGTCCCGACGACACCCTCGGTCTCGTCGACTTCTCGATCTTCCCGCACCTGGACTATCCCGGATGGTCGGGCAACACGCTGGAGGCCGCGCGCGGCTGGGCCGAGCGCATCCCGGGGCGGTCGTATGCGATCGACGACCAGACGGCGATCTCCGTCGTCGACGGTCGCGTCGAGGTGATCAGCGAGGGCCACTGGGAGCAGTTCGACCGCTGACCCGGCATTCTTACCGCGGCGCGGGCTATTCTCACGTCATGAGCGTCCGATTCGACTCCGTCACCTTCGTCTCGGGCGACCCGGAGGCGGACGCAGCGTTCTGGGGAGCGGTCCTCGGCCGGACGCCGCAGGCCGACGGCGGCGGCATCCTGCTGCCGGGTGACCACAGGCAGGTCGGACTCCGCTTCGCCGGGGGCGCCGCCCACGGCACCGAACGGAACCGGCTGCACCTGCACTTGAGTCGCGCCGAGCGCCGTCAGGCGGAGGCGATCGCGGCCGCGGTGGAGCACGGAGGTCGGCTGCGCGGCAACGGCCACGTGCCGACGGGCAGCTACGCAGCGATGGCCGATCCGGTCGGGGACGAGTTCTGCGTCATCGAGGACGAGAACACCTACCTCGCCGGGTGCGGGCCACTGGGCGAGGTGACCTGCGAGGGGACCCAGGCGACCGGGATCTTCTGGAGTCGCGCCCTCGGCTGGCCGGTGGTCTGGGACGAGGGCGAGGAGGTGGCCATCCAGGCGCCGGCCGGGGGAACCAAGCTCGCGTGGAGCGGCGAACCCGTCGACGCGGGCAAACCCACGGATCGCCAGTACTTCCTCCTGACCGCGCCGCCGGACGAGCTCGCCGACGAGGTGGCCCGGCTGGTGGGGATCGGGGCCACGGACGCGGTCTCCACTGCACCCGATGCGACCGCGCTACGCGACCCGGACGGGATCGTGTTCCTCGTGCGCGCGGACCGGCCCAGCGGCTAGAACAATGCGGAGACGCCCGCGGCGACGCTGTAGATCGCGAGCCCGGCGAGCGCGCCAACGACCGTCCCGTTGATGCGGATGAACTGGAGGTCGCGGCCGATCTGCGTCTCGATCTTCTCGGTGGTCTCGGCCGGATCCCACGCCTGCACCGTCTCGGTGATGACGTGCGCGATGTCGCTCCGGTAGGTCGACACGAGGTGCAGTGCTGCGCCGGTCAGCCGGCTGTTGAGGGAGGCTCGCAGCTCGCCGTCGGCGAGGACGCGGCGGGCGATGTCCGAGACGAACGCCTCCGCACGCTGCCGCAGCTCCCCGTCCTCGTCGGCGAGCGCATCCATCGCCGCGGTGCGGGCGGCCGCCCACGCGGACGCGGCGAGCTCGCGGATCCGCGGGTCGTCGAACGCCCGCCCTTTCGCCGCCTCCAGTCGTTCGATGGTCGCCTCGTCGTGCTGCAGCCGGTCGGCGAACTGGATCAGGTACTCGTCGAGCGAGCGTCGCAGGCGGTGATCGGGATCCTCCCGCATCTCCCGCACGAACCGGCGCGCCTCCGCGTGGAGGCGTTCGTCGATCACGCGGTCCACGAACGACGGCAGCCACGACGGTAGGCGCCGTGACACCACCGACTCGAACGCCTCCGGATTCGCCGCGAGCCACTCGTCGAGCCGGTCCAGCACCAGGTCGATCGCCTCGCGGTGGCCGCCCGAGTCGAGCACCCGGGCGCCGAGCCGCCCGAGCGGCGGGCCCCACAGCGGCGCCACGAGGTTTGTGCGGACGACCGCCTCCACGGCCTCCCGCATCCGGTCGTCGTCGAGCAGGGCGACGAGCCCGGTCACTCCGCGCGAGGCCTCCGCCACCACCCGGCGGGCGTTCTGAGCCTCGGAGAGCCAGTCGGCGGCCGCGCCGGCGAGGTCGATGGTGCCCAGCTTGCCGGCGACCACCTCGTCGGAGAGGAAGTTCGTCTCCACGAACTCGCCGAGGCTCGCCCCGATCTCGTCCTTGCGGTTCGGGATGATCGCGGTGTGCGGGATGCGCAGCCCGAGCGGATGCCGGAACAGCGCGGTCACCGCGAACCAGTCGGCGAGCGCACCCACCATCGCGCCCTCGGCGGCAGCGCGCACGAACCCGAGCCAGGGGTAGCGGTCCTGCAGCGCGTACGCCACGGCGAACACCACGGCGGCCGCGACGAGCAGGCTCGTCGCGAGACCCTTCATCCGCCGCAGGGCGAGGCGGCGCTCCGCGTCGGTCGGGAGGGCGGTCACGCGATGGGGCCCTGCGCCGGCGCCGCGTCCGCTGCGGCTCGCGTGATGCGCTTCACGGTCTCCTGCACGTCGTGCGTCTCCTCCCGTCGGCCCCCTGGCGCACAATACGCGCGGTCTCTGAGTCGTGGCCGTTCGAAAATCCCCCCGGCGCGTCAGTGCGAGAACACCAGCCAGTTGACGTTGGCGAATTCGTCCGCGCTGCCGGTCCGGGCGCCGACGAATCGCAGGTAGACGCGGTCGGTACCGGTCGGCGAGAGGGCGAGCGGAACCGTCTTCGTCACCCACCGCTGCCATCCTCCCGTCGACGCGACGGGGATGCGGGCGAGCACCGGTCCGGCGGGCGAGCCCGTGCGCACCTCGATCGTTCCGGTCGCGGTCGCACCGGAGGCGAGCCGGACCGAGACCGACCGCGGAGCCGTGGATCCGAAGTCCACGTCGAACCACCCCGCGAAGTCGCCGTCGGCGAGGTGGCCGAGCGCGCGCCCGCACGCGGTATCGCTGCAGTTCTCAGTCGACGTGCCGCGCTGATCGTCGTAGTAGACGGCGCCGATCGTGTCGTAGGCGGACTGTCCGGTCGTGGGATGAAGCCCGTAGCCCGCGGAGAAGAGGGCGTTCTGGCCGTCGCCGGCGTTGATGGGCTGCTGTCCGGCATCGTGCATCCACGTCACCGGCAGGGTGCCGGTCGCCCGAACGCCGCCGTACAGGATGTCCGCGACGCCGGCGCCTTCCGTCCCGGGCAGCCACGCCTCGACCGCAGCGCGCACGGATCCGAGCTGCTCGTCGATGTCGAGGGGGCGTCCGCTCAGCAGCACGAGCGTCACGGGCACTCCCGATGCGGTGACGCGGTCGATGAGAGCCCGGTCCGATGCGCTCAGGCGCATGTCGCCGGTGTTGTCGCCTTCGTACTCCGCATACGGCTTCTCCCCCACCACGACGACGGCATCGTGATAGCTGTCGTCGATCCCCGACCCGTCGGGCGAGTAGGTGACCGTGGTGCCGGGGGCAACCGCGGCGCGGATACCGCCGAGGATCGTCGTCCCCGGCTCGATCGGGCCGAGGGAGCCCTGCCATCCCATGGTCCATCCACCGGACTGCTGACCGATGTCGTCGGCTCCGCTTCCCGCGACGAAGACCTTGCCGGCACTTCTGGGCAACGGCAGGAGTCCCCGGTCGTTCTTCAGCACGACCGTCGACTCGGCGACGGCCTTCCGGGCGATCGCGCGGTGCGCGGCCGACCCGACCTGGTTCGCGAGGGATCGATCGGCGTAGGGATGCTCGAACAGCCCCTTCTGGAACTTCTTGGTCAGGATGCGCGAGACGGCGTCGTCGATGCGTGCGCGCGAGACACGTCCGGCGTGGACCTCGGCCACGAGCTCGGCGTGGAAGTGCGAGTACTCGTCGGGCACCATGATGAGGTCGATGCCCGCGTTCACGGCCGTGCGCACGTCGTAGGCCGAGAGGGTGGTCTTATCGCCATCCAGATAGTCCACCCCGCCGTAGTCGGAGACGAGGATTCCCGAGAAGCCGAGCTCCTTCTTCAGGACATCGGTCAGCAGATACTTGTCCCCGTGAAGGCGCGCACCGTTCCAGCTCGAGTAGCTGACCATGACGGCCGAGACTCCGCGGCGGACGGCCTCGCGGAACGGAGGAAGGTGGATGGCCCGCAGGTCGGCCTCGCTCAGCTGCGTGTTCCCCCGGTCGACCCCGCCGGTCGTCCCCCCGTCGCCGACGAAGTGCTTGGTCAACGCCATGACGGAGTCCGCCGCCGACAGCGAGGACCCCTGCTCGCCCGTCACCATGGTCGTCATCGAGGAGACGAGGGCCGGATCCTCGCCGAACGACTCGTAGGTGCGTCCCCAGCGGTCGTTCCGAACCACGGCGACGGTCGGCGCGAAGTTCATGTCGATGCCGAGCGCACTCACCTCCTGCGCGACGGCATGGCCGATCTGCTGGACCAGCGCCGGATCGTGGGTCGCACCGAGACCGATGTTGTGCGGAAAGATGGTGGCGCCATGCACGTTGCCCGCGCCGTGGACGGCGTCCATCGCGTAGAGCATGGGGATGCCGAGCCGGTTGCGCAGGGCGGCCTTCTGGAAGCCGTCGTACATGTCCTCCCAGCCGGCGACGGTATTGCTCGCCGGCGTCGAAGTGCCCGCCGAGAACCCGGCGCCGACCATCCCGCTCGCGAGTCCGTCATCCGACAGCCAGCGGCGCTCGATCAGCGTCATCTGGCCGATCTTCTCGTCGAGGGTCATGCGGCTCAGGAGGTCCGCCACCCGCGTCGCGACGCTCCTGCTCGGATCCTGGTACGGGAGGGGCGCCGCGTTCGCCGCCATGGGAACGCCGACGATCATGGCGCCGCCCACGAGAACGGCCGCCACGGCGGCGATGGTTCGGGAATGCATCCGGATGTTCACGTTCGACTCCCCTGAGGATCGACAATCGTGTACTCAGCGCCTTTGCCGGATTTTCGGCGAGAGTAGCAGCCGCCTCCTGTCGCCGGGAAGAGGCGACTCCATCGGCGGATCGGGGGCGCCGTAACCCAGAAGCTCCTAGAGTCCCCGGCCGCGCAGTGCCACAATCATCCCGTCGGGCGTCTCATCGCGGCCGGCAACCACTCCCCGGAAGGAGGGGCAGTGCGCACGGACGCGTCACCGGGTGCCGTGGGACTTCCGTCGCCGTTCACCAGCATGGTCGGCCGGCGCGCAGAGGTCGCGCGGATCCGGCAGCTTCTCACCTCGACCGCCCGGCTCGTCACCGTGGTGGGGACAGGCGCTGTCGGCAAGAGCCGGATCGCGATCGAGGCCGCACACAGCCTGAGGCGTTCGCACCGTGACGACATCTGGTTCGTGGATCTGGAGGGCGGCTCGCTCGACGTCACAGCGACCCTGATCCACGACCTGCGGATCCCTGCCGACTCGCCCCGGCTGAGCGCCCTGACCGATGCGCTCGCGCAGCGAGACATGCTGATCGTCATGGACAACTGCGATCGTTCGGTCGCCGAGGTCAAAACCGTCGCCGAGGCGGTGCTGACCGCGTGTCCGGGGGTCCGGTTCCTGGCGACCAGTCGCCAGCCGCTGGGGTCGGCTGCCGAGGTCCTGCTTCCGATCGAGCCGTTTCCGTCGGCGGGCCTCTCCGAATCGAGCGCTGCCGTCCAACTCTTCATCGAGCGGGCGCGCCAGCACGACGCGACCTTCGAGCCGAACGCCGACGATCTGGAGCAGATCATCGACATGTGCGAGATCCTCCAGGGCGTCCCGCTGTCGATCGAGCTCGCCGCCGCACAGATGCAGTTCATGGATCTCCGGCATCTCGATGGCCGGCTCCACTCGCAGTTGGACTCCCTGCGCTCCCCCTCCGCGGCGGCACCCTCGCGCAGCGACTCCCTGCGCCATTCGGTCGCCTACAGCTGGGCTCAGTGCAGCTCGGAGGAACGCGACGCCTGGGCCTGTCTCAGCGTGCTCGCGCCCGGATGGGATCTCCCCTTCGCCGAGGCCGTGCTGTCGAAGGTCCTGGGCGCCGGCGTCGACGCGACGGGGCTGGTTTTCGACCTGCTCCGCAAATCCATCGTCGAACGCCGGCCGGCCGACGGCGGCAGCCGCTATGCGATGCTCCCGGCACTGAGAGAATTCGGCGCCGAACATCTGATCGACGACGAGATCGCGCATCGGGCCCAGGCGGAGACGGTCCGTGCGCGCTTGGAGGAGATCGAGGATCTCTGGTTCTCCCGGCGGCAGGATGCGATCCTCACCGGGATCCGGAACGATCTGCCCAACGTCCGCATGGCGTTACGGTACGCGAGTCGTCAGCAGGACGGGGAGCTGGCGCTGACCCTGTGCACGACCGCCTACCGCCAGGCGTGGCAGACCCACGGGACTTTCGACGAATACGACTCCTGGGTGGCTGCCGCCCTGGCGACGCCCGCGAAGCCGGGGCAGCTCGTGGTCGAGGCGCTCGCCGTCCGGTCGCTCACGCACGCGCTCGCAGGCAGGCACGCGCTCGCTGCCGCCGACCTGCACGCGGCGCGAGAGTTCGACGGCCCCCGGTCGACGAGCGCCGAGATCTCCCTGGCGATCGCGGCAGCGCACTGCGAGAGCGGCGATGTAGAGGCGATCGGCTGGTTCCGGCGCGCCGTCGAGCTCGATGGGGAGCACGCGTTCACGTTCCGCCGGTTCAACACGCCGGAACGGCTCGCGCACCGTCTGCTCAAGGCCGGCCAGTGGGAGGAGGGCGAGCAGTTGAACGCACTCATCCTCGAACACTGCAGCCTCGCCGGAGACCGGTTCGAGCAGTCGCTCGTTCACTCGTACACGGCCGCCGAGTGGCTGGCTCTCGGCGAGTACGAGCGGGCGACGGAGGAGGCGAACGCCGCGCTGGAGCTCAAGCGCAGACTCCACAACCCGCTCGGAGTCGCTCAGAACCAGGAGCTCCTGGCCGAGATCGCCCGGCTGACGGGCAGCCCGCGGAAGGGGGCCGAGCTCCTCGGATCCGCCGCCGCCCGCTGGCGTGACCTGGGCGCTGTCGTGATGGTCGCGTATCCGCCGTTCGAGTTCCACCGGTCGGGTGTGGAGTCGGCTCTTCGTTCCCGGCTGGGCGACGAGACCTTCGACAAGTGCTTCCGGGCCGGCGCCGGGCTCGATGAGGAGGCCAGCATCGGCTTCGCGGTGTCCGGGACGACGGAGCACGCAGAGCTGAGCTCGGTGCCGCGTTCGGTGCTGACACCGCGCGAGACGGAGGTCACCGCGCTGGCCGCCGACGGCATGACGAACAAAGCCATCGGATCCCAGCTCTTCATCTCCACCCGCACCGTGGAGGCGCACATCCAGAACGCGCTGGTCAAGCTGGGACTGCGGTCGAGGACGGAACTCGCCGTCTGGTACAAGTCGCAGACGTTCGGCTGAGTCCGAGCCCGTCAGACCGAGGCGCCGGCTCCCACCCGCACCGCGGCGAACCCGTCCCGCACCGCGGCGACGAGGTGGCGCACCGCGGGCGACGGACGACGGCCCGCCTCGTCGGGGGATGTCGTCGCCACGAGGATCGAGCGCACGAACGACGGGTCGTTGATCGGCCGCAGGACGATGCCGGGGTGCTCGGCGGTCGTCGCCAGACTCGGGATGATCCCGACCACCATCCGCGCGGCGGTCATGCCGAGGAGGACCTGGAAGTCGTCGGTCCTGATCGCGACGTCGAGGACGTGGCCCTCTGCCGCGAACGCGTCGGTGAGGACGCGGTCGATCGCGTCGTCTGCGGAGGTGGCGAACACCCAGCGCTCATCGCGGAGCGAGAGCAGGGCGGCGAGATCGATCGCCGGGCGCGACGCGAGCGGATGACCGGCGGGCAGCGCCAGCATGAGGGGATCGCGGTACACCTCCATCGCATCCACGGTGGGGCGGAAGGGCAGCTCGTAGCCGGGCACCGTGAAGACGAGGGCGGCGTCGAGCGCGCCGCGGTTGATCTGGTCGACGAGCGTGGGGACCTCCTCCACCGTGGCGTCGATCCCGATGCCGAGGTCGCCGATGGAGGCGGCGATGAACGGCAGGATGCTCGCCGCCGCCGTCGCGAACGTCCCCAGCCGCAGCCGGACTCTCCCGAGCTCGGTGAACTCGCGCGCGTCGCCGATCGCCCGCTCGCTCAGCGTCAGGATCTCCTGCGCGCGATCCAGCAGCAGCATGCCGACCGGGGTCAGCCTGCTGCCCCGGGGCGAGCGCGTGAGCACGGGAGATCCGATGAGCCGCTCGAGGTTCTTCAGGTGGTAGTCGACCGTCGGCTGGCCCCAGCCGAGGCGGCGGGCGGCCGCGGTGACCGAACCTTCGGCGTGCACCGCCTTGAGCGCCTCGAACTGTCGCAGATCTGCCATCGGGATGCCCTGTTCGTGGTGGGATGGACGGCCCGATCGGGTGAAGAGCCACATACACTCTATGTGGGCCGGGAGGACTTTAGGGGTTCTCGTCCGGCGGCGCCGCCCTGACGATGGAAGGGTGTCCCTCACTCGTTCGTCTCCGTTGCTGCCGCCCGCCGCCGACCTCCGCCACTGGGAGACGCCCTACGCGGACGCTCTAGAGCGCCACGCGGCCCGCGTCCCCCTTCCGCTGATGGTGCCGGGACACGGCGGGGACGGCCTCGGCCTCAGTGCGCGTCTCGCCGCGTTCCTCGGCGACCGGCCGCTGCAGCTGGATGTCCCGATGCTGGTCGACGACATCGACCTCGGTGACGACTCGCCGCTGAGCCGCGCGCTCGAGCTGGCGGCGGACGCGTGGGGCGCACGCCGCACCTGGTTCCTGACCGGCGGGGCATCGCAGGCCAACCGGATCGCAGCGCTCGCTGTGCGTGGACTCGGCGAGAACATCCTGTCGCAGCGGAGTGCCCACTCCAGTTTCAGCGACGGCGTCCTCTCTGCGGGCCTCGCGCCCTCGTTCGTCCTTCCGTCGCTGGACTCTCATCACGGCGTCGCGCACGGCGTCTCGCCGGCCGCCCTCGACGAGGCGCTGACCGCGGCGGCGAGCGCCGGGCATCCGTCAGACGCGGTGTACATCGTCTCCCCCAGCTACTTCGGCGCTGTCGCCGATGTCGCCGGTCTGGCGCGGGTGGCGCACGCACACGGCGCGCCGCTGATCGTCGACGGCGCGTGGGGGCCGCACTTCGGGTTCCATCCCGATCTCCCCGAGTCGCCGGCGCGGCTGGGCGCGGATCTGGTGATCTCGAGCACCCACAAGCTGGGCGGCTCGCTCACGCAGTCCGCCATGCTGCACCTCGGCGACGGCCCGTTCGCCGATGCGCTCGAGCCGCTCGTCGAACGAGCCGTCTCGATCACCGCCTCGACCTCCACCTCCGCGCTGCTGCAGGCCTCGCTCGATATCGCCCGGCACTCCCTCGCCACCGGTGCGGAGCTGATCGGCCGGTCGATCACCGTCGCCGACTCGTTCCGCGAAGCCCTCCGGTCCGACCCGCGCTTCGGCGTCCTCAGCGACGGGTTCGGCGCGTTCGACGACATCGTGGCCGTCGACCCGTTGCGGGTCGCGATCGACGTGTCGGGCACCGGGGTCAGCGGCCACTGGCTGCGTCAGCGTCTCATCGACGCCGACGGGATCTTCTTCGAGATGTCGACGGTGACCACCCTCGTCGCGCTCATCGGCGCGGGCAAGACGCCGGATGTCGGCCGGGCGCACCGAGCGCTCGTCGCGGCGGCGGACTCGCCGGAGGCCGGCGCCGAGCGGGCGAGTGGCAGGACGGACGCCTTCCCCGCGCTGCCCGAGTCCGGCCCCCTGCGCATCCTCCCGCGCGACGCGTTCTTCGCCGAGACCGAGCTCGTCCCGGCGGCGGAAGCCGTCGGGCGCATCTCCGCCGACACGCTCGCCGCCTACCCGCCCGGGATCCCGAACCTGATCCCCGGCGAGGAGATCACGGCGCAGACCGTGGCCTTCCTGCACGCGGTCGCCGCGTCCCCGTCCGGGTATGTGCGCGGCGCGGCCGACCCGGGGGTCGAGCGGTTCCGGGTGACCGTCACCCCCTGATCCCCCACCATTCAAAGGAGACTGGTATGCCCACCATCGCCCAGCAGCTGCTGCGCAGAAAACCGACGACGCCGCCCGCGGCGGGTGAGGTGCAGCTGAAACGCAGCATCGGCCTGTTCTCGCTGACCATGATCGGCGTCGGCGGAACGCTCGGCACAGGAATCTTCTTCATCCTGTCGCAGGCGGTCCCCGTCGCCGGGCCGGCGGTGATCTGGTCGTTCGTCATCGGCGGCGTCGTCGCCGGGCTCACCGCGCTCTGCTATGCCGAGATGGCGGGCGCCGTCCCTGTCTCCGGTTCGACCTATTCGTACGCGTACGCGACGCTCGGCGAAGGGACGGCGATGGCGGTCGGGGCGTGCCTGCTGCTGGAATACGGGGTTTCCACCGCCGCCGTCGCCGTCGGCTGGTCGCAGTACGTCAACCAGCTGCTCCAGAATCTCGTCGGCTGGCAGCTCCCGGTGCAGCTCTCGCAGGCGCCGGAGCAGGGCGGCATCGTCAACGTGCCCGCCGTGATCGTCATCGTGCTGTGCTCGCTGCTCCTGCTGCGCGGAGCGCGCGAGTCCACGACGGTCAACAGCATCATGGTCGTCATCAAGATCGCCGTCGTCGTGTTCTTCTGCGCCGTCGCCTTCACCGGCTGGAACACCGACCACTTCCACAACTTCGCGCCGGCCGGATTCGCGGGCATCGTGGGCGGCGCCGGAATCATCTTCTTCTCGTTCGTCGGTCTCGACGCCGTGTCGACGGCCGGTGAGGAGGCCAAGAACCCGAAACGGAACCTCCCGCTCGCGATCATCTTCGCGCTGCTGATCATCATCGTGCTCTACGTCGCCACCAGCCTCGCCGCCCTCGGCGCCCAGGCGCCGGAGAAGTTCGCGAACCAGGATGCCGGACTCGCCGCGATCCTGCAGAACATCATCGGCTCCACGTGGCCGGGGACCGTCGTGGCGATCGGCGCGATCATCTCCATCTTCTCCGTCACGCTCGTCGTCCTGTACGGGCAGACGCGCATCCTGTTCGCGATGTCGCGGGACGGGATGATCCCGCCGGTCTTCGCGAAGGTCAACCCGCGGACGATGACGCCGGTGCGCAACACCGTCATCGTCATGATCGCTACGAGCATCCTCGCCGCCGTCGTCCCGATCGACTTCCTCGCCGAGATGACGAGCATCGGCACGCTCGTCGCCTTCCTCGTGGTCTCGCTCGGCGTCATCATCCTGCGCGTGCGCGAGCCGGAGCTGGAGCGCGGCTTCCGCCTCCCACTCGGCTGGACCATCCCGATCCTGTCGATCGTGGGCTGTATCGCGATCATCACCCAGCTGCGCGTGATCACGATCGTCGTGTTCGTGATCTGGACCGCCGTCTTCCTCGTCTTCTACTGGTTCTACGGCCGGAAGCATTCCGCGCTGCAGACCGGGCGGCCGGTCGCCGGGGAGGAGCCTCCGTACACGAGCAACTTCGCCCAGCCCAGCAAGAGCGAGATCAGTGACGCGGCTGCCCGCAGGAAGGCGAACCGGAGATGAGCATCGTCGTCGGGGTGGACCCCGCACACCGCTCCGCATCCGCGCTGCACCTCGCCGCGATGCTCGCCCGCTCCTCCGGCTCGGATCTCATCGTGGCCGCCGTCATCCCCCCTGCGTGGCCGTCGACGGCGGGCGGAGCGGACGCTGAGTGGCGCGGGTACACCCGGGACAACGCCGACAGCGCCCTCGACCACGCCGCCGCCGTGCTCGGCGGTTCGATCGCCGCCGAGTACCTCCTGCACGAGGCGCAGTCGGCCAGGCGCGGCCTCGTGGAGCTCGCCGAGCAGCGCGAGGCGTCCCTGATCGTCGTCGGCTCCGGAGCCGGGGGTCAACCGGGGCGCATCGCGCTCGGCGCCGAGAGCGACACCCTGCTGCACGCGTCGCCGCTCCCGGTCGCGATCGCGCCTCGCGGGTACCGCGCCGACGAGGGTGCGCGTGTGAGCCGGGTGACGGCCGCGTACCGGGGCACGGGCGCATCGGCCGGCCTCGTGCTCGGCGCGGCGGGCGTCGCGTCGGCGATGGGCGCGGAGCTGCGCGTCGCCTCCTTCGCCGTCGTGCCCCGGGACTCCGGGACATCGGGCGCGGGACTCGACGCCGAACTGCCGATCGCGGACACGTGGTCGGCCGACATCGAACGGCACGCGGCTTCGGTGGTGCGCCAGGTCACCGAACTCGAGGACGCCCCCACCGTCTCCGGTGTCGTCGTGGGCATGGGTGTGACGTGGGAGTCGGCGATCGCGGACATCGGGTGGGAGCCCGGGGAGGTCCTGGTGGTCGGCTCGAGCACGCTCGGGCCGATCGCCCGCGTGTTCCTCGGCTCGCATGCGGCGAAGATCGTCCGTCACTCGCCCGTTCCGGTCATCGTCGTCCCGCACGGCGTCGCGGGCTGGGAGCAGGACTGACCTCCGGCACCACCAGCCGGCCCACCGAGCCTACCTCCACCGCCGATCCCATCCGACCGAAGGGCGCAGCCATGCCACATCCCCTCCTCGACCTCTTCCCCACCGGGACGGCCGTCGATCCCGACGGCACGCTGGTGATCGCCGGGTGCCGGGTGGACGACCTCGCGCGGGACTTCGGCACTCCCGCGATCGTCGTCGACGAGCGCTGCCTGCGGGCGAGGGCGAGCGAGTACCGCACGGCCCTCACGTCACGCCGGGCGAACGCGCGCGTCGTCTTCGCCTCGAAGGCCTTCCCGGCGACCGCGGTTCAGCGCGTGATGGTGGAGGAGGGGCTCGGCCTGGACGTCGCGGGCGGGGGTGAGATCCTGAGCGCCCTGCGCGCGGGAGTGGACCCCGCACTCATCGTCATGCACGGCAACGCCAAGACCACCGAGGAGCTGCGGATCGCGGTCGAAGCCGGTGTCGGCCTCGTCGTCGTGGACAACGAAGACGACGTCGACCGGCTCGAGCAGCTGGTCCAGCCGGGGCGCACGCAGGCCGTGCTCGTCCGTGTCATCCCCGGCGTGGTCTCCTCCACCCACCCGCACGTGCAGACCGGGCAGGTGGGGTCCAAGTTCGGCCTGACGGCCGAGGCCGCCCGACTCCTCATCGCCCGGATCGAGGCGAGCCCGCTTCTCGACATGCGGGGAGTGCACGCCCACGTCGGTTCGCAGATCATGGATCCGGCGGAGCTAGCCGCGGCCGTCGCGCCGTTGGCGGCGCTCGGCACGTTCGCCGTCTACGACCTCGGCGGCGGCTTGGGAGCCCGGTACACCCTCGCCGACCGGCCGGCGACCGTCGACGAGTACGTGGAAGCGCTGCTGGCGGCCGCCCGCGAACACCTCCCGGCGGACGCGGAGATCATCCTGGAGCCCGGCCGCAGCATGGTCAACCAGTCGGCCTTCACGCTGTACACCGTCACCACCGTGAAACGAGACGCCCGGAACTTCGTCGCCGTCGACGGCGGCATGGGCGACAACCTGGAGGCGGCACTGTTCCAGCAGCGCTACGAGGCAGTCCTCGCCGGCCGCATGCACGAAGCGGACGCGGAGGACGTCGTAGTGGTGGGGCGGCACTGCGAATCGGGGGATGTGCTCATCGATCCGCTCCGGCTCCCGGCCGCGCGGGTCGGCGACCTCCTCGCCGTCCCCGCCACGGGCGCCTACACGCACACCATGGCGAACAACTACAACGGCTACCGACGCCCGCCCGTGGTCTTCGCGCGCGACGGCGAGGCGCGGGCCGTCATCCGCCGGGAAACGTGGGAAGACCTCTTCGCCCGCGACGTGTGAGCCGGGTGGTTGACGCGGCCCGTTCCTCTCCGCGGTCTAGCGCTGTCCGAGCTCTGAAAGACGGGTTCGTCTCCAACGCGTCCGCCTCTTCTCGGGTGATGAATCCGCGGATTACGGGCACGGCGGCGACTACTCGGTAGTCCGGGGGCATTGGGTGCTCCTCACTAGGATTCGGTCATGGAGTGGTTGTGGGGCGCGATCGGGGGCTTCGCCGTCGGCGTCGTGGCGATGTTCACAGCGATCGAGAAGGGGCGCGAGCTCGCCACGGTTATCTACCAGGCGATATGGCTGCGCTGGCGGCCGTGGCGTTTCGAGGTCTACACGGACTGGTTGCGGAGCGGTCAATTCACGGAGCATCTGACCGCCGAGAAGAACTACCGCCCCGAGAAGCCGTTCGGGCTGCACAACCGCGGCACGACTGACGCTGTAGCCGTCAAGCTGAAACTGACGCAAAAGGGCGGCGGCTCGGGAGGCAACACCTTCGACGTCGTCTCCGCGGACGAGATCAAGCCGATCCAGCTGCCGCCCGACAACAGCCGGTGGGACGGCCTCGTCACTTGGACGGACGCACGCGGCATTCACACGCAACGTGTGAGGACGCCGAAGTGGGAGGTGGACTCTTACCTCAACTAGGGCGCTCATGCGGGCACCTCGGCCGTCTTGTGGCAGTCGCAGATGAAGTTCCGGCCGCAGCCGGAGGGGGTCGTGCAGCAGGCGTTGCACCGGGTCTCCTGGTATTTTCGCCGCGGCGAGGCGTCGACGCCGCTGTAACGCCGCCGTTCGCGGGTCCGTGCCGCGCCATCAGAACGGCACCCCGCCGTCATCCCGCGGCGGCTCGCCTGTGCCGCACGGCTCCGCCGGTGGCTCGTCCGCCCACCGCGGCTCGGCCCTGCGGGTTCGTGGTCGGCGACCTCTGGCTCGTTGATCGAGACGTTGAAGTAGGTCTTGTCATCCTTCACCTCGCGCCGCCAGGAGAGCCACCCCTGCACTTTGATCACATCGATACGATGACGGCCATGACGACGACGCGCCGCGACCCGTCTGACCAACTCGACGCGGACGACTAGGGGGAATCGAGAGTGCCTTTTTGGGATAGCCGCGCCGTCGTGCTGATATGCGCAGCCTGGGTCGTCATCGTCGCGACCGCTGTGATCGTCTTCCGCAAACGACTTGCTGGGTATCTGCAGCGGTTGGCAGAACCACAAGAGAACGTGGCAGCACAGCGCCGCGACATCACCATCGGAATCATTCTCGTGGCGGTGTTCGCCTATGTGCTCGCCGCCACGCTCGCCGCACTCCTCCTCCTACCGGCCGGTACGCCACCGTGGCCGCTCGCGGGTGGGCTTCCGCTGATGGCGCTTCTTGCACTCCTCTATTCGGTCAGGTTCTCGAATGCCGGGCTGTCTGCGGTGAACTGGATTCGACGCTGACCGCTCAGAGAAGGCTTGAGCGATCCCGACCCCGATGTCGATAACGTGAGCGCATGCGGGCGAGATTGTGGATGTGGGTCGTGCTCGGTGCAGCGGCCATCTTGGTGTTGGTAGGCGCCGGAGTGCTGCTGTTCGCGCCCGTCACATTCGGCACATTCGGCTGGACCGCCTACGCGCCTCTGAGTGGCGAGACCTTCTCCTTCAGCGGCATGTATCCACTGACGCCGAGGCGGGCGACCGGCGCCCTGTGCGTGATCGCCGGTCTCCTGCTGGTCGCGGGCGTCCTCGGATGGGTGCTCGGTCGACGAGCGGGCCGGCGGGATCAGCTGCGGATGGAGGACCAGTGAGTGAGCAGAGGGTGCCCGCGTCCGGCGCGGGGCCTTTCAGGGCCTGTAGTCCCGGTCCCGGCGTTCGTACAGAGCGCGCGCTTGCTCGTCGCCTGAGCGCGACCCGTTGAGCGAGCTGCCCACGATCATCAGCACTCGCACCAGGCGGCTCAGAACCGCCCTCGAAGCGCGAGTGATTCGTCGGGCCGGCTGAGAAGGTGGCACGGTCATGATCACCTCCCGGTCGAAATCCGAACGCTTCCACCGGCGTCCCTGATTTCCGTCTTTAGCTGACCATAGCGGCTGCTGAACGTACGGACAGCCGGTGTGCAGCCCGACCCGGCCGCACTACTCCTGGCTGGTTCGGGCTCGCACGCGACGCCGGCGGAGCGCGCTGATGGCGATCGGCGCGATCGAGAGCACCACGACGACGATCATCAGCACGTCGATGTTGTTCGCGATGAACGGGATCCCTCCGAGCAGCACGCCCACGACGACCATCACGATCACCCAACTCACGCCGCCCAGGGCGTTCCACAGCAGGAAGCGGCGGTAGGGCATCGCCGCGATCCCGGCGGAAAGCGGCACGTAGGTGCGGACGAAGGGCACGAAGCGTCCGAGCACCAGCGACGGTCCCCCGTACTTGGCGAAGAACGCCTCCGCGGCCTTCAGACGTTCCGTCTTCAGCACGCGGGCGTCGGGCTTGAACAGCCCCCGCCCGAATCGCTTGCCGATCCAGTACCCGGTCTGGTCGCCGAGGAAGGCGGCGACCACGGCGACGACGGCGATCTGCCAGACCTGGATGCCGAGTTGCGGCGCGAGGATGGCCGCGGTGATCAGCAGCGAATCCCCTGGCAGGAAGGGGAACAGGACCCCGGACTCGATGAAGATCACGACGGCGATCCCGACGAGCACCCAGGGTCCGAAGGCGTGCAGCCAACTCGAGGCGTCGAGGAACGGGATGGAGGCGTGCGCGATCATGGAGCCCACTATCCCCCTCGACCGCTAAGAGGCCTCTAAGATGCGGCGATTCCGAAGGCGTCGACGAGGAGAAGGACGACGAGGAGGACCGGCCCGTGTGGATGGTTGGAACGGGCCGGTCCCCCTGGCTTGGGATCAGCCGTTCGCGCCGGCCGGCTTGGTGGTGGCGGTGAGACCCTCGAGTTTGAGGGCCGCGTCCGCGTACTTGTTCGTGAACGTGTCCGAGATCTTCACGTTCGAGGTGTCGACGCCGAGGGTCTTCTCCATGTCGAAGATCACCTTCGGGCCGCCCGCCGGCATGATGCCGTCCGGGAGGAACTGCCCCTTGTCGGTGGTGAGGCCGTCGATGTACTGCTGCTTGGTGATCGTGCTGTTCTGCACGAAGTCCTGGGGCAGCTTGTTCGCGATGTCGGCCGCGCTGTGCGTGGAGATCCAGTGCATCGTGGCGACGAGCGCGTCGACGACCTTCTGGGCGGCATCCTCGTGGCTCTTCACCCAGCTCTCGTTGGCGAGCAGGCCGGCCGCGGGCCACGCGCCGCCGAGGGCCTTGGTCGCCCCCTTCGTGGTAGCGAGATCAACGCCGGTGACGGCGAGCTTCTGCGAGGTGAGAGCGCCGACCGTCGGCTGGGTGGTCATCACGCAGTCCGCCGAACCGCGCTGGATGGCCGCGATGGCGGTCGAACCGGCGTGGACGGCGATGGTGTTGTACTGCTTCTTGTCGACCCCGGCCTTCGCGGCGAGGAACTGGGTCAGCTCGTCGGTGCCGGAACCGAGATCGGTGACGCCCATGTTCTTGCCCTTGAAGTCGGCGGCCGAGTTGACGCCCGCCTTCGGGCTGCACATGACCCGCTCGCCCGGGGCACCGGAGAGCTGGACGAGGTTGACGACCTTCTTGCCCTTCGACTGGAAGTCGACGGTGTGGATGTACCAGGCTCCGGCCATGTCGACCTGGCCGGACGCCATGGCCTCCTCGGCGCCGACGCCGCCGTTCTGCTCGGTCGACAGCTCCATGTTCACGCCGTACTTCTTGTAGAAGCCGAGGCTCTGGGCGAGCTGGTACGGGAGGTAGATCTGCTTGTCGATCCCGCCGACCATCATCTTGACGGTCGGCATCGACGCGCTGTCCGAGCTGCCGCCGGAGGATGCCGCGCCTCCGGCACCCGAGCTGCAGGCGGACAGTGCCAGGGCGACGATCCCCGCCGCCGCGATGACACCGATGGTGCGCTTCTTCATGTGGATGTTCCTTTCGTGGTGCCGGCGAGCCGGCGGTCTGCGTCGTTGCAGGTTCGGGGTCGGCGCGAGGCCGGGGATCAGATGGCCTGGGCCGATTCGGAGCGGCTCGGCGGCCGCCACTTCAGCAGGGCCTTCTCGAGGAGGGTGATCAGGTACTCGGCGATCAGGGTCACGACGGCGACGATCACCATGCAGGCGAACACGGTGTTCGGGTCGAAATTGCCCTGCGATTGGCTGATGATGAGGCCGATGCCGTGCTGCGCCCCGAGGACTTCGGCCACGAGCGCGCCGATGATGGCGAAGCCGAACGCGGTGTGCAGGCTCGCGATGATCCACGTCATCGCCGACGGGATGGTGACGTGACGCGCCACCTGGAACGGGGATGCGCCCAGCACTCGCACGTTGGCGATCAGGTTCTGGTCGACCTCCCGAACACCCTGGAAGGCGTTGAAGAACACGACGAAGAACACGAGCACCGCGGCGAGGAGCACCTTCGGGAGGACGCCGAGCCCGAACGCGACGATGAAGATCGACCCGAGGACGATGCGCGGAATCGAGTTGACGATCTTGATGTACGGGCCGAACACCGACGCGAGGTAGCGGTTGGAGCCGAACAGGATGCCGATGACGACACCCGCGATGGTTCCGGCGATGAAGCCGAGGAACGCCTCCTGGACGGTGATCCAGAGGTTCTCCCAGATGGTCCCGAACGCGGTCCCCTGAGTGAACAGACGGACCAGGCTGTCCCAGATACCGGACGGCTGTCCGTAGAAGAACTTGTCGACCCAGCCGGCGGAGGTGAACCACTGCCAGCCGCCGATGACGAAGACGGCGACCCCGATGCGGCCGACCCACACCCACGCGGTGCGACGCCGGCGAGCGCGCCGGCCGGCGAGCTGCAGCTCGATCTCGTGCCGCTGTCCGGCGGACTCCGCGGTGGCCGGCGGGCTGGTCGTGGTGGTTCTGGATGTACTGGTCATGGTGCTCACGCCGCCGCCCCTGCCGTCTGCTGGTAGGCCCGCGTCACTTCGTCGCGCAGCGACTCCCAGATGCGGCCCTGGATCTCGAGGAAGCGCTCCTCGTGGCGGATCTCCTGCACGTCGCCGCGGGGGCGGGGCAGGTCGACGTCGAAGACGTCCTTGACGGTGCCCGGGCTGCTGGTCATGATGACGACCCGGTCCGAGAGCGCGACGGCCTCGTCGAGGTCGTGCGTGATGAACAGCACCGACGGCCGCAGCTCCTCCCACAGGCCGAGCAGCTCGGTCTGCATGATCGCCTTGGTCTGCACGTCGAGCGCGCCGAACGGCTCGTCCATGAGGAGGATGCGCGGGTTGTTGATCAGCGAGGCCGCCATCGCGACGCGCTTGCGCATCCCGCCGGAGAGCTGGTGCGGGTAGCGGTCCTCGAAGCCGGCGAGCCCGACGCGGCGCAGCCAGTCCATGGCGAGCGCCTCCGCCTCCTTCTTGGGCGTGCCGACGAGCACGGGCCCGATCATCACGTTCCCGAGGACCGTCTTCCAGGGGAACAGGGAGTCGGCCTGGAACATGTAGCTCACGCCGCTGGTGATGCCCTCGACGATGCGTCCGCCGACGCTCACCGTTCCTGCGCTCGGCCGTTCCAGGCCGGACACCTGGGCGAGCGTCGTGGACTTGCCGCAGCCGGTCGGGCCGACGATGGCGCAGAACTGCCCGGGCTCCACGGTCAGCGTGACGTCGTGGATGGCGGTGAAGGTGTCGCCCTTGGGGGTGAGGAACCGTTTGGTCAAGCCGACGATCTCGATGCCGGCCGGTTGCTCCGCCCCCGGTGAGCCCGTCGTGTGGTGGGGTCGCTGGTCGCCCATGTCGAAAGACCTCTCTGTCTTGCGGGTGTGTCGAGAACCGATGCTCGCCCCGAGACGGTGTGCGCGTCGCGCTTGTGCGCCATTCGCTCCGTTCTGCGCGTTCACTCGGGTTCTGCGCGTTGTGCTCACAGGCGGCGGCCGTCGCCGGGTGACATGATTTCCTGTGATGCGACGACGGATCCGACGACTGTCGAGCCAGATACTCCTGGCTCAGGTGGCGATCCTGACCGCCTCGATGGTCATCGGCTTCGTACTGTTCGCGCAGACCGCCCGCGCGAACCTCGATGCGGACTACCAGGCGAGGGCGGCGGGGATCGCCCAGACGTTCGCGGGCATGCCCGCCATCCAGTCGTGCATGACGACCCCCTCCGCCGGGTGCGAGGCGACGATGCAGTCGCTCGCGTCGCAGACCGCGAACCGCACGGGCGCCGCCTATGTCGTCGTCATCGACCTGAACCGGGTGCGGCACACCCACCCGGATCCATCCCTCATCGGCAAGAAGGTCTCCGAGCCGATCGTCGCGCGTGACGGCAAGGTGCACCTGGGAACCGACAGCGGAGCCACCGGCGTCAACGCGAACGCCCGCGTCCCGATGTTCGGGACGGGCGACCGGGTGATCGGCGAAGTGTCCGTCGGGATCCGCGAGAGCAGCGTCTCGGGCGAACTGCTGAACGAGCTCCCCTCGTACGCACTGTGGTTCGCACTGGTGCTGGCCATCGGCGCGCTCGCGTCGTTCGCGCTGGCCAGCCTTCTCAAGCGCCGCACGTTCGGCCTCGAACTGGATGAGATCGCGCGGCTGCTGCAGGAGCGGGAAGCGACCCTCCACGGCATCCGGGAGGGCGTCATCGCCATCGACCCGGCCGGCCGGATCACCGTGGTCAACGACGAGGCCCAGCGACTGCTCCGCCTCCCGGAGGGCGCCCGCGGCCGCCGCCTGGACGACGTGCTCGCGGCCAGTCCGATCCGCGACACGCTCACCGGGACGACGGAGGTGAAGGACGCGATCGTGGTCACCGACGAGCACGTGCTCGTCATCAACCGCATGCCCGTCTCCCTCGCCGGACGCGCACACGGGGCGGTGTTCACCCTCCAGGACCGCACCGAGCTCACCGGCCTGACCCGCGAGCTCGACGGCGAGCGCAGCTTCACCGAGTCGATCCGCGCCCAGCAGCACGAGTTCTCCAACCGGATGCATGCGCTCTCGGGTCTGCTCGAACTGGGTCGCACTGAGGAGGCTCGTCAGTATCTGACGGAGATCCGCGGGACGACCGCCGACCTGGACAACACACTGCGCACGCACATCGGCGCCCCCATGGTCATCGGCCTGCTCCTCGGAAAGGCTGCCGAAGCGAACGAGCGCGGCATCGAACTGGTCATCTCCCCGGACACCGACCTCGGCGAAACGCCTGACCGGGTCCAGGCCCTCACGACCATCCTGGGCAACCTGATCGACAACGCCTTCGACGCCCTGGCGTCCGCCACAGCCCCCCGCCGGGTCGTCATCAGCATCATCGAGACGGCGAGCGCGCTGACCCTCCGCGTCTCCGACAACGGCCCGGGCGTCCCGAGCGCCGAGATCCCCCGGATCTTCGAGAACGGCTACACCACCAAGCGCGGGTCGCTCGTCCGTCACAGCGGCCTCGGGCTCTCACTCGTGCACTCGACGGTCACAAAGCTGGGCGGGACGGTGACCGTCTCCGGGGACGGCGGCGCGACGTTCGAGGTCGTGCTTCCCAGCACCACGACGACGGCGGGGGTCCGCTCGTGAACGGCGCCCCGCTCTCCGTGCTGGTCGTCGACGACGACTTCCGTGTGGCCAGCGTCCACGTCGGCTTCGTCCAGGCCGTGCCCGGCTTCCGCGTGGCTGGGCAAGCGCACACGGCCGCTGAGGCCATCGACCTGGCCGAGTCGCTGCGCCCGGACCTCGTACTGATCGACATCTACCTTCCCGACGGCGACGGCCTGGAGGTGGTGCGACGCCTCCTCGCCGATCCGGCCCCTCCCGCCGTCATCGTGATCTCGGCGGCGAACGACATCCCGACGGTCAAGCTCGCGGTCCAGCTCGGAGCGCTGCACTACCTCGTCAAGCCCTTCGGCTTCGCCGAGCTCTCCGGGCGGCTCACCGCCTTCCGCAAGGCGCACGACGACCTCGCCGCCTTCCCTGCCGAGGCGACGCAACAGGATGTGGACCGTGTCTTCGACCTGCTCCGGTCGCCGCCCGGCGGCCAGACGGAAGCCCTCCGCCGCTTGGCGCCGACACTCCAGGCGGTCTACGACGCAGTCGCCGCCGGCGCGGACAGCAGCTCGGCCAGCGAGATCGCGGCGGCGGTCGGCATCAGCCGTGCGACCGCCCAGCGCGCGCTCACCCAGCTGGAGCAGAGCGACGTCCTCCGCCTGGAGCTGCGTTACGGCGCAACCGGGCGCCCCGAGCATCGCTACGCGGTCCGCCGTCGCTGAGCATCCGGGTACGGTCTCGATGAGATTTACTCATAACTCTTGTGCACGAGTGCCCGCCGGCGTAACCTCGCGGCCGGGTGCGCGTTGGCGCCCCTGGCATCGAGCGTTGGGGGCGGTATGCGGAGAACGGCGCACACGGCGGCGATCGCGGCGGTGGTCGGAGCGCTGTCGTTGATAGCGACCGCGCTGACCGCGACCAGTGCGCAGGCCGGAACCGTGCCGCCGGTCCTCTCGATCAAGTTCGGCGTCGATCAGTCCTCCCAGCCCGCCTTCCAGTTCGGCGACAACGGTGCGGCGAAGTTGTACTACGGCACCCTCTCGCGGGGCATTTCGGTCGGGACGTCCGCCGTCTCCGTGACGGTCACACCACCCCCGGGGCAACCGCTGCGGATGGGCGACTACGCCGTCGTCAACGGAAACCAGTCCGACAGCGCCCAGCCGCAGGTGCGCCTCGACGCCGGCGGTTCCACGAGCGGGTTCACCGGAGAGCTCGACATCCGCGACCTGCAGTGGAACAGCATCGGCCAGCTCTACACCTTCGACCTCGTGCTGCAGGGCATCGGCGAGGTCAGCATGAACGAGCCGCACCCGGGCGGCGTCGATCTGGGCGCACGGACGCTCGCCTTCCCGGCCACGCCGATCGGCTTCTCCAGCGTGCCCGCTCAGCAAGCCGAGTGGGTGCACAACACCACGTCGTCCACGATCTCCCTCGGCGCTCCGGCGTTCGCCGGTACGGGCGCCGCCGACTTCACGGCGTCCCACAGCACCTGCGGCAGCAGCCTCGCTGCCGGGGCGACATGCTCGTGGAAAGTCGGATTCTCGCCCAAAACCGCCGGACCGCGGACCGCCACGATGCACATCGCCGTCGGCGGTTCTACGCAGTCGGTCGCCCTGACCGGAGCGGCAGCGATCGGGACGTCGTCTATCACCACCTCCGGTGCCGACCCCCTGGATCTCGGCGCCACCAACACGTACGCGAACGGCCCCTACATCGTCGCGGAGTCGACCTTCTACGGCGGGTACGCCTGGACGGCGGCCTCCACCGACGCGTCCAAGAACGCCCAGATCGTCATCACGCCGCCCGGCGGAGGGCCGGCCAGCAACGGCCCCCCGATCACGTCCGGCGTTCACACCACCGCACCCTGGGACGGGCCGGTGCCGACGACCCAGTACGGCTTCCAGGTGACATTGGACAGCCACTCCTGCGGCGCGCCGATGACCGGGACGATCGACGTCGAGAACCTCATCGTCGATGCGCTGGGCCTGGTCGAGATGGCGAAGATCACCTTCTCCGAGCGCTGCGCCGGACTCCCCAACTCCAACCCGATGACCGGCACGCTGCTCTGGCAGCTGCGTTCGGATGCGGTCGCGCCGACGGCTGCCAGCGGCGTGACAGTAGGTGCCGGGTCAACGCCCACGATCAGCTGGAAGCCGTCGGCGTCGTCCGACGTCGCTCACACCATCGCGAGGGTGTCGCCCGGTCCTGCTTCCGCTGTGAGCATCCTCGGCGGTATCCCGCTCTCCGACGGGAGTGCGACCTCGGCGACATCGCCGAAGCTGACCGCCGGTCAGTACACGGCGGCGGTCTGGGCCGTCGACACCAGCGGCAACGTCAGCGCCCCCGCCACCTCGACGTTCACGGTCGGGACACCGCAGACGCCGTACACCGTGCCGAGCCCGCCCACGTCCGTCTCGGCCGTCTCGACGGACGGCGGCGGCGTGATCTCGTTCTCGCCCCCGGCGAGCGACGGCAACCTCCCGATCACCCAGTACGAGATCCGTAACGGCAACACCGGCGCGACGACGCTGGTGCCGAGTACTGCGCGCAGCGCGACCGTCACAGGACTGCCCAACGGGTTCCACTTCCAGTACACCGTCCGCGCCATCAATGCGGCGGGCTACGGCACCCAGGCGGACGTCGTCGTCAGCCCGGTCGCATCCACGACCCCGCCGCCTCCCCCGCCGCCGACGCCCACGCAGCTCCTCCCGGACCCCGGATTCGAGTCGGGAGCAGGAGGCTGGAAGGCGTTCGTCACGGGCACGCTCGCGACGGTCGCGTCCCCCGTGCACGGCGGGGTTTCCGCCCTTCGCGTCACCGCGCCCACCGCGTCACCCGGTCTGGTCGGCCTTACTCAGAACACCGTCGTCGCGAACTCCGCCGCCGGGACCGTCTACACCGCATCGTGCTGGGTCCGCCCGAGCGCAAGCGGGCTGAACATCCGGGCTGAGTTCCTCGAGTACACCCAGAACTTCAGCAGCGACGTCCACCTCCCGTCGACCAGCATCGCCTCGCTTCCCGCCGGCACCTGGACGAAGGTCACCTGGGCGGGAACCGCCCAACGCTCGGGCGAGCGGATGGTGCCCCAGATCTACTCGACGAACCAGACGTCGGCGACGGGCTCGATCGTCTACGACGACTGCTCGGTCGTCGCCGGGTGACCTCAGCGGTCCAGCACGGGCCGGACTCGACTTCGCGGCCGCGGCGCGTACGTTCGGCGCATGAGCCTCGACCTGGTGACTTTGACGCCGGCGCAGTCCCTCGGGATACCGGTGGCGCTCGTCGGTTCCGTCTTCCTGGCGGTCGGCGCGCAGCTCCAGCAGCGCGGTGTGGCGAAGGTGGAGGCGGAGCCGAGTGAGCGAAAGCGGAGCACCCTGGGCATCGGCCAACTGCTCGCGTTGGCGAAACGGCCGTCCTGGCTGCTGGGCACCGTCTGCCTGGGGCTGGCGATCCTGTTCCAGCTCTTCAGCCTGTTCCTCGCTCCCCTGACGGTGGTCCAGCCGCTGGGCGCGCTGGCGCTGGTGATCACCGCGGTCCTCAACGCGCGCGTCACCAAGGTGAAGCTGGATGGGCGCGCGATCCGTGCGATGGCGCTCTGCGTGGTCGGCGTCGGGCTCTTCGTCGCGGTCGCGGCTCTGACGACGACCACCCTGCCGATCCAGGAGCCGCAGCTGATCGCCGTGGTGATCATCCTGGCCGTCGTTCTCGTCGCCTTCGGCGTCTGCTTCGGGCTGCTGCGGAAGCGTCTCACCCGGATCTTCTACGTCGTCGGAGCGGGCGTGCTGTTCGGCTTCGTCGCGACGCTCGCCAAGGTGCTCATCGGCCGCATCCAGACCATCTTCGAGGCGAACTTCCGTCTGGTGCCGGCCGACTGGCTCACGCTGGTCTGCCTGCTCGGCCTGCTGGCCGCGGCTGTCCTGGGCACCTACTTCGTCCAGACGGCGTACTCCTCCGGGTCCCCGGACGTGGTGGTCGCGGGGCTGACGGTGATCGATCCGATCGTCGGGGTCACGATCGGCGTGGTGGTTCTCGGCGAGGCCGCGCACGCCCCGCTGTGGGCGGGTTTCGTGTTCGTCGTCGCGGGGGTGATCGCGATCTTCGGTGTCATCCAGGTATCGCGAAGCGGTGCCCGGCTGCATCCGGATGAGGCCGGTCCGCGGCAGGGCACTCCGGAGGCCTCCGCCGGTATGGGCTGACGACCCGGCGACAGGAGGGAACCATTCCGACCCGTCCGGACAGTAAGGAGTGAAGCCGGGTGGTCCGGCAGGGGGAAGGAACACCATGAACAAGTCATTCGGGCTGCTCATCGCGGCGGCACTGGCGGTGGCGATCGCCGGATGCTCGGGGATACACGTGGAAGCGCAGGGGTCATCCGGTACCGGGTCGGTAAACGCATCCGGCACCGTCCACGTTGAGAGGGCACTCTCCGGAACCACGGCCACGTCCGTCCGCCCCATGATCGGTGTCGGGCGCATCGCGGGCGGCGACCGCTACGCGACCTCCGTCGCCGTGTCGAAGGCGGAATTCCCGGGTACCGCGCCCGTCGTCTACATCGCCTCGGGCGCCAACTACCCGGACGCGCTCGCCGCGGGACCTGCCGCTGCCAAGAGCGGTGGTCCGCTCCTGTTGACGACGCCGTACGAAGTGCCCGGCGACGTGGTCGCCGAGGTGCAACGCCTCCACCCGTCGTCGATCCTGGTCGTGGGCGGTCCGTTCCCCATCTGGGACGCCGCGCTCGACCAGCTGCGGGCTGCGGTTCCCGGAGCGACCGTCGCGCGTGTGGCGGGAGATGACCGCTTCGCCACCTCCCGCGCGCTCGTCTCGGGCGCTTTCACCACCGCGAGCACGGTGTACGTGGCCTCGGGCAACACCTTCCCCGACGCGCTCACCGCCGGAGGCGCGGCCGGGGCTCAGGGCGCCCCGATCCTCCTGGTCGACGCGAACGCGCCACGTGTCGACACCGCGACGGCGTCGCTCCTGTCGTCTCTGAAGGCGAAGAACGTCAAGGTGATCGGCGGCACGGACGCCATGTCGACCGGCATGGTCGCCTCGCTGACCGACGCCGGCTACATGGTCACTCGGCTCGCCGGTTCGGACCGCTATGGAACGGCACTGGCCGTCAACACCGACGCCTACACCCACGCGACCACCGCGCTGCTCGCGACCGGCTTCGGCTTCCCGGACGCCCTGTCGGCGACGACGCTGGCCGGCTCGACCTCCTCGCCGCTCTACCTGGCGCCCTACGACTGCGTGCCGCGTGGTGTGCTCGCCGACTTCACCCGCCTCGGCGTCACGACGGTCACACTCGTCGGCGGCCCAGCGATGCTCTCGGCATCCGCGGAGTCCCTCACCCCGTGCACGTGGTGACCGTTACCGCTGGGTTGCTGTAGCGCCCGACCGGTATCACGGGAAAACCCCCGGATCCCTTGTGAAGGGATCCGGGGGTTTTCCATGGGGGCTCCGATCCGTGCATCCGGATAGGCTGCCATGGCTTCTGAATGCTGTTGTTTTCCCGGTGCCCCGAAAAATGGAACCATCCGGGCCGGTCCGGACAGTAGAGGGTATGAGCAGGGATGATTTCGACGAGGCCGCGGCCTGGTCGGCGGCACGCGGCGGGGATGGTCCCGCATTCGCGTCGCTGTTCGACCGTCACCGCGACCGCGTCTTCGGCCACGCGCTGAGGCTGGTGCGCGAGCCGCACGACGCCGAGGACGTCACGGCCGTCGTCTTCCTGGAGGCGTGGCGCAAGCGCGAATCCGTCCGGCTCGTCGAGGGCTCGATCATCGGCTGGCTGCTGGTCACCACCAACTTCGCCGTACGCAACCACACCCGCGGCACGCGCCGCTACCGCGCCGCCCTCGCGAAGCTGCCCGCCCCGGCCCCGCAGGCCGACCATGCCCCGACCGTCGACGAGTCGCTCGACGGCGCGGGCCGCGACCACGAGGTCCGCGAAGCGTTCTCGAAACTCTCCCAGAAGGACCAGGACGTCATCACCCTCTGCCTGCTCGAGGGGCTGACCACCGCTGAGGCCGCCGACGCACTCGGCGTGCCCGAGGGCACCGTCAAGTCCCGCCTCTCCCGCGCCCGCAAACGCCTCATCGAGCTGGCCTCACCGCTCGCCGCCGAACTCGATACAAACTCCACGATTCTCGAAGGAGGTGCACGATGAGCACCACGGATTTCACCCCGGAGCGCAGCGCCGCCATCCGGCAACTGCTGATCGACACCGTCGCCGACGAGCCGCGCCGCCGCAAGCACCTCCAGATCCTGCTCACCAGCCTGCTCTCCGGAGTCGCGATCGCGCTCGCCTGCGGGACGGCCGCGCTCGCCCTCACCGGCGTCATCCACCTCGGCGGCGACACCCCGCCCCCGCCCGTCCCGACGCCCACCGGGATCGTCACGCCGACGCCCACTCCGACTCCGACGCCGAGTCCGACGCCGGCGGCCCCGCCGCTCGTCGACTCGGGCGTCATCGAGCCCCACGACGTCAACAGCCTGCGGGCGACGACCCGCTGGTCACTCGACCTGCCCGGCATGACGGACTGCACCGGAATCCGCACTTTCACCCTGAGCGACGCTCGCGCGGTGCTGGTCTCGGGCATGCGGCCGAAGGAGTACGAAGGGGTCGGCGACTGCGGCAGCCAAAAGGAGGAGGACTACGGCGTCACCCTGGTCGACACCTCGAACGGCACCGTGCTGTGGCAGCGCGAGTGGCGCTTCACCCCGGAGAAACTCGACTACCGGGCCGGCTTCACAGTGCTCGGCACCTCCGGCCGGGCCGTGTTCGTCGGCCCGGATCCCACATCGGGCCCGCACGACGTGCTCGATCTCGCGACAGGAGAGACCGTCGCGACCTTCCACCCCGGCGGCGACGACTTCGCTCCCAACATGGACATGCAAGCGGTGCCCGGCGACTCCGGTGACGTGCTTGTTCTGACCCGCAAGCGAGACGCCGACGGCCGGGAGGTCGAGGACACGATCACGCGCGTGCGGCCGACCGCCCCGGCCGAACCGGTGTGGTCGACTTCTCTCGGGAAGGTCGAATCGTACCTGAACGAACCGGTGCCCGGCTCATCCGTGGTGACCGCCCAGGGCTGGAGCTCGACGAATGGCACGTACCAGACCTCCTTCCTCGACGTGGAGGCGGGCGAACTGACCCCCGTCTTGGACCAGCAGGTCAGCCCGATGAGTCAGATCCTGGTGGGACGGCCGTATTCGTCTGAAGGGACGTCCTCCGATATCACGGGGTTCGGGCTGGATGGACGTCCGGTGTGGACGAAGAGTCTGGCGCCCGGTGGATTCATCTTCACTGCCTCCGCGCCCGGCGACCAGGTGCTCGGCTCACCCGATACCGGCCAGTTCTTCGTCGCGGACCGGGCAACCATCACCCTGTTCGACCAACAGACGGGCGATCAACTGTGGAGTGTGCCCACACCGACTTGCATCACGAGCGGATCCGGCCCGGAGCGGGCGATGCTCGATGCCGCCAACGACGCCTTCGTGCTCTGGTCCGGAGCCGATCACTGCGAATTGAGCCGAGCCACAGGCGCCGCGGTCGGGAACTTCCCCTCGGCGTCCACGGGTCGCATCGAACTGTTCGGACTGACCAACGTGTACACGTACGTCGGCGAATCGGAGCCGGGCGCCGCCTACGACCTCGCGACCGGCAAGAAGCTCTGGTCGATCGACCGCACGGGCTGGCCGAGTTGGTCGTTCATGGGCGGATACCTCGTCAGCGTCCACGGCAACCACGTCGAGTCGATCGGCTGACCGATACCCGGGGGAAACAAGGGGGGCGGCGAACGGCCCGCGGATCGGGGGACCCGCGGGCCGTTCGTCCGTTGCGCTCAGTTGATGGACGCGCACGCCTACGCGGTACCTCTAACGAAGCAGCACGCGACCTGCGGCCTGGCTCAATACAGATGGGCCAGCCCTCCGGCTAGCCCATCCGTGCTCGCCGCGTGGCAAGCGCCGGACCTCAACGGCTGTTGCTAGTCACCAGCATTGTCGGTTGCGCCCGTCATAGAAAAACTAAACGCGTCTTACCTCCTGACGCATCGATGGAAACGATCTCGCGGCCGCTTTGAAGTTCCTGGTCGATGGCTTCCATCATGCCGATAGCTCGACGGAAAACGTCTGTCACACTAACGCCCTCTCGGGCGGCCGTCGCACGATAGGCGGGCAATCGGATGGATCGCCGCGCCCACCGCCGAGTCATCGGGCGTCCCCCTTCGTCAACCTCACAATCGATACTGATGCCATCCGGCTCCTTGGGGATGTAGTGTGCGCACACTCGTCCGCGCGAGAGGGGCCCGAAATGGAGTCATTGGTTTCAACGAGGTCAAGCTGGGCATTCAGGATCGATTTCAGAACAGGCGAGAGATGGACCCTGGACACCGACCGTGATTCGATCCAGCTGTCTAAGGCTGGCAACGGAGTCGTAACAATCCGCAGCTTGGCGCCGGGGCTGCCGTTGAGCCGACAGGACATGATGACGGTTGAGGGCCTTGGATATGAATCGAGAAAAGACGCGGAACGTGAAGCAAAACGTTGGCGCGATGCACTTGCACTATTCAGCGTGGTGTCGGGCGCAACGGTCGACTTTGGCACAGGCGGTCAACGTTCAGCTGGTGATCGAAAGACCGACATGTACAACTCACCCGAGGGCCGAATTGCTTTTGTTTCAACGGGAATGACCATCTATCGACCGGATGTGACGCTGCAGTTTGCTTCAGTAACCGCTTCTCTTAGCGCTGCATATCCCCTGGATCAGTTCAAGCGCGATCTTTTTGAATCTTTTACCGCGGATGCGGACTTAAACGAAGACCTGTTTGCCGCGTGCACCCTCTACAACAGTTCTATGCTCGCTGACATTCAGTCGGTTCGCCTCGTCCTACTGGTCACGGCTGTCGAATGCCTCAGCGACCAGGCGAGTGCCTCGGATCCGGCGAAACTCATGATCGCCGACCTCATTTCTCAAGTGCAGTAATCAGAACTCTCGCAGTCGGACCAGGCGATCCTTATTGGCCGTCTCCGAGAGGCTCGAAAACAGAGCATCTCTGCTGCGTGCAGGCAGCTCGTGCATGAATTCATTGACGGTGAATACCAGGGTCAATCGGCGGCGAAGTTCTTCAAGGACCGTTATGAGGCGCGCAGCCGGTTCGTGCATAGCGGCGAAGATTACGACTACAACGACATGATCACCGACAACAACGCGCTTCAGCAGCTCGTTGCCGATCTCATTCAAGCGATCGCGCGTGGCCAAAAGGTTTCGACTGCCATGGACTCAGCGAAGAACTAGAGCCAATCGTTTTCTGTCGTGCGAAGGCGACAGATGTAGTCAAAATGTAGTCAAACGCCCAATCCTGGCAAAGCGAAAACCCCCGGATCCCTTGTAAACATTGGGATCGCGGGGGCTTTACGATGGCGGTACCGGTGGGATTTGAACCCACGGTGGGCTTTCACCCACACAACTTTTCGAGAGTTGCACCTTCGGCCGCTCGGACACGGTACCGCGGACCATCGTACGCGATTCGTGCGGTTGTCTCCAATCGGGCGGGAGCGGGGTCCGTGCCCATCGCCGGGTCGGTGGCTCGGGGTACTCTTCCGTGCATGAAAGCTCTCCGCCGCATCCTCATCGCCGCGGCCGGCCTCATCGTCAGCGGCGCGCTCGCCGCGGTCGGGTGGCAGCGTGTCCAGGCCAAGCGGGCGTCCGTCGCCGAGGGGCGCGTGCGCCTCAACGAACTGCTTCCGGTGCACTCGAAGTGGTGGCGCGACGCCGCGAAGGATCCGGGCGAGCTGCTGTATGTCGCCATCGGCGACAGCGCGGCGCAGGGCATCGGCGCCTCGGCGCCGAAGAACAGCTACGTCGGCGTGATCGCCGACCACCTGCGGGCAGTCACCGGCCGGTCGGTCCGGGTCGCTAACCTCTCCGTCTCCGGCGCGACGGTCGCCCTCGCGGTCGCCGACCAGCTGCCGCGTTTTGCGACCTTGCAGCCCGACATCGTGACCGTCTCCATCGGCGCCAACGACATCGCCGCGTTCGAGCCCGAGCGGTTCAGGGCAGGCCTGCGCGCGGTGTTCGCGGCGCTCCCCGAACATGCGATCGTCGCCGACCTCCCCTACTTCTACCTGCCCTGGAACGAGCGGCTGGTCGCCGAGGGCAACCGGATCCTGCGCGAAGAGGCAGGGGCCCGCGGCCTCGAAGTGGTCCCACTGCACGGCACCATGCGGCGGCAGGGGCTGCGCGGCGCGTTCACCCAATTCGCCGAGGACCTCTTCCACCCCAACGACCACGGCTACCGGGTGTGGGCGTCGGCGTTCCTGCCCGCCGTCACCGCCCGGGCGCGCGAGCTGTACCCGCGCCACGGACGGACGGAGCAGGAGGAGGCGCTCAGCGCGTGACGTTCGCGGGCGCCAGATGCGACAGGATGCGCCCCCACGTCGGCACGATCGCCAGGTGCCCGACGCCGGGCACCATCTCCATCCGCGCATCCGGAATCGCGCGCTGATACCAGGCCGCATGGGCGTGACCGGCCACGGCGTCGGCCTGGCCGGCGATCACCAGCGTCTTGGCGGCGACGTCGCCCGGCTCGAAGCCCCACGGACGGGCGGTGTAGCTGAGGATGTCGCCCGCCACGCCCGACGTCCCCTGGCGGAACGCGTCCCTGAGCATCCGGCCGAGCCGGTCGTGGACGCCTCGGCCCGCGAGGACCTGCGCATCCACCGCGCCGATGCCGAGAAGGTCGAGCGGCACGTCGCCGGGCTCGTCCGCGGCCGCGACGGCGTCGGCCTGCGGCTGCAGCATCCCGCCCAGCCGGCTCATCGCCTCATCGGGCGCCATCGCGCCCAACTGGTCCGAGAGCGCCTGCAGCTGCGGATCGATCCACGGCACCGCCTCATTCGGTGCGGGCGTGCCGACGATGGCGACCCGGTCGACGAGCTGGGGATGGCGCGCGGCCAGCGCCAGGGCCACCCGGCCGCCGGCCGACCAGCCCGCGACGCCGACCGTCCGCGGCCGGGTCACTCCGATGACCGTCTCCGCGACGACGACGGAGCGCACGTACTCGGCGATGTCGTCGGCCGCCCGGACGATGCTCGGCCAGGTCCCGAGCGGCCACGGGTCGCTGGAGCCGTACCCGGGCCGGTCGAGCGCCACGATGTGCGCACGGCGCTCGGCGGAGGCGTCGGGGTCCGGATCGAAACCCGACGAACCCGGCGCCGGGTGGCAGAGGACCACCAGGCGCTCTGCGTCGGCGTCGCCGAAGCTGGACAGCCCGAGCACGCGGCCTGAGCGAAGGGTGAACGTACGGTCAGCCATGCGGCCCATTCTGCACGCGGGAACCGACACGCAGAAGTGCCCACAGCCGACGGCTCCGGCGGGATGTGCACAGCCGGCCGCGATCCTCCCTGCGATGACGGTGGCCCCCCGTAGTGTGGATTTCGATCGAGGAGGTGCCGTGCCGAAGGCGTCTGTCAACTACCGCTGCTCCGAATGCGGGTGGTCCACTGCCAAGTGGGTGGGCCGCTGCCCGGAGTGCCACGCCTGGGGCACCGTGGCCGAGACCGCCCAGCCGACGGGAGCCCTCCGCGCCCTCAAGCCCGTGACGATCGCCGCCGGGCGGGAGGCGCGCTCGATCGCCGAGATCCGGCCCACCGAGGGCTCGAACCGCCGCCCGAGCGGCATCGGCGAATTCGACCGCGTCCTCGGCGGAGGGATCGTGCCGGGGGCTGCGATCCTGCTGAGCGGCGAACCCGGCGTGGGCAAGTCCACCCTCCTCCTCGAGGTGGCATCGCGGGCGGCGCGAGCACGCAACCGGGTGCTCTACGTGAGCGCTGAGGAGTCCGTGAGCCAGGTCAGGATGCGCGCCGAGCGCACCGGCGCGGTGCACGACGAGCTCTACCTGGCCTCCGAGACCGACCTCGCCACGATCATCGCGCAGATCGACGCGGTCGACCCGTCGCTCGTGATCGTCGACTCCGTCCAGACCGTCTCCAACAGCGCGACCGAGGGCCTCGCCGGCGGTCCCAGTCAGGTCCGCGAGGTCGCCAGCGCCCTCATTCGGATCGCCAAAGAGCGCGACCTGCCTGTGCTCATCGTCGGCCACGTCACCAAAGACGGCTCGATCGCCGGCCCGCGGCTCCTCGAGCACCTGGTGGATGTGGTGTGCCAGTTCGAAGGCGACCGGCAGACGGCGCTGCGGTTCGTCCGTGCCCTGAAGAACCGCTTCGGCCCGACCGACGAGGTCGGCTGCTTCGAGATGGCCGGAGACGGCATCGCCGAAGTGCCGGACCCGAGCGGTCTGTTCCTCAGCCGCAACACCACCCCGGTGTCCGGCACCTGCGTGACCGTGGCCATGGAGGGCCGCCGGCCGCTGCCGGTCGAGGTCCAGGCGCTCGTCGTCGGCACTACCGCGCCCAATCCGCGACGGGTCACGAACGGCGTGGATGCGTCCCGCGTGGCCATGCTGCTCGCGGTCCTCGAACGCCGGGCCGGCATCCGGCTCGGCGATAAAGACGTCTACGTCTCCACCGTCGGGGGTGTCCGGCTCACCGAGCCCGGCGCCGACCTTGCCATCGCGCTCGCGATCGCGTCGGCGGCGACCGAGCGCGCGATTCCCCACACGCTCGCGGCATTCGGCGAGATCAGTCTCGCCGGCGAGATCCGCCCAGTCGTGAGCGGGAAGCAGCGCACCGCGGAGGCCACCCGGCTCGGCTTCACCACCCGTGTCGACGACCGCAGCGCGACCATCCGCGAGGCGCTTCGCGTCGCATTCGCCGCGGCATCGACCGACCGCGAACGCGAACTCGACGCGGCGTTCTGACCATCCGGTCGAAAAGCCGCAGCCTCGGACGACGTGATGATGACGACATCCACACACCGGAAGGAACAACCATGCCGCAGTTCGCCATTTTCATCTTCTCCGACCCCACCATCGACCATGACGCGGCCGAGCTCGCCGAACACGACGAGCACTCCGCCGAGCTGATCCGCTCGGGCGCCCTCAGCGCCGCCTACGCCCTCGCCTCCCCCGCCACCGCGCGGTCGGTCCGCGGCACCGGCATCACCGACGGGCCCTACACCGAGAGCAAAGAGATCATCGCGGGCATCGGCATCATCGAAGCACCCGACCTCGAAGCGGCTCTGACCATCGCGCGACGCAACCCCGCCACCCGCCACGGTGCGGGCGTCGAAGTGCGCGAGATCGAAGGCGCCTACGTCCGCGGGGCCGACGTCACTGCAGGATGAACTGCTTCGTCTCCGCGCTCTTGATGCCCGAGACGGTCGTCTCCAAGTGGTACGACGCGCCGGCGGCAGGAACCTGCTCGCGCTTCGCCTGACACGTGGACGGGTCCGAGCGCGTCCGGTCCCACGTGATCGGCGTCTTCGACGAGATGGTCTTGGCCGGCGCCAGCAGCACCTCCGCGTCGACCTTGTCGGTCTGGCAGTCCGTCGACTTCCAGTAGATCTCGGCGCCGCTCGTGATCGTGAACAGCTGCTGCGCCGTCCCCGCGTCGATCGTGCACGACTTCGACCCGGTGTTCGTCAGCGCGACCGAGAGCTGGGGCAGCTCCCCGGGCGCGTAGACATCCTTGTCGGTGACGGCCTCCACCTTGATGTCGGCCGGCTTGCACGGCTGACCGTCGGCCGAAGCACTCGCGGTGGGGATGCTGGTCGCTGCGGCCGGCGGCTTCGTGGCCGCACCGGCGGGGTGCTGCTTGGCCGGCTCGCCGTTCGAGGCGCCGGGCCGGACGAAGAGGAGGACGATCACGACCACTACGGCGACGACGCCGAGGAGAACGACGAGTCGGCGGCGCCAGTACACGCGGCTCGACTGGGGGCCGACCGGGTTCTTGATCGTCGACATGCCCGCACTATAACCACGCGTCGCCTACGCCCGGGGCAGGCGCGCCCGCCGTGATGCGAGCGCTCAGAGATGCTTCAGCATGCGGGTGTTGCCCAGAGTGTTCGGCTTCACCCGCGCGAGGTCGAGGAACTCCGCGACGCCCTCATCGTTCGACCGCAGAAGCTCCGCATACACCTGAGGATCGACGCTCCCCTCGCCCATCTCCTCGAAGCCGTTGCGGGCGAAGAAGTCGACCTCGAAGGTGAGGCAGAACAGGCGGTCGAGGCCGAGCTCGCGCGCATCCCCCTCGAGTCGGCCGAGCAGCGCGCGACCGACCCCCTTCCCGAGCCACTCGTCCGCGACCGCGAGGGTGCGGACCTCGCCCAGGTCGCTCCAGATGACGTGCAGAGCGCCGCAGCCGATCAGCCCGCCCGACGCGTCCTGGGCGACCCGGAACTCCTGCACGGACTCGTACAGCGTCACCATCTCCTTGCCCAGGAGGATGCGGCGCTGCACCAGCGGCTCCACGAGCTCCTGGATGCGCGGGACGTCACTCGTCCGCGCACGCCGGATGATGAACCCTGGATCGCTCTCGCCACTCACGATTCCACCCTACCGAGACGACGAAAGGGCCGGCCTCCGAAGAGGCCGGCCCTTGTCGCAGAACGTCAGTTCAGCGAGATCACTCGTTCGCTGCCAGGTCCGGCGTGGCCGGTCCGGTGCCGATCGCGGCGGTCGCGTTGATCCCCGCACCGATCGGCTCCTTGCGGGCCGTGGTCGTGAAGACGAACTCGCCGTCGGCGAAGTCGACGTGGACGTGGTCGCCCGCGTTGAGCTCGCCGTGCAGGATCCGCTCGCTCAGCCGGTCCTCGATCTCGTGCTGCACAGCGCGGCGCAGTGGACGGGCGCCGAGCGTCGGGTCGAACCCGACCTCGATCAGCCGCTCCTTCGCCGGCAGAGCCAGCTCGATGGTCATGTCGCGGTCGAGCAGACGGGTCGACAGGCGCTTGATGAACAGGTCGACGATCTGCAGGAGCTCGCTCTTGTCCAGCTGCGGGAAGACGATGATCTCGTCGACACGGTTCAGGAACTCGGGCTTGAAGTTCTTCTTCAGCTCTTCGTAGACCTTGCCGCGCATCCGGTCGTAACCGGTCTGCGGGTCACCCTCGATCTGGAACCCGACGGGGCCGCCGGAGATGTCCTTGGTACCGAGGTTGGTGGTCATGATGATCACGGTGTTCTTGAAGTCGACCACGCGACCCTGACCATCCGTCAGACGTCCCTCCTCCAGGATCTGGAGCAGCGAGTTGAAGATGTCCGGGTGCGCCTTCTCGATCTCGTCGAACAGCACGACGCTGAACGGCTTGCGGCGGACCTTCTCGGTGAGCTGACCGCCCTCTTCGAAGCCGACGAACCCGGGAGGGGCACCGAACAGCCGGGAGACGGTGTGCTTCTCGCCGTATTCCGACATGTCGAGCGAGATCATGGCCGACTCGTCGTCGAACAGGAACTCGGCGAGCGCCTTGGCCAGCTCGGTCTTACCGACACCGGTGGGGCCGGCGAAGATGAACGAGCCGGAGGGACGCTTCGGGTCCTTCAGGCCGGCGCGGGTGCGTCGGATGGTCTTCGAGAGAGCCGAGATGGCCTCCTCCTGACCGATGACGCGCTCGTGCAGAGCCTTCTCCATGTAGACGAGTCGCGCGGACTCCTCTTCGGTGAGCTTGAACACGGGGATGCCGGTCGCCTGGGCCAGCACCTCGGCGATGAGCCCCTCGTCGACCTCGGCCGTGGTCTTGACCTCGCCCGAGCGCCACTGCTTCTCGAGGCGGAGCCGCTCGCCGAGCAGGTTCTTCTCCTCGTCGCGCAGGCTGGCGGCCTTCTCGAAGTCCTGGTCCTCGATCGCGCCCTCCTTCTGGGAGCGGACGGCGGCGATCTTGTCGTCGAACTCGCGCAGCTCCGGCGGGGCCGACAGGATCGACAGGCGCAGGCGGGCGCCGGCCTCGTCGATCAGGTCGATGGCCTTGTCCGGGAGGAAGCGGTCCTGGATGTAGCGGTCGGCGAGGTTCGCCGCGGCCACGATCGCGCCGTCGGTGATGGAAACCTTGTGGTGCGCCTCGTAGCGGTCGCGGAGACCCTTGAGGATGTTGATCGCGTGGGGCAGCGACGGCTCGGCCACCTGGATGGGCTGGAACCGGCGCTCGAGCGCGGCATCCTTCTCGAAGTGCTTGCGGTACTCGTCGAGCGTGGTCGCACCGATGGTCTGCAGCTCACCGCGGGCGAGCAGCGGCTTCAGGATGCTGGCCGCGTCGATCGCGCCCTCGGCGGCACCGGCACCCACGAGGGTGTGGATCTCGTCGATGAACGTGATGATGTCGCCGCGGGTGCGGATCTCCTTGGTGACCTTCTTCAGGCGCTCCTCGAAGTCGCCGCGGTAGCGGGAGCCGGCGATCAGCGAACCGAGGTCGAGCGTGTAGAGCTGCTTGTCCTTCAGCGTCTCGGGCACGTCGCCGCGGACGATGGCCTGCGCGAGGCCCTCGACGACGGCGGTCTTGCCGACGCCGGGCTCACCGATCAGGACCGGGTTGTTCTTGGAGCGGCGCGACAGGATCTGCATGACGCGCTCGATCTCCTTCTCGCGTCCGATCACCGGGTCGAGCTTGTTGTCGCGGGCGGCCTGCGTGAGGTTGCGGCCGAACTGGTCGAGGATCTGGCTACCGGCCTGCGCGGTGGTCTGATCGTTGCCGCCCACCTGGACCTGCTCCTTGCCCTGGTAGCCGGAGAGGAGCTGGATGACCTGCTGGCGGACGCGGTTGAGGTCGGCCCCGAGCTTCACGAGCACCTGGGCGGCGACGCCCTCGCCCTCGCGGATCAGGCCGAGCAGGATGTGCTCGGTCCCGATGTAGTTGTGGCCGAGCTGGAGGGCCTCGCGGAGGCTGAGCTCGAGGACCTTCTTGGCGCGCGGCGTGAACGGGATGTGCCCGGTCGGCTGCTGTTGGCCCTGGCCGATGATGTCCTGGACCTGCTCGCGGACGGCGTCCAGCGAGATGCCGAGCGACTCGAGCGCCTTCGCGGCGACGCCCTCACCCTCGTGGATCAGGCCGAGCAGGATGTGCTCGGTCCCGATGTAGTTGTGGTTGAGCATCTTGGCCTCTTCTTGGGCCAAGACGACGACACGGCGGGCGCGGTCGGTGAATCTCTCGAACATGTCTACTCCTCGTACGACACCGGGCAGGTTCGGCGTCGATACAAAGAGAGTAACCACCGCTCCCCCCGTCGCGTGGGCCTGTTCGCCGTGGGCGTGACAGCTCTCAGGCGGCCGGGAGGATTGGGCGGTTCAGCCCTGACGGGCGGGCAGAGTGAGGGTCGCATCCGGCAGGACGACGTTCACCTCGGCGCTCTTCGTGATGTGGTCCGGAGTGGCGAAGACGGTGGTGTGGGGTACGTAGTCGCGGGTGCAGATGCCGCCGGGCGCGGGCGCGAGGACCGCCTTGATCGTGTCGGCGCCGCTCACCGAGATGTTCTGCACCTTCGGCGGGCACGACGAGCTGCCGTAGAGGACGATCGCCACGCGCGCGCCGTCCTCGAGCCAGGCGGCCCAGGCGGCGCCGCCGGCGCTGCTCGCGGGCGCCTGCACGCCCTTCGGCTCGCCCGCGTAATCGTCGACGGGCCGGCCCGGCGCGGAGGAGCATCCGGCGAGCGCCGCCACGGCCACGAGGGCGGCGACGGCGGGGAGGAGTCGGGTGGCGGTCCGGGGCACGAGTCCATTCTAGGAAGGACCGCTCCGTGCCCGCTGGCGGACGCCTAGGATGCCGCTATGAGCAACTTGGAGAGGGATCCTGCTGAGCTCGTGGCGGACTCCGCAGTGCTCACGGACGCGGGGATCGACATCCTGGAACCGCGCGATGTGCCGCTCGGCGGACCGCGCGCGATGACCGTCCGCCGGACCCTCCCGCAGCGCCGCCGCTCCCTCATCGGCGGCTGGTGCTTCATCGACCACTACGGTCCCGACGACGTCTCGGCGACGGGTGGGATGCGCGTCCCGCCCCACCCGCACACCGGCCTGCAGACGGTCAGCTGGCTCTTCGAGGGCGAGATCGACCACCGCGACAGCGTAGGGAGCCACGCGCTGGTCCGCCCGGGTGAGCTGAATCTCATGACGGCCGGCCGCGGGATCAGCCACTCGGAGGTGTCGACACCGCGGACGTCGCGTCTGCACGGGGTGCAGCTGTGGGTGGCGCTCCCTGCCGTCTCGCGCGATGTCGCCCCGTTCTTCGAGCACCACACCCCGGTGGCCGGAAGCATCGGTCCGGCGGCGGTGCGGACCTTCGTCGGCTCGCTCGCCGGAAGCGGCACCGACGCGACCGTCTTCTCGCCCCTGGTCGGCGCCGAGATCCTGATGCCGGGAGGCTCGACCATCGACGTGCCGCTCGACCCGTCGTTCGAGCACGGGGTGCTGGTCGACGCGGGCGAGGTGACCGTCGAGGGTGTCGCCGTCCCCCGCTCGCACCTGGCCTACCTCCATCCCGGTCGCGCCGCCGTCACCGTCAGCGCCGCGACCCCCGCACGGCTGATCCTCGTCGGCGGCGAGCCTCTGGGCGAAGAGATCGTGATGTGGTGGAACTTCATCGGCCGCAGCCATGAGGACATCGTCCGCTACCGCGCCGACTGGCAGGACGAGGTCATCGCCGGCGCCGAGCCGGACGGCCGCTTCGGCACGGTCGAGGGCTACGACGGGATGCCGCTGCCGGCACCCGAGCTGCCGACCGTCCGCCTGCGCCCCCGCGGCTGAGCCCCTCCCCTTTCGTCCACACCGCGCCTCCGACGGACTTCTCCACAGAGTCCGCGACTGCGCTCTGCGACGCGCTGCCCGGGGAACATAGAGCTGCTCAGGGAGCTGGTCTCCTGATCCGCCCGCGCGCTACTGCAGGGCGGAGGTCAGCCGTGCGAGGTTGTCGAGCACCGTGGAGCGGAGCGGCTGCTTCATCCACTCGTCCAGGGTGAGTTCGCGGCTGTCGCGGCGGTAGCCGTCCTCCACCTTGCGCATCTCCTCGACGAAGGACTTGCCGCGCACCATCAGCGACACCTCCATGTTGAGCTGGAAGGAGCGCATGTCCATGTTGCTCGAACCGATGACCGCGACGTCGTCATCGATCGTGAAGTGCTTCGCATGGAGGATGTACGGCGCCTTGTACATGTAGATCCGCACGCCGGCGCGCAGCAGCGCCTCGTAGTACGAGCGCTGGGCGTGGTAGACGAGCACCTGGTCTCCGATCTCCGAGACGAAGAGCTCGACCGAGATCCCGCGCTGCACCGCAGACGTGATCGCCATGAGCATCGACTCGTCCGGCACGAAGTAGGGCGACGTGATGACGATGCGCTCCTGCGCGTAGTACAGCAGCGCGAGGAACAGCCGGAGGTTGTTCTCACCGGCGAACCCGGGGCCGGAGGGGACGACCTGCGCATCCAGCTCGTTGTCGTCGATGTCATCGGTGATCGGCTCGGTCTCGCGGCGGAGCAGTTCGTCGGTCTCGCTGTACCAGTCGGTGATGAAGATGGCGTTCAGACCGGCGACGATGGGGCCCTCCAGCCGGACGATGAGCTCTTTCCACTTGAGGCCGCGCCGGAGATTCGACTTCTTGTTGTAGCTGCGGTCGATGACGTTCTGCGAGCCCATGAAGCCCACGCGGCCGTCGACGATGAGCAGCTTGCGGTGGTTGCGGAGGTCGGGCCGCTGATAGCGTCCACGCAACGGCTGCACCGGCAGCATGAGCTGCCACTTCGCGCCCATCGCGGAGAGCCGTCGCAGCGTCCGCTTGTAGTCCGGGGTACGCAGCGAGGCGATGTGGTCGAGCAGCACGCGCACGGTCACTCCGCGCTTGACCGCGCCCTCGAGCGCGTCGAACAGCGGCGCCGTCGTGTGGTCGAGCGTGAGGATGTAGAACTCGACGTGCACGTACCGGCGCGCCTTGCGGATCTCCTCCGCCATCGAGTCGAGCGACCCCTGGTAGTCGCCGTTCAGCGTCGCGCGGTTGCCGCCGACCAGCGGCATCGCGCCGAGCTTGCGGTTGAGCTCCACGACGCCTTCGAGCCACGGCGGCCACGGGTGATCGCGGCGCACGCGCTCGATGCCCTCGGTGCTGTCGATGATGAAGCGGTTGATCTCCTCCTGCTTGTCCCGCCGGCGCTTCGGCAGCTTGTAGCTGCCGATGAGCAGGAAGAACAGGATGCCGACATACGGGATCAGGAAGATCGCGAGCAGCCACGCGGTCGCGGAGGTGGGCTTGCGATTGCGCGGGACGAAGATGATCGCCAGGACGCGGATGACGAAGTCGACGAGCAGGGCGAGAACGATGGAGAGGGAGACCCAGAACCCCGTCTCCATGCACACATCCGTCCGTCGATCGCCGTGAGGCACGGCCGCGCCCCAGAGCTACCGTATCGGGTGCCGGCGACGTGGGGCACGCGGAGCGACCGCGCGGCGGGCGCTGTGGGACCGCTCAGAGGGCGGCCAAGGTCCGGGTCAGGGCTTGGGCGCGAGGCCGCGGCGGGCGCGCTCCTCCGCCTCCAGGCGGTTGTACGCCTTCCGCTCGCTGCGGTCGGCACGCACGACGGCACGCATGATGAGCCAGAAGAGCAGGCCGACCAGCACGGTCGGTGCGAGGGCCCAGACGATACCGCTGATGACGTCGTTCATAACGCACCCATCGTAACTCCGGCCGCTGGGAGCGCTACTTGACCAGCGGGAACAGGATGGTCTCGCGGATGCCGAGGCCGGTCAGCGCCATCAGCAGCCGGTCGATCCCCATGCCCATTCCGCCGGTCGGCGGCATCCCGAACTCGAGGGCCCGCAGGAACTCCTCGTCCAGGCGCATCGCCTCATTGTCGCCGGCCGCCGCGAGCTTCGCCTGCTCGACGAAGCGCTCGCGCTGCACGACCGGGTCGACGAGCTCGGAGTATCCGGTCGCCAGTTCGAAGCCGCGGGTGTAGAGGTCCCACTTCTCGACGACGCCCTCGCGCGAGCGGTGCGCACGCACGAGCGGGCTGGTGTCGACGGGGAAGTCCATGACGAACGTCGGCCGCACCAGGTCGGTCTTGACGTAGTGCTCCCACAGTTCCTCGACGTACTTGCCCGGCAGCGGGTGCTCGATCTCGATTCCGGCCAGGGCCGCGAGCTCGCGCAGGCGCTCGATCGGTGTCTCGGGCGTGATCTGCTCGCCGATCGCGTCGGAGAGGCTGTCGTACATCCGGATGCGGTCCCACTCGCCACTCAGATCGTACTCGGTGCCGTCGGCCCAGGTGACGACGTGCGATCCGGAGACGGCGACCGCCGCATCCTGGATCAGTCGCTGCGTCAGGTCGGCGATCGAGTTGTAGTCGCCGTAGGCCTGGTACGCCTCGAGCATGGCGAACTCGGGCGAGTGGGTGGAGTCGGCGCCCTCGTTGCGGAAGTTGCGGTTGATCTCGAACACCCGGTCGATTCCGCCGACGACGGCGCGCTTCAGGTACAGCTCGGGCGCGATGCGCAAGAACAGGTCGGTGTCGAACGCGTTGGAGTGGGTCACGAACGGCCGCGCCGAGGCGCCACCGTGGATGACCTGCAGCATCGGGGTCTCGACCTCGAGGAAGTCGCGCTCGGTGAAGGTTCGGCGCAGGCTCGCGACCGCCTTCGCGCGGTCGAACACCGTCTTGCGCGCCTGCTCGCGGGCGATCAGGTCGAGGTAGCGGGCGCGGACGCGCGTCTCCTCGCTGAGCTCGCTGTGCAGGTTCGGGAGGGGCAGCAGCGCCTTGGCCGCGATGCGCCACTCCTGCGCCATCACCGACAGCTCGCCGCGGCGGCTCGAGATGACCTCGCCGGAGACGAACACGTGGTCGCCCAGGTCGACCAGTTCCTTCCAGGCGCCCAGCGACTCCTCGCCGACCTCGCCCAGGGAGACCATGACCTGGATGCGCGAGCCGTCCCCCGCCTGGAGCACAGCGAAGCACAGCTTGCCGGTGTTCCGGAGGTGCACGACACGGCCGGCGATGCCGACGATCTCGCCGGAGGTCTCGTCGGCCTGCAGGTGGTCCCACTTCGCGCGCACGGCCGGGATCGTCGTGGTGACGGGCACGTCGACGGGGTAGGCCCCGCCTCCGGGGCCCTCCGCCTCGGCCAGCAGCCGGTCGCGCTTGGCCAGCCGGACCGCCTTCTGCTCGCTGATCTCGTCCTCGCTGATCCCGCCCTCGCCGAGCTGGTCGGGTCCGGGGGCGGCCGAGGTGGTCTGCGCGTCGGTCATCGCTGTCTTTCCGTTCGAGAAGGCGGGCGGGGCTTCGGCGGTCACACCGTGAGGCGCTGGTTGTCGATCAGCCGGGTCGTTCCGACGCGGGCGGCGATCAGCATCAGGGCGGGACCGTGGTGGTCAGGCGACGCTTCGCGGAAGGTTTCCGGGTCGACGATCGCGAGATAGTCCAGCTTAACCGCTGGCTCCGCTTCGATGCGTGCGCGTGCCGCCTGGAGGGCGGCGTCGACTCCGCCGGAAGCCGTCTCGGCCCCGGCGGCGAGCGCCTGCGAGAGGGCGACGGCGGCCAGTCGGTCCTCCTCGGCGAGGTACCGGTTGCGGCTGGAGAGCGCCAGGCCGTCGGTCTCCCGCACCGTGTCCACCACGGCGATCGAGACGGGCAGATCGAGGTCGTCCACCATGCGGCCGATGACGTGCGCCTGCTGCGCGTCCTTCTGGCCGAACACGGCCACATCCGGCTGCACGATGTTGAAGAGCTTGGTCACCACGGTGAGCACGCCGTCGAAGTGGCCGGGACGCGAGGCGCCCTCGAACCTGGTTCCGGACTCGCCGGCGCTCACCCGCGTCTCCGACGGACCGTGCGGGTACATCTCCGCCGCCGTCGGCGCGAAGACGATGTCGGCCAGGCCCTCCAGGGCGACGACATCCGCGTCGAGAGTCCGGGGGTAGCGCTCGAGGTCCTCCCCCGGCCCGAACTGCAGCGGGTTGACGAAGATCGACACCACGACGACGCCGCCCAGGTCTCGCGCCCGCGAGACCAGCCGCAGGTGGCCGTCGTGCAGCGCCCCCATCGTCGGCACGAGCACCACCCGTCCGGTCGGCGCGTCGGCCGGCCCGTCCTGCCGGGCGGCGCGACGCGCCTCGGCGACCCGTGCCCTCAACGTGGCGATGGTGGTGATGATCTCTGGCATGCGCGTCCCTTCAGCCGGCGGCGACCGGCCGCAACAAGGCTACTCGCCGCGCAGGAACCAGCCGCGCCCGTCGTCGCGCGGATCACCCGGGCCGCCGTCGCCGGAGGCCTCGTCGTGCAGGGCGTCGATCACCGCGTCGAGGTCGAGCCGCGTCGGCGCGCCCGCACGCGTGAGGGCATTGTCCACCGACGACCGGATGAGCGAGCTGAGGAACGAGCCGGGGTTCTCGACACCGATGGCGTGCAGCAGCCCGGTCGACTGCTCCACGATCGACCGGGAGAACGAGGTGGCCGTTGCGATGGCCTCGGCGTACGCCGGCCGGTCCGCCTCGGCGACGACCACGGGCTCCCCGCCCATCTCGACGACCAGTGCCTGGGCGATGGGCAGCACCGCTGCGGGTGCGGTCACCGCGAAGTAGCTCTCGCCGAGCCGCGACAGGTCGAGGCTCGTGCCCGTGAACTCGACGGCCGGATGCACGGCGAGCGGGATGGCGCCGGCGGCGGCCGCGGGACGCAGGACGTCGATCCCGAAGCCGGGGGCGGTGTGCAGCACGATCTGCCCGGGCTGCCAGGTGCCGGTTGCGGCGAGCCCGGCCACCAGGCCGGGGAGCTCCGCGTCCGGGACGGCGAGGATGACCAGCTCGCTGCGCTCGACCACTGTCGGGACGTCGAGGATGGGCACGCCGGGCAGCATCCCCTCGGCGCGCTCACGGCTGGTTTCGGAGACGGCGGAGACGCCGACGATCGCGTGGCCCGCACCGGCGAGCGCGAGGCCGAGCACCGGTCCGACGCGGCCGGCCCCGACGATGCCGAGGCCCAGCCGCCCGGAGCGCTGCGACGGCGGACGGGCGGATGGCTGCATCAGGGTGTCTCCTCGGGGCGGGGTGCCGGGTCGGGTGTCGTGCGTCCCCAGCGGTGGCTGCGGTCGGCTGCGGAGGCCGCCACCGCGCGGGCGGAGACCTCCTCGAACAGCCGGACGCCGGTGGGTGCGTCGATCGCGGCCAGCCGCGGGCGGACCGGGCCGGACACGGTGTGGAAGCGGGCCCCCGCGAGCGCGAGCGCCGCATCCAGAGGTCCCTGCTCGAGTTCGAGGCTCTGCAGGCGCGCGAGCGGCACGATCGCCAGGCTGCGCCAGACGATGCCCCGCCGCAGCAGGATCGCGTCGTCGACCAGCCGGAAGCCGGTGCGCTGCCAGGAGAGCGGCCGGATCCACGCCGCGCGACGCGGGCTGCCCGTGAACTCGTCGCGGCCCCGGGAGGACATGCCCGCCTCGATGAGGCCGCGGTGCTCGTCGGTGGCGAAGCCCGGAAGGACGAGCGAGAGCACGCGCGAGACGTCACGCGCGTCGCCGACGGGCAGCATCGTCGTGTTCGGCTGGCCGGCCGCGCCCTTCTCGCGCGAGTGCCCTGCGGTGTCGATCCGGATCTGCCACCACCCGAAGGGCCGCCAGAGCAGGGGCTGAAGCACCTCGACGGCATGGATGCGCCCGGGCGGCAGCGTCTCGTTGCTCGTGCTCAGCAGGCCGAAGCCGACCCGGACGCCGTCCGCGGTCCCCGCGATGGAGTAGCGCAGCGACTTGGTGAAGCGGTTGATGTAGAAGCTCGCCGAGCCCAGCAGTCCCGGCAACACGACGATCAGCAGCCAGAACGCGCCGCTCGAGGCTCCCCAGATCAGGATGGCGACCACCACGACGACGAACACGGTGAAGCCGCTGAGGAGCAGCGATCCGAGCAGCCGCAGCGGCGGGATCTTGACCACGGACTCCGGGGGCGCCGCGTTTGGGTCGAGCTCCGGGGCGAGGAACTCGTTCACCCGGCGGCCGACGAGGTCGCCCACCGCGGCCGCGCGGGACGGGCCCGCGCCATCGGCGCCGGTTCCGGCGACTGCGGCTTCCGCCTCGGCGGCCTCCGCGGCCCGGACCCCCGACGCCAACCGCAGCACGTCGGCCCGCAGGCCGTCCGCGAGCGACGACCCGAGGTAGGCGAGCTGCACGTTCGCGTCGTGCCCCGCCACCGAGATGTCCAGCTTCGCCGCCCCGAAGATCCGGGCGATGAGCGGGCGGACGACGTTGATGCCCTGGATGCGGTCGAGCCGCGCCTTGCGCTGCGTGCGGAACAGGATGCCGCTGCGCACCTCCACCGCGTCGCCGGTGATCCGGAAGCTGTGCATCCGCCACGACAGGTAGAACGCCCCGAAGCAGAGCAGGAGCACGACGGCGACGCCGAGCAGGGCCCAGCCCTCCCAGCCGTGGTCGTAGATCGCGTCGAGCGGGTCGCCGCCGTAATTCGGTGCGCCGACGAAGAAGCTGATCAGCCGCTCGCGCAGGTTGGACAGCACGAAACCGAAGAGAGCGATGAAGACGATCCCGCCGCGCAGCAGCGGCGTCGCCGGGTGCAGTCGGTGCCACTCGCCGTCGGTGTACCGCTCGGCCGCGCGCTCCGCGGGCGTCAGGGGCGCCCCCGTCGGCAGCCGGCCGCTCGGCGTGCTCACAGTCCCGCCCGTCTGCTCTCCGCCAACTCGACCAGCCGGTCGCGCAGGTCCGCGGCCTGCGGCTCGGGCAGGCCGGGCACCATCACCCCGGTGGACGCGGCAGCGGTCACGAACTTGAGGTCGGCGAGCCCCAGCATCCGGCTGACCGGGCCGCGGTTGATGTCGATCAGCTGCATTCGGCCGTAGGGCACCGAGACGAAGCGCTGGAACATGATCCCGCGGCGGAACAGCAGGTCGTCATCGCGCAGGCGGTACCCGATCGAGCGTGCGCGCCGGGGCGCGATGATGAGCGCGATGACGGTGATCACGACGACGGCCGCGAGGGCGATCCAGCCGAACGGCCATCCCCCGACCAGCCAGAGGAAGAGGGACGCCGCCGACAGCACCAGTCCGGTGATCACGGTGCTGGCGATGACGACGAGGACGTACTTCGGCGAGACCCGGTGCCAGTCCCCGACGGTGAGGTCAATCCGTTCCGGCATGGACGCTCTCCGTGCGCTCGTCGTCGTCGCCCGGGGGCAGGGTGCAGAACAGCTCCGCCACGAGTCCCGCGATCAGCAGAATGACCGCGCCGGCGGTCGCGAGAGCGGTGAGCAGGATGGCGTTCCCGCCCGGGAGCACGTCGCGCGAGAGCAGGTACGCACCCACGCCGACGCCCATCCCCGTGAGCAGCGCGCCGCTCAGCGCGCACGCCTTGGCGAGCACGACGATGCGCGTCGCCTGGAACGGGTCGATGCGGCGGACGGTGTTCCCGCGGACGGCGCGGCGGATCGGCAGGGCGAACGCCACGACGATGACCGCCACGGCGAACAGCGTGATCGGGAGGGTGAGCGGCGGGATGAACACGGTCTGACCGGTCCCGGACAGAGCGAGTTCGGCCAGGAAGCCGACGACGAGCCCGGCGACCCCCAGACCGATGAGCGAGCTCGCGCGCGTGCGCTTCACGGGCGCTCCTCCCACAGCCGGACCGGGTCGATCGCCCGTGCGGCGAGCTCGGCGACCGGCCCGAAGCCGGGGAGCTGAGCGCCCGGGTCGACGTCGAGCCACGGCACCAGGACGAACGCGCGCTCGTGCGCGCGCGGATGCGGCAGAACGATGCGCGGGTCGTCGTCCGAGACGATGCCGCCGTAGTCGACGATGTCGATATCGATCGTTCGGTCGCCCCAGCGCTCCTCGCGGACGCGGCCGAGGCCGTCCTCGATGGCGTTGACCAGCTCCAGGAGCGGCAGTGGGTCGAGCAGCGTGTGGATGAGCGCCACTGCGTTGAGGTAGGCCGGGGCGTCGCCGTCGATACCCTTCGGCTTCAGCGCCGGCGTCTCGTACAGGCGCGAGACGGCGCGCACATCGACGCCCGCCTCGGCGTTGAGCGCGTCGACGGCGGCGCGGATGGTGCCGGCTCGGTCGCCGAGGTTGCTCCCGAAGGCGAGCACCGCGGGCGAGCCCACGCGCATGCGGACGGGCTTGCCGAGCGGAGCGGCGTTCATGCGCGACCCCGCGTGATGCGGACGGCGACGTCGCCGAACGGCACGCTGATCGGCGCCTGCGGCTTGTGCACCGTGACCTCCACCACCTCGACCTGCTGATGCGCGAGCGCCGTCACGGCGACCCGCTCGGCGACCGTCTCGATGAGGTCGACCGGGTCGCGCTCGACCGCGGCCACCACCTCCTCGGCCAGCTCGCCGTAGTGGACCGTCGCCGCCAGCTCGTCGTTCGCGGAGGCGGCGGAGAGGTCCAGCCACGCCGTCACGTCGACGACGAAGTCCTGCCCCTCGGCGCGCTCGAAGTCGAAGACGCCGTGATTGGCCCGGACGCGCAGGCCGGTCAGCACGATCGAATCGGCCGGCCGCGACTGGATGCTACTCATCGCGTCCAGCTTGCCACGCCCGCACCACGTCGAGGGCGATCCGGGTCGACGGCACGTCGTGCACGCGGACGGCCCACGCCCCCGCCTGTGCGGCCAGGGCGGAGATGACGGCGGTCGGGGCGTCGCGGTCCTCCGCCGGTGCGCCGTCCGGCAGCAGGGCGCCCAGGAACCGTTTGCGGGAGGCGCCGATCAGCACCGGATAGCCGAGCGTCTCGATCTCGTGCAGCCCGGCGAGCACCTGCCAGTTGTGGTGCCCGTTCTTCGAGAATCCGAGCCCCGGGTCGAGGATGAGCTTTGCCGGGTCGACGCCGCGCTGCAGCAGGTCGGTCACGCGAGCGGACAGCTCGGCGCGCACCTCCGCGACCGTGTGGGTGTAGACCGCGCGCGAGTCGGCCGCGTCGAGTCGCCCCCGCCAGTGCATGACGACGTACTGCGCGTCCGTCTCGAGGACGACCTCGGGCATCCGCGCATCCGCCAGTCCGCCGGAGACGTCGTTGATGATCGCCGCGCCGGCCTCGACGGCAGCACGCGCGGTCGATGCGTTCAGCGTGTCGACGCTGACCGTCACGCCGTTCGCCGCGAGTTCGCGGATGACCGGGACGACGCGGCTCTGCTCCTCGGCGGGATCGACGCGGATCGCGCCCGGGCGCGTGGACTCGCCCCCCACATCCACCAGGTCCGCGCCCTGGGCGACCAGGTCGAGCCCGTGCGCGATGGCGGCGTCCGGCTCCAGCCAGAGCCCGCCGTCGCTGAACGAGTCCGGCGTCACATTGAGGACGCCCATGATGAGGGTCACTCGGTGCCGCGTCCGATCAGGGCGATGAGTTCCGCCCGGACGGTGGGGTCGGTGTAGGCGCCGCGCGCGGCCATGGTCACCGTGGTGCTCGAAGTCTGCCGCGCGCCGCGGGTGGTGACGCACGCGTGGACCGCGTCCAGCACGACGAGGACGCCACGCGCCTGGGCGCCGCTCTCGATCGTGTCCGCGATCTGCTCGGTCAGCCTCTCCTGGATCTGCGGGCGAGCCGACAGCGTCTCGATGACCCGCGGGATGCGGCCGAGACCGACGACCTTCTCTCCCGGCAGGTACGCCACGTGGGCGACGCCCAGGAACGGGAGGAGGTGGTGCTCGCACACCGAGCGGAACTCGATGTCGCGCACGATGACGGTCTCCGCGGTGCGGCCCTCTTCGAGCGGCACCGGCTCGCCGAGGTCCTCGGCGGCGTCACGGCCGAGCCCCGAGAAGAACTCGGCGTAGGCATCCGCCACGTGCGAGGGCGTGCCCTGCAGGCCCGGACGCGCCGGATCCTCGCCGATGGCGGCGAGGATCTCGGCGACGGCCGCTTCGATGCGCGGACGATCGATTTCGGTCATGCCCGCGACGGCCCTAAGCGGTGGCCGGTCGGGGCTTGATGGCGGGTGCGCGCTTCGGCTTCGCCGCCGGCGGCTCGGAGTCGACCCCGCCGTCCACGGCGCCCGCGTCGATCGGGGCCTTCGGGAACGGGATGGGCGGAACATCCGAGATGGGACGCTTGTCGCTGGAGAGCCACTGCGGGCGCTCCGGGAGCTTCTTCACGTCGGCGAAGATCTCCGCGATCTGGTTGTGGTCGAGCGTCTCGTGCTCGAGCAGGGATGCGGCGAGACGGTCGAGGGTCGCCCGGTTCTCGTTGAGCACCTCCCACGCCTCGTCGTGCGCCTTCTCGATGAGCTCGCGCACCTCGGCGTCGACGCGCTCGGCGATCCGCTCGGAGTAGTCGCGCTGGTGACCCATGTCGCGGCCGAGGAACATCTCGCCGTTCGCCTGGCCGAGCTTGACCGACCCGATGTCGGAGCTCATGCCGTACTCGGTGACCATCTTGCGGGCGATGGAGGTCGCCTTCTCGATGTCGTTCGAGGCGCCGGTGGTGGGGTCGTGGAACACGATCTCCTCGGCGACGCGGCCGCCCATGGCGTACGCGAGCTGGTCGAGCAGTTCGTTGCGGGTGACGGAGTATTTGTCTTCCAGCGGCAGCACCATCGTGTAGCCGAGGGCGCGACCGCGCGGAAGGATGGTGATCTTCGTCACCGGGTCGGTGTGGCGCATGGCCGCGGCGGCGAGAGCGTGGCCGCCCTCGTGGTACGCCGTGATCAGCTTCTCCTGGTCCTTCATGACCCGGGTGCGCTTCTGCGGACCGGCGATGACGCGGTCCACCGCCTCGTCGAGCGCGCGGTTGTCGATCAGCTGCGCGTTGGAGCGAGCGGTCAGCAGTGCGGCTTCGTTGAGGACGTTGGCGAGGTCGGCACCGGTGAAGCCCGGGGTCTTGCGCGCCAGCACCTCGAGGTCGACGGAGCCCGCCAGCGGCTTGCCGCGGCCGTGCACTTCGAGGATCTTCTTGCGGCCGAGCATGTCGGGCGCATCCACGCCGATCTGCCGGTCGAAGCGGCCCGGGCGCAGCAGCGCGGGGTCGAGGATGTCGGGTCGGTTGGTCGCCGCGATCAGGATGACGTTGGTCTTCGGGTCGAAGCCGTCCATCTCCACGAGGAGCTGGTTCAGCGTCTGCTCGCGCTCGTCGTGCCCGCCGCCGAGGCCGGCGCCACGGTGGCGGCCCACCGCGTCGATCTCGTCGATGAAGATGATGGCCGGCGAGTTCTCCTTCGCCTGCTGGAACAGGTCGCGGACACGGCTTGCGCCGACGCCGACGAACATCTCGACGAAGTCGGAGCCCGAGATCGAGTAGAACGGCACGCCCGCCTCACCCGCGACGGCGCGGGCCAGCAGCGTCTTGCCCGTTCCGGGAGGGCCGTACAGCAGCACGCCCTTCGGGATACGGGCGCCGACCGCCTGGAACTTGGCCGGCTCCTTCAGGAAGTCCTTGATCTCCTGCAGCTCCTCGATGGCCTCGTCCGACCCGGCGACGTCGTCGAAGGTGACCTTCGGCGTCTCCTTGGTGACGAGCTTGGCCCGCGACTTGCCGAACTGCATGACCTTGTTCCCGCCGCCCTGCATGCCGGAGATCATGATCCAGAAGAACACGCCGATCAGCAGTGCCGGGATGAGGAAGCCGAGGATGTTGACGAACCAGTTCGGCTGGGGAACCTCGTCGTCGTAGCCCTTGGGAAGGTTGGCGTCGTCGACAGCCTTCACCACATCCTGGCCACGCGGGGTCACGTAGTAGAACTGCACCTGGTTGCCGAGGTTGCCGTCCGGCTCCTTCAGCGTCAGATCGACACGGTTCTCACCGTCGACGATCTTGGCGCTCGACACCTTGTCCTGGGAGAGGTACTCCATGCCCTTCTGGGTGGAGACGCTCTTGAACCCCGACATGGTGATCAGGCTGGAGCCGATCCATACCGCGACGATCGCGAGCACGACGTACAGGATCGGGCCGCGGAAGATCTTCTTGACGTTCATGGTGCGACCACAGTACCGCCTGGGCGCTGTGGGCCGCCTGCGTGTTCGCTCTGGGCACTCTCCATGCCCGGGCGGGCGATCAGCTGTAGACGGCGGGCGCCAGGATGCCGACTCCGCGGAGCGTGCGATACCGCTCGTCGTAGTCGAGGCCGTAGCCGACGACGAACTGGTTCGGGATGTCGAATCCGACGTAGGTGACGTCGATCTCGACCCGAGCCGCCTCGGGCTTGCGCAGCAGGGTGAAGATCTCGATCGACTCCGGACCACGGCTGCGCAGGTTCGACAGCAGCCACGACAGCGTCAGGCCCGAGTCGATGATGTCCTCGACGATGAGGACGGTCTTGCCGCTGAGGTCGGTGTCCAGGTCCTTCAGGATGCGGACTACCCCGCTCGACTGCGTTCCGCTGCCGTAGGAGCTGACGGCCATCCAGTCCATGGTGACCGGGATGCGCAGCTCGCGCGACAGATCGGCCATCACCATCACGGCACCCTTGAGGACGCCGATCAGCAGCACATCCTTGCCGGCGTAGTCCCGCTCCACCTCCCGGGCGAGTTCGGCGATGCGGGAGCGGATCTGCTCCTCGGTGATCAGAATCTCGGTCAGGTCGTTCTGAACGTCCGTGAGTTCCATGGGGGTGGCGCTGTCCTTACGTGGTGGGGTGAAACGAGAGCAGGCCGTTCTGCCTGACCACTCTAACGCCTGGCAGGTCGAGCGGCCCCTGCCCGTGCCAGTCCGTGATGAGGGCGGCGACGGCCAGCGTGTGGGTGCGCGTGAGGGAGATCCCGAACTCCGCGGAGACCACCAGGCGGATGATCCGCTGGCGCAGAGCCGCCGGGTCGGCGGCGAGTCCGCGGACGTCCAGGGCGACCGATCCGTCGTCGGCCTGGCTGACCAGCTCCTGGGCCCACTCGAGGGCGAGACCGTCGAGGGCCTCGTCGTCCTCGCGCAGCTGTTCGGCCGTGCGTGCGAGCGCTTCGGCGACGCCGGGCCCGAACTCGCGTTCGAGAACCGGGAGCACCGCCGTCCTCACGCGCACGCGCGTGTAAGAGGGGTCGTCGTTGTGCGGGTCGTCCCACGGATCGAGGCGGCTGTCGACACAGAACGCCCGGGTCTGCGCGCGCCGGAGTCCGAGGAAGGGCCGCAGCAGCCGGCCGGTGTCGGGCAGCATCCCCTGCAGGCTCGACGGTCCCGATCCTCGGGCGAGGCCCAGGAGCACGGTCTCCGCCTGGTCGTCGAGGGTGTGGGCGAGCAGGATGCGCTCGGCGCCGGTCGCGGCCAGGGCGCGGTCGAAGGCGGCGTGCCGGGCGGCGCGGGCCGCTGCCTCCGGCCCTCCCTCCGACGAGACGTCGACGCGGTCGACGAGCACGGGGTAGAGCCCGAGGGCGGCCGCCTGTTCGGCGGCGCGCGCGGCGACGGCGTCGGAGCCGGGCTGGAGGCCGTGATCGACCACGATCGCGCCGGCACGGAACCCGGTGCGCGGAGCCTCGAAGGCCGTGGCCGCGGCGAGGGCGAGCGAGTCGGCTCCCCCGCTCAGGCCCACGATGACGAGCGCGCCCGGGGTGAGCGGTGCGGGCCGCGCGGGCCCGTGGTCGTCGTGCGGATCGACCGCGGGGAGAGTGGCCGCGGAGGACAGGGCCGAACGGACGGCCCGCCTCGCGTCGGCGATCGGCGGGGTGAGGCGCGGGCGGCGCTCCGGGCCGGGCGAGGCCTGGCCGGCCTCCGATCCGTCGAGGTGCATCCAGTAACGTTAGTGCAGGTTTGCAACGAGTTAAGGAGCACGGCATGGCCGAATACGACGTCGTCATCGAGATCCCCAAGGGGAGCCGCAACAAGTACGAGGTGGACCACGAGACGGGTCGTGTGTACCTCGACCGCGTGCTGTTCACGAGCTTCGTGTACCCGACCGACTACGGCTTCTTCGAGAACACGCTGGGCGACGACGGCGACCCGCTGGACGCGCTGGTGCTGCTCGAGTACCCGCTGTTCCCGGGCGTCGGCGTCAAGGTCCGCCCCGTCGGCGTGCTCAACATGAGCGACGAGGCCGGTGGCGACGCCAAGGTCATCGCGGTGCCGTACAAGGACCCGCGCTGGCTGCACATCCAGGACGTCGACGACATCCCGGAGCAGACCCGCAAGGAGATCGAGCACTTCTTCGCCCGCTACAAGGACCTCGAGCCGGGCAAGTTCGTCAACATCGAGGGCTGGGGCGATGCGGCCGAGGCCGACGGCCTCATCCAGAAGGCCATCGCCAAGCTCGCCGAGTCGCACTAACCGACCGGCCCCCGAGCACAGGAAAAGCGCCCCGGATTCTTATGGATCCGGGGCGCTTTTCCTGTGCTCGGGGGCTGAACGGAGGGGACGGGTCAGGCGCTCGGGCGGGCGACGACGCCCCAGGGGCTTCCCCAGACGGACTGGACCTTGACGACGTCGCCCTCGGTCGGGGCCGCGATCATCATGCCGCCTCCGATGTAGATACCGACGTGGTAGAAGTCGCCGGGACCGTCGCCCCAGAAGATCAGGTCGCCGGCCTGCTTGGCGCCGTACGACACCAGCTGACCGCGGTTCGCCGCCGTGTAGTACTGGTTGTTCACGGAGTGCGAGCCGATGTAGACGCCCGCGTAGGCGTACGCCTTCATGGTGAGGCCCGAGCAGTCGTACCCGGTGGGGCCTTCGCCGCCGAAGATGTACGGCTTGCCCAGCTGGGCCCGGGCGTAGGCGATCGCAGTGTCGACCACGTTGCCGTTCGGTGCGGCCGGGGCGGCAGGAGCGGCCGGGGCCGCGCCTCCGCCGCCGCCTGCGGGAGCGGAGCCTCCACCGCCGCCGCCGGAACCGCCGGACGACGCGGGCGGGTGGTTGGCGGCAGCCGCTGCTGCGGCCGCCGCGGCAGCAGCCGCCTCGGCCGCCTTGCGCGCCGCCTCCTGCTGAGCCCTGATCTGCTCGCCCTGAAGGTAGGCGGCCTCGGTCTGGGCCGACGTGTTCTTCAGCGTCGCGAGCTGCGCGACGAGCTCGGTGGACTTCTGCTGCTGCGTCGCGAGGGCGGCCTGCGCCTGCGCCTGGGCCGCCTTCGCGGCCGAGAGCGCCTTGTCGGCCTCGGCGGCGAGCGACTCACGCTCGGTCTTTGCGACCTTGGCCTGGGCGGTGAGCGCGTCGGCCGTGTTCTTGTCCTTGGTGGCCTGGTCGTACACCGCCTTCGACTGCTCGGTCAGCTTGCTCATGGTGCCCAGCTGGAACAGGAGCTTGTCCGCCGCAGAACCGGAGCCGCCGCCCTTCAGCATCAGGTCGGTGGTGACGTCGCCGCCACCCGACTTGGCCAGGTGCGAGGCCAAGAGCCCTGCACGCATCTTCGACGTCTTCGCCTTGCTCGCGGCGGAGCTCGCCTGCTTCTGCAGGTCGGTGGCCTTCTCGGTCGCCGCCTGGAGCGCATCCTTCGCCTGGAAGTAGGCCTCGGCCGCCTTCTCGGAGGCGACGCGGGACGCATCCACGTTCGACTGCAGGTTGCCGATGAGCGCGGTGATGTTGTCGATCATCGCCTGCTGGTTGGCGACATTGTTCTTCGCCTGCTGCACGTCGTTCCACGACGGGTAGTCGACCGCCTGCGCGGGGGCGACGATGCCGATGGATGCGGTGACCGCTCCCATGACGCCCGCCCCGATGGCGAGGCCCGGGCGGACGCGGCTCGTCTTCTCGTTCTCGTTAGCCAAGGGGTGCCTGCCTGTCTCTCATGAACGGGATGCCGTCGATCTTCGTCCCGTTGATGCGCACCTCGAAGTGGAGGTGGCAGCCGGTGGATGCGCCGGTCGTCCCGACGCGGGCGATCGGCTGGCCGGCGCCGACGCTCTGGCCGATGCCGACGAGGATCCCGCCGTTGCGGATGTGGGCGTAGCCGGTGTCGACTCCGCCGCCGTTGTCGATGAGCACGAAGTTGCCGTACGAGCCGTTCGGTCCCGCGTAGATGACGGTCCCGCTGTGCGCCGCGTAGATGGGGGCGTTGCACGACGCGCCGATGTCGATGCCCAGGTGGTAGGTGCTGCCGACGCCGCCGGGCGACGGTCGCGCGCCGAAGCCGTCCGTGATGGGACCGGCGGCCGGGACCGCCCAGCCCTGCGGTCCGACGTAGCCGCCGGGAAGGCCGCCCGATCCGCGCGCCGCTGCTGCGGCCGCCGCGGCGGCGACGCCGGCCTGGTAGCCGGACACGGTCTTCGCCGTGGCGTCGCGAAGCGCGGCGAGCTGCGCCTGCATCACGATGATCTGCTTCTGCTGCTCGGCCAGCTTGTCCTGCGCGGCCTTCGCCGCCTGGATGGCCGCCTGCATCGCTGCGTCCGCGATCACCCGAAGGCGCTCGCGCTCCGCCTTGGCCACGTCGGCCTGGGCCGACAGCGCCTTCGCCGTGTTCTGCGCCGCCTTGGCGTCGGTGTAGACCTTGTTCGAGCTCTCGACGAGCTTCGACATGCTGCCGAGGTCGGAGAGCAGCTGCTCGGGGCTCGTCGACGTCGCGTGGTTGCCGCTGAGGAAGAGGTTCGCGGTCAGGTTGCGGCCACCGGTGCGGTAGAGCTGTGCGGCCAGCTTGCCCGCCTGGACGCTCGCGTCGTCCGCCTTCTTCTGGCTCGCGGCGGCCTGCGACTCGAGGTCGAGCGCCTCCATCGTGGCCTTGTCGAGCGCGGCCTGGGCCGCCTCCAGCTCTTCGCCGCGCTTCACGGCCGCCGCCTGCGTGTCGGCGACCTCCTGCTTGAGCTGGGCGATCAGGCCGTTGATGCGGCTGACCTGGGCGGACGCGGCGGACTCGTTGGCCTTGGCGTTCTGGACGTCCTGCCAACTCGGGTAGTTGTCGGCGTAGGCCGGCGCTGCCACCGATCCGACGGCGATGACGGCGGCGACGGCCGCTGCCGCGAGGGCGCTCCGGAACGCCCGGCGGCGGGGGCCGCCAGGCCCGGTCGGGGGAACCGTTCGGCTGTTGGTCTCGCGTCTCATAAGTGTGTGTGACCCGCTCACTTCGCATTCACATCCGTAACACCCGTCACGCGAGCCCCGGAGTCAACATGCGCAACTCTAGCAACATGGCTTCCCGGGCACCCCGGGGGATGGCCGGAAGGGGGTCGGAGTCGGCGTGCGTCGGCACGGGCGGCCGGGGGACCGCCTGGGCGGCAGACTATGGCGGCGGGCAGCGGCCCGCGGGGATTTGGAGTGGGCGTTGCGGGAAGCGAGACATCCTCGCTCCCCGTCGACCCGCCCGGGATCTGATCCCGATTCGCATTCTCGACGGCTGTTCCGTATGCTTGTTCGTCGGTGGTCATCGAGCAGTGAAAGCTGTTCGGGCGATCCGGCCCCATCGTTTAGCGGCCTAGGACGCCGCCCTTTCACGGCGGTAGCACGGGTTCGAATCCCGTTGGGGTCACGTCCAACGGTCCACTACAATTCAAGAAGCAACACAATAAGGCCCTGTAGCGCAGTTGGTTAGCGTGCCGCCCTGTCACGGCGGAGGTCGCGGGTTCAAGTCCCGTCAGGGTCGCTACGGCGACAAGCCCTTCCCCCTCGGAAGGGCTTCCGTCTACGTAGGCGCGAAAGCGCCTTACGGCTCTGTAGCTCAGTTGGTAGAGCGTTCGACTGAAAATCGAAAGGTCACCGGATCGACGCCGGTCGGAGCCACCGAAGGAAACCCCCGGTCCTGCCAGGAATCCGGGGGTTTTTCGTTGGTCGGGCGCGGCCAGCGAAATGGTGTTTGACTACATTTTGACTACAACTGATTTGGCGGCTTCGGCATCGAGTGCATTCGCGACATCGTCAAGGTCGTCGTCAAAGAGGTCGGCGTAGACGTCGAGGGTCATCGCGGCAGACGCGTGTCCGAGCATCCGTTGCACGGATTTGACGTTCGCGCCAGCCGAGACGGCGAGCGAAGCGGCCGTGTGTCGGAGGTCGTGAGGAGTCAGTCGCGGGAAGGTGCCATCCTTCTCCATGCATCGGGCGACGGCCTCGTTGAAGACACGGTTGCGGAAGTTGCCAGCCCGGAGCACACCGCCGTCGGCGCCGACGAACACCGGCTCGTCGGGGTCGCGACCGGCGCACCGAGCCTCTAACGGAGCGATCAGCAGCGCCGGGAAGGGGACAGAGCGCCGCTCGTGATTCTTCGGCGTGCCCCACACGATCACTCCCCGCGGTTCGGATATCGCCCGGGCTATGTCGAGCCGTCGGCGGGTGAAGTCGACGCGATTGATTTGAAGGCCGGCCATCTCGCCCCAGCGAAGCCCCGTGTATGCAAGGAAGAGGACGACATCACCCTGGTTATCGCACTCGGCTGTCAAGGCCCGCACTTGCGCGTGCGTCAGGTAACCGTGTTCCCGCGATGACAGCCTCGGCAGTTGAATACCGTCGGACGGGTTGAGGGTGATGCGCCCATCGCGGATGGCGTACTTCAGCACGCCCGCCAGGACGAGATGTATCTGCCGCACCATCGAAGGGCCAAGGGTGGTCGAGAGCTCCCCCACCCACGCCTGGACGTCGCTGTGCCGCACGTCGACCAGTCGGGTGTTGCCCCAGCGCGGAAGCACATACTTGTCGAGGTGGAATCGGTAACCCGAGCGAGTTGTCGGTTTCACTTGCACCTGGGCGCGGAACCACTCCTCGGCAACGTGCGAGACCGGCGTTCTCGCCTTCGTAGGGTCGACCCACTCGCCTTTAGCTTGCGAGACGTTGACCGATGACAGGAAGAGCTCCGCTGCACGCTTCGTGTTGAAGCCTCGCTTCATCGTGTTGCGATGATCAGGCGTCCGGTATTGAACCCGGTAGCGCTTGCCTGCTGCGGTCTCATAGGACTCAATCGATCCCACGTCCGACACCTCCAGAGTCGATGAGGCGATTGTCCGCCGGACCACTGACTGTACGGTCCTGTTTCTCCCGCAGCTTGCGGAGGTTCACGAATGGCACACCTGCCGTTTCCGCGGTCAGCGCCGCCAGTCGCCCGATTAGGGTGCGAGGGTCAGCGGCGATCGCCCACCCGTCGCCCGCGTACCGGCTCACGGTTTCTACGCATTCCTTCTTCTCCTCCGCGGTCGGGAAGACCGAGCCGACCACGCCGATCAGTCCGCCCTGCAGTTCCGGACCCATGTTTCTGGTGTCGATGACGAATACCCGCATCACAATCACTCCCCTGTCGATCGTTTTTGTTTGCCTTCCGGCGGAGAGATCGATTGCGAGTGGGAGGGGAGGGAGTGCCGGGACCGTGGAATACCGGAGGGAGCGATAGCGAGTGAGGATATGCCGCGAAAGCCCGGCACGGACGCCCCGGGAACGAGCTACGATCGGCCGGCGGAAAGACAAACAAAACGGCAAGATGAGCGCCGCCGCAGGCGGCACCACCCACCGAGGCACGCCACCGTACGTCGCCCATGAGGCTGCGTTGCCGGGCGATCAGGTTTGAAGGCCTGTCGTGGACCTGCTATCGCAGGCTGCCCTCATGCACTGAGGTGGTGGGCTGTCCGGCCGTTCATCGTAGGTCGCTGACGCACCTTGCCGTTCCAACCGCTCTGTCACGCGCCCTCCGGGCTTATCTCCCGGCAGAGCGGCTGGCACTCCCGGCGCTCCCGCTCCCCGCCGACTCCCTTACCGAACAGCCCACCAAACCGGGTGACCACAAGGGAGCAGAAACCATGACCACACAGACCGGACAGGCAACGCGCACCCCGGAGCAGCGAAGGGCCCTAGCAGAGGCGCTTCACGCATCCATCATCGACCAGGTGCAGCAGCTAGCCGACAGCGGCAGGTGGCGGCAGTTCCTAGACTTCGCGCGGTCCTTCCACACCTACAGCCTGAACAACCTACTGCTGATCCTCGCCCAAAAACCCGACGCGACCATGGTCGCCGGATACCGGCAATGGCAGACCAAGGGCCGGCACGTGCGCACCGGGGAAACCGGCATCAGAATTTTCGGCTACAGCCAGAAAAAGGCGAGCATCACCGAGGAGGGCACTACCGACGAGAACGCGGAAAGGGTCGTGCGGTTCTTCCCCGTCCTGTCCGTATTCGACATTTCCCAGACCGACGCCATCGACGGCGCTACGCCCACCCCGGAAAACCCGGCCCAACTGCTCACCGGCAACAACGATCACAACCTGATCGGATCGCTCACCGCCCACCTCACCACCACCGGATGGACCCTCACCCGCAAGCCCCTCACCCACGCCAACGGCTACACGGATCCCGAACGACGAAGCATTGTGCTGCGAAACGACCTCGCCCCGGAGCAGGAAGCGAAAACCCTCCTCCACGAGACCGCGCACATCCAGTTGCACCACATCGACGACCTCGACCAGTACCGCGCGCACCGCGGTCGCATGGAAGTCGAAGCCGAATCCGTGGCCTACATCGTTGCCGGGCTGGCCGGCCTAGAGACCAGCACCTACAGCATCGGCTACATCACTCAGTGGGCCGGCGAAGACCTCGACCTCATCCGCGACACCGCCACCCGCGTCCTGAAGGCGACCCACGCAATCGCAGACATCTTGCCCCAGTGATCCTCCCCACCGATCGAATCGAGGAGATAGGCGAATTGGATCACAAGTTGACGTCGGCGAAGGAAACGGACCATCGTCCCGACGCACGAACACGGGACGACATCATCGTCCTTCACGCCAGCTGCAAGGGTCGCGGTACTCACCCTTTCGCCTCTCGCTCCTCCTCGATTGACGGGTGCGAGAAAGGAACTGAGTATGATTGTTCTGACAATCGGAGAGGCGATGTGATGCACATGCAGACGGAGCATCCCCTCCCGCGGGAGTTCTTCACCGATCTGGACAAAACCAGTCCCGTGCCGCTCTACCATCAGCTGTCCGTCCTGCTCGAGCGAGCGATCCAGGATGAAGTGCTCCCTGCCGGAGCGCGACTCGAAAACGAGATCGCCCTCGCTCAACGCCTGTCGCTCTCGCGGCCGACGGTACGCCGGGCGATTCAGGGCCTGGTCGACAAGGGGCTGCTGATCCGCCGGCGCGGCGTCGGGACGCAGGTCGTCCGCGGCCCGGTCACCCGCAACGTCGAGTTGACCAGCCTCTACCAAGACCTCTCCGAGTCCGGCCGAACCCCCAGCACCTCGGTCATCCGACATGAGGTCCGGCCGGCGAGCGCCGAGGAGGCGGAACAGCTCAACATCGAAGCCGAATCCGCGGTCCTGCATGTCGTCCGCGTCCGATTCGCCGACGGGGTGCCCCTGGCGATTCTCGACAACACCCTGCCTACGGAGTTCAGCACCATCAGCGCCGACGATCTCGAGGCCCGCGGTCTCTATGAGCTGCTCCGCGATCGCGGTGTCAACGTCCGCATCGCCCACCAGCGCATCGGCGCTCGCGAGGCCACGGCACGCGAAGGCGAACTCCTCGAGCTCGCCAAGAGCGCCGCCGTCCTGACCATGACCCGTACCGCGTTCGACACCTCAGGACGCGCGGTCGAATACGGTCAGCACTGCTATCGCCCCGACCTCTACTCGTTCGAGATCACCCTCGTCGACCGGTAAACGCAGCGGCCATCCCGCCGCCTCACCCGAGGAGCGGGCGCTGCCTCTTCCGCTGCTCGAGGTACTCGTCGCGCGCCGTGCGGGTGCTCCGCAGCTCGGAGACCTCCGCCACCGGAACGTCCCACCAGCCCCCGCCATCGGGGGCGTACAGGAACGGGTCGGATTCGATGTGGATGAGCGTCGACGTGGGCGACGCTTTGGCCGCAGCGACCGCGGCGGACAGCTCCGCGGTCGCGTCCGTGCCTCGCGCGATTTCGACGACGTCGATTCCGTAGCTGCGCGCATTGGCGGCAAGGTCCACGGGCAGGAAGTCCCCGCGCTCGAAGTTGAGCTCGGCGTCGTTGCGGTAGCGATAGCGGGTGCCGTAGCGCTGCGATCCGACCGTCTCCGACAGGTGGCCGATGGAGGCGAAGCCCTGGTTCTGGATGAGCACGACGACTATCTTGATGCTCTCGGCGACCGCGGTCGCCAGCTCGCTGTGCAGCATCAGGTAGGAGCCGTCGCCGACCATCACGATGACGTCTCGGTCGTCTCCCGCCGCCTCCAGACCCCGCTTGACGCCCAGTCCGCCGGCGATCTCGTAGCCCATGGTCGAGAACGCGTACTCGACGTGGTAGCCGAGCGGGTCGCGCACACGCCATAGCTTGTGCAGGTCGCCCGGCAGCGAACCCGCCGCCTGGACGACGACATCGCGCGGGTCGCTCGCCCCCTGCACAGCGCCGATGATCTCGGCCTGGCTCAGCAGCTCCGCACCGGTCGGCGCGAGCGCGGACTCGACCACCGCATCCCAGTCGCGCTTCTCGCTCGCGATCCGCTCGGCGTATCCGGCAGCGACCGTCGTGGCGGCGAGCGCCTGGCGGAGCGCATCCAGCGTCTCCCGGGCGTCCGCGATGACCGGAAGCTGGGTGCCGTGCTTGTAAGCATCGAACGCGGCCACGTTGATGTTCACGAACGTGACATCCGGGTTCTGGAAGACCGTGCGGCTGCCGGTGGTGAAGTCGCTGTAGCGCGTGCCGACGCCGATCACGACATCCGCGTCGCCCGCAAGCCGGTTCGCCGCCGTCGTGCCCGTGGCGCCGACCCCGCCAAGGTACTGCGGGTGGTCCCAGGCAAGAGCACCGCCGCCGGCCTGGCTGGTGCCGACCGGGATGCCGGACTGCTCGACGAACGCGCGCAGTGACTCCTCGGCCTCCGAGTAGAGCACACCGCCGCCCGCGACGATGAAGGGCCGCTCAGCGTTCCGGATCGCGTCGGCAGCAGCCTGGAGTGCCCAGCGCTCGGGCAGAGGGCGCCGAATATGCCACTCTCGCGGCGCAAGGAACTCCTCCGGCACATCCAGAGCCTCGGCCTGCACGTCCTCTGGCAGCGCGATGGTCACCGCACCGGTCTCCGCCGGGTCGGTCAGAACGCGCATCGCCGCCAGGGCGATCGAGAACAGCTGCTCCGGCCGGTGCACGCGGTCGAAGAAGCGCGACACCGGACGGAACGCGTCGGTGACCTGAATGCCGAGGTCGTGCGGGTGCTCGAGCTGCTGCAGAACCGGGTCGGCGACGCGGGTGGCGAAGGTGTCCGACGGCAGCAGCAGGGCCGGGAGGCGGTTCGCCGTGGCCAGCGCCGCCCCGGTCAGCATGTTCGCGGCCCCGGGGCCGACCGATGCCGTCGAGGCGAGCGTTGCGCGGCGCCGGTGGATGCGGGCGTAGCCGACGGCCTGATGGACCATCGCCTGCTCGTTGCGAGCCTGGTAATACGGCATCAGCACGGGGTCGTGCACGTTCGCCTGCTTGAGCGCCTGGCCGAGACCGGCGACGTTCCCGTGCCCGAAGATGCCAAGCATCCCCGGGACTGTGCGCTCGCGGATGTCGCCGTCGACCGTCCACTGATTGGCGAGGAACTCGACGAGCGCCTGGCCGACGGTCATCCTGCGGGTGGTCATGGGGTCGCTCCTCGCGTCGTCTGTACGGAGTCCTGATCTTGGCTGTACGGCAGGCGCGGGTCGGGATCCTGATCGGACCACGTCTCGCGCAGCCACGCCTGGCGCGGGTCGTCCCTCACGAGCCACACCCGCTCCTCGTCCGGGCCCGCCATGACGTTGAGGTAGTAGAGGTCGTATTCCGGCGCGGCGACGGCGGGGCCGTGGTAGCCGAACGGCACCAGGGCGATGTCGCCGGTCCGCACGAGCGCGTTGGTCTCGATGGCGCCGGCGGCTGACGCGTAGGTCGCGAACGTCCCGAAGGCGTCCGCGCCGGCCGGGGCCGCGAGGCCGCGTGCCGGAGCGGCCTCGAAGTAGTAGATCTCCTCGAGTCGCGATTCGTGCCCGGGCACGTTCTCGTCGTGCTTGTGGGCGGGATGCGACGACCAGTTGCCCGCGGGCGTGATGACTTCGCAGACGATCAGCGCTGCGGCGTCGAGTGCCGCGGGAGTGCCGAAGTTGTGGACCTGGCGGGTGTCCCGCCCCGCGCCGCGCAGCTCGACCGGCACTTCCTCGGCCGGGATGTACGCCGTCGATCGGGGAACGGCGGTGGGTGCCTCGGCGATGGCCACGCGGCCGGAACCACGAAGCTCGAACCCGATCCCGGCGCCCACGTACAGAACGTCGGTCGGGCCCTCGAACACACAGGAGCGCCCGGTCAGCCGCGTGGTGCGGCCTTCATGCTCGACGGTGAACGAGCCGGCCAACGGGACGACGATCCGCTCGATATCCCCGGCGGGCAGCTCCACCGCGTTTCCCGCCAAGTCGGCGACCCGCAGGCCCGTGTGCTGCCAGCCCGCCAAGGAGTCGTCGACCGCTGATTCCCATCCGCCGTCGCTCAGCGAGCCGCGCGGGAAGAACCATTCGTTGCGCTCTGCCATCGTGTTCCGCCTACGCGTCAGTCGTTCTGGGGGAAACCGAGGTTGATGCCACCGTGCGTGGCGGGGTCGAGCCACCGGCTGGTGATCGCCTTCTCGCGGGTGAAGAAGTCGAAGCCGTGCGCGCCGTATGCCTTGGCGTCGCCGAACAGCGAGGCCTTCCAGCCGCCGAACGAGTGATACGCGACCGGTACGGGGATCGGCACGTTGATGCCGATCATGCCGACCTGCACCTCGCTCTGGAAGCGGCGCGCGGCACCTCCGTCATTGGTGAAGATCGCCGTGCCGTTGCCGAACCGGCCCGAGTTGATGAGGCCGAGGCCCTCCTGGAAGGTCTTCACCCGGACCACCGAGAGGACGGGGCCGAAGATCTCCTCCTGGTAGGCGGCAGAGCTCGTGGGGATGTTGTCGATCAGCGTCGGGCCGAAGAAGAAGCCGTCCTCGTTGCCCTCGACGGTGAAGCCGCGGCCGTCGACCACGATGTCCGCGCCGTCCTGCTCCGCAATGTCGACGTAGGAGGAGACCTTGTCGCGGTGCACGCCGGTAATCAACGGGCCCATGTCGGGCTCGCCGCCCGGACCCCCGGCGCCGTCGCCGACGCGGAGCTTGACGATGCGCTCCCGGATGCGGCCGATGAGATCGTCGGCGACCGGTTCAACCGCCAGGACGACCGAGACGGCCATGCAGCGCTCGCCCGCCGCGCCGAAGCCGGCGTTGACGGCCTGGTCGGCGACGAGATCGAGGTCGGCGTCGGGCAGGACCAGCATGTGGTTCTTGGCGCCGCCGAGAGCCTGGACGCGTTTGCCGTTCTTGGAAGCCGTCTCGTAGATGTACTGCGCGATCGGCGTCGACCCGACGAACGAGATCGACTGCACGACCGGGCTGTTCAGCAGGCCGTCGACGGCGAGTTTATCGCCCTGGAGCACGGTGAAGACGCCGTCCGGCAGGCCCGCCTCCTTCCATAGCCGCGCAAGCCACAGGGCTGCCGACGGGTCCTTCTCCGACGGCTTGAGGACCACCGCGTTACCGGCTGCGATCGCGATGGGGAAGAACCACATCGGCACCATTGCCGGGAAGTTGAAGGGCGAGATGATCCCGACCACTCCGAGCGGCTGCTTCAGCGAGTACACGTCGATGCCGGTCGATGCGTTCTCGGAGTAGGCGCCTTTGATGAGGTGCGGGAACCCGGTCGCGAGCTCCACGACCTCCTGGCCGCGCAGGATCTCGCCCATCGCGTCGGAGATCACCTTGCCGTGTTCGGAGGTGATGATCGCGGCCAACTCGCCCTTGCGGGCGTTCAAGAGCTCGCGGAACGCGAACAGGACCGTCTGCCGCTTTGCGATCGAGTACCCGCTCCACACCTCGTAGCCGCGCTGCGCCGCGGCGATCGCCGCGTCGACCTCGGCCTGGTCGGCCAGTGCGACGTTCGCGATCGGGATGCCGAGCGCAGGGTTGAAGACCGGAGCGGTGCGGCCGCTGCGCGAGGGGTACTCCGCTCCGTCGATCCAGTGCGTGATCGTCGGGAGGTCGGCGCCGGAGGCGGCTGTGACAGTGGAGGGGGTGGTGGTCGTCATCGGATTCCTTCAGGGGTCGAGGAGGTGCGGTGCGGCGCGCTGCCGTGGACCAGGGCGGACGCGATGTCGACGGCCTGCGCGACATCGTCGTCCTGCGGGTAGAGCAGCGTGCGGCCCACGACGAGGCCGTGCACGCCCGGGAGGCGGAGCGCCGCGTCCCAGGAGGCGTAGGTCTCCTCGGGCGCCGCGTCGGTATCGCCGCCGAGCAGCAGCGTCGGGAGGGTCGTCGCGGCCATCACGCGCTCCATCTCACGCACGACCGGCATCTTCAGCCAGGTGTAGGCGGACGAGGTGCCGAGGCCGGCGGCGATGGCGATCGAGTTAATCACGGCGTCCGGGGTCAGGTCGTTCACGATCCGGCCGTCCTTCCAGGAACTCAGGAACGGCTCGAGCATGATGGGCAGTTCGGCGGCGGCGGAGGCGGAGACGGCTGCCGCGCTCCTCTCCAGCGTGAGAACGGTGCCCGCATCCTCGAGGTTCACACGGACCAGGAGCTTCGCGGCGTCGAGGCCATCGCGCACCACGGCCGGCACGTCGTACGCCGTGTTGCGATCGTCCATCTCGAACACCGATCCACGCAGGCCACCACGGTTCATGGAGCCCACGACGATCTTGTCATCGAGGACCCCGAGCAACGCGAGGTCGTCGATGATGTCCGGTGTGCCCAGCACGCCGTCCACACCGGGCCGAGAGAGAGCGAGGGCCAGGCGCTCGAGCAGGTCGTAGCGGTCGGCCATGGCCATCCCGTCGGCGCGGACGCCGAGCGCTCCGCGGGCGGGGTGGTCGGCGGCCACGATGAAGAGGCGGCCGTCGTCACGCACCAGTGGCCGGCGGGCGCGCGCGGCAAACGCCGCCGCGACCGCGCCCGGCTCGCTGTGGCGGAGCCTCCGCAAGCGGCCGAAGGCGTCCTCGCCGATGACCGGAGCGTCGCCACGGATCAGGTCAGCTGCCGACATGCTCGACCTCCTTCAGGATGTCCTCGACCTCGGCGGTAGTCGGCATGGCTGTCGAGCACTCGCGCCGGGTGGCGACGATCGCGCCGGCGATGTTGGCGAACCGGAGCACGCGGTCTAGCGGCCACCCCTGGAGCAGGCCGAAGCACAGCGCGCCGCCGAAGCCGTCGCCGGCTCCCAGTCCGTTGACAACCTCGACCGGGTAGGGCGGCACCTCGACGGTCTCCTCGCGGGTCTTGGCGAGCACACCGCGCGGACCCTGCTTGACGATCGCGAGTTCGACGCCGCGCTCGAGCATCGCATCCGCCGCCCGCTGCGGGTCCGTCTCGCCTACCGCGATCTCGCACTCCTCGCGATTGCCGACCGCCACCGTCACGTGCTCCAGCGCACGTTCGACTTCAGCCGTCGCCCTCTCCGGCGACGCCCAGAACATCGGGCGGTAGTCCAGGTCGAGGATTGTCAGAGGCGCCCGGCCGCGCGCCTCCCAGGCGACGTGGTGGGCCGTGCGGCTCGGGTCGCGCGATAGGCCGGTCACAGTCGCCCACAGGATGCGCGCGCTGCTCAGGGCGTCGAGGTCGAGCTGCTTGCCCGTGATGGCCAGGTCGGGCGCCAGCGGATCTCGGTAGAAGTAGAGCGGGAAGTCGTCCGGAGGGAAGATCTCGCAGAAGGTGATCGGCGTCTTCAGCGAGGGGACGGTCCCGACGAAGCGGTCGTCCACCCCCAGCCTCCGCAGCTCGCGATGGGCGTAGCGGCCGAACGGGTCGTCTCCGGTCGCCGTCACGACGGCCGAGCGGAGCCCGTGCCGTGCCGCGGCGATCGCGACATTGGTCGCGCTGCCTCCGAGGTACTTGCCGAAGGTCTCGACGTCTTCGAGACCGACGCCATCCTGCAGCGGATAGAGGTCGATGCCGATCCTGCCGACGGTGATGACGTCGAAGCGGTCGGACATAGCGTTCTCCGTCATGACTCTTGACTCCCGGAACCGTGATTCTCTCTCCGGCCAGCATAGTTATGTCTTAACAAACTTACAAACTCAGTTCTCGGCGCCCCAGGTCAAGGCCAAAGGCTGGTGACGCGCGGCCAGCTCCAGGAGTGCGGCCCGGGTCGCCTCCGGAAGCGGCGCAAGTGGCGCCCTCACGCGGTCGCTCCGGATCACGCCACCGGCCTGGAGGACCGCCTTGGCCGCCACCAGCCCGGCCTGGCGGTTCTCGTAGTGGATGAGCGGCAGGATCTCCTCCCACCTGGCCGTCGCCGCACGGAGTTCTCCGGAGCGGGCGAGGCGCACCACCTCGCCGAGGACCTCCGGGACGAGACAGCTGCTCATGGTCCCGACGGCTCCCGCCTCGAGGTCGGGGATGGCCGTCACGCCCTCCTCGCCGTCGAAGACCCCGGGCAGATCGGATCCGGCCGCGGCGATCACCTGGCGGATCTTCTCGGCGGCGCGGGGGACTTCGACCTTGGCGTAGCGCACCTGGGGAACCTCGCGCGCGATCGCAGCGAGCGTGTGCACCGACAGGGGTGTCGTGCTGAGAGGGGCGTCCTGGATCATGATGTCGATCGAGAGACCGTCCGCGACGCGCTTGAAGTATTCGAGGACGAGGCCCTCGGGGACGCTCATCGTCACGCCGAAGAACGGTGGCATCAGCATCACCATGCTCGCGCCGGCCGCCTCCGCCTGCCGGGCACGCTCGGCGGCCACCCGCGCACTGAAGTGACTGGCGGCGACCACAACGGGGAGCCGCCCCTCGGCGCGCGCGAGCGTCGCGTCGACCACCCGGACCCGCTCCTCGTCCGTCAGCGAGAATTGCTCGGAGTAGTTCGCGAGGACGCACACCCCGTCGGCCCGAGCATCCACCAGGAAGTCGACGATGCGCTGCTGACCGTCGAGGTCCAGTTCTTCGTCGTCGCGGAACACCGTGGGGGCGACCGGCAGGATGCCGGTGAGTACCTGGTCGTTCATGAGCACCTTTGCATCGCGGAGTTGACCGATTCATCCAATCATATAATGATTGCGCTCATGAGCACAGGCGCTTTCGATGTGTCCCTGTCGCGGGCAGGTACACTGCACGCCCAGGTCGTCAACGTCCTCGGACTGAAGATCGCGGGAGGTACGTTCCCCTCGGGCGCGACCCTTCCGGCCGAACCAGTGCTATGCGACGCGCTCGGCGTGAGCCGCGGCGCGCTCCGCGAGGCCGTCAAGGCGCTCGCCGCTAAGGGCATGCTCGAGCCGCGGCCGCGGACGGGAACCGCCGTCGTCCCGCGCGAACGGTGGAACCTCCTGGACCGGGACGTGCTGACCTGGCTGGCAGCCAGCGACCGGGATGCGCTAATCGGGCATCTCACCGAGATGCGCCGCTTGGTGGAGCCCGGCTCTGCCGCCTTGGCCGCCGAACGGGCCACCGGGGCGGAGGCCGCGGAGCTCTTGTCGGCGTACCGGACGATGGCCGTAGCCGGCGAGACGGGCACCGTCGATGCCTACGCGGATGCCGATGTCCGCTTCCACCAGGTGCTCTCCCGGATCAGCCACAATCCGATGCTGGCTGCCCTCAGCGCCTCGTGGGACGTCGCGCTCCACACGTCGTTCGAGACCACGTCCGGAGCGGAAGGCGCCATCGCGGCCAGTCTGCCCATCCACGCCGGGATCGCGGAGGCCGTCGCGCACCGCGACGCCGATCGCGCAGCGGTCCTCGCGCTCGAGCTGGTCGACGCATCCGCCGCGAACCTGAGCGCCGTTCGCCGACAGGAGGGCACGCTGTGAAGATCGAGTCGGTCCAGACCGTCGTGGTCAACGCGAAGCTCCGCAATTGGGTCTTCGTCAAGGTCACCGCCGACGACGGGACGATCGGGTGGGGCGAGGCCTCCCTCGAATGGCAGGCCCGGGCGGTAGCGGGCGCGGTCGCCGACCTGACGCCGATCCTGCTCGGTCAGGACCCGCGTCGCATCGAGCACCTGTGGCAGGCGATGTACCGCGACCACTTCTTCAAGGGCGGGGTGGTCACCATGAGCGCCATCTCGGGGGTCGACCAGGCGCTGTGGGACCTGAAGGCGCGCCACCTGGGCGTACCGGCCTACGAATTGCTCGGCGGAGCGGTGCGGGACACGCTGCGGATGTACGACCACCTGGGCGGTGGCGACAGCGCGGCGGTCTACGGCGATGCGAGCATCGAGGGGTTCGGCGCGGCAGCGCGTCGTGCCGTCGACGACGGGTTCACGGCCTTGAAGATCCTCGCGGTACCGAGCGGCGGCGGACTGCCCTCGAACGCCGACCTCGCCGGCGCAGCGGCGCTTATGGCGACAGTGCGCGAGGCGGTCGGAGATGACGTCGACATCATGGTCGACCTGCACGGCCGCACGACCGCGGCCGGCGCGCTGGCGTACGGCCGCGCTCTCGCCGAGTTCCGGCCGTGGTTCTTCGAAGAACCGTGCGCGCCGGGGAACCCTCGCGAGCTGGCGGAGGTCGCACGCGCGCTCCCCTTCCCGGTCGCGACCGGCGAACGCCTCATCGCGCTGACCGAGTTCCGCGAGCACCTCGCACAGGGAGCCTGCGCGGTGCTGCAACCGGACATCTGCCATGTCGGCGGCCCCACCGGTCTCAAGAAGATCGCCGCGTTCGCCGAGAGCCACGAGATTCCGCTCGCGCCGCACAATCCGCTCGGTCCGATCGCGACCGCCGTGAACCAGCACGTCGCGTTCGCGACTCCGGGGGTCATCATCCAGGAGGTGATGCGATCCGACGTCCCGTGGCGCGACGACGTCGTCACCGGCACGTTCCCGATCGTCGGCGGCGAGATCGGGATTCCGGACGGCCCAGGGTGGGGCATCGAGGTCGACGAGGAGGCGGCGGCCCTGCACCCGTATGTCCCGGAGCTGCAGATCACCACGCGCAACCGCGACGGATCGGTGGCGGACTGGTGAGCGCGCGCACCGCCCTTGTGACAGGCGGCTCGCAGGGCATCGGCGCCGCCGTCGTCCAGCGCCTCGCCGATGACGGGTACCGGGTCTGTTTCATCGATCTCGCGGAGGCTCGCGGAACGCAGCTGGCCGAAGTGCGGTCGACGGAGGGGCACGACGTCCGGTTCCACCGCGGGGACGTCCGCGTGGACGCTGACCTGCGTGCGGCCGTCGACGGCATGCTCGAAGACTGGGGCCGGCTCGACGTGCTCGTCAACAACGCCGGCCGCAACAGCTATCACGACGCGGTCGCAATGACCGAGGACGAATGGGACGAGGTCTTCGCTGTCGACCTGAAGTCCGCCTGGCTCTCGGCACGCGCGTGCCTGCCCGCGTTGCAGCGGACGCGGGGCGCCATCGTCAACGTCTCCTCCATCCACGCCCGGCTGACGACTCCGGGCATGTTCCCCTATGCCGCCGCCAAGGCGGCGGTCGAGGGACTCACCCGGAGCCTGGCCGTCGACTACGCCCGCAGCGGTGTCCGCGTCAACGCAGTCGCCCCCGGTTGGACGCGCACGCAACTCGTCGACGAATGGCTCGACAGGCAGGCCGACCCGGACCAGGCGCGTCAGGACATCCTCGACGCCCATCCACTCGGCTACATCGCCGAACCGGCCGACGTCGCCGCCGTGATCGCCTTCCTGGCGAGTCCCCTGGCCCGCGCCGTCACCGGCGCGGTGTTCCCCGTGGACTGCGGCCTCGGCGCGACCTTCGCGATCGGCTAGCCGCCGGACCTACTCCCGGGCGAGCACGACGCTGCCCCACGCGTCCAGGGAGATCGTCCCGGCGATGCGTTCCCCGGTCGCGGCGTCGGTGAGGGCCTCACTCCGCGGCAGCGCGACCTCCACGGCCTGCCATCCATTGTTCGAGACGAACCAGACCCGCGTCCCGTCAGGGCGGCGCATGCTCGTCACGTGCACGCTCTCCGGTCGGCCGGACCAAACGTCGGCGACAGGCTCGACGTCTCGCTCCGCGAGCGCCCAGCGCACCACCGCAGACACGGAGCCCTGATCGGGGAGCACGCCGAGCCAGGTCATGCGACCTCGGCCCACCGTGTTGCTGGTGATCGCCGCGTAGCCGCCGAGGAAGGAGTCGTCGACTTTGGCGAGCACTTCGGCGTCCTCGGGCACCAGGAGGTCCATCCAGCCCTCCGCGACAGCGTCCGCCGACAGGCTCGGGCCCACAGCAGTGTCGGACGCCGCGAGCAGCCGACGGGTCCCGATCAGCGTCGACGACTCCTGATACGACGCCCCGACGGCCGGTCGAAGCGCTCCGGGCGCAGTGGCCCAGCGGGCTCGCACCCATTCGTCGGTGTAGCCGGAACGGAACGTCAGGACCACGTGGGCGCCGTTCTCGGCGTGCTCGATGAGACGCTGCAGGAGGACGTCGTCCGCGACATAGAGCGCCGGTACCAGGAGGACCTTCTCGCCCCTCCAGTCGGAGTCGGGGTGGACGACCCGGACCTGAACCCCCTCGTCCACCGCAGCGTCGTACATCCGCATGAACACTCGATGGTAGCTGTGAACGTCCGGCTGCGCCGTCCCCGGCACGAGCAGCATGGGATCGAACTCGAGCGCCTGCAGCGAGTCGCGTGAATAGAGCAGAGCGACGTCCGCGTCGGGGACAGCGCCCTCCAACGCGGGAGCGAGCTTCCGGAGCTCTTGACCCAGTTCTGCGACCTCCCGGTAGATCCTTCCCGGCTCGAGGTCGTGGCCGATGACCCCACCCCAGTATGTCTCCGCTCCGTAATGGAGGGTGTGCCAGTGCCAGTAGGCGAGGAGGTCGGCGCCTCGAGAGGCGAACAGGTGGGCGAGCTGACGCAGCTGGCCGGGGAAGGGCGGCACGTGGGTCGCCTGTGCTCCGATCGATCCCGCCTGCGCCTCGGTGATGGCGAACGACGACCCGCGCGGTCCGCGCAGGCTGTACGCGAGGTCGGCCTTCCACTCCGGCACGGAGGGTCCGGCGTCGAGCAGCCAGAAGGGTGCAAGACCGGTGGTAGCCGCGTCGGGCGCCTGCGGCCGCTCGAGAGCCCGCTGCATCGGAAGGTAGACGTTGACGGCCGTATGGTCGAGCGCCTCAGCGATCGGGCGGAGCGCCGTGCTCCCCAGGCTGTCGCCGCCCACGGTGTCGTGGAAGATGAACCGGTCGTCGGCGACATGCTCACGCAGGATGTCCCGCTGCCAGCCGAGGAACTCCACTGTGAGTGCAGCCTGGAACCGCATCCACTCGAGGGCGTACCCCGGGTTGGTGTTCCCCTCGGGGCCCCAGAGCTCATCGATGCTGCTCAGCCGCTGACTCCAGTAGGTGAGGCCCCACTTCGCGTTGATGCTGTCGACGTCGCCGACGTGTTCGAGGACGTGCTGGCGGAACCGTTCCATAACGGCGTCACCGGCCAGACGATACACACCGATCTCGTTGTCCACCTGGAAGCCGATCACGCCGGGGCGGTTGCCGAAGGCGTCGCCCATCGCGCGGATGATCCGCTCGGCGTATCGGCGGAACGTCGGATGGGTGAAGTCGACGTTCTGCCGGCCGCCGTACGCGACAGGGCGCCCATCGGCGAGGACGGCCATCACCTCGGGATGGGCACGGAAGAGCCACGGCGGGATGGCGTACGTCGGCGTCCCGACGATTACCTCAAGGCCTCGCTGGTGAGCGGCGTCGACCACCCGCTCCAGCGCGGCGAAGGAGATCTCGCCGTCGGCCGGTTCGTACGACGCCCACGTGGACTCGCCGACGCGGATGGTGGTGAACCCGGCTTCGACCATGAGGTCGAGGTCGGCTTCCAGCCGTTCGTACGGCTGGTACTCGTGATAGTAGCTCGCTCCGAATCGCACGGTCACACCGCCGCCGGGAGCGCGGTCGGGATGCGCTCCAGCTCGACGTCGGTGACCAGCTCCCGCTCGGGACCGGTCTCGCGCACGTCGCCTCCCAGCACGACGGAGTCGGTGAGACCGCCGGCGGTGGCCGATGGAGCGACAGTGAAGACGAACTCCCCCGGCTCGACCTGCCAGCGCAGGCCGCGCCCGACCAGTGCCAGCCTGTCCGCAGGCACGGTGAAGCGGATCGCGGCGGCCGCGCCCGGGTCGAGTTGCACCCGCGCCCACCCGACGAGCTGGCGGAGCGGCCGTGTGACCGACGCGGCGACGTCGCGCACGTAGAGCTGGACGACGTCCGCGCCCGCCCGGTGGCCGGTGTTCTCGACCGTGCACGAGACCGTGATCGTCGACGACGTGTCGGCCGGAGCGGCGACCTCGACCTGCAGGTCGCTGTGCCGGAACGTCGTGTAGGACAGTCCGTGGCCGAACGGGAACGCCGGAGCGGGGTTGATGTTCGAGACCGGGTTGGCCCCGCCGAGCCGCGGGTGCCGGTACGTGTACGGCTGGCCGCCTGCGCTCTTCGGCATGCTGACGGGGAGTCGCCCGCTCGGGTTGACCCGTCCGCTGAGCACGCCGGCGATCGCCGCGGCGCCCTCCTCACCCGGGAAGAAGGCCTGGATGATCGCGGCAGCCGACGACTCCCACCGAGCGACCGGATAGGGGCGGCCGGTGAGCAGCACGACGACGACAGGAGTCCCGGTCGCGATGAGCGCATCAACGAGGTCCCGCTGACGGCCGGGGAGCTCGAGCTCCTCGATGTCGCTGCCCTCGCCGACCGTGCCGCGGCCGAACAGCCCGGCCCGGTCGCCGACGACGGCGACGCAGACCTCCGCCGCCCGGGCAGCTGCCACCGCTGCCGCGATGCTCAGGGCCGCAGCCTCGTCGGTCTGGTCCTCCGCCCGGACCGTCGTGCCCGGGGCGAAGGTGACCCTGCCCTCGGGGAACTCCTGACGGATTCGCTCGAGCACGGTCGGCAGCGCGATCCCCAGCGGGGTCCCGTCCTGCACCTCGACATGGTTCGTGAACGAGTAATTGCCCAGGAGCGCCTCCCCCGCGTCCGCGTTGGGGCCAACGACCGCGATCGACGCGGAGGCGGTCAGCGGCAGGGTCTCCGCGCCGTTCGTCAGAAGGACGACCGACTGCTCGGCCAGTTCGGCCGCCACGTCACGGGCCTCCGCGGGGTCGAGCTCGACCGGACGAGGCTCGACGCGCGGTCCGAACACCCCGAGCCGGAGCTTCTGCTCCAGGACGCGCCGGACCGCGCGATCCACTACTGCTTCGGGGATCCGTCCGGCGCGGACCGCCTCGGCGAGCGGTTCCAGATAGTCGTTGCCGGTGGGCAACTCGACGTCGACGCCGGCCTGGAGGGCGATGATCGCAGCTTCGACGTCGTCGGCGGCGATGTCGTGCAGGTTGTGGAGGAACGCCACACCGAAGTAATCGGCGACGACGGTGCCTGCGAATCCCCAGGTGTCCCGGAGCAGTCCGGTGAGGAGTTCGGGATCGGCGGCGATGGGGACACCGTCGATCTCGGCGTAGGAGTGCATGACGGCTTCCGGATGCGCTAGCCGGACGGCCATCTCGAACGGAACCGAGAACGTTTCGAGGACCTCGCGGCGCCCCGCGTGCACGGGCGCGAGGTTGCGGCCGGCCTGTGATCCCGAATAGCCGAGGAAGTGCTTCAGGGTCGCCCCCACCCCGGCGGACTGGACGCCCTGCACGTAGCGGCTGCCGATCGTGCCGATGAGGTACGGGTCTTCGCCGATGCACTCCTCGACGCGACCCCACCGCGGGTCCCGGACGACATCCAGCACTGGAGCGAGGCCCAGGTGGATGCCGAGGTCGCGCATCGACCGCCCGATCTGCTTGCCCATCCGGTCGACCAGCTCGGGGTTCCAGGATGATCCCCAGGCCAGCGGCGTCGGATAGGTCGTCGCGCCGTAGAGCTGTAGGCCGGTGAGGATCTCCTCGTGGACGAGCGCGGGGATGGCGAAGCGGCTGTTGGACTCGATCTCCTGCTGCACGCGCTCCACGGCTCCGAGCATTCGCTCGATGCCGGTTACCTGGCTGCCGAGGGGTCGGGTGAGCTGACCGACGCCGTGGCGCGCGAAGGTGGCGAAGTCGTCGACCTTGGCGATCATCTCGTGCTGCATCGGCGCGATGTTGCCGCCCTCGCCGACGGAGTCGTCGAGCTGCAGCCAGAGCCCCACGAGCTGGGCGAGCTTCTCGTCGAGCGTCATGTCGGCGATGATCCGCTCGACGTCAATGTCGACGTCCTGGTCTGCGGGCTCGTGGGCAGGCTGGCGCTGGTCGTGAACAGTCACGGCTCTCCTCGGATGGTTCGTGGGGTGAAAGAGTTGTCGGCCGGCGTTCAGCCCTTGACCGCGCCCTCCATGATCCCGGCGACGAGCTGACGCCCGGCGAGCAGGAACAGGAGGAGCAGCGGGATGGTGGCGAGCACCGATCCGGTCATCACGGTCGAGTAGTCGATCGTGTACTGGGTTCGCAGTTGCTGGATGGCCACCTGCGAGGTGAAGTTGTCGGGCGTGTTCAGGATGACGAGTGGCCACAGGAAGTCGTTCCAGGCCGACATCGCGGCGAACAGACCGAACACCGCCGCAGAGCCGCGGATATTCGGGAGGACGAGGGAGCGGAAGATCCGGAACGTCGACGCGCCGTCGACCCGGCCGGCCTCGACCAGCTCGTCGGGGATCGAGCCGACGATGACCTGCCGCATCCAGAACACACCGAACGCCGACACGGCCCCCGGGACGATCAACGCCTGCAGGGTGTCGACCCAGCCGAGGCTGGACATGATCATGTACATCGGCACCAGACCGAGCTGACCGGGGATGGCCATGGTCGCCACCACCGCGATGAAAAGCCAGTTTCGCCCGCGGAACTGCAACTTGGCGAAGGCGAAGCCGGCCAGGCTGCAGAAGAAGATCTGCAGCAGCGCGACGCTCACCGCCACGATGGCGCTGTTGATCAACGACCGTCCGAACGGGACGGTGCCGTTGATGATGTCGAGGTTCTTCAAGAAGTTGCCGCCCGGCGTGAACACCGGCGGGAACTGCGACACGGCCGAGCTGCTGTTCGAGCCAACCACGAACATCCAGTAGAGCGGCGCGAGCGCCAGCAGGACGGCGACGGTCAGCACGGTGTAGGTGAACCAGGAGACGCGCCGCCGCTTGCGGAGTGAGCCGACCGGGCGGTCGCGCGCGGTACGGTTCGATTTCGCGGCCGCTCGTGAGACGGGACGTCTGGGCGCCACGCGGTCGTCGCGCGGTTCGGCCTCGGGACGGGTGGAGGTTGTCGTCATCAGGAGCTCCTAATCAGCCGCGCGAGGGCGAAGTTCACCAGTGCCAGCATCAGCACCACGAACAGCAGCGCCATCGCGATGGCCGACGCGTATCCGAACTTGAACGAGTTGAACGCCTGCCCGTAGAGGAGCAGCGTCATCGTGAGCCCCTGCCCATTGCTGCCTCCGGTCGGCGACGTGAACAGCAGCGGCTCGGTGAAGATCTGCAGCCCGCCGACAGTGGAGGTCACCACCGTGAACAGCACCGTGGGGCGGATCATGGGAAGCGTGACCTGGGTGAAGGTCTGCCAGCGGCCCGCTCCGTCGATCTCGGCCGACTCGTACAGCGAGTCGGGAACGGCCTGCATCGCCGCGAGGTAGATGAGGGCGTTGTAGCCGGTCCAGCGCCAGATCACCATGAGCGCGATCACCGACTGCGTCGTCCAGGGATTGGCTCCCCAGTCGATGGGAGGCAGGCCCAGCACGTGAAGGCCCCAGGCGATCGGGCCGTAGTCACGACCGAAGATGGAGCTGAAGACCAGCGTGACCGCGACGAGCGGCGTGACGTTCGGTACGAGCAGGGCCATCCGCCAGAACGTCTTGACCTTCAGGCTGCGGTTGTTGAGCGCGGTGGCGATCAGCAACGCGAGGACGAGTCCGGGGATGGTGGAGAGCAGGAAGATCGTGAAGGTGTTTCCGAGCGCCTTCCAGAACCGCGGGTCGGCCAGCATCGCCTGATAGTTGCCGATGCCCACGAACGGGTGGTCGGTCTCCAGGGGCGCCCAATTGTGGAGCGACACCCACGCGGTGTAGATCAGCGGGCCGAGCCCGAAGGCGAGGAAGAGCAGGAAGAACGGGGCGATGTACACGTACGGCGCCATCCGCTCCCGGAAGGTGACCCGGCGCCCTCGGAGAAGGGCGGGGCGGGCAACGGTCATCGTTGACACGGCAAGTCCTTTCGTGGCCGGCGCGACTGTGCCGACTCAACGAGAGTTCCAAATCCGGAACGCCTTGTCAAGACTTTCGCGAAAGTTGCTTAGTCGAGTTTCTCGTCGAAGGGGGCGGTGCTCTGACGCACGACGATTTCGGTCGCGAGCTCCACGGCGGTCGCCGTCCTCACTCCGTCGATCAGTTGGCGAAGTATCCGCACGGACTCGCGTGCCGTGTCGTCGATCGGCTCGTGCACCGTGGTCAGCGGCGGCGACGCCCACTGGGCGATGGGCACATCGTTGAACCCGACGACGCTGAGGTCCTGCGGGATGCGGAGGCCCCTGATGCGGGCCGCCTCGTAGACGCCGAGGGCCTGCTCGTCGGAGGCGGCGAAGATGGCCGACGGCGGCACCGGGAGGGCGAGCAGTCGCTCGGCTCCGTCCCGGCCGCCCTCATAGCCGAACTCCGTCTCGACCAGGTATTCGTCTGGCACGGTGATGCCGGCCGAGGAGAGGGAGGCGCGGTACCCGTCGACGCGGGCACGACTGAACACGAGGTCGAGCGGCCCGCTGACCATCGCGATCCGGCGGTGACCCAGCTCCAGGAGGTGCGCAGTGGCCGCCCACGCGCCTCGCCAGTGGGTGATGCCCACCGTCGGGACGTCGGTCGACTGCATCACGCGCGGGTCGATGACGACGTAGGGAAGCCCCAGCTCCTGCATCCGGTCCCTCTGGGCAGCGGACATCTCGACGACGGCGAAGACGACGCCGTCGACCGCCCGGGCGGCGATGAGGTCGATCCAACTCTCGTCCGCACTCCCGCGCATACGGGTGAGGATGACCCCCAGACCGCTGGCGTGGGCGGCTTCCTCGAGGGCACCGACGAGCGCCACAGACCAGGGGCTGGTCAACTCGGCGAGGACCACGGCGATCATGCCCGTCGTGGGCGAGCGGCGCGGGGTGTACTCGTGCTGCTCGAGCAGGGCGGTGATCCGCGCCCGCGTGGACGCGGAGACGCCAGGCCGGTCGTTCAGCACCTTCGACACCGTCGGGACCGAGACGCCCGCGACTTCCGCGATGTCGGCGATCGTGACCCGATCGGTCGGTACGGTGCTCATTGCGCTCCCCTCACGGGCATCCCCGGTGCGGGACACACATCACCTTAGAGCGTTCGAGAAACTTTCGCGAGGCGCTCGCGGGCTTTCGAAAAGCCTCCCGGCCGCGGTCGGGGGAACCGCGGCCGGGAGGTCGATCCACCGAATGGTGCTAACCGTTCGCCGCTTCGCGTTTGGCATCGGATAGCGTCTGCTGCCAGGACGCGTCAGCGCTCTGCTGCCCCTGATCGACTCGTCCGAGGCCGTTCTCGAACTGGTTCTCGATCGCCCGGTCCTTCGGTCCGACGGGGTGGCCGTGGTAGGCCTTCACACTGTCGACGTAGATCTGGCCGGCGGGAGCGTCACTGAAGAACGAGTCCTTGTAGCCGGTCACGGCGGGGTTCGAGTAGAGCGAGGGAACGGCCGGGAAGTCCGCGGTCTCCTTGAACAGCGACAGCTGCTGCTCCGGCGCCTCCAGCCACTTGATGAACTCGTACGCCTCTTTCGGGTGGGCGGCGTGCTTGGGCACGACGAGGAAGGATCCGCCGTCGTTGCCCGCCGCGCCCGGGAGGCTGGCGATGTTCCACTTGCCGGCGGTGGCGGGGGCCTGCTGCTTGATCGACAGCAGCATCCAGGCCGGAGCGATCAGCGTCGAGATCCCGCCGTCCGCGAGAGCGGCGTTCCACTGCGGCGAGTAGGTCGGGACGTTCGCCGAGAGGCCGGCGCTGATGGCGTCGACGCCGTACTGCCACGACTGCTTGATGGCGGGATTCGTGGCGTAGACGAGCTTGCCGTCCTTGTCGGTGTACTTCAGGTCAGCCTGGTTGGATGCGGCGCGGAAGATGGCCTTGCCGCTGTCGATGAACTTCTTACCGGTCGCCGCCACGTACTTCTTGCCGGTGCTGATGTAGTCGTCCCAGGTCGGCCACAGCGCGCTCACGGCCTTCGGGTCCGTCGGGAGCCCGGCCGCCTGGAACAGATCCGTGCGATACGCGACGGCCATGCCGCCAACGTCGGTGGGGATGCCCACGACCGTGCCGTCCTTGGCGACACCGCCGCTCCAGCGCCAGTCGAGGTAGTCGCTCTTGATGTCGTTGGCGCCGAACGTCCGCAGGTCGGTGAACGCCTGCGGGGTCGCGGTGAACTCCGCCATGTAGTCGATGGCGATCTGGCCGATGTCCGGACCCTTGCCCGCGCTGAGCGCGGTGAGGAGGGTCTGGTGCGCGGCGTCGTAGTCGCCGATCTTCTGCTGGATCTTGATGTTCGGGTGAAGCTTCTCGTACTGCTCGACCTGCGGCTTGTACAGGGACGAGAATCCCCAGACGTTGAGCGTGATCGGGCCGGACGACGTCCCGCCGCTCCCGGAGCATCCGCTGAGGACCAAGAGGCCCGCGGACACGATGGCGATCAAGGCAGCTCTCTTAGGTGCCTTCATGGATTCAGACCTCCGAATAGGGAAGAGCTCGTTCTCTTCGCAATGAGCGTGACCGGCGAGCAGGACTTTGTCAAGACTTTCTTGAAAGTTGCTCGCATAACTTTCTTGTCACGGACCCTCTCGCATGCATTTCTGACCACCTCGCGTGGGCCATGATGTGCCGGCTGGAGAAGTTTGATACGAAGAACGCGTTGACGCGGGATGAGTTCGGCTCGTAACCTGACGAAGAAAGTTTCGCGAAAGGGTTACCAATGGCACGAGTCTTCCTCATCGGTGCGGGAGCGATCTCCAGGCATCACGCCGCCGCGGCCTACGACCGCAGCGTCATCGACGAACCGGTGGAGGTGCACGTCACAGACACGAACGCCGAAACTCTTCGAGCGTTCGTCGAGCAGTTCCCGGACGCGATCGTCCACGACGACATCACCGCGCTCCTCAGCGGCCGGCGGGAGCCGGACGACATCGCCGTGGTCGCCACTCCCCCGTTCACCCACTTCGACCTGGCATCCGCCGCGATCGCCGCCGGCTTCCACGTACTGTGCGAGAAGCCCCTCGTGCTCACCGCCGGCGACGCGGCTCTTCTGGCCGCCCAGGCGAACGCCGCAGGTCGGGCGCTGGAGGGATGCGACTCCCGTTTCCGCTCCCTCGCCACCACGCAACGCGTTCGGAGCCTGTTGCGCGACGGGGCTCTCGGAGAGATCTATCACGCGGAGTTCGTCAATCGGTCCCAGCGCGGGCGGAGCGGCTTCGAGTTCCAGAGCGAATCGAGCTGGTTCCGCGACCCGTCCCTCAGCGGCGGGGGCGTGATGATGGACTGGGGTCCGTACGACGTCGCCGTGCTCGACGAGGTCTTCGAGCCGGTCGCCGTCGAGATCCGCGACGCGTGGGCGGGGCGTCCGCACACCGGCGGCCCGTTCGAAGCAGACTCCGACCGCGCCGAGCAGCACATCGGGGCGACCTTCCGGCTGACCCTGGCCGATCGATCGATCGTCGATGTCTCGTATGAGCGCGCGGCCGCCACGCACGGGTCGGAGCACTCCTCCGTGGAGATCACCGGTGCCGCAGGCGCCGTCTCCTGGGATTGGCTGGACTGGGAGGGCGACGAGGTCCGCGTGAGCTCTGACCGTGGCGGCGCCGTCGTCACCCAGACGGAACACCACCCGACCACTGGGCCGGTGTTCCACGCGCGTCCGCTCGCCGAGTTCCACGCGGTGCTGCGGGCGGGTGAAGACCCGCGCACGCGGACCGCCCGCACGCTGTTCTCGTTCCAGTGGCTGCGCGCCGTCGTGGAGTCCGCGACGACGGGACAGCCGGTGCTGGTCGAGTACCCCGCGGTTCCTCGGCCCGTCCGGTTCGAAACCGCGACGGCCGGGGCCCTCTGATGGCGCACGACCTGGTCGGGATGGACGTCGGCTTCTACAGCCGCGGCGGCGCCTATCCGCTGAATACCCGATTCGAGATCCTGGCCGAGCTCGGCTACGACGCGACCAACCTCACCCTGTGGAGCGAGCCGGCATGGGCCGACCTCCCCGCACTCGGCGAGATGGCGAGACGACACGGCCTCGACGTCGCCTCGATCTACCTCACCATCGACCTCTCCGCACCGGGAAGCGCCGAGTGGAACCGTGCGCTCGACACCATCGGCTCCGTCGACGCGACCCGGACCGTGGAACTCGCCCTGCTGAACGAGTCGGGGGAGCGCTCGGACGCCGCATTAGACGCCGACGCGCGCCGGTTCCTCGACGCCGCCCTGGAGCGGGCGCGGTCGAACGGTGTGCGCCTCCTGCTCTACCCGCACACGTTCGCCTGGATGGAGCGGCCCGGCGATGCGCTGCGCCTCGCGTCCGCCTACGACACCACCGATCTGGGCATCACATTCGCGGCGTTCCACTGGTACGCCGCCGACGGCGACGACCTCCCCGGCACGCTCGCCGCACTCGCACCGTTCCTCGGCATGGTCAACACCAACGGGAGCAGGCCGGTCGCAGGCTCGTACTTCCCGGCGACGATCGAGCCCATCGGCGACGGCGAGTTCGACAACTTCCACCTGCTCGGGCTCCTCCGCGACGTCGGCTACACCGGACCGCTCGGCGTGCAGTCATACGGCATCGGAGGCGACCCGTACGTGCACTTCGGGCGCTCGCTCGCCGCAGTACGCGAGATCGAGGGCCGGCTCGACCGGCATCCCGACTGGGTCCCGCTTCGCACCGACCACATCTAGGGCAGCCACGGTATGGGGTCGGTCAGCGACCGGCCCCATACCGTTCCCGCTGTTCGCGGAGGAAGCGCAACCCGTCGACCGCCAGCTGATCCTGCGTGGGAGCCAGCGGGCGCCAGATGGATGCGGCGGTTGCGATGGACGCGTTGTCGGCGGTGAACGACTCGATGCCGAGGAGCCCGGAGTACCCGATCTCGTCGAGCGCGCCGAAGACGTCGTCCCACGGCGTGAGGTCTCCGCCAGGAGCGCCGCGATCGTTGCCGCAGACCTGCAGGTGCAACAGGCGGTCTCCAGCCGCGCGAAGAGGTTCGGTGAACGACCGCTCCTCGATGTTCATGTGATATGTGTCGAGGTTCAGACCAATGACCGCAGGGTCGAACGGCTCGATGAAATCCAGCAGCTGCGACGTGGTGTTGAACAGGCTCGTCTCATAGCGGTTCAGCGGCTCGAGTGCGATCCGCACGCCGCGCTCGCCCGCATAATCGGCCAGGCGACGGTAGTTCTCCGCCAGCTCGCCCAGCACCTCGCCGCGTTCGGCCGGACTGATGCGCCAGGTGCGGCCCACCGAGGTGTACGCCGGGCCGATGACCATCGACGACCCCTGCCGCTGTGCGGCGTCGATGGCCGTGCGCATGTACTCGAGCGTCGACTCCTGCGTCGCGCTGTCCGCGGCGGCCAGCTCCCGCCCCGGCGCGAACACCGCCCCGACCACGGCGGTGAGCCTCGTCTGCTCCAGCAGGTCGCGGGTGCGCTCAGGGTCCCAGTCGCCCGGGTTCTCCAGCGGAAGCTCGACGGCGTCGAACCCCCACTCTGCCAGCCGGGGCAGCCGGTCGGCGAGGATGGCGTCGGTCAGCGGCGAATGCCAGATGAACGTGTTCGCTGCGAGCAGCCAGGTCATGGGGTCTCCTCCGTGACGGTTATGAGAGATCGGCGGACGTAGGCGCCGGTGCGCCGCACCGCCTCGTCAGGATCGCGCTCGGCCAGCGGCGATTCGTCCTCGAACGCGATCCACCCGCGATAGCCGACGTCGTCCAAGGTCGCGACGATCGCGGGAATGTCGAGGACGCCTTCGCCCGTCGCAGCCCAGCCGCCGTCGGAGTGGATGTCCTTGATGTGGACGTGCCGGATGCGGTCCGAGGTCCGGCGGACGAGCGCGATCGGATCCATCCCGCCCTTTGCGATGTGCCCGACGTCGGGGGTGAACCCCAGCGGCTCCGGCAGTTCGTCCAGCAGCAGCTCGTAGTCGTCCGGGGTGCGGAACACGGACCCGGCCGGTGAGTTCGGGTGGAAGGTGGCGACCACGCCGCGGTCGGCAGCGCGCTGTGCGACCTCCCGCATGCACGCGAGCGCGTTGCGCTGCCGCTCGCGCAGGTCTTCACGGTCCGCTCCTGGCATCACCACCAGGTTCAGCACCGCGCCCGGGTGGCCCGCGACGGCGTCGATGGCTGCGTCGGCCTCGCGCCGCTCCTCGTCGCTCTCGGACGGGCCGCGCCAATCGTGCACCAGGCAGAGGGCGGCGAGCTGGATGGGGACGGAGGCGAGATCCGCGTCGAGCCGACGGGCGTTCCAATCGGCACCGAGCATGAAGACCTCGGGTTCGAACCCCGCGAAGCCCGCGTCGGCGGCGACCTGCGCCATATGCCGGGTGGTTCCGCGGAAGCGGTCGGCGGACATCTGCCAGCTGTAGGTCTGGCAGGCGAAACGAGCCCTGGGAAGACTCACGTCAGCCACTCCTCCACGATCGTGTTGAACTCGTCCAGCCGCTCCCAGTGGTGCACATGCCCGGTGCCGCCGAACATCTGGAGTCGTGCTCCGGGGACGCCGTCGGCGACCTCGTACGAGCGCGCCGGCCGGATGAAGACGTCGTCCGCTCCGACCGTCACCAGCGTCGGAACCCCGATCGCCGAGAGCCGATCCCGGGTGTCATGGCCGGCGCACGCGCGAGCCTGCGCTGCGAACGCGTCCACGCCGATCGGCGGCTCCGCGCCGAGCTGGGCCTCGAACTCGTGGGCGTGGTCGTTGATCCACTCTGGCGTCCACACCGTGTTGCGCAGGAGCAGGTTGAAGTGCCGGGCCGACGAATCGGTCCGCGACGCGGTCAGGGATTCGAGCACGCCGTCGGTGTACGGGTCGCTGGCCGCCCAAGGGGCGACCAGGACGAGCCGGGCGACCAGATCCGGTCGCTGCAACGCCAGCTCCTGCGCGGTGCACGCGCCCATCGAGATCCCTGCGACGGCGACCTGCTGTACTCCCAGCTCGTCGAGCAGGTCCGCGACCCGAGCGGCGATTCCGGCGACGGTCAGCGGTGCGTCGCCGAGGTCGGACTCGCCCGCGCCGGGGTTGTCGACCGCGATGCAGCGGAACGTCCTCGACCACGCGTCCAGGTGCGGACGCCAGGCCTCGGCGCGCGCGCCCAGACCCATCAGCAGGACGAGCGGCGGGCCGGAACCCTCCTCAAGGTGACCGAGCGTCGAGGCCTTCATCGGTCCTCGCCGATGGCCCAGCGGACCGCCTGGGTGAGCAGGCGCACCACTTCCGACCGCTCGAGATCGGACTGACTCCCAAGGCTCGTGTAGAAGACACGGCGGCCGTCGTCATCCCAGCTCCAGGCCACCGGGGACGGCTGCGGCGGGATCTCCGGGTCGATCGGATCACCGGCGAGGAGCACCCGCGCGGCGGCGGGCGGCTCGTTGACGTAGAGCCACGAGTCCACCTCGAACACCGGAGGGAGCCCCTCGGTGATCGGGTCGTCCGGGGCCACGACCTCCACCCGCGTGCGCGAGCTGTGGCCGTGGTGGGTGGACCACGCCGAACCGAGGTAGCGGTCGGCGAATCCCGCGGTCCAGTCCTCCCACGGCGACGCGGCGACCGGATGGAACGCGTGGTTGGAAGTGCGCAGCGCGACGACGGCGCCCCCTCGCTCCAGGTAGGCGGCCAGCGCGGCGACTTCGTCGTCTGGCAGCACTCGGAACCGGGTGTAGAGGAGGAGCAGGTCGGCATCGGCGAGCACGTCCAGCCCGCCGAAGCTCGACTCGGGGAAGTCCGGGGTGTCCTCGATGATGCTCGGCGTGCGGTAGTCCAGGGTCGCCCCGAGTTCGCGCGCGATGGTCTCGGCGACCGGGCGCATGGTGACGTCGGACTCGTACTCGCCCTCGCCGGCGAGGGTGACGATGGTGGTCACAGGTCCTGCACCTCCGTGGGGAAGAGGAGCACCTTGCCGCAGCGGCCGGAGTCCTGCACGTCCATCGCCTCCGACACCCGATCGAGCGGGAAACGGTGCGTGATCGCCGTGTCGATGAGGCCGCTGGCCTTGCGGATGGTCTCGATCATGCGCCAGCCGTCGGTCTGGTGCTTCCAGTGCCAGACGCCGTGCACGTCGAGGCCGAGCGGCACGATCGGCGGCAGTGTGATGTCCAGGCCCCACGCCACGATGCTCAGGCCGGCACGACGCGCGGACACGGAGGCCAGGAGCGCCGGATTGGAGGGCACACCGCTGGTCTCGATGGAGGCCGTGACGCCCCAGCCGTCCGTCGCGTCGAGCACCTGGTCGACGATATCGGGAGCGGTCGGATCGAAGACGGTCGCTCCGAGCTGCCGGGCGAGGTCCGCCCGCCACGGGTTGACCTCGAGCGCGAGCACGGTCGCGTTGCGGGTGACGCCGTTGATGATGGCTCCGAGGCCGACCGGCCCGCACCCGGCGACGAGCAGGGTGTCGCTGGCGGCCACGTTCATCCGCTGACTCGCATTGAAGCTCGGGCCCAGCAGGCAGCACGCGGCAGAGGCGTGGACCAGCGAGACGTCGTCGGGCACCGGGACGAGGAGCCAGTCGGGCTTGAGCACGTACTCGGCGTAGGTCGCCGTGCCGTACGGCTGCTCTGACTCGGCCAGCACGTCGCGCTGGAACGGGCAGTGGATGTGCTCGCCCGCGATGCAGTAGCGGCACGTCCCGCAGGCGTAGCCCGGCATCACCACGACCCGGTCGCCGACCGCGACGCGGGTCGAACTCCCCGCGTCGACGACGACACCGGCGGCCTCGTGACCGATCGAGTCGGAGACGTCGCCGGCCTGGCGGGACTTGAACTCCGTGCACATCGGGGCGACGAGGATCTGCACGACGACGAGGTCGACCAGGCCGTGTGGCTGCGGGCGGTCGACGATCTCGACGGCGCCCTTGCCTGTGATCGCTGCTGCTCTCATGCGTGCTCCCGGATGCTCTGCTGGCGGCTGAGGAATGTGTCGCGGATCGCGCGGAGCTCGCTCGCTCCACGGAGGGCATCCACCTCCGTCTCCGGCCAGAAACAATAGTCGGCCGTCCACCACTCCAACCCTGCGGCGACCGGGCCGAGCCCGTCCAGCACCTCCTGGAAGTCGAGCTCCCCGAGTCCGAACGGGAGGTGGACGCTGGTGTCGTCGTCGTGGAGGCTGCCGTCGCTGTCGATCAGGTGCAGGTGACGCACCCATGGCGCGACCAGCGAGGCGAACTCCGCCGCGCCGCCGGCGAGCAGTTCGGGAGCGGGACTCTGGCGGCGGCCGTAGCGGCCCAGCGTGTGGGCGTGCGAGGTGTCGAACAGCAGCCCGAAGTTAGCGTGGTCGACCTCCTCCACGATCCGCAGGATGTCGCTGGGGCGGTTGATCCAGAAGCCGGGCTCGAACTCCCACACCAGCTGGGCGCCGGCGTCGGCCAGGCGCTGCGCGGACGCGCGCCACGTCGTGACCAGGCGTGCACGCGCCTCGGAGTCGTCGACGGAGACGGGACCGGTCGGCGGCGTGATCGTGTCGACCCGCACCGTCCGGATCTCCGCAGCGCGGACGAAGTCGGCAATCCTGTCGATTCGCGCCAGATAGACCGCCTCCTCGACCTCGGCCGGCGGCGTGGACCGCAGATCGGGGGCGAAACCGGAGATGCCTAGGCCCTTGTCGGCGAGCCGGATGCGAAGGCCCTCAGCCTCCGCCGCGGTGTAGTCGTCCTCGTGCGGGTGCGGACGGAAGCCGTTGATCTCGACCCCGTCGTATCCGGCGTCGGCCGCGAAGTCGGCGAACCGGTCGAAGCTCCAGGGATGCGACTCGTAGGGACCGAAGCTGAAGGCCCAACTTCCGATCGAGACCTTCGGCCTCTCTGTGCGGGCGTCATTGTCCATGTGTCACGAGTCCTTCCTCATTGCCTTCTTCGACGATAAGGAGCGCCCCGTCGGCCGCCGTTGGAAATTCCGATTCGATCCTTGTAAATTTCGGCCGAGTCGACCCCGGGACTGTTGTGCTGCCGTCCGCCCCGGAGTGATGCTTGTCCTGACATGAACGGGCGGCCTATCCCGGGCTTTACCAATGATCGCAACGCACGAGGAGGTGCAATGGAAAGCCTCGCACGGTCTGCGGCCCCGTCCCGGGGCAGCGGCCTTCCGTTGGCCGGCTTGGAACAAACCGGCAGGGCTCTGATCAGCGCCTTCGACCACGTGCCCGATCTGTTCATCTTCGTGAAGAACGCCGAGCGCGTCTTCGTCGACTGCTCGGAGCCCTTCGTGTCGCTCATGGGCTGCCGGAGCAAGGCTCAGATCATCGGCAAGCGCGACGAGGACTTCTCGCCGGAATACCTGGTAGAGCACTACCGCAACTACGACAACGCGGTGCTCGAGACCGGCGAGCCGCTGATCGACCTAGTGGAGCTCGTCCGCAACCGCGACGGCTCTTACGACTGGTTCGTCAGCACGAAGACCGCGATCCGCGATGCCGACGGCGCCATCACCGGGCTCCTGGGCGTGACCCGGAGCCTCACCATCAAGGAATCGGCCTCCGACGGCCTGCGCACCCTGACACCGGCGATCGAGCTGATCACCCGCGACTACGCACGAGCGCTGACCGTCGGTGACCTGGCGGGCAGCGTGCTCATGTCGCCGAGTAACTTCAGCCGACTGTTCAAGCAGCACTTCGGGGTCACTCCGTACAAGTACCTGCTCCGGGTCAGGTTGATGGCCGCGTGCGACCTGCTCGCCACCACTTCGCTGTCGATCGGCGAGATCAGCCTCCGCACGGGCTTCTACGACACCAGCCATCTCACCCACGAACTCCGCCGCAGCCGCGGGATGACGCCGACCGACTATCGGTCGGAGTACCAGACGTCCCACTCCTACCGCCAGCGGCACCACGCGTCCGACGCCCCCGTCAAGGACGCGCTCGAACTTCAGCCCGATCCCGTCGGCTGAGAGGGGGAACCCCCATCCGACCGGTCCTTTCGTGTCCGGTCCCCCACCAAGAGGAGAGACGATGAAGTCAACACAACGGCGCGAGGGTCGCCGCGTCCGCCGCCGCCTGGCGACACTGATCGCAGGAGCCGCGGTCGTCGGGATCGCACTTGCCGGCTGCTCCGGCTCCGGCTCGAGCGGCTCCGGCAGCATCAGCATCATGAACCGCTGGTCGGATCCGGTCGGAAAGGTCGCCGCTCAGCACCTGTTCGACGGTTTCACGAAGGCCACGGGCATCAAGGTGCAGAACCAGGTCCAGCCGAACAGCGGATCCACCTACCAGCCGGCCGTGCGTACCGCGCTGTCGTCCAGCAACCCGCCGTCGCTCGCCAGCGACATCTCCGGGCCCGAGGTCTACAACTTCGCGAAGTCAGGCGTCATCCAGGACATCACCTCGTTCTACAACAGCACCATAAAGTCGCGGGCGCTGGGTGGAGCCGTCACTGGTAACACCTATAAGGACAAGGTCTACGGCATCAGCACCGGCTATAACGTCGGCAACCTGATCTGGTTCAACCCGGACTACCTCAAGAAGTTCGGCATCGAGGCCTCCTCGATCCACACCTTCGAGGACATGCTCGCCGCGATGAAGAAGATCAAGTCGGCCGGAGGCAATGCCGCCGTGATCGGCGCGAAGGACCAGTGGCCCGGCGGCCACTACCTGAACGACCTGGTTCAGCGCGCGCTCGGCTCCAAGGAGACCCAGCAGCTGTACGACCGCAGCGTGAGCGCCGGCCAGCCGGACACGCCCAAGTGGACGGATCCGGAGGTGGTGAACGCCCTGCAGTCGTACGTCGACATGAAGCCCTACTTCCAGGACGGCTTCCTTGGCGAGGCCCAGGCCACCGCGGACTCGCTCTTCCTGAAGGGCGACGTCGGGTTCTACGAGATGGGCTCCTGGTTCCTGAACACCATCCAGGCGCAGCCGCCCTCGTTCACGCCGGGCGTCATGCTGTTCCCGCCGTTCAAGGACGGCAAGGGTAAGGGCACCGACATCACCATCGCCAACTCGGTCCTGATGGTCAGCAAGAAGGCCGACACCAAGTCGGTCGAGAAGTTCCTCGAGTACTTCAGCCGGCCGGAGGTCGCGAGCACCTACCAGAAGGAGTCGCTCTCCTTCATGCCGTACAAGACGAACAGCAGCGCGCTGGACGTCGACAAGTCCATCAAGACGCAGTGGAACACCATCTCCGGCTTCGTGAAGGACACCGGTTCGGACGGCTCGGCCCTCTACAACGACCAGGGCATCGACGTGAACATCTACACGAAGTACATCTGGCAGGGCAGCGTCGGCCTCATGTCGGGCGACATCACACCCCAGGAGCTCGCGCAGCAGCTGGAGTCGGCCACCGAGGCCGCACAGAAGGCGAATGGCTGAGAACCTCATGGCAACAGCAGTGATCTCGACTGCGAAGCTCCGCGTCCGGCGCGTGTCACGCGCCGGCGCGGAGCCGTCGTGGAAGGCCTACGCCATGATCGCGCCAGCGGGCATCCTGTACGCGGTGTTCCAGCTGGTCCCGATCGTGGGCGCGGTGGTGCTGAGCTTCACCTCGTGGAACGGCATCAATCTGGCGGACATCAAATTCGTCGGGGTCGCCAACTACCAGCGACTACTCACCGACGGGCTCTTCTGGACCAGCTTCGGGCACAACGTGTTTGTCGCCGTCATGGTGTTCTTCTTCATGTCCGTCGGAAGCTTCGTCCTCGCCGCCATCATCCATGCGGGCATCCGGGGCGGCGCATTCTTCCGGATCGTGTTCTTCGCTCCCGTCGTCATCTCAACCGTCGCGATGGCCATGCTGGCGATCTTCTTCTTCAGCCCGTCGCAGGGCCTGATCAACGAGGGGTTGCGCGCCGTTGGCCTCGGCGCGTGGGCGCAGCCGTGGCTGGGCGATGCCAAGTGGGCGCTGCCGTCGGTGACCGCCACGTACATCCTGCAGAACTTCGGCTTCTCGGTGGTGCTCTTCCTCAGCGCGCTGACGCAGGTGAACGACGAGATCTGCGAGGCTGCGGAGGTCGACGGCGCCTCGCAGGGCCGCATCCTCTGGCAGATCGTGCTGCCGACGATCAAGCCGGTCGCGTCGGTGGTGGTGCTGCTCGGCTTCATCAACTCGTTCCGGCTCTTCGACACCGTCTACGTGATGACGGCCGGTGGTCCGTTCCATGCCTCCGACACGCTCGTCACCTACCTGTACAGTGTCTCCTTCGGCGGCAACGATGTCGGCTACGGCAACGCGATCGGCGTCGCCCTGTTCGTGATCCTCTGCATCATCGCGGTCGTCCAGCTCCGGATCACCCGCGGCGAGAAAGCCCCCCGTTAGGACCGCCATGAAATTCGCACGCTTCTCCCTCCCGGCGCGAGTCGGCTCCTACGTCTGGCTCTGCGCCCTCGCGATCGCCGTGCTGTTCCCGCTCCTCTGGGTGACGACGAGCGCGTTCAAGAAGTCCTCGGACATCATCGCGAACCCGTTCTCGCTTCCGACCTCGCTCAACTTCGACAACATCGTGAACGCCTGGAATCAGGGCGCGTTCGGGACGCTGTACATCAATAGCGCCCTGATCACGATCGTCTCCGTGACCGGCATTCTGATCATCGAGGGGTTGGCGGCCTACGCGTTCGCGCGGATGAAGTTCGCCGGCATGGCCATCCTGTTCGCGGTCTTTGTCGCCGGGCAGCTGATCCCGGCGCAGACGATCGTTCTCCCGTCGGCGCTGCAGATGTCGGCGTTCGGCCTCAGCGACACGCTCGTCGCGCTGATCCTGCAGTACCTGAGCTGGGCCCCGTTCGCGATCCTGTTCCTGCGCGCCGCGTTCATGGCGGTGCCGAACGAGCTGGAGGAGGCCGCCCGAATCGATGGAGCAGGTCTGCTCACGACGGTCTGGCGGGTCGTCCTTCCGATGACGCGCTCGGCGTTCGCGACGGTGGGCACGGTCTACGCGCTGTGGATCTGGAACGACTTTCTCTTCCCTCTGGTGTACGAGCGGTCGGCGGAGAACTTCACCGTCCCGCTGGGCCTCGCGCAATTCCAGGGCACGTTCACGACCTTCTGGGGGTACCTGGTCGGTGCGATCTTCGTCTCGGTGTGGCCGCCGCTGCTCGTCTACGTCGGCCTCAGCCGTCAGATCCAGGACCGCCTGTCGTTCGCGGGGTCGAAGGGCTGACCGCGGCTCAGCGCAGTTCGCCGCTCCACTCGTGGACCGGGGCGCCCTCGCCGGCGCCCGGGATGACGAACAGCGCGCCCGCGCTCTTCTCGGCCGCGGAGCCGAGAGCGTAACGGGAGGTGGTCGCAACGAGGCTGCCGGCGAGTTCCCCTGCGCCCACGAATGCGACGGCCGTCGGCTGCAGGACGGGGACGGGCACAACGGCATCCTCTCGTCCGTCGGGCCCGTACCTGCGCACTGTTCCGCCGCCGAAGAAGGCGACCCAGACGCCGCCGTCCGCGGCGACGGCGAGCCCGTCCGGGATGCCTGGGGCGTGGGAGACGTCGACCCAGGGGCGCCTCCCGGTCAGACCGTGTACTGGATCCCAGTCGAACCGGTCGACCCGGCGCAGGGTGCTGTCGATGTAGAACGCGCTGCCGTCCGGGGCGAACCCGAGGCCGTTGGAGATGGTGGCAGGGCAGACGGTGTGGATGCTGTCGCCCTCGACCGCCGCGAGGAAGCCGCGTCCCTCGGCTGCGTCGTTGTCCATCGTGCCGAGCAGCAGGGTGCCGTCCGGTGCGCAGGTGCCCTCGTTGCTGCGGATGCTGGCGTCGGCCCACAGTTCCGGGCCGGCCTGCAAAGGAGCCTCGAGGTCATCGGCGGTGGTCGCGCGCAGGCGCGCCCTGTCTGCCACCACCCAGCCGCCGCCACGGCGCGGACGGGTCATTGCGGCCACGTCCCCCGCCCGTCGCCGACGGACCGAACCGTCGGGCTGCAGCTCGAGGAGGTCGCCGGCGAGCATGTCCACCCAGCGGGGTCCCGCCCACCGGTCCGACCAGGCCGGCCCTTCTCCGTGTTCGCAGAGGGGTGCGGTGAGCTGCTCCGCTTTCATGGCTGCGGGTGGTTGCGGATCAGGTCCGTCATCGTCCGATGCCAGTCCACGTCCGCCCACAGTGCCGGGAAGTGCGGCTCGGTGAAGTTCGAGGTACACACGCCTTCCCAGCCGAGCGCGAGTGCCTTCGGCACGGCGTATTCGGCGACGGCCTTTACGTAGTCCCAGGCGTGCCGTCCGGACGGGGAGGTGAAATCGTCGAGCAGGATGTGCGACCAGCCTTCGGTGGTCCACAGCGGTCGCTGCTGCGTGTGCGCGAGCTGTGCCCATCGCGTCAGCTGCTCACCCAGCAGGCGGTGCCACCGCTCCGGATCGGGCCAGTAGACCTCGTCGAGGCTGTCGACCTGCTTCTGCCACGCTCCGGGGAACCCGTGCTCCTCCAGCGAGAAGTTCGTCAGGGCGGCGAACTCGGCGACGTTGCTGGAGAGCCAGATGTGCGTCTCGATCAAGTCCAGGTCGCGATAGTCGAGGTCGTAGACGGAGTCGGAGACCGGTGCGACCGAGACGGTGAAGCGGAGCTGCGGCCACCGTGACCGCAGTCCGTCGACTGCGGTGAAGTACTCGCGGATGCGCTCGCGCTGCTCCGCATTCCAGGTCCAGCCGCCTTCGACCGCCTGGCCGGGGATGCTGGGTTGTGTGTTCTCCGGGCGACCGAAGATTGCTTCGTGAGCTTCGGGGAGCCAGTCGTCCAGCGGGAACTCGTTGCAGAGGTCGACGTATTCGATGGCGTCGAGAAGGCCGCGGTCGTCGAGCACGGCGAGTGTCTCCTGCCACACCCGTGCGAGGTCGGCAGGGGTTCGGATCCCGAGCCGCCGGTGCTCGTCGTCGTCGTTGAACCAGCTGGAGAGGGCGACGGTGATCCCACGCTCTCGGCAGCCGGCGACGAAGACGGCGAGCGCACCGGCCGGATCCTCCACGACCACGTTGCCGCCGTGCGGCCCCCACATGAAGTGATCGGGCTGCGGATGGACGACGAACGTCGTGCTGGTGCGCCCCGTCCGATCGGCGGCGATGAGATGCGGGAATGCGTCGATCCGGACGCAGTCGTACCCGCGCTCCGCCAGTTCGTCGAGCACCCGCTCGGTGTCGGCGTACTCGCGCTGCTGCCCTTGCCGGCGCAATAGCCAGGAGAACTCCCACATGGTGACGGCCCGTGCCATCTCGTACCTTCTTTCGGGTTCTGGACGTCCGTGTTCTAAACGTCTCGGACGCTGCCGTCGGCCGCGTACGCTTCGCTGGGGACGGCGATGGGTTGCACCGGCCGGTCGAGGATGGCGTCGACATCGAGGTCGACGCCGAGGCCCGGCCGATCCGGAACGAGCAGGCGGTGTCCGTCGAGCGTCCACGGGTCGTCCACGATCTCCGCGGCGCGCGGGCCGTCGAGGCAGAGCTCGAGGATGTCGAAGTTCGGGATGGCCATGCCGACGTGCGCGGCGGCCGCGGTCGAGACCGGGCCGGCGGGATTATGCGGCGCGACCGTGGCCCGGTACACCTCGGCGAGCGCCGCGATCTTCACCACTTCGGTGATACCGCCGGCATGGCAGAGATCGGGCTGGACGACATCGACGAGCTGGCGTTCGAGCACCGGGCGGAACTCCCAGCGCGAGAACAGCCTCTCCCCGAGTGCGACAGAGATTCCGTGGCGGCGCGCGGCCTCCGCGACGGGTGCGACGAGTTCGGGCGCTTCCGGGGGGATGGGCTCCTCGATCCAGCGCGGACGGGAGGCGGCGGCGGTCTCGATCAGCCGGATCGCCTCGTCGGGGCGGGCCCGGCCGTGGTTGTCGATCAGGATTTCGACGTCGTCGCCGACCGCGTCGCGAAGGGTTCGGAGGCGTCTCTCGGCGCGCCGGAGGCGCTCGCGTTCTGGTGCGACGCTGTCCGCTACCCACGCTCCGGTCTTGAGTGTGCGGGCGCCGGCGGCGACCAGGGCTCTCGCTTCATCTGCGAGTTGCTCGGCGTCGTAGATCCCGACGTGGCGGTAGGTCTCGATCCACGATCGTGCCGGGCCGCCCAGCAGACGGTAGACGGGCACTCCGTGGAAGCGTCCGCGGATGTCCCACAACGCCTGGTCGATGGCGGAGAGCGCGGTTGTGAGCACCACGCCGCCGCGCCAGAAGCCGTGGCGGTTCGCGCGTTGCCACAGCGGCTCGGTGGCGAGGGCGTCGGCCCCGAGCAATCGTCTGCCGAGCTCGTGCACGGCGGACTCGACCGTGGACTCCCACAGTTCGGTGGACGCTTCGCCCCAGCCGTGCAGGCCGTCCGACGTGGAGACGCGGACGAAGAGCCAGTTGCGGACCCCGCCGAACGTCGAGAAGGTGTCGATCGCCGAGATCCGTGTGGTGGATTCAAGCACAGTCGACCAGCACCTTCAGCACTCCGAGATCCGCGCTGTCGAGGAGCCGGATCCCTCCGACGACGTCGTCGAGGGGGATGCGGTGGCTGATCAGGTCGGCGACCGGGACGCGGCCGCGCACGATGAGGTCGAGGGCCACGGCGCTGTCGTCGTCCCAGAGGTGGGCGGCGGAGCCGACGAGGTGCTTCTCCTTCAGGACGAGGTCGATGCGGTCGACCATCACCGGCTCGGGGGCGATCCCGAGGGCGACCGTGGTCCCTCCCCGGCGGGTGAGCCGGACCGCGAGCGGGAGTGCGGTGGGCGAGCCGCTCGCCTCCACGGCGACGTCGGCCTCGTCCTGGCTGCTCTCGGCTTCGGCCGGGGTGAGTCCGATGGCACCGTGGCGACGTGCGAGGTCGAGCCTGTCGGCGACCGGGTCGATCACCGTGACGCGGGCGGCCCCGAGGGCGGTCGCCACGCGCGCGACGAGCTGGCCGATCGTCCCGCCGCCGACGACTGCGACCGAGGCACCCGCGACCGATCCGGCCTTGGCGAGCGCTCGCACCGCCACCGAGGCCGGCTCGACCAGCGCGGCCTCCTCGGCGCTGACGCCGTCGGGAACGACCAGGCAGGTACGCGCACGCGCGGCCATGAACGTGGCCAGGCCGCCGTCCTCCGTCTGCCCGCGCACGGCGAGCTCGGGGCACAGCCCCTCCTGATGGCGCAGGCACCACCGGCATTCGCCGCAGCCGATCACCACATCCGGAACGACCCGGGTGCCGACCGGCGGCCCACTGCCGTCTTCGGCCGCGACGGCCACACGGCCGACGACCTCGTGTCCGAGCGCGATCGGCGCCAGGGTGTTACGTCGCGGATGGGGCCGGGCCACCGGGATGGTGATCGGTCCCTCCCGGTACTCCTCGAGATCTGTGCCGCAGATGCCGCACCATTCGACGCGGACGATCAGTTCGTCCGGAGCGGGCGTCGGTTCGGGCACCTCCTCCACGCGCACATCTCCGCGGGCGTGCCAGCGCGCGGCCTTCACGCGACGCGTCCGGCGACAGCGCTCAGCGCGGGCATCGTCAGCACGCCATCGACGCGACGCGGGATGTCCGCATCGCCGTCCCGCAGCTCGACGGGGAGCACGGACTGCGGCGCGTCCTGCCACGCGAACGGCCGCAGGAATCGGCGCACCGCCGTCACGCCCACGGAGGTGTGCTGCGTGTTCGTCGCCGGCCACGGACCACCGTGGTTCTGCGCCCACGACACGCGCACTCCGGTGGGGTAGCCATCGAAGACGAGGCGCCCCGAACTCGCCTGCACCCGGGCGATCAGCGTCCCGAGGGCGTCGCCGGGTTCGCTGTGGATGGTCGCCGTCAGCGAGGCGGGGATGCGTTCGAACGCGGCGATGAGGTCCGTCTCATCTCGGTAGCGGACGACGACGACCAAGGGGCCGAAGCACTCCTCCGCGTGTGCCTCCCGGAAGTCCGCCGCGTCGAGCTCGAGCAGAGCAGGGGCGACGCGATATCCCGGGTCGGAGGCCTCGGCTCCCGTGGCGATGACCGGTGCGCCCTCGGACAGGCGGGCGCGGATCTCGCCGTACGAGGCGGCGATGCGGGCATTCAGGAGCACGGCGGCCGGGCTCTGCCGGATGGAGTCGGCCAGCTCGCTGACCAGGGCATCCCCCGCAGTGTCGGCGGGGATGAAGGCGATCCCCGGCTTCGTGCAGAGCTGGCCACCGGACCCCGTGACGGAGCCGTGCAGGCCGCGCGCGATCTCGGCGCCGCGACGTCGGGCGGCGGCGGGCGTGACGATCAGCGGATTGATGCTGCTGAGCTCGCCGTAGAACGGGATCGGCTTGGGCCGCTCCGCGATGGCCGACTGCAGGGCCTCCGCGGCCCCCAGGGATCCGGTGAAGCCGACGGCTGCGATGTCGGGCGCCTGCACCAGGGCGCGGCCGGCCTCCTGACCGAACACGATGCCGACGGTTCCCTCGGGGAAGCCCGCGATCAGCACTGCTGCGCGCAGCACGCTGTGCGACAGCGCCGACGTCTGCGGGTGCGAGCTGTGCGCCTTCAGGACCACGGGGTCGCCGGCCGCGAGTGCGGACGCCGTGTCCCCGCCGAGCACCGAGAACGCGAACGGGAAGTTGCTCGACCCGAACACCGCGACCGGGCCGATCGGGATGAGCATCCGCCGGACATCCGGAGCGGGCCCGAGGGGTGTGGGCCCGGCATGGTCGATGGCGGCCTCAAGGAAGCCGCCCTCTCGGACGGCTTTCGCGAAGAGCCGGAATTGGAAGACGCTGCGACGCACCTCCCCCTCCAGCCGCTCTACGCCGAGCCCCGTTTCGCGCGCGGCGACGGCGACGAGATCGGCGGCGGACGCTTCGGCGGACTCTGCGATCGTCTCCAGCAGGTCCGCTCGGCGATGGCGATCCAACGCGGCCAGCTCACGGGCGGCTTGGGCCGCACGTGCGACCGTGCGCTCGACATCCTCTGCCGAGGACGGCGCGATGCCGGTGTCCTCCGCTTCGCCTGTTCTCGGATCGTGGCTGAGGATCATGACCGTCCTTCCGTTGCAGGGATCGGTGCGGCCGGCGCGGTGAGCTCGCGCGCGGCCAGGTTCTGGAACAGCGCCGCTAGGCCGAACGTCCACGGCGGACAGTCTTCGCTGTGCTCTACGCGGTTCGTGAGCGTGCCGAGCGCGGGCGACGAGATGCGCACGATGTCGCCCGGTTCGTGCGAGAACCCGAGCCCGGGGCCCTTCCGGTCGGCGGTCGGGGCGAACAGGGTGCCGAGCATCAACACGGCGCCGTCGGGGTACTGGTGATGAGCTCCCATGAGCTGACCGACCAGGTCGAGCGGGTCCCGGCTGATGAGGCTCATGTCGGACCAGCCCTCGAGTTCGAACCCGTCCTCACCGGTCACGTCGAGCCGGACCCGGGCCCGGCGCACGTCGTCGATGGCGAACTCGTCGTCGAACAGCCGCACGAACGGGCCGAGAGCGCAGGACGCGTTATTGTCCTTCGCTCGCGGCAGCAGGAGCGCCGACCGCCCTTCCACGTCCCGGAGGTTCACGTCGTTGGCCAGCGTCGCCCCGGCGGCGTGACCGCGGGAGTCGACGATGACCGCCACCTCCGGTTCGGGGTTGTTCCACTCCGACGATCTCAGCACGCCGATGTCGGAGCCGAATCCGACGGCGGACAGCGTGGCGGCCTTCGTGAAGATCTCCGCGTCGGGGCCGATCCCGACCTCGAGGTATTGGCTCCACCAGCCCTGTTCGATCAGGTACTTCTTCAGAACACCGGCGGCCTCCGAGCCGGGCGTGAGGCCGGCCAGGTCTTCGCCGATACGGCTGCTGAGCTCGCGTCGGATCGCGGCGGCCTCGGCGACATCGCCTCGGGCGCGTTCCTCGATGACCCGCTCGATCATCGACACGGCGAACGTCACGCCCGCGGCCTTGAGGACCTGGAGGTCGACGGGCGCGAGCAGCGAGGGCTGCGAAGGGTGTGCGGGCTCCGGACCGGTGTTGGCCGCGATGTCCTCGACGGTTCCGATGACCGTGCCTCGTGCGCTTTCCAGCGCGTCTGCGGCACAGCCGGTCTCGATGAGACTGCTGACCGTGGGGAAGTCGGCAGTCACATCCCGCAGCTCGCCCTCGCGGACGGCGACGACCGAGGGTCCGACGTCCGGTATCCACGCGCGTCCGACCAGGGTCGCGCGTTCCTGGTCCACCGGAAGGATGTCCACGCTCATCGGACCGGCTCCTTCGCTGCATCGAAGTCGACGCTCGCCTCGGCCCGGATCGCATCCATCAGTTCGAGGAACGTGATCGTGTCGTCGAGGGGCCGAACGGCCGACTCGGTGCGCCCGGACGCGATGTCGCGAGCGACGGCCGCCACCTCGAAGTGCAGTCCGGCGTGCCCGATGCGCGCCTCATCGAAGGCGGCGCGCACCCGTCCCTCCCGCGTGCGGAGGAGCACGCTGCCCGGCTGATAGAACGGGCCGGGAAGCTCAATGGAGCCCTGCGTGCCGAGGATTGTCGCGGCCGTCCCGCTGCCGGCGATGAGGGAGGTGTGCACGACCGCCATGCGTCCGCCCTCGTCCTGCACCAGTGCGCCGGTCTGGGCGTTGACTCCGAACCGGTTGCTCTCTCCCACCGCGTGGACGGCCACCGGACGGCCGGTCCAGCGGGCGGCCAGAGCGATGGGGTAGGTCCCCAGGTCGAGGAGGCTGCCGCCGGCCAGCGCCGGATCCATCGCCCTATGGTGGTCCGGGAGGTACTCGCCGTACTCGGCCAGCACCGTGCGCACGTCGCCGATCTCGCCGCCGTCGATGAGGCGGCGGACGACGTCGAAGCGCGGCAGGAAGAATGTCCAGAGCGCCTCCGCGCAGTACACCCCCGCCTCGCGGGCTCGTGCGGCGACCTCGCGCGCCTCCGCCGCGTCGAGGGCGAGCGGCTTCTCGATGAGGACGTGCTTGCCCGCTTCGATGGCAGCGATCGCCAGCTCTGCGTGCGACGGGTGCGGGGTGGCGATGTACACCACGTCGACGGACGGGTCGGCGAGGAGCGCGCTGACGTCCGGGTGCGCGGTGGGGACGCCGCGCTCGGCGGCGAACGCCCGTGCGCGTTCGTGACGCCTGGCCGCGACCGCGACTACGCGCTGACCCGTGTACGCGAGGAGCGCGTCGACGAAGCGCTCGGCGATCCACCCCGTCCCGATCACGCCCCAGCCGAGTGATGGGGCGTCGCGGGAGTCCGGAACGGTGGAGGTCAGCATCGGCACGCCGCTCATCGCGGCACGTCGACGGATCGGCGCTCGTGCATCGAGTCGATGACCGCCTGGGCGAGGACCGTCGCCGCACGGCCCGCGCGGGCGTCCGCGAGCGGGCTCGGCCGTTCGTCGCGGAGCGAGTCGACCCACGCCTGCACCTCGATGCGGTAGGCCTCAGCGAAGCGGCGGCGCCAATCGGCGCCGTAGCTCTCGGCGCGCCGCAGGTCGCCGGTGGTCGTCAGCCGGGCATCGTCGGTGGTGTGGATGGCCGCCGTTCCCGTGGTGCCGACGGCTTCGCAGCGGATGTCGTAGCCGTAGCGGGCGTTGAGGAACGTCTCGACGACAGCGAGGACCCCGCTCGCCGTGCGCAGAGTTACGACCTGCGGGTCGAGCAGCCCCTCCACGGCCGAGTCGGGCGCATCCCATCGCACCTCGACGACGGGCGAGTCCAGGAGCCACGGAACGATGTCCAGCTCGTGGATGGTCGAACCGGTGACGGCGCCTTCGCTCGTCGTTCCGGGAGCGCTCGTCACTCCGCGGCTCTCGCAGTTGAGCAGGACCGTTCGCCCGATCGACTGCTCGGCGATCGCGCGCTTGAGGGACACGTATGCGGGGTCGAACCGCCGCATGAAGCCGACGGACACCAACCCGCGGCCGAAGCGCTCCCTCGCGCGATCGTCGGCTGCGACGATCGCGTCGCAGGATGCGACATCGGGCGCGAGCGGCTTCTCGCAGAGCACCGGCTTGCCGGCGGCGATCGCGGCGAGGGTGAACTCCGCATGGCTTGCATCGGCGGATGCGACGACGACCGCATCCACGTCCTCCGCGGCGATCAGCTCGAGCGGCGACTCCGCCACGCGTGCGTTCCGCAGGCCGCCCGCGACGGATGCCGCGCGGGCGGCGTCGAGATCGGCCACGGCGGTCACCGTCGCGCCGGAGATGCGTCCATCGGCGATGGCGGCGTGGTCCGAGCCCATGATCCCGGCTCCGATGACGCCGACCCGGACCGTCATCGTGCCGCCTCCGCAATGGCGATGCGCTGCGCAACCGTGACGCGCGCACCGCTCTCGGAGCTCGCGGCGATCGCGTCCAGGACCTCCGCCGCCGCGACGGCATCGGCGAGGCCCGCGCCATCGGCGCCGGGAACACCGGCGACCGCCTGGAGGAAGCCCTCGGCCTCGATCACCTTGAGGTCGTCGTAGCTGAGGCTGAGCGCCGAGCCCGGCTGGAACGCTGCGGACGCGCCGTCACCCGGCCCCGTGAAGACCGTGGCCATCGGCAGGTCCTGCGCGTGCTCGCCTCCCGCCTGCAGGAGCTCGCCCATCCTGCGGAAATCCCACTCGAGGGCGCCGTGGGTCCCGTGGATGCGGAAGCCGTAGTCGTTCTGGTGCCCGACCGCGACGCGGCTGGCCTCGAGTGTGACCTTGGCGCCCGAGTCCAGAGTCAGCAGCGACGCCGACCAGTCCTCGTTCGCAACTGTGACGAGGTCGCCCTCCTCGGCGCGGACGTGGCCGGTCGTCGCGCCCGTCGGCCGACGCCGCTCGCCGATGAAGATCGCGCCTGCCGAGGTCACGTCGACGACCTCTCCGAGGAGGTAGCGGATGAGGTCCACGCCGTGAGCGGCCAGGTCCCCGACGACACCGTGTCCGGCCCGCTCGAGTTCGTAACGCCAGGTGAACGCGCCAGCAGGGTCGGCGGCGTAGTCCCCGAGCAGCCGGAAGGACGCATGCGTCGGAGTGCCGATCGCCCCCTCGGCGATGAGCCGCTTCGCGCGGCGGACCGCTGGAGCGTTGCGGTAGTTGAAGCCGACCCGGGCGGTGACGCCCGACTCCAACGCCGCGGCCTCGACCGCTCGCGCATCGGCAGCGTCCACGCCGACCGGCTTCTCAATCCAGATGTGCTTGCCCGCCCGCGCGAAGGCCTCGCCGATCTCGCGGTGCAGGAAGTTCGGGGCCGTGATGCTGACCGCATCGATGTCCAGTGCGTCGACGAGCGCGCGCCAGTCGGTGGCGGCGCGCTCGAATCCGAAGAGCGCTGCCGCTTCCTCCGCGCGACCGGGGACCTCGTCGGCCACGGCGGCGAGTCTCGGCCGGAGCGGAAGACCGGGGAAATGCTCCGAGACCCGGCGGTAGGCGAGCGTGTGCACCCGGCCCATCCATCCGAATCCGACGACGGCGACCCGTAGTTCGCCCGGGTTCGTGCGTTTGCTCTGCACTCGTTCTCCACTCCATCGTGCGTCCGGTTCTGCGGTCATTGGACCGGTCCAACGCTGTCAGCATGCCGCACCCGCGGCCGTCTGTCAACGCCGCATCCGCGGCTAGAGTTGCAGCATGGAGTCCCCGAACGCTCAGCCGACCATCCGCACGGTGGCCGCCCGCGCGGGGGTGTCGAAGTCGCTGGTCTCCCTGGTGCTTCAAGGGTCGCCGAAGGTCAGCCCGGAGCGTCGCGCAGCCGTGGAGGCCGCGATGGCGGACCTCGGCTACCAGCCGAGCCTGGTCGCCCAGAGTCTCAGCGCCCGCCGCACCGGGGTCTTCGGCGTAGTAATGAACGATCTGCGCAATCCGTGGTTCGTGAACTGCCTGGAGGGATTCGCCGGTGCCGCCGGCAAAGCCGGTTACCGGACGGTGCTCGCCGACGAACGGCTGGATGACGCCGGCGGGGGCCTCGTGGAGAGCGTCCTCCGGCTCCACGTCGACGGACTGGTGCTGATGGGCACGATGGACCCGTCCGCGGTCCTGCGAGACGCGGCGCGTCGGCGGCCGACAGTCGTCGCCGCCAGCCGGGACTTCGCCGGTGCCGGACTGGACGTGGTGGCGAACGACGACGTCGTGGGCACCCGGCTCGCCCTCACACATCTCTGGGAGCTCGGTCATCGGCGGATCGCCCACATCGACGGGGGTCGCGGGGCGATCCCCGCCATCCGCCGCGACACCTTTCGCGGCTTCCTCGCCGAGCGCGGGGTGCACGATCCCGCTGTGGAGGCCGGTGGCACGACAGAGGGCGACGGCTACGCGGCTGCACTGCGCCTACTCGCCATGGAGCAGCGGCCGACGGCGATCTTCGCGTTCAACGACGTGGTGGCGACGGGCGTGCTCGCCGCTGCGGGCGAGAGCGGGTTCACCGTCCCGCGGGACCTCTCCGTCGTCGGATACGACAACACGTCCCTCGCCGCGATGCGGCTGGTGAACCTCACGTCTGTCGACAACGCCAGCACCGCCGTCGGCGCCACCGCCGCCGAAGCGCTCGTCAGGCGGCTCGAGGAGCCCGAGGCCGACGGCCGGCTGACGCTGGTCGAGCCGACCCTCGTGGTGCGAGCGACCACCGCTCCTCTGCCGTGAGCGCGGCGCGGTCCGCCGACGAGTCGACCGCGCACCCGCTCAGAACCACGGACGCAGGACGTCTCGATTGCGCCGGTGCTCCTGCACGATCGCATTGAAGTCGTAGTGGTCGACCGCGAGCACATCCTGCTCTATTACGACCCATCCGGCATAGCCCGCGGCCACCAGACCGTCGAGGAAGCCGGCCACATCGAGGTCACCGTCGCCAAGCGGCACGAAGGTGCCGCCGCACCAGACCTCCACCATCCCACCTCCTGCCCCGACGATCGAGCGAAGGCGATCGCGGTCGACGTCCTTGAGGTGCACGTGGTTGATGCGCGAGCCCCAGCGGGCCCACGCCTCGGCCGGGTCTCCCCCGCCGATCAGCAGGTGCCCCGTGTCGAGAGTGAGGCCGATGTCGATGCGGTCGAGCAGCTCGTCGATCTCGTCTGGGGTCTCGACGAACGTGCCCGCGTGGTGGTGGAACGTGGGCTCCAGGCCCCTGTCACTCACCCGACGGGCGGCGTCCGCGAGATTGCGGCCGACCCGCTCCCAGCCGTGTGCATCCAAACCGTGGCCCTCACCGGCGCCCGGATGCGCGCGACGGTAGTCGTCGCCGGAGTCCGCGAGCGTCGGACGGGGCGCGATCGGCCCTGAGCCGGCCGCGGCGAAGACGTCGAGCGCCGCCTCGAGTTCGGGGACTGCAGCGGCGTATCGCGCGTCATCGCTCAAGGGCAGCTCGATCCAGCCACCCGCGAGGTGCAGGCCCGCCGCCCGGAGACGTGTGCCCAGGTCGCCGTCCTCGCCGACGCCGTCGAGGAAGCCCCGCGGCCCGAGGTCGACACCGTCATATCCGGTCTCAGCGAGGGCGGCCAGCACGGCGGCGCCGTTCGGGAGGGCGACGGGACTGTCCTGCGGCGTCAACTCGAAGACGCCGAAGCTGACCGGGGCACCGGCGACGGCGATGTCGGGGGTACGTTTATCCATCGTTGACCTCCTATGGTCTATGTGCTTACATCTTTACATACTTGTGCACTGACTCCGCCCCGGCGGGTCACACCCCGTCATGGCGGATCGCGGCGCTCATGACCCAGCCGAAGGGCTGGTCGCCCGCGGACGGAGACGCCATGCGACGCGACGAGCTCACAATGCTGACCACCCTTACCTGCGCGGTCTTCGTCATCCTGCTCAACGAGACGCTCACCGGCGTCTCACTGACCGTTATTGCCCACGAACTCGGCACCCACGTCGGCGACAGCCAGTGGGCGACCTCCGCGTACATGCTCACCCTCGCCGTCCTCCTTCCACTCACGGGCTCTCTCCTGAACAGGCACAGGACCCGCACCATCTTCCGCTGGTCGTGCGGACTCCTGGCCGTCGGAGTCGTCATCAGCGCGACAGCGCCGACAATCGCCTGGCTGGTTGCCGGCAGGGTCATCCAAGCGGCCGGAAGCGTGGCGGTCATCCCGATGCTCCTGACGACCATCTTGAGGACCTCGACCCCGGGCGGTCGCGGCCGCGCTCTGAGCATCGCCGGGCTGACCACCGCCGTCGCGCCGGCGCTCGGGCCGGCGGCCGCCGGCATGGTCCTGGCTCTCACCGGATGGCGGGGTCTCTTCCTCCTGCAGCTGCCGCTCTATCTCGGCCTGTTCATCGCGGCCCCTCTGCTCCGCCGCGACCTCCGCACGGGCCAGTCCGACGGCGGCTTTGATCTGCCGTCGATCGCGTTATCCGTTCCCGGATTCGGCGGAGTCGTCGTCGCCGCGGCCTCCGTCGGCGCTCCGGTCGGACTCCCCGCGCTCGCCTGCGGCCTGCTCGGGATCTCCGCCTTCGCGTGGCGTCAGCGCGCGCTCGGCCCCTCACGGGCGACGCTCGACCTCAGCACAATCCGACGCCGCGGGTTCGCGCCCTCAGCGCTCACCCTCGCCCTCGTACTCGTCGCACTGTTCGGTGCGTTCGCGCTCTTCCCGTTGCTTCTCCTGGGCACTGCGCATCTCACGCCGCTGCAAGCCGGTCTTCTGATGCTGCCCGGCGGCCTGCTGATGGGAGCGGTCGCACCATCGGCCGGTCGCGCGGCCGATCGCGGCCTGGGGCGGGTGGTCATCGTGTCGGCCCTCGTACTGCTGGCGTGCGGGCTGACCGGGTGCGCGGTCGCCGCGAACGAGAGCGCAGAATGGCCGGTCTGGTTCGGCCTCCATCTTCTGATCGGATTCGCATTCGGACTGCTGATGACGCCGCTCTACTCCCGGGCGCTCGCCCACGTTCCCGAGCCGCAGCACGCACACGCCAGCGCTCTCCTCGGGATCACGCAGCAGCTCGCCGCCGCCACCGGAACCGCCAGCGCGATCGCCCTTGCCGGCATAGGAGGTCGAGTGCCAGGTACCCCGGGAGCGGACGGCAGCGTGATCAGCCTCGCGGTAGGAGCGGCCATCGTCTTGGTGGCGACGGCTCTGGCGTACGTCGGCGGCGTGGGGCGGCGAATGCCGCCGTCTGCCTGACTAGCCGAACACTTTGCCTTCGAGCTAACTCAACGCATTGTCCACAACAATGCGTCCGCAACCCCAGCGTTACAAAAGACTCCGAGGTCGTGCCCTCGCAGTCTAGGCGCGCAGACAACACCTCAGACTTCCAATTGCTGAGAAGCCACTCCACGTCGGCTGTGGTGCCCGAGAGACGCTGTGAACTTGATCCGTTGCTCGCGGGCGATTTGGTTGACCCCAGAGGCGACAATGCGGACGCGAAAGCGAAAGACGGAAGATCCGGAAAGGGAAGGACGGCTAGACCCATAGAGAACTAGCAGATGAGCCGGATCGGTAAGAACGACCGGGAAACAGCAGTAGTAAACAGGCGACCAAAGGCAAATCCAAGAGGGATGCACGCAGGCACTTAAGTGACGGCTTCCCCCAGGGCCTGGTCTCCCTGCATACTTCCACACGTGCCTTTGCTCGAACCGTCGGCTGCCCTTAGCTCGTTTGAGTCGGCGCTCCGCGAGCTGATGTTGCACGCGTACAAGCAAGCCTGGGGCGACGGGTGGCTCGACCGGGTGTCAACAGAGCAACAGCGGGCGAAGTGGGATCAGCGCCGCGATGCAAGCCGAACCCGGACCCGCCGGGGCGTGGCGGATATTGAGCGGCCAGGCTTGGCCTGGTGCGAGTGCTACGAGCTGATCAACATTGTCGAACAGAACTGGGAGCCTGTGGCTGCAGCGTTGGGCGACCGCGCGAGCACGCTTCCCCTACTACGACGATTCGATGCTCTTCGAAACGACGTCGCTCACAGCCGTCCGCTAGTCCCTTTTGAGCGCGATCTGCTCTCTGGAATCGCGGGCGAGATAAGAAATCGGGTGACGCTTCTACATGAGTCGTGAAGCTAGTGCGGGAGAGATCTACCCCCGAATCGAGTCAGTCGTTGACAGCTTCGGAAACCAGAATCGCCCCGGACTCGATGCAGGGGCACAACAGTCGCTGGTGAGGGTCGACTCGATTCTCCATCCGGGTGATGTCGTGACGTTTGAATGCCTGGGATGGGATCCCGAGGATCGTCCTCTGATCTGGCGACTCGAGGGTCGCAGCGCGACACGTGGCGCAATCACGGCCGACGGAAGGTCTGGAGAGATCTCCCAACTGACGTGGAACGTGACAGTCGACGACGTTGCCGAGGGCACGTTCGCGCAGATTCGACTTGTCTCAGACGCTCCATACCACCGCAATGGCTACTACGACCAAGAAGTAAACCTCGCGTATAGGGTACGTCCGCCGCTTTAGGCCACGCCCTCTGAACGACAAACTCCGCAGCACTTGGCGCGGATCTTGAGGGCCTTTCCGTCGCCCGATCGTAGCTCCCCTCCCGGTGCTACGTGCCGGGCTTTCGCGGCGTATCCTCCCTCCGCTTCGCTCCAGTCCGGTACTCCACGGTCCCGGCACTGCGCCCCTCTCGCTTTCTATCACTCGCCGGAAAGGCACTCAAAAGCGATCGACCTGCGGAGTGAGCGAGATGCGGGTATTCATCATCGACACCGGAGAAATGGCTCCAAAACTGCAAGGCGGACTCCTAAGGGTGGAAGGACCCTGGACCCCGACTGCCGCGGAGAAGATGGAATGCGTGGAGACCGTCGGCCAGCACGTCATGGAGGGGTGGGCGATCGCCGCCGACCCGCACTCGCCCATCGGTTGGCTTGCAGCGCTCACCGCGGAGACCGCTTGCGTGCCCTTCGTCAATCTGAAGCGGCTCGGCGGCATCCGGTAGGGGCGAATTTCGCATTTGCGCGTCAAAACCTGCTGGGAAACACAACGTGTAGGTATGAGGGCATTCGTTCCGCAGGCCGTACCGCGCGGCAGCTCGCCGACGGGCTCGGTGGCGCACCGGATCAGGCTGGTCCCTGCCCGGCCGGGAGAGCGCGACTTGTCGGAAAAACCCGGGTGCGCGCCAAATGCGCGCCAAAACGCCCGGCGAACCGGAAGTAGTAAGTAGAGGGTCATTTCCGAACAAAGGACAAGACTGCCCGATTTCGGAAGTCCGAAACGACGTGTGAGGGAGGTGAGTGCGGGTGCGCGGTGGAGTAGCCCGGTGGAAGCGGGGACAGCAGTCCCACGGGGTCAAGCAAGCAGTCCAGTACGCCTTCTCCGGCGTCTGTGACGCCACCCTCACCGCTAAAACGGCTGACGGTGTCATTGCCGCCGCCGGCTACGCCGGCGCTCTGATGACCCGCTACATCGTCGAGAATGGTGCCGTCCGCGACGACCTGCTCACCGGAGACCAGCTCAAGGACTGGGTGGACGGACTCGACCCGCTGACCGGGGAACGTCGCGGACGCGACCTGGAGTCCCCCGTCGCGGACTTGATCTTGGATGCGACGATCAACGCCCCGAAGTCGTTCTCGATCGCCACCATGCTCGACCCCGACCTCGCCGCCGCGTACGAGGACCTGCAAGACCGGCTCCGCGACCGGATAGTGAAACTGTGGCAGTCCGAGCTCAACGCCCGCCGCGGCCAAGGTGGCAGCGTCCGCGAAGACCTCGCCCGCATCGAGATCGTCGAACTCCGCCACGAACGCTCCCGCTCCCTGGATCCACACAAGCACCGCCACCTCTGGCTCAACGTCAAAGTCCAAGGGCAAGACCGCAAATGGTCCAACATCGACACCCGGGTCGCGTTGCGGTTCCAGAACGTGATCAACGCCGAAGGCGACCTCGCCTCCCGCACCGACCCCACCTGGATCACCGCCCTCGCCGCGAAAGGGTTCACCCTCAACGCCGAGGGGGAGATCACCCAGCTGCAGCACCTGGTGCGGCCGCTGTCGAAGCGGTCCGCGCAGATCGAAGCCAACAAGACCATCCGCACGGTCTGGTGGAAGCAACAGCACTGCGGGCAGGAACCCTCCCGTGATGTGCTGAATCAGATCGACCGATGGGCCTGGGCCGCCGGCCGACCGAACAAACCTGGCAACCTGGACGAAGACGACTGGACCGAGCTCATCCGCCAAGAGATGAGGTCGGCGGACCCGACGATCAGTGAAACCCGTTCCCCCGCTCGTCTGGCTGCAGTCTCGATTGACGACCTGGATCTGGAGCTTCTGGCGGCCAGAGCAGTCGTTGATGCGGATACACGGTCAACAGGCACGGGCGGCCGATTCAGCGACATGGACATCCGGGCCGGCGCCATTCGCGCGATCGCGGCCTCTGGGGTTCTGGGCGAGCGCAGTGAGCTTGCGGCAACTATTGACGCGGTCTCAGAGGCTGCTACTCGCACCTACACGGTGACGTTGCTGAACGAGCCTGATATGCCGAAGCACGTCAAGCATCGGATGTCCATCGCAACGGTTGTCGTGAAGACCACTCTCGCGAACCGGATCGACGCGATGGCAGCACCCGGAGATGCCGTCTCAGCCCGCGAGATCACGGCGATCGCTCACGCGCTCGACCCGGAGCGCGTCCTCGATGGTGACCAGAGCGATGGTGCTGCCGCACTTGCCGGCACAGCCTCGATCGTCTCCGTCACCGGCGCCGCAGGAACGGGTAAGACCACCATGCTCAAGGTCGCCGGAGCCGCGCTTCGCCGGCACGGACACAACATGGTCATCGTCGCTCCGACCAAGAGGGCCTCGACAGTCGCCGGGAGGGAAACCAACAGCGCCGCTTCCTCCCTCCACCAGCTCCTCCATGACTACGGATGGCGGTGGACAGAGAGCACCTCTGGCAGCACAGTGTGGACGCGACTGCTCCCCGGAGCTGTCGACCCAACGACCGGAGCGGAGTATCGAGGCCCTCGAATCGCGATCCGACCGGGTGACCGGATCGTGGTCGATGAGGCCGGCATGCTCGATCTCGAAGCCGCAAACGCTCTTCTGGACGTCATCGAACGCACGCGAGCAACTATCGCGGTCGTTGGCGACGACTACCAAGCCCTCCCCGTCGGACACTCCGGCGCGATGGCCCTGTTCCGATCCGCAGCGTTCGTTGAAGTCGAACTGACGAACATCCACCGATTTCATGATCCCGATTGGGCTGATCTCACGTTGCGACTCCGCGACGCCGACGGCGCTGAAGAAGCACAGCGGCTCGCAGAGGAGCTGATCGACAAGGGGCACGTCGCTTCCGTCACCGCCGAGGGCGACGCCCGGCAGATCATGGTTGACGGATGGTTTGATGCCACCCTTCGCGGCCAGACGATTGCACTCGTCACCGCCACGCACGCCGAAGCCCAGCAGATCAACGACAGCATCCAGACACACCGCGTCGCGTCCGGCGCCCTCACCACCGACCGTCAAGTGCTCGGTCAGGCGAATCAGCCGTGCTTCGTGGGCGACGTCGTTCAGACTCGACGCAACGACAGAATCTCCGGAGTGGAGAACCGTCAAACCTGGATCATCAGGGCCATCACTAAAGATCACGTCCTCCTCGCCAGCGTTAGCGACTCGTCCCACCTGAGGAAGATCACCCACGAGTACGCCGGCTCCCACCTGCATCTCGGATACGCCAGCACCGTCTACGGCGTCCAAGGCGAAACCACCGAACGATCCATCGTCGGCCCTGGCGTCGATGCGGCAGGCCTCTACGTCGGACTCACCCGCGGACGAGGACGAAACGAAGCCATCGTCATCGCAGGAACCACCAGCACCGCAATCAGCGAGCTGGCCGACACTATGCAGCGTCAGCCCCGAGAAGAGACGCTCGAGAAGTCCCGGATCGCCGCCCGCCGCGAACTCGCCCGAGCATCCCGTAGCGACCCGACACGAGTCTCGTCCCCGGCCGAAGCGCCGTCGCCCTCGCATCGCTTCTGAGTTGGACGGCCGACTACGCCGTCCCCAGCCCTGAGACCAAGAGCGCAAGGCCGGGTCGACTACGACCCGCCAACGTCGCATCGACGGCGTGGTACCAGAGGATCGCCACGCCAAGCGCGTCAGCCTGCTCCTGAGCAACCGGTCGAACGCCCCCACGCACAAAGATCAACGCCTGCCGACCATCGGACGCTGCAAGCGTGGCAGCCTTCTCAACCGCATCGACATCGAGGTTCCCACGTCGGTTGTCGACCCAGGCAAGGTAGCGGGAACTGTAGAGGTCACAGAGCTGGCGGGCGGGATTTTGCGCCGCGACGGCGTCCACCGCACCCAGGTAGATCATCCATTCGCGGCACAACTCGACCGCTTCATCGGCGGAGACACCGAACGGCCTCGGCGCCGGAGGCTCCCGTTCCACCCCACCAGTCTGCCCGATACCACGGTCATCCGGCCCTAGCACCCATGCAGACCTCTAGGCCCGCTTTCGCTCCGCCTAACGCTGCTGAACGAGGCCCTCGGCAAACCAAGCAACGATTGTCGTCGCGGCATGGAAGGCCGACCGGGCTTCATCGAGTGCGACCTGACCATCGCGGTGGCGGTCCTCCTGGCCGTCCCAGATCGCCGACATCATGTCCACAAGGAAGGTTGCGTTGTTTCCCGCGTGGTCTGCGCGCTCGTCCAGAGGAATGGTCCACGGACGCGGCGCACGACGCATCACACCCAACATTGTCCCAAGGGTTGCGCCCGCGTTGTTGGGTTCGATGGTCTTATGCGCCGCCGTCTCGACAGCCTTCACCGACATCTTGTAGGCCTCGCCCGCATTCGGATTGAGTTGATAAGCCGCAGTGAACGCACGGTGCAGCAGTTGTCCAGCCGTACCGGCGAGGTCAATAGTCTGCGAAATCTGGTCAAGCACCCCTTCGGGCAGGCGCTCGCCAAGCCGCCATGCGCCGGCTTCCTCGTCGTATTGAAATTCCCACTTCGACGAGGCCAGCTCGAAGGCGTAATCAATATCTGGCGGATGCCCCTTATATGGATACTGGATGTACGCCAGCGCATCGGCAATACGTAGGAGCTCCAACTCGCTTAGCGAGCGCAGCCGTTGTTGGACGTCGTCCCCGTGAACAGTGACTCGTGCGGGCTGGCCGAGATCGATTCGAGTCAACGCCCGAACCCGGTGAGCGAGCTCCTCGTCCATATATCGACCAGCGGCGAAGTCGAACGGGAGGGTTAGAGCGGTGAAGATCCACCCTAGGAGCGGCTCCTTGAGCTCATCAGGTACTCCGTCGCGTAAGACGAGAAGCTGCTGGTACTGCTCGTTGCTATAGCCGAAGGGCCGGAATCGCGCATCGCTCACGCTGTGCACCCTAGCTCAGCGGATCCTCTCGTGCTTCGGACGCCGGTTTGCCGGACTCGACGCCCTCACCCGTTCGAACTAAAGGAAGCAATACGGCCAGAGGCCTATTACAAAGAACGGTTGAACGTTGCGTTCGAAAGTTCACAGAAGAAACGCTGCTCCTACGGCGTGACTACATATTGACTACAAACGCCCGAGATCCAATGCGATCTCACGTGATCTCAGAGCATCCACTTCCGCGGAAACTCAACGATCTGTCACTGTACGAGGGCCTGTGTCACGCCCTGACTTCGACTGAAAATCGAAAGGTCACCGGATCGACGCCGGTCGGAGCCACCAGAGAAAACCCCCGGTCCCAGGCGGAATCCGGGGGTTTTTTGTTTGGCTCCGTCCGCGACGGTGTACGTGATCCTGGGGTTCGACACCGTGCAGACGTCGACGTGGATGCTGAGCACGTGCGTGGCCGGATCGAAGCCGGCGCGCATTTGGAGCCGCATCGGGCGCCGGCCGCTGATCGCCGGCGGCAACGCCAATGGCGATGTGCGGATGCTGGACTTCCCCCGTCGCGGAGGCACGGGTCTTGCACTGCTGATCCACCACGATGACGACACCGGACGTGGAGACTGGTCCGAGGTCTTTCCGGCGGCTCCATCTGCATGAGTCTTAGGAGTCGCCGGAAGTCTCAGCGTCGCGCGCGCACCGGAACCCGATATGCGACATCCCCGTGTCCTCCGCCTGCGGCGAGCGAGCCGCCGGCCGGAAACGGAGGCAGTAGTCGGGAGAGCACAGATGCGAGCCGCCCTTGAGCACGCGCCGAGGGATCTCAGGGAACTCCGGCTGTGCACTCGCAGTCGCGAGAAGGTTCTGGCGCTTGCCGGCGTCCACCGGCTTGTCAGACAGGCGCAGATGCCGCGGCGTGTAGTAATCGGTCGTCCACTCCCAGACGTTGCCGACCATGTCGAAGAGGCCGTAACCGTTCGCAGGATACGAGCCCACCGGTGCGGTCCCCCCGACACCCTGATTGTCATACGGAAAACGTCCCAGCCAGGAATTGGCCTGCGCTTCGCCGCCGGGATAGATCTCCTCGCCCCATGCGAATCGCGCGCCCTCCAGCCCCCCGCGCGCCGCATACTCGTGCTCGGCCTCGGTGGGTAGCCGCAGCCCCGCCCAGGCTGCGTACGCCAGGGCGTCCTCGAACGCGATATGCACCACCGGATGCTGCATCCTGTCAGCGACAGACGAGCCCGGCCCGAACGGCGCGCGCCAGAAAGCGCCCGGCGTCCACGCCCACCAGTTGCGCCATTCATTCAGATCGACCGGACCGGCCGACGGGGTGAACACCATCGCACCAGGGACGAGAACGGCCGGATCAGCGCCGGGAAACGCGGCCGGGTCGAGCTCACGCTCGGCAACGGTCACGTAGCCGGTTGAATCGACGAACTCGGCATACTGCTCGTTGGTGACCTCGTAGCGATCCATCCAGAACGAACCGACTTCACGCTCGTGCACAGGTCGTTCGTCCGGGTAGAACTCGTCCGACCCCATCAGAAATGCGCCACCGTCAAGCAGCACCATGTCCCGAGTCCGCGTGCTCATGCTCCTCACCCTAGCTCGCGGCCCCTCCCTCGGAGAGGGCCCGTGAGAGGCGACGATTCGGCCACATGTGCGCTGAGCACCGCGCGAGCCCGACGAGCCGGCTTCAGGCGTTGAACCCGCGTTCCCGGTAGAGGTCGACGCTCTCCTTGAGCGCTTTGAGCACGTAGGGCGGGAACTCCATGCCGCTGTGCTGCGCCCAGAGCAGCTGCGCCTCGATCCGGCCGACCTCGCGCGCGTACTTCTCGAGGTCGTCGGCGAACCCGAGCACGCTCGCGACGCCACCCATCTGGGCGCGGTAGCGGTCTTGGCCGTTCGTGCCGACGAGGTTGTACGTCTTCTCCCTCAGGATGCGCGCGAGGTAGAGCTGCCACGGCTTGAGCTCGCCGCTCTGCACCAGTTGCGTCGCGCTCATCCGGTAGAACGCGAAGTGGCCCGGCTCCTGCCTGCGGATCGGGCTGATGATCGTCTCGGCGATCGCGGGCTCGCCGAGGTCCAGCATCCCGTCGTAGAGGACGTTGTACGCCAGCACCGCCTGCCGTTCGGTACTCGCGCCGGTCAGGTAGTAGAGCAGCCGCGCGATGTCCTGGATCGAAGAGAAGTGAGCGAGGGCGCCCATGATCTTGATCTTGAACGAGACGGCGAGCTCCGGTTGGGCCGCGGGACGGCCGAGATCCTGCTGCAGACGGTCGAGGATCAGTCCGTGCTGGATCTCCTGCGGCTGCCACACGTCGGCGTAGAACATGCGGTCGACTTCGTGCACGTCCGGCAGCAGGACGAGCAGCTCGAGCACGTTCCGGTCGACTTCGAGCTCCACCCGCGCGAGGTAGTCGATGACGTGGCCGTAGCGATCGGCGACGGCCGCCGGTGCGCGGACGTCACGGTCGACAGAGTCGAGAGCGATCGGCGGATGCTGCTCCCCGAGCCGTTGGACGTGCTCGAGGATCCTCTGCGGAGAGATGCGATCTGCCATCACGTCCATCATGGACCGACATCGTCCCCGTGTCAGGCTTCGCTCGTCGCGACGAAACCTGACGGAAATCCCGACTGCCTACCCTGACGACATGGCAGGGGCAGACGCGTCCGGAGCGGGCGAGTGGAACCGGTTCGCCGAGGGCTCGGTCGAACGGCGGATGCTGTCCGCGTTGAGCGACCGTGTCGGCACCGCGCTCCGCCCTCGCCAGCTGATGGTCGCGGACGGGGTGCGGGTCGAGGTCGAGGGGATGGACGCGGCCGGCACGATCGTCGTCCAGCTGGTGGCCAACCAGGGCGCGTACAAGCCGGCCTTCCGCAACAAGGTGCTGGCCGACATGCTCAAGGTCATCTGGCTGCGGCAGGTGTTCGCGGACGTGGCACGCGCCGCGCTGGTCGTGACCACGGTGACCGCTCAGGCGCTGGGCGGATGGGTGTCGACGGCGGCCGCCGACCTGGGCGTCGAGGTCTGGGTGCTCGACGGCGACGACGTCGTGCCGCTGCCCCACCAGAGTTAACATGCGCGCAATATCCCGGTGCGACTTCGCGAAACACGGCCTTACTACGGTGGTGAATCAACAAGCGGACTCCGCGCGGCAGACATCGAACTCGCCGCGCACGCTCTCCGCCATCTGGGAACGGGCCTGACGGGTTCGTGCACGGCATGGAGGGTGTGGATGGTGACGCCAGCGGTACAACTGACCTCGGTGGGCAAGGCCTACGGATACGGTTCCTCGGCGATGATCGCGCTGAAGGACGTCGGTCTGTCGATCGAGCCGGGACGGTTCGTCAGCCTGATCGGGCCGAGCGGATGCGGCAAGTCGACGCTCCTGCGCATCGTCGCCGGCCTCGAGACCGCCGATCGCGGTGAGGTGCGCGTCCACGACGTGACGCCGAGCGAGGCGGGCGCGGCGAAGCTCATCGGGCTCGTGCCGCAGACGCCGGCGCTGCTGCCGTGGCTGACGGTGCTGAAGAACGTCAGCCTGCCGCAGAAGATCAATCCGGGCGCGGCCAAGCGACGGCAGCGCATCGGCGACTTCGCCGACCGCGGCGACCGCATGCCGGCCCCGGACATGCTCGAGCTGCTCGACCGCGCCGGCCTCGCGGACGCAGCCCACAAGCTCCCCGCCCAGCTTTCCGGGGGCATGCAGCAGCGCGCGGCCATTGTGCGCGCGTTCGGCCTGCAGCCCGATGTTCTGCTGATGGACGAGCCGTTCTCCGCGCTCGACGAGTTCACGCGCGAGAGCCTCCAGGACCAGCTCCTCGATCTGTGGGACGAGTTGAAGACGACCGTCCTGTTCGTGACGCACTCGGTGTCCGAGGCCGTGCGCATGTCCGACACGGTCGTCGTGATGGCGCCGCGACCGGGACGGATCGTCGACGTGATCGACATCGACCTGCCGCGTCCGCGCAACCAGAAGCTGTTCGAGGAGCGTCGCTTCCACGAATACGAAGACCTGATCAGGGACCGCCTGCACTCCGCATGGCGATCGACGGATGCGGCCTAGGGAGGCAGCGATGAGCGTCGCAACAGAACGAGCAACCGTGTCGCCCCCTCTGCAGGAGGACGTCCCCGCCGAGCCTTCGCGGTTCAGCCTCAAGCATCCCAAGTCCCGCATCGCCTGGATCCACCCGGCCGTGTGGCTGCCGCTCATCGCCATGCTCGCCGTCCTCGGCGGCCTCTGGCAGTGGGGCGCGGCCTCCATGCCGTACCTGCTCCCGCCGCTGCAGGCGATCGGCGACTCCCTGGGCGGCAACCTCGGGTACTACCTCGGCAACGCCCTGATCACTCTGGGCGAGGCGACGGCCGGACTGGCCATCGGCTTCGTCGCCGCCTTCGTGATCGCGGTGCTGATCAGCGAGCTCCCGCTGGCGCGGAGGGCAATCATGCCGATCGCCGTGGTGCTGAACGTCACGCCGTTGGTGGCGATCGCCCCCGCGCTCGTCGTCGCTTTCGGGTTCGGACCGCTGCCCAAGCTCATCATCACGGCGCTGATCTGCTTCTTCCCCATCCTCATCAACACCGCGGTCGGTCTGCGCTCCGTCCCGCAGCAGGTCATGCAGGTGTACAAGACGATGGATGCCTCGCGGCTGGAGATGCTCGTCCACCTGCGCATCCCCAACGCGCTCCCCTACATCTTCGCGGCCCTGCGCATCGTCTTCCCGCTCTCGATCATCGGCGCCGTGGTCGCAGAGCTCTCCGCGTCCGGTTCGACGGGCGGTCTCGGGACGGTCATCAGCGTCGCGTCGTCGATGAACCAGCTCGCCGTCGTCTACTCGGCCATCTTCGTCCTGGCCGTCATGGGCGTCCTCCTGCTCGGCGTCATCACGTTGATCGAGCGTCGTGCCCTGCATTGGCACGAGAGCTCCACCGACTGACCGCGGCCGTCGCGCCTCTCCGCCCCCACACCCTGTCGCCGCCCGGCGACGAGGCCCACCCCTGCCATCGCGCAGCCCTGCACCACCCCATCCCCGAAGGAGTGACCCATGCAGCACCGTCTCATCAAGGCCGGGCTCGCGTCCCTCACCGCCGTCGTCCTGACGCTCGGTGTGGCCGCTTGCAGTTCCGGATCGTCCACCGGCTCCGCATCGTCGGGAACCGCCATCTCGTCCAAGCGCTGCGAGCAGAACAAGGCGGCCGGCCCGATCACGTACCTCTCCGGCTACCAGTTCCAGTCCTCCGCCTCGATCCTGGAGTACATCGCCGCCAGCAAGCTCGGCTACTTCTCCGACCTGTGCCTGAACGTGTCGCTCAAGCCGGGAAGCGGCGACACCGCCCAGAACACGAAGCTGCTCGCGAGCGGGCAGGCGACCGTCTCGGCCATCGCGCAGCAGGACCTGATCCAGGCGCGCGCCAACGGCATCGACATCGAGGGCATCTCGTCCTACTCGAACGCGGGCCTCGACATCCTGATGACCAACCCGGGCATCACCGACCTCACGCAGCTTGACGGACAGGTCGTCGGCCACAAGGGCTACGTCCCCGCGTCGGTGGAGGCGATGATGGTCAAGGCCGGCGTCGCCTGGGACTCGCTGAAGCTGGTCAAGGAGGGCTATGACCCCTCGGTGCTGCCCCGCAAGCAGGACGGCCTCGCGGCGCTGACCGGCTTCATCTCCAACGAGCCCAACCAGCTCAAGGCGGCCGGCGACAAGGTGACGGTCTGGCAGCCGGTCACGTACGGCATCCCGAGCTCCCTCGGCGCGATGGCCGTCAACCCGGCGTTCGCGAAGGCGCACCCGACGGCGGTGCAGGACATCCTGCGCGCCGCCCTGCACGCCTACGACTACTGCACCGCGAGCGACGCGAACATCGAGGAGTGCGTCGGCTTCGCCGCGGACCTGTCCGGCGGCGCCACCTACGACAAGAAGCTCAACGCGACCATCTGGAAGACCGAGACGCAGGTCGTGGCCGACAACCCCACCCCCGACCAGCCGCTCGGAGGCATGGACCCGAAGAACGTCACGAAGCTCGTCGACATGCTGCACCAGTTCCAGATCGTCCCCGACTCCGTGACCGGTGACACGGCGGCGAAGTGGTTCGACAACTCCTACATCGAAGCCATCTACACGGGCGACACGCTCATCTGGCCCGCCCCGTAAGACGACACCGACCCCAGCGAAAGGCGCTCAATGCCCGCGAAAGACTATGGGATCTTCCTCCCGATCGGAAACGGCGGCTGGATGCTCTCCACCACCGCCCCCCACCCCGAAGCCACGTACGCCTGGAACAAGCGCGCGGCCGTGCACGCCGAGAACATCGGCCTCGACTTCATCATGTCGATGGCGAAATGGCGCGGCTTCGGCGGGACCACGGATCACTGGGGCCGCTCATTGGAGTCGATGACCATGATGTCGGCGCTCGCCGAGGCGACGGAGCGGGTGCAGATCTGGGCCACCATGCATGCCAACGTGCACAACCCGGCAGTCGCGGCGAAGATGTACGCCACGCTGCAGGACGTGTCCGGCGGCCGCGCGGGAATGAACATCGTCAACGGCGCCTACGCCGGGGAGTTCGAGCAGTTCGGGATCTGGGACGCGACCCTCAGCCACGCGGACCGATACACGATGACCGAGCTGTGGACGGAGGCGGTGACCCGGCTCTGGACCGAGGACTCCGTCACCATGCGCACGCCGTACTTCGAGCTCGTGGACTGCGAGTCGCGTCCCCACCCCTCGTCCACGCCGACCATCATCAGCGCGGGCAAGTCGGAGGCCGCCCGTGCCTTCCAGGCTCGGTTCGCCGACGGGGCCTTCCTCGCCGGCGACAGCCTGGAGGAGATGAAGGACCTCTCGGCCGACGTCCACGCCCGGGCGGCGGCGAACGGGCGGGTCTGCAAGACCTACTCGATGCTCACCGTCGTCCAGGCGGAGACGGACGCGCTCGCCGAGGCGAAGGTGAAGGAGTGGGGCGCGGGCGTCGACCGGGAGGCGCTGGCGAACATGCGCGCGTCGTGGGGCGTGCCCGAGGACCAGGCCCGGGCCTGGGCGTCGGGCGCGGTCGGGGAGGCGGCCTTCCAGACCGCCTACGTGGCCGGTTCTGCGGACACCGTCACCGAGCACATCCAGTACATCGTCGGCGAGGCGGACCTCGACGGCCTGATGCTGATCTTCCCCGAGTACGACCAGGACATGGTGCTGTTCGGCGAGACGGTCCTCCCGGCCCTCCGGGCCCACGATGCGGGCGGCGACCGGTGAGCGCCCTCCGCGATGCGCAGCTCGCTCAGCTGACCCGGCCGGGCACCACGCCCGCCCTGGTCGTCGTCGACGTCCAGCGCGACTTCGGCGACCCGGCCGCGCTCGGCGCCTACGGGCTGACCGAGGAGGTGGTCGCCGAGCTCGACGCGACGGTGACCCGGATCGGCGCCCTGGTCGACGCCGCCCGCGAGGCCGGCGTCCCGGTGGTCTGGGTGGAGCTGGGCAGCGACCCGGCGCGCCCGTGGCGCTCCAGCAACTGGCTGCGCGAGGGCGACTACGATGCACCGATGGCCCCGACAGAGCCCTGCATCGTGGGCTCGGCGGGTGCGGAGTGGTACCGCATGCAGCCCGCCGACGGCGAGCTGCGGGTCGTCAAGCGCGGCTACAGCGGCTTCCTCGGGACCGACCTCGACCAGCGGATGCGCTCCGCCGGCTACGACTGGCTCACCATCGTGGGCCTCACCAGCGAGTGCTGCGTCGACGCCACCGCGCAGGATGCGATGCAGCTCGACTGGCCGGTCGTGGTGCCGCGGGACGCGACGGCCGCGTACGACCTGGCCGTGAACGAGGCGGCGCTGGTCCAGCTGGAGCTCAATGTCGCCGTGCTCTCGGACAGCGACGAGGTCGTCTCGCTCTGGAAGCGGGTGACCGCATGAGCGGCATGCATATCGCGTACGACCTCTCCTTCACGCACACCGAGGGCCGCTGGGCGCAGCCGGGTTCGTGGGTCGGGCAGCAGTTCCCCGACGTCCGCATGTACCTGGAGGTCGCGAAGACCGCCGAGCGCGCCGGCGTCGACATGCTGTTCTTCGGCGATGGATCGGGCATCCCGAGCACCTGGCGGGGGAGCATCGACCCGGCGGTCGAGTGGGGCATCCAGTGGCCGAGGCAGGACATGTCGCCGGTCATCGCTGCGATGTCGATGGTCACCGAGAAGATCGGCTTCGGGCTCACCTACTCCTCGACCTTCATGCACCCCTTCTATGTCGCCCGCCTCCTCAACTCGCTCGACCACGTCACGGGAGGCCGGATCGCCTTCAACGTCGTGGCGTCGAGCCGAGGGGCCGACGCGGCGAACTACGGCTACGCCCAGCTCATCGACCACGACCTCCGGTACGAGCGGATGGAGGAGTTCATCCGCGTGTGCAGGGCGCTGTGGGACTCGGTCGCCCCGGATGCGATCATCCGCGATGCGGCGACCGGGCGGTTCGCCGACCCGTCGAAGGTGCACCCGATCGACCACGACGGCGAGTTCTTCACGGTGAAGGGGCCGCTCGCCTCCGTACCGAGCCCACAGGTGCACCCGCTGATCGTGCAGGCCGGCAACTCGCCCCGCGGCATCGCGGGCTCGGCGTCCTTCGCCGACCTCGTCTTCGGGTTCGGCGGCAGCCTTCCCGGCCAGCAGCGGCACCGCCGGATGCTCGACGAGGCGCTCGTCGCCGAGGGGAGGGATCCGGCGAAGGTCGGCATCCTCTGGGCCACGCAGGCGATCGTGGGTCGCACCACCGCGGAGGCGATGGCCCGGCGGGATGCGGTGCTCGACTTCTGGACGGAGGAGGCCGTCGGCGCGATGCTGTCGCACAACGCCGGGTACGACTTCTCGACCCTGCCGGACTCGTTCCGGCTGGGCGATCTCCGCGACGAGATCGTGGCGGCCCAGGCGAGCCCTGCCGGTTTCGTCGGCTCGCTCGTGGCCGAGCTCGGTGAGGACCACACCCTGACCCGGGCGGAGTTCTTCACGCACGGCTTCGGGGCTGCGACCGGGCTGGACCACACCATCGTCGGCGACGCCGCGACGGTGGCGGACGCCCTGCAGGAGAACTTCGCGCAGACCGGGTCGCGCGGCGGGTACATGCTGTCGAGCCCGCTGTCGATGCCGTCCGGCCTCGCCGAGCTGAGCGAGCTGCTCATGCCCGAGCTCCGCCGGCGCGGGGCGCTGGCGCCGCGCTATCCCGGGTCGACGCTTCGCGAGAATCTGGCGGTCTGAGATGAGCGGCGCGGTGCGGCGGTCGACCGCGGACTGGCTGGCCCTGAGCAGCCTCTGCCTCGGTTTCTTCATGCTCCTGCTGGACAGCACCATCACCTCGGTGGCTCTGCCCGCGCTGATCACGGGCCTCGGCACCACGGCCACCCTCGCGATCTGGGTCAATAGCGGCTACCTCATCGCCTACGCCGTCCCGCTGCTGATCGCGGGCCGGCTCGGCGATCGGTTCGGCCGCCGGCGGGTCTACCTGATCGGGCTTGCGGCGTTCACCGTCGGCTCGGTGCTGTGCGCGCTGTCGCAGGACATCGGCTCGCTGATCGGCTGGCGCGTCGCGCAGGGGGTCGGGGCGGCGCTCATGACTCCGCAGTGCCTGACGATCATCCGGACGCTGTTCGCCCCGCCGCGGCTCGCGATCGCCCTCGGGATCTGGGGTGCGGTCGGCGGAGCCGCGACAGTCGCCGGGCCGATCCTCGGCGGGCTCCTTGTCGGGGCCGCAGGCTGGCCGTCGATCTTCGCGGTCAACCTGCCGATCGGTCTGGTCACCGCTGTCGCGGTCCTGCGATGGGTGCCGGTCTCCGAGCGGCATCCGGCGCGCATCCCGCTGTGGGCGATGGCGGGCAACGCGCTCGGCGGATGCGCACTGGTGCTCGGGATCCAGGGCACCGATGCCGCATCGCCCACCGTTGCGGGGGTGCCGCGGTGGCTCCTCGTCGTGGTCGGCATCATGCTCGTGGTCGGCGTGGTGTGGGTGCAGCGGCGGTCGGGCGACCGTGCGCTGCTGCCCGTCGCGTTGCTCCGCCGCCGCGGTTTCGTCACCGCGTCCTGGGGCGCCGCCGCCGCTGCGTTCTGTGTCGGCTCCGCGCCCATCCCGCTGATGCTGGCGCTGCAGGCCGAGCGCGGGCTGAATGTCGTCACGGCGTCGGTCGTCCTGGTGCCGATGGGGCTGGTCTGCCTCGTTGCTGCGCCGTTCTCCGCACGCCTCAACAACACGGTCGGCCTACGGGTGGTCGCCGTCATCGGCGGCGCGGCGCTGGTCGCCTCCATCGGCGGCACGGCGGCGCTCGTCTGGGCCGGGGCGCCGCTGTTGGCTATCGCCGCCGTCTTCGCCCTGTTCGGGATCGCGAACTCGTTCCTGTGGTCGCCGTTCTCGATCGCGACGGTCAGCTCGGTCGAGCGGTCGTCGATCGGCGCGGCGTCCGGCGCCTTCAACGCGATGAAGCAGCTCGGTGCCGTGCTGGGGAGCGCCGTGACGTCGGTGGTGCTCGCGGCGACCGGCACCGCCGCCTCGCTCGCCGCACTGGCGGCCGTCGGCGTGGTGAGCATCGTCGCCGCGGCCCTCCTGCCGGCGCGCCCGGCGGCCGACGACGTCCTCGTGGGCACCGTCGTGCCGGGAGCCGGGACCGGGCACGACCTCGGCTTCCCCACCGCCAACCTCGATCTGGAGGACCCGGCCCGCTCGCCCGCCGACGGCGTGTACGTCGGCGCCTTCCGGGCCGAGACCTGGCGGGAGCCCCGGCCCGCGCTGATCTCGGTCGGCAGCAACGACACCTTCCCCGGCCGGGCGAGAACCGTCGAGGTGCACGTCCTCGACTTCGCAGGCGACCTGTACGGCCGCCGCGCCGAGCTCACCCCCGGGCTCCTCCTCCGCGCCCAGCGCGCCTTCGGCACCGCGGAGGAGCTCATCCAGGCGATGCGGGACGACGAGCGGGACGCACGCTCCCTGCTCCGCGACCGCGAATCAGACGAAAGGACGAAGGCCTGATGGTCACAGCAGCAGTCATCGTGGGCAATCCCAAGCCGCAGTCGCGCACCCGCGACGCCGCCGAGCGCCTCGCCGCAGCCCTTGGCGCGCGAGCGGAGACGATCGAGGTCTCCGAGCTGGGCCACGGGCTCCTCGGCTTCGGCGATCCGCTCGTCCGGGAGGCTGTAGCCCGGGTGCAGGAGGCGGACCTCGTGATCGCCGCGTCGCCCACCTTCAAGGGCACGTACTCCGGCCTGCTCAAACTCTTCCTCGACCAGTTCGCGACGGCCGACGGCCTCGCCGGACAGGTCGCGGTGCCGTTCATGCTGGGCGCCGGCCCCGCCCACGCACTCGCTCCTGAACTCAGCCTCAAGCCGGTGCTCGTCGAACTCGGCGCGGTCTGCCCGGCCCAGGGCTTGTACCAGCTGGACTCCCGGTACCCGGAGGACGGCACATTGGACAAGTACGTCGCGGCTTGGGGCGCCGCCATTCAGGCGTCGCTCGGCGAGGGGCGATCGCGATGACGATGACGTACGACTTCACGACCGATCCGGACGAGATGCGGGCCGCATTCGCGGGCTTCCCCTCCGGGGTGGCGGCGCTCGCCGCAACGATCGCGGACGAGCCCGTGGTGATGATCGCGTCATCGTTCTCGGTCGGCGTCTCCTTCGATCCCCCGATGGTGTCGTTCGCTGTGCAGCGCAGTTCGACCACCTGGCCGGACCTGGCGGCTGCGCCGACGATAGGAGTGTCCGTCCTGGGAGCAGACCACGCGGGGAAGACGAGCCAGTTGGCGTCACGGGACAAGCAGAGCCGGCTCCGCGGCGTACGCAAGGCCGAACTGCCGTCCGGTGCGGTGTTCCTCGAAGGCTCGCCCACGTGGTTGGAGTGTGTCGTCGAGCACACCTACCCGGCCGGCGACCACGACATCATCGTGCTCCGGGTCCTGTCCCTGATGAGCGACGAGCTACCGGCGCCGATCGTGTGGCACCGGCGCAAGGTCAAGGTACTGCTCGAGTGATGGGCCAGGAGCATCACGGTTGATCAGCGCGCGGTCTCGCTGGAGTCTGTCGACGGTTGAGCGCACCACCGCTCTAGCGCCGTCCGGCCCGAATGCCTCACCATGGCTGCCATGGCAGAGGTGATGCTCGCGGTCATGCCGTTCTCCGGCCACGTCGCGCCGATGCGGGCGGTAGCACGCGCCTTTTCTGCGGCCGGGCACCGGGTGCGCGTGTACACAGGGTCGGCCCACGCCGACGCCTTCCGCGCCGACGGGGCGGAACCGGTGCTGTGGATGAGGGCGCCGGACTTCGACGAGAACGACCTGTCCCCGACGTTCCCGCGGCTGCGCGGCCGGAAGGGGCCCCGCCAGCTGATCGTGAACGTCGAGGACCTGTTCGTCCGGACGGGAGCCGCGCAGTGCGCCGACCTGACGGCGTCCTTCGACAGGCGGCCTTGGGATGTCCTCGTCGCCGACGGTCTCTCCCTCGGCGCGCATCTGGCCGCCGAACGGACCGGCACTCCGCGGGTCACGGTCGCGCTCGTCCCCCTCGCGACGCCCTCCCCGGGTGCTCCGCCGCCCGGCCTGGGCCTGCAACCGGCGACGTCGGTGCTCGGCCGCCTGCGAGACCGCGCACTCTGGGCGGCGCTCTCGGCCGCATCCCGCCCGATTCAGCGTGCGTTCCACGAGCAACGCGCGCTCGCCGGCCTTCCACCGACGGCACTCACCTTCCAGGAGGCGCTGTACTCGCGCGATCTGGTGTGCGCCAGCGGCGTCGAGCAACTGGAGTACCCCCGGCCTCAGTGGCCGGGGCGGATCGTCTGGGTCGGCGAACTCGCAGACCATGCCGGGAGCGGCATCCCGGAGCCCGCGTGGTGGCCGGAATCGCTCGCGGACCCGCGTCCGGTGGTGCACGTGACGCAGGGCACCCAGAATGTGGATCCTGCCGACCTCATCCGGCCGACATTCGCAGCGCTCGGACGTCAATGGGTACAGCTTGCCGTCGCGACCGGAGTGCGCGGGAACAGCGAGTTGCCGTTCCCTGCGCCGCCGAACGCCCGCGTCGCAGACCTGCTCCCGTACGATCGGCTGCTGCCCCGCGTCGACGTGATGGTGACCAACGGCGGGTGGGGCGGCGTGCTGGCAGCGCTGCACCACGGCGTCCCTCTGGTGGTCGCGGGCGGAGACCTGGACAAGCCGGAAGTCGCAGCCCGCGTCACCTGGGCCGGCGCCGGGATCAATCTCCGCACGGGAACACCGTCTCCGCGTGCGATCCTGCGCGCGTGGCGGCGGGTCTCCGGCGGGGACGCCTACCGGACGGGCGCCGAACGCATCGGCGAGGCGCTCCGCCAGCATGACGGACCCCGTGAAGTCGTCGAACACACGGAGGCCCTCCTCGCGTCAGCCCGCCGGTAGGGCGAGCAGGATCGTTCAAGGAATCCCCCACTCGACACATCGCCGACCAAACCGGTCAGTGAGCGAAACGGTGTATAGCCAACCCCCGTCACATCACTGCATCATGCGGGCTACAGGATGAGGGCGCGCGTCGAGATCCCGCCCGGAGAGGTTGGTAGTGATGTCTCAGACACAAGCTCATGCCGCCAGCGAGAGGACCGGCTGGGTGGGCTGGATCTACTTCGCAGGAATCCTTCTCCTGCTCGGCGCGGCCATCGACATCTTCTACGGGATCATGGCGATCGTCGGGCCGAACACCGCCTACTTCGTCGGCCCGCAAGGCAGGGCGGCATCGTTCGACGTGGCCGGCTGGGGCTGGTGGTCACTGATCGTCGGTCTGGTGATGGTCGTGCTGGCGTTCTTCCTGCTCACCGGTCGGGCCTGGGCGCGCATCGTCGTCGCGATCGTGGTCGCGATCAACGCGGTCAGTCACGTGATGTCGCTGCCCGCGCAGCCCTGGTGGTCCCTCGTGATGATCGCGCTGGATGTCCTCGTGATCTACGCGGTCACCGTCCACGGCCGCGAAGTGCGCTCCTGAGCGCGCCGGCCGGACGAGACAGTCGGGAGGGGATGTCATGGCGATCCATGCAGCTGTACAGCACCAAGCGCACCCCGATGAGTCGGCACCTGTCCCGTATCTGCGGTGCGGGCAGATGATCTCTCTGGTCCGCTGGGACCGAGTGGCCGGCGACGGGAAGTACACGACCATCCTGGTCGAGTACGCGGGCCGTGACGAGGCGACCTGGCAGGTCATCGCGAAGGGCCAGCCGATGATCCTCGACCGCGTCGAGTGGGCGATCTTCACGTAGCGGGCCGGTCCCCGGGCCGCTGACGGCCCGGGGACGAAGGGCCGCCGGTCGTCGTGCTCAGCCGGATGAGCCGGAAGGGCTCGGGGTAGCCGTAGGCGCCGGCGCTTTCGCCGCGGCGAGGGCCTGGTGAAAGGCGTTGACGGTGACGGCGTCGACGACACCGGTCGGAGGCAGGCCCAGGTCGCTCTGCAGGGCTTTCACCGCGTCGGTCAGCGCCGGACTCCAGACCCCGTCGATCGGCCCGGTCCAGTATCCGGCGAGCTTCAACGTCTGCTGAAGCGCGGCCGTCGTCGCGGTGTCGCGCTGCGCGGCCGCGCCGCCGAGCGCGGCGAGCTGAGCCTGCAACGCGGCAGCGGTCGCCTTGTCCATGGCACCCGTGACCGTGAGCCCATGCGCCTTCTGGAGCGCCTCCACCGCGGCGGTCGTCTCGGGGCCGTAGATCCCGTCCACCGCGCCGGAGTAGTAGCCCGCCGCGGCGAGGTCCTGCTGGACCGCGGTCACGTAGGACGCCACCGCAGCCTGCGCCTTCTCGGCCTCGTCGCCGGTGAGGCATCCCGCGTCGGCGAACAATCGCAGCCAGGCGAATTCGAGAGCGACCGCGGCGGAGTTGAACCGTTGCGACGCGTCGGCGAGGGGGGTTTCGTCGGTGATCGACTCCTGTGCGGCTGCGAAGTCGTCCTCCGCCTTCTTCACCCGGTCGACGGTCGCTGCCGGAACCAGCGGCGTAGCGGTGGGACCAGGCGAGGCTGCACTGGGAGCTGCGGCACTCGGAGAACCGGTGGAGCCGGACTTCGCGGCCTCGAGGGCCGCCTGGGCCTCGGCCAAGTCCTGGCGCGCGGCAGCCAACTCCGCATGGGCGTCCACCGCGGCCTGCGCGCCGTCGAATGCCGCATCCCGGGGCTTGGCCAGGTCGGAGCCCGCCTTCCGGACGTCGCCGACGGTCGGAGCGCTCTCGGCCAGCACATCCCCATACCGATCCAGCGCGCGGATGTAGGTCTCGCTCGCCTGGCAGAATGTCTGAGCCGACGTGGACGCGGTCGCCTCGGCCTCCTTCACCGCCTTCTCCTTGGCGGTCACCTGAGCCTGGGCGCGGTCGAGCTCGCTCGTGCCGGTCGCGCATCCGCTGAGGGCCAGCGCGGCGCCGAGCAGAAGCGACGTTCCGACGGCCGGCACACCCCACGGCGTGCCGTGCCTTGTGACATGAACCATCACACCTCCATCGCCTCGGGCACAGGAGCCCGTGTCCCCGCGAGTCGCACGATGACACGCGGCGACAGCGCTTGGGAAGTCACTCGCGATCGGGGCCGTCCTCCGGGTCCGACACCTCCGCCTGGACTGCTCGATGGATGTTGCCGTGGATCCTCTGCGCGCCCAGCTGCTCGATGACACCGTCGCGTTCGAGGACGGCGCGGGGGCCCGGCTTCAGACGGGTGAGGCGGAGGTTGACGTTCGCGTCGCGGGTGAGGGTCACGATGTCCGCCATCGTCGCGGCCCCCTGGGAGTCGATGAAGTTGATCCCGCCGCAGTCGATGACGATCCCGGTCAGCTCCGGGTTGTCGTGGATGACCTGGCGGAGGCGGTCCTCCAGAGCGTCGGCGGTGGCGAAGAAGAGCCCGCCGTCGAACCGGACCACCGCCACGCCCGGCACCATCTCATCCCCCGGATGCGACTCGACCTCCCGGAAGACCTGCGTTCCCCGTTCCCGTGCGAGGGTCGGCATCTCGGGGTGCGTCGCCACCGCGACCAGCCAGATCAGCGAGAGGACGATCCCGATGATGACGCCGGCCAGCACACCGAAGACCAAGGTTGCGAGGAGCGCGACGACGGCGATCCAGAAGTCGACCCTCTTCACGCGGAACAGCCGCCGCATCTCGGGGAAGTCCATCATGCCGGACACGACCGCCTCGATGATCAACGCTCCGAGGACCGCCTTGGGCAGGGAAGAGAACAGCGGTGCAAGGAACAGCAGCGTGAGCAGGACGGTGACTCCCGAGGTCAGGGAGGCCAGACCGGTCTTCGCTCCCGAACGGTCGTTCAGGGAGCTCGCGGACAGGCTCGTCGAGACCGGCATCCCCTGGAAGAGACCGGCGGCGATGTTGGCGAAGGACTGGGCGAGCGACTCCTGGTTGATATCGATCTCGTAGCGGTGCTTGGCGGCGAACGTGCGGGCGTCCCCGGCCGTCTGGGAGAACCCGATCATCACCAGCGCCACCGCCGCGAGCGCGACGGTGCCCGCGTGCTCCCACAGTTGCGGACCGTTCGGGAGCTGAGGCACCGGGAGCCCGCGCGGCACATCGCCGACGAGGGCCACGCCCTTGTCGCCCAGGTTGAACAGCGCGGCGGCCAGCAGCCCGCCCACGACGAGAACGAGCGCACCGGGGATCCGCGGCGCGACCAGCCGGAGTCCGAAGACGACGACCAGCGAGATCACGCCGACGAGCACGGTCGTGCCGTGCGCATCCCCGAGGGTCCCGAACCACGACCACAGCTCCTGGATCGGGTTGGAGCCGGTGGTCTTCGTCCCGGTGAGCTTCGGAAGTTCGCCGATCACCACATCGATCGCCGCACCGAACAGGAACCCCGTGACCACGGCTCGCGAGAGGAACTGCGCGATCCACCCCATCTTGAAGACGGCGAGCAGCAGGAACAGGATGCCGGAGGCGAGCGTGATGCCGGCGACGAACGACGCCACATCCTGCTCGCCGGCGATGCCCGCCGCCAGCACGGCGCTGGCGGCAACGGCCGCGAGACCCGAACTGGGACCCATCGAGATCTGTCGGCTGGTGCCGAAGATCGCGTACAGGATGGCTCCGGCGGCCGCCGCATAGAGGCCGTTCTGCAGAGGGATCCCCGCGATGCCCGCGTAGCCCAGGTTCTTCGGGACGATCAGGGCGGCAACCGTGACACCAGCGATGACATCACCGCGCAACCACCCACGCTGATACGAACGAAGCTGGCCGAGGAGCGGCACCCGGGTCGGCCCCTGACCATGTGTCGTGGGCATGGGCACTTCATACCGCAACAGGGGCCTCGTGAGACAGACACCAAACGGCCGCGGAGGCGCATCGATGACAGCCGCAGATGCTCCCTAGCCGAGGTGAGCCTCACGGGCGCATGATGCCCCCAACCGGGAACTCGAGCAGGGAGAACGCAATGACTGTCACCGAAAACGCCGCGTCGGATCCGGGTCTCACGGTCGGCCCGACCAGCGAATTCAGCCTCTTCTTCCGGGTGAAGGAGGGCGAGTCGCAGGCGTTGCGTCAGGCGTTGAGCGATCTTCAGCAGACCCCTGGATACCGACCTGGCGACTACGACGTCGCCATCAAGACCATCCATGAGGCACGCTTCGTGCTGTTCGACGACGACACGCGCCTGCTCTTCGTCACCAGCTTCGACGGGCCGTGGGACGCCTACATGGACGACTTCTTCAACTCAGGACCGACGCTGGCGCTCTTCGACGTCATCTTCCGGCACACCGAGGGCTACGAGGGCCTGCCGGACCTCGCGACGGAGAAGCAGTTCATCCTCGGCGCCCAGGAACGCGCCGCCGCCTACGCCCGCAACTACCCCGGAACGGTGAAGCAGATCCGCAAGGCGCTGCGGGTCGCCGCCGCGTTCCAGGAGGTGCTCGACCACCCCGACGCCGCCGCTGCCCTGGAGCATCCCGCGCTCCGCCCGCTGCTCGACGAAGCCGCGGACTGACCCGGCATGTCGGATCACATCTCCGGCCCCCGGGCGATCTCGAACCCCATCGCGGACATCACCGACGTCTACGCCTTCCCGAGCCCCGAACGGCCGGACGCCCTGGTCGTGGTGATGGACACGCTCCCGTTCGCGAAGCCGACGGACGCGTTCTCGGAGGGGCTGATCTACCGGTTCCGCTTGCGGCCGCTGGCCCCGAACACGGACGACGGCGCGCCGTTCACGCCCGGGGAGCGGGAGCTCCGCTTCGACTGCGTCTTCGAACCCCCCTCCCGCTCGGAGGACGGCACCTTCACGCAGACGGGTCGCATCACGACGCCGGCGGGCGAGGTCGTCGAGTTCCGCGTGAACGACGAGGCCGGCAGCGCGGAGCACGGCGTCCGAGTCTTCGCGGGAGTGCGGTGGGATCCGTTCATCCTCGACGCCCCCGCGGCCCTCAAGACGATCGCGACCGGCGCACTGGCGTTCACCGACCCCGGGGCGATCTTCATGGACGGCAAGGATGTGCTCGGCCTGGTCGTCGAGATCGATCGCGCCCTGCTGGGCGACGGCCACCTGTTCGGTGTGATCGCCGAGACCCTGACCCGCGGCGTCTTCACCGTGCGGATCGAGCGGGTGGGGCGTCCCGAGGTGAAGAACATGCTGCTGGCGCCCAAGCAGTTCGATCAGGTCAACCGGGACATCGAGCTCCGCGACCTGTACAACATGGAGGACGGCTTCCACCTCGAGGACGGTTATCTCAGCGCCTACCGCGCACGGCTCGATGCGAATCTCGCGTTCTGGGACTCCCTCGACGGGACCGTCGACTGGCCTCCGGTGGACGGACGGCATCCGCTCACCGAGCTGGTGCTCGCCGACTACCTCGTCGTCGATCTGGACAAGCCGTACCAGGAGGCGGGCTCGTTCCTGGAGATCGAGCTCGCCGCGATGAAGGGTCGTGAGCACACGACCTGCGGCGGGAGAGCCGTGAACGACGACATGATGGACACCTTCTTCACCACCTTCATCAACGCCGGCAACGGCCCGACCATCCGGGACGGCGTGGATGCGTCCTCCCGGCCGGCCTCCCGCACGTTCCCGTACCTGGCTGAGCCGAACCCCGAGCCGCCCGAGAAGCCGGAGCACCACTGATGCCCGGGACGGAGGAAGTCGTCCTCGAGCTCGACGACATCCAGAGCGGCGCGCTGCACGAGAGGCCGTCGCCCTACGTCGCGACGTACGTCCTGCTGCGCATCGACGACCGGGCAGCCGGCCAGGAGCTGGTGCGGAGGCTGGTGCCGTTGGTCGACTCCGGTGTCCCGTCCGACGACCCGAGCCGTGACGCCTGGATCACCGTCGCGTTCACCTACCAGGGGCTTGCCACACTCGGAGTGCCGCAAGAGTCCCTCGACTCGTTCTCGCCGGAGTTCCGCGAGGGCATGGCGGCACGCGCCGCCCACCTCGGCGATGTCGGCGAGAGCGCCCCTGAGCACTGGGAGCATCCGCTCGGGACAGCCGAGGTTCACGTCGCCATCGCCGTGCTCTCCCCCGACCGGGCGCGGCTGGAGTCAGTGGCCGAGCGGGCGCGCCGTGCCCAGCAGGAGTTGCCCGGGATCACCGTCGTCTGGCGGCAGGACGCCTACCAGCTCCCCACCGGACGCACCTCGTTCGGGTTCAAGGACGGCATCGGCCAGCCTGCGGTCGAAGGCAGCGGGCGCCCGCCGACCAACCCGCACGAGCGGCCGCTGAAGGCCGGCGAGATCGTGCTGGGCTACCCCGACGAGACGGGCGAACTCCCTCCGATGCCGACGCCGGACGTCCTCGGCCGCAACGGCACGTACGTGGTGTTCCGCAAGCTGCACACCAAGGTCGCCGACTACCGTCGCTACCTGCGGGAGAAGGCCGCCGACCGCCAGGAGGAAGCCCTGCTGGGCGCCAAGATGGTCGGTCGCTGGCAGTCCGGTGCACCGCTCGCCGTCTCCCCCGACGCGGACGACCCCTCCCTGGGCGCGGACCCGCACCGGAACAACGACTTCACGTATGGCGACGACCCGCGGGGTTTCCGCTGCCCCGTCGGCGCGCACGCCCGCCGTGCCAACCCGCGGGATGCGCTCGAGGGCGACGGCAGCGTCGACGTCCGCCTCCACCGGATGATCCGGCGCGGCACCAGCTACGGCCCCGAGCTCCCCGAAGGCGTCCTCGACGACGACGGGGTGGATCGCGGCATCATCTTCGTCTTCGCCGGGACCCACATCCGCCGGCAGTTCGAGTTCGTGAAGACCCAGTGGCTGAACGACGGCATCTTCATCGGCGCGCCGGACCAGGCGGATCCACTGGTCGGCTCGGCACGCGGACCCAGCGACTTCACCATCCCGCACCACCCCATCCGGCGACGGCTGACCGCGGTCCCGCCGTTCGTGGTGACCCGCGGCGGCGAGTACTGCTTCGCGCCGAGCCTGTCGGCGATGCGTTGGCTCTCCGAGCTGCCCTGACCTGCCCGAACCGAGGAGGATGCGATGACCGATACGGCTGGAATCGGCCGGTGGAAGAACCTCGACTTCCCGCTGCCGCCCGCGGACGCCGAGGAGCCGGCCTCGTCGGTGCTGTCCGAGGACCACGACGGCGGCCGGATCGTGCTGCTGACCCTCAACCGGCCGCACGCGGGGAACGCGATCACGACCGAACTGGGCGCCCGCCTCACACGGGCCCTGGAGGACGTCGCCGTGCGCACCGAGGTGCGGGTCGTCATCCTCACGGGCGCGGGCGACCGCGCGTTCTCCATCGGCAGCGATCTCCGGCAGCGCAACCGGATGACCAAGGAGGAGTGGTTGCGACAGCGGCAGGACTTCGACCGCACCCTGTACACGGTGCGGCAGCTCCGCACGCCGATCATCGCAGCGGTCAACGGCGTAGCCTACGGCGGCGGCTCGGAGCTCGCGCAGAGCTGCGACTTCATCATCGCCTCCGAGAGCGCGTCGTTCGCGCAGCCGGAGGCGATGCTCGGCCTTGCCGCGGGCGGCGGCTCTCCCGTCTTCCTGCCGCGGCTCCTCGGGCGTGGCCCGGCGATGCAGATGCTGCTGACGGGCGACCCGATCAGCGCCGCGGAAGCTCATCGGCTCGGCATGGTCAACGAGCTGCATCCCACCGGAGCGCTGCTCGACGCCGCATTCGCCATCGCGCGGAAGATCGCCGGGAACTCCCCCACCGCGGTCCAGGCCGTCAAGCGCGCCGTCCAGCTGGGCGAAGGGCAGCCGGTCGAGCAGGCCATCGCGATCATGATGGACGCCCACTGGCGGACGGCGATCCATCCCGACCGCGCCGAGGGCATCGGCGCATTCAACGACGACCGCGAGCCCGACTTCCGGGACGCGGACTTCTGATCGCACGGACATCCCGAAGGCACAGAGAAGGAGCACCGATGGACACGGAACAGTTGCGCGAGGACCGCGCAGCCCTGCAGCTCATCAACCCGGCGCCGTACAACGCGGAGGCACCGCCGGAAGCACTGGCGGGCGGGATCACCCCGATCGCACTCCACTACGTGCGCAGCAATTTTCCGCTGCCGGAGCACGACGGCACGCTCTCGATCGGGGGTGCCGTCGCGAACCCGCTCACCCTCACCCTCGAGGATCTGAAGGCGATGCCCGCGCACGAGCAGGCCGTCACTCTGGAGTGCGCGGGGAACGGCCGGCTGCAGATGCGGCCCCTGCCGACGGGAGAACCGTGGGGGGACTACGCCGTGTCCACGTCCCGCTGGCGGGGCGCCCGCCTCAGCGATGTGCTGGCGATGGCGCAGCCGGCCGAGGGCGGGGTCGAAGTGCTCCTCACGGGCGCCGACCACGGGGCGTACCACCTGACCCCAGTGCTTGCAGACATCGACCGCGAAGACCTGAGGTTCGAGCGCGCCCTTCCTCTGCCGCTCGCCGCGGATCCCGCGTCCGACATCCTGATCGCCTATGAGATGAACGACGAACCCCTCCCCGTCGACCACGGAGCCCCGTTCCGGTTGATCGTCCCGCGCTGGTACGCCGTCACGTCGGTCAAGTGGCTCGCACGCATCGACGTACTGACCGATCCGTTCTCGGGCGAATTCCAGACGGGCCACTACATGTACGAGTGGCCGGATCGGCCGCCCGAGCGGGTGGACATCATGCGCGTGCGCGCCCGGATCACCTCGCCCGCGCCCGAAGCGGTCATTCCGGCGGGTCCGTGCCTCGTGCGAGGGAAGGCGTGGGCAGGCAGAGGCCCCATCCAACGCGTCGAGGTCAGCCTGACCGGGGCCGGCGAGTGGTACCCCGCCGACCTGCATCCGCCGACGGGACCCTACCAGTGGCAGGAGTGGACCTTCGAGTGGGACGCATCCGACGTCGGCCGGCACACCCTTCGCGTTCGCGCCACCGACTCCGCCGGGAACGTCCAGCCCGAGGTGCCCGAGTGGAACCGGCTGGGGTATGGGAACAACGCGGTCGAGGTGATCTACGTCGACGTGGTTTGACCCGCACGTGCCGGTCTGGATGATCCGTCGGGATGCGGGCTCGCCGCGGGGTGCGGCGGGCCCGGTCGGCGCGATGGCGGCCGCCATCGTCCTGCTTCATCTCGCCGGAGCGACTCTGCTCCTCACGGGCACCGGGCGCCCCGATCGGGGTGCGGCGTGGGGGCTGGCGCTCACCGCCTACACGCTCGGCCTGCGCCACGCCTTCGACGCCGACCACATCGCCGCCATCGACAACACGACGCGGGCACTCCTGGCCGGGAGGCGCCGCCCGGTGTCCGTCGGCTTCTGGTTCTCGCTGGGGCACTCCACCGTCGTGTTCGGCCTGACACTCGCGCTCGCGCTGGGCGCTCACGCCCTGGTCGGGGCCATCCGCACGGACTCCTCGACCCTTCATCAGGTGACCGGCGCCGTCGGGACGACGGTGTCGGCGGTGTTCCTCTACGCCATCGCCGCGGTCAACCTGGTCGCACTGCTCGGCATCATGCGAAGGATGCGCGACGCTTCCTCCGGAGCGGAGCCCGCAGAGCAGCCCGACCAGGTAGGCGGCGGACCGCTCGTCCGGGTCTTCGGCCGGGCCGTGCGGTGGGTTCGCCAGCCGTGGCAGATGTTCCCGCTCGGGCTGCTCTTCGGTCTCGGATTCGACACCGCCACCGAGGTCGGGCTGCTGGCCGTTGCGGCGACCAGCGCGGTCGCCGGCCTCCCCTGGTACTCGCTGCTCGCCCTCCCGCTGCTCTTCGCGGCCGGGATGTCGCTGCTCGACACGGCCGACGGACTCATCATGCGCTTCGCCTACGGGTGGGCACTCCGCGAGCCCGGGCGCCGCCTGCGCTACAACCTCACCGTCACGTCGCTTTCCATCGGGGTGGCACTCGTCATCGGAACGGTGGAGCTCCTCGGCGTGGTCGGCGGGCGGCTCGATTCCACCGGGCCGCTCTGGAGCTGGGCCGCGAGCCTCGACCTGAACGCCGTAGGGTTCGGCGTGGCGGGGCTGCTCATCGTGGTGTGGCTCGCCGCAGTCGCGGCCCAGCGGCTGACGCGCGGCCGGGACGTCAGGCTGCGCCGGCGCCCGCTGGCTAGATTGAAGGGATGACGATCGAGTTCCGGCGGGCAGACTTCGACGATGCGCGGCTGGGTTCGTTCCTGCAGGCGTACCTCGACGAGCTGGCGCCGACCGCGCCACCCGAGAGCCGCCACGCCCTCGACTTCAGCGCGCTGCAGCGCCCCGGTGTGCGGCTCTTCGTCGCGTACGAGGGCTCGGACATCGTCGGCACCGGTGCTCTCGCGGTCATGGAGCCGGGCCACGAGGAGCTCAAAAGCATGCGCACCGATCCCGCGCGCCGGGGAGCCGGGATCGCCTCCCGGATGCTGTACCACCTCCTGGCCGACGCGCGCAGCCGACGCGTCCGCCGCATCTCGCTGGACACCGGCAGCATGGACTTCTTCCGGCCGGCCAGAGCCCTCTACCGGAAGGCGGGGTTCGAGGTCTGCGACCCGTACGGTCGGCACGTGCCCGACCCGAACACCGTCTACATGACGCTCGCGCTCTGAGGGACTCCGGGCTGCGACGGAGAGCGCGCATCCCTGTCACAACCGCGCCACCTTTCCGGTCAGAGTTGGCGGCGACCCGTGTGGGCGCCGCCGACCTGACGAAGGAAGACCATGACCGCCCCTACGACAAGGCAGCTGCGGACCGTGCTGACCGTTGCCATCCTCGCGACCTTCATCGCCTTCCTCGACGGCACGGTCGTGAATGTGGCCCTGCCGGCCATCGGGCGGGAGCTGGGCGGCGGCCTCGCCGCCCAGCAGTGGGTCGTCGACGCCTACCTCCTCACCCTGGGCTCGGTGATCCTGCTGGCGGGTTCGCTCTCCGACCTGTTCGGGCGCAAGCGGGTCCTGTTCTGGGGACTCGTGGGGTTCGCCGTCGCGTCCGCAGCCTGTGCTCTGGCCCCGACGGCCGCGTTCCTGATCGTCGCGCGCGGCGTGCAGGGCATCGCGGGGGCGCTGCTCGTCCCGAGTTCGCTGGCCCTGATCCTCAGTTCCTTCGTCGACGGGAAGGCGCAGGCGCGGGCCATCGGGGTCTGGACGGCCGTCACGAGCATCGCGAGCATCGCGGGGCCGGTGATCGGCGGCGTCCTGGTGGATGCGCTCTCCTGGCGGTGGGTGTTCGGGATCAACCTGTTGCCGATCGCCGTCACCCTGCTCCTCCTGCGCGGCCTGCCCGCCGGGGCCGAGCGTTCCCACGGCACCCGCATCGATTGGACGGGCGCCGTGCTGGGAGTGGTCGGTCTGGGCTTCCCCGTCTACGCCCTGATCGAGCATCCCCGGTTCGGGTGGGACTCCCCCGTCATCATCGGCTCGCTGGCGCTGGGACTCGCGGGGCTGGTCGCGTTCGTCGTCTGGGAGCGCCGATCCGCCCAGCCCATGCTCCCGCTGGGCATCTTCCGCGAACGGGACTTCTCGGTCGGCAACGTCTCGACCGCGTTCGTCTACGGCGGCGTGGCCGTCGGCACCTTCGCGCTGAGCCTGTTCCTGCAGCAGGGCGCCGGCTACAGTGCGACGCTCGCCGGGTTCGCCATGGTGCCGTCGAGCATCCTCCTCATCGCGCTCTCCGCGTTCTTCGGGCGCCTGAGCGGACGGGTCGGTCCGCGCGTGATGATGACCGTCGGGCCGCTGGTCGCCGCCGCCGGCTTCGGCCTGATGCTGCGGATCGGGAACGACGCGGACTACCTCACTGAGGTGCTGCCGGCAGTCGCGGTGTTCGGTCTGGGGATGGCGATCACCGTGGCCCCGTTGACCGCCACGATCCTGGGGGCGGTCGACCGGTCACGCTCCGGGATCGCGTCCGCGGTCAACAACGCGGTGTCCCGGATCGCCGGGCTCGTGGCCATCGCGCTCGCGGGGTCCGTGGGCGGAGCGACGCTGGATGCGGGCAGCTTCCACCAGCTCGTGGGCGCGGCCGCGGTGGCGGTGGCCGCCGGGGGCATCGTGTCCGCGGTGGGCATCCGCAATCCTCAGGCGGCCGTCGGGACGCCGGCGCTATCGCCGGTCCGTCGCACGCCTACGAGTGCGCCGCCAGCTGGTTCGTGAAGGCGGAGTCCTTGCCGAGGGCGAAGTCGATCAGCTTGCGGAAGCGGTCGGGTTCGATCCCGGCGCTCATGGCCTGCTCCACAGTGTCGGCCGTCTGGTAGTACAGCTGGTTCCAGTTGCGGGCCTGAGTGATGCCGCCGTCGGCGTCGGCGTTCGCGTACAGGATGTTGTTGCTGGCGCGGTCCCAGAAAATCACGACGAAATGGGGGAGACCCGCGGGCGGGTTCGGGCAGTAGTACAGCCGTCCGCGCCCCTCCCGCCGGATCGCGGTCTTCTCGTTCTGTCGTGACTGGTTGACCGCGTTGACCGCGTTGTTGACGGCGGCGTCCACGATCTGCTGGAGGTCGCTGAGGGAGGCCATGTCGAACTCGTCTCCTTGCCCCGGCGAGCCGAGGTACGGCGGCCGGATGTAACTGAGGATGTACCGCGCCGAGCGGGTGCGGTCGCGCATATCGTCGCCGGGGTTCGAATTGGTGCCACGAGAGGTGACGACGGAACCGTCGGGCGAGACGGCGACCGCGATCTCGGTGTGGTCGTAGTCGCCGTCGCCGTTCCAGTCGAACCCGATCACATCGCCGCGCTGGATGCCTGCGGAGCCCTCGTGGTAGACACCGGCGTGGGCTCCCCAGTTCTGGATCTGCGACACGAACGTGTAATACGGGTTGTCGAACGAGTTGAGACCGAAGAGGTAGAAGCTGACGCAGGCGGCGCAGTCGTCGTAGGTGCTGTTGCCGCTCGGCCACCAGGGGTTCGGCCAGGTGATCCCCCAGGTCCCGGGGGAGCCCATCGAGGCGAGCATGTCATCCATGCTCCGCGGAAGCAGGTCAGGCATCGCGCGGGACCTCCTCCCCGAAGCTGGAGCTGATCGCGGGAGGCGCGGGCGTGCGGTCCGCGTCGAGCGGCGGGAGCGGATAGCCGTCGTCGTCGACGCGCCGGTTCGAATCACGAGGGACGGGAAGCGGCTCGTCCTCGGGAGTATTCGTGGCGTCGGTCATCGCATCCCCCTTGTCTGGTGTGTCGGGGTGCGAGGCGATGGTAACGCCGACGAGGATCCTGCGGAAAGACGGTTCCGGGCCTGCTACCGCTGCCGGGCGAGGTGGCGGCCGAGGGTGTCGAGGAGACCACGGGTGCCCTCCTCGCGGTTGATCCCGTCGGCCCAGAACCGGTCGAAGAAGACGCCGTGCTCGACGTGCGTGAAGCGGGTGCCCTCCTCGATCGGCTCGAACTCGAACGACGCGACGGAGGTCGACATGTGCTCGCCGTCGAGCCACATGTCGTAGGTCGCGACGATGCGGACGCCCTCGACGATGTCCGTGTAGATTCCGACATACCGCGAGACCGGGCCGTTGTGGAACGTGCCCTCGGCGACGTCCTGGCCGCCGACACGGAAGTCGAACGCCCACTCCCCCGCGTCGAAGCCGTCGCCGGTGCCGAACCACTCCAGCTTCTGGTCCTCCTCGGCGAAGGCGGACCAGACGCGGTCCACGGGGACGGGGTAGTCGCGGGTCAGGGTGAACCCGGCGCGGGCGAGGCGGCGTTCGATCGTCATGGGGAGGTCCTATCGCGAGAAGGTGACGTGGATGGTGCCGCTCTCGGCCACTTCGCTCGTCACGTCGTGGGTGCGGTCGAGACCGGCCAGGTCGTCCCAGACGCGCGCTCCCCTGCCGAGCAGGATCGGCGCCACCATGACGTGCAGGTCGTCGACGAGGCCGGCGCGGAGGAACTCGCGAGCCGTTCCGATCCCGCCGCCGACGCGGACATCGCGGCCGTCGGCGGCGTCGACGGCCTCGGCGAGCACGTCCTGGATGGATGCGTCGCGGAAGTGGAACGTCGTCCCTCCCTCCATCGGGATGGACGGACGCGGCGCGGTGTGCGTGAGCACGAACACCGGGGTGCCGAACGGCGGCCGGTCGCCCCACCACCCCTTCCAGTCGGGGTCGTCGGGGTAGGCGTGCAGGCCGAACATCGTCGCGCCCATGATCTCAGCGCCGATCCCCTCGAAGAACGCGGCGGCGTGCGCGTCGTCGAGACCCGACGTGCCGGCTCCGCTCGTGTCGCCGAAGATCCGCTCGCGGAAGGTGCGGGTCGCGGCGTAGGCGGCCGTCAGCCGGCCCCAGTCGTCGCCCATCGGGTTGTCGGCGGTCGGTTCGGGGACGGCGGTGAAGCCGTCCAGCGAGGCGAACAGGGAGATGCGTACGCGGGTCATGTCAGGTCTCCTTCGGGGTGGTGCGAGTGAGGTGGATGCCGAGACGGTCGGCTTGGCGCTCTGCCGGGGTGCTCTGCTCGCCCAGCCAGAGGTGGAGCACGTCGAGTGCGCCCGGGCGCAGGCTGACCGTGCGGACCCGTCCGTGCTTCTCGGACGTGATCACCCCCGCCTTCTCGAGGACCCCGAGGTGCTGCAGGAAGGACGGGAGCGCCATGTTGAACGGCTCCGCGAGCTCCGAGACGACGGCAGGCGAGATGACCAGCCGTTCGACGATGGCCCGGCGGGTCGGATCCGCGAGGGCGCGGAGCACCGCGTCCAGCTCATCCGAATACCTAGGCATGTGCCTAAGTATTGACCGACGGCGCGCAAACGTCAACCGGCGGCGTACCCACCCCGCTGATCCGCCGACCACCGCGCGAGGGTGGCCAGGCCGTCGTCGATGGTCACCGTCGGCGACCAGCGGAGCTCCTCGCGGGTGCGGCGCTGGTCGAACCAGTGGGCGGTGGAGAGCTGCTCCGCGAGGAAGCGGGTCATCGGCGGTTCGTCGCGTCCGGGCCGGATGCGCCACACGCCCTCGACGGCACCGCCGGCGGCCCGGGCGACGCGCGCCGGCACGTGCCACGACGGAGCGGGGACGCCGCTGGAGGTGCAGATACCGCCAAGCAGTTCGGCGACGGGACGCGGCTCGCCGTTGGTGACCACGTACGCGCGCCCGTGGACATCCTCGGCGCGGTCGAGGGCGGCGAGGAGCGCGGACACCGCGTTGTCGATGTAGGTGGTGTCGATGAGCGCGGCGCCGGAGCCGATGAGAGGCAGTCTCCGTTGACGCGCGCGTTCAACGATGCGTCCGACCAGTTGCGGATCCCCCGGCCCCCACACCAGGTGCGGACGCACGACGACGACCGCGAACCCCGGCGCGTCGGCCTCCAGCGCCAGGAGCTCGGCGGCCGCCTTGGTGCGCGCGTAGTCTCCGCGTGCGCGAGCGGGGTCCGCCGGACCCGCGCCGTCGCCCACCAGCGAGTCGCCCGCGTGGGCGACCGAGGGCGACGACACGTCGACGAAGCGGTGCACGCCGGCAGCGCGCGCCTCCGCCAGGAGAGTGCGGGTGCCCTCGACGTTGATCCGGTCGAAGTCGGCGACGGGACCGGCCAGCGACACCTTCGCAGCCAGGTGCAGGATCGCGTCGACACCCTCCACCGCGGCGCGGACGCGACCCGGATCCGTCAGGTCGCCGAGCACATCCTGCACGCCGGCCACCCCCGACGGGCGCCGTTGGAAGGTCCGGACCTCGTCGCAGCGGGCGACGAGCGCCTGGGCGACCGCGCCTCCGAGGTAGCCGCTCGCTCCGGTGACCAGGACCCTCACGGCCGGTGCGCCCTTTCGCCGCGGAGCACGGAGTCCGCCCATGCCGCCAGCGCCGTCCGGTCGATCTTGGAGTTGTGGCGGATGTCGGTCGGCAGGGTCGCCACCGTGAGCACGGCCGCAAGTGGATGCGGCGAGGCGTCACGCACCGCTCGGGCGAGGGAGGCGTCGGCGAGACCGGGCCGGGCTCGGGCCTCCGTCTCGACGACCGCGACCAGCGCCTGCACGCCGCGCGGCCCGACGCCGACGAGGGCGGCACGGCGGACGCCCGGGACCGCCTCGATCGCCTGCTCGGCACCGACCGGGGTGACGACGCCTTCGGGGGTCACGAGGACGTGCTGGAGCCGGCCCTCCACCCAGAGCCGGCCCTCTGCATCGAGATGGCCGACGTCGCCCGTGCTGTGGCGGCGCGCGCCGGGGCCTGCGCTGTGCGCCCTCGCGACGCGATCCACGGCCCAGAGCCGGTCGTAGCCATCGCGCAGGTGCGGCGCCTCGACGACGATCTCGCCGGAGATGCCGGGCTCGGTCGTCAGAACGGCGGTCGGTCGGCCGTCGGCATCCAGCGGGCTGATCGCGACGGTCACGCCGGCGACCGGCCGACCGACGCAGACGCCGCCCGGACCTGCCGCGTCAGCGTCGTCCGCAGCCCGGATGCCGTCCAGGGTGATGTCGGTCATCAGCAGCCCCTCGGTCATTCCGTAGGGCGTGTGGGCGGTCGCCTGCGGCATCAGCGCGACGATGCGTTCGAGCAGACGCGCCGGGACGGGTGCCCCGGCCGAGAGGACGGTGCCGATGTGTGCGAGGGCTTCGCGTTGTCCGGCGTCGAGGGCGTCCGCAGTCGCGACCACGTTCGCGAGCGCCGCAGGCGACAGGAACAGCACCGTCGCGTCGGCGGAGCGCGCCGCATCCGCGACGGCGGACGCCGTGAGGGTGCGCGGGGCCGTCACGTCGCCGACCGGGATGACCGACCGAGCCCCGAGCGCCGGTCCGAGCAGCGCGAAGGGGGCGAATCCGGCGACGATCCCGGCGCCCGGGCCGACGTCGTACTGGGCGGCGAGCGCATCTCTCAGGGCACTCAGCTGCGCGTGGGTGTACCGGACGCCCTTCGCCGGACCGGTCGAGCCCGAGGTGAAGAGGACGGCGGCGAGATCCGACGGTGCCGGGGCCGGGAGGGGTGCGCCGCCCGACGAGACGGCGACCCGCTCCCGTCCCAGGCGCAGCAGGTCGCCCAGCGAGTGCTCGACCCCGAGGGATCGCGCCAGCGCGGGCGACAGCGTCGGGACGGAGATACGGCGACCCGGCCAGCCGAGGGCGCGGGCCGCGGCGAGTCCGGGGAGGGCGCCGACGATGACGTCGGTGTGCGCTCCCCGGATAGCCCGGCCGAGACCGCGCACGCCGAGACCGGCATCCGCTACGACGACGACCGTGCCGATCCGGACGGCCGCATACAGCACGGCGGTGAGGTCCGCGGACGGGGGCACCAGCAGGCCGATCCGGTCGCCGGGCCGTACGCCCGCGGCCACCAGGCCGTGCGCCAGCTCGTCGACGCGCCGGGCCAGCAGTGACCAAGAGACGATCCGCGCCGATCCCTCGGGACCAGCGCCCATGTCTATCAGTGCCGGCGCATCGCTGCCCTCGTTCGCCTCGATGGACGCCCACAACGGTTCACTCGACCACTCCCCGGCCGCGCCCTCCGACCGGTGGGATCCGGAGCTGTCGGCGACCGGCCGCGCGGTCCGCTCCCCGAGCCAGTCGAGGACGATCGGCGCGTACCCGATCTCTTCGGCGATGAGGTGCCCCGCGCCTTCGAAGCGATGAACGTGCGCCTGCGGCATGCGCTCCAGCAGGTCGCGCAGGTACGTCTCCCGGAAGACCGGGTCCTGCGGACCCCACAGGATGAGCGCAGGGACGCGCAGGGCGGCGACGCCTGCGGCGATCCGGCCGAGTTCGGCGAAGCTCGGGTGCGACGCATCCACGGGGATGTCGGCGACGAAGTCGCGGATACCGGCCCGACGACCGGACGACGCGTACGGCGACCGGAAGGCGGCGCGCACGTCGGAAGCGAGCCCGGGCCGGGCGAGGGACAGCGTCGTGTCGAGGAACGCGGACGTCTTTTCGGTGGCCACTCCGAGCACGCCCGGAGCGAGCGCGGCCCGCAGCGGTGCCGGGATGGGACGCCCACCCGGATTGTGCACCGCGGTGTTCAGCAGGACGACACCGGCGAGGAGCTCGGGGTGGTCCACCGCCCAGCCGAGGCTGACCGGTCCGCCCCAGTCGTGCCCGACGGTCACAACGGGCCCCCCAAGGCCGAGGGTGTCGGTGAGCGCGCCCAGGTCGGCGACCCGGTCGGCGAGGCGGCGGACGCGGCCGGTGCGCTCCGAGAACCCCATCTCGAGCTGGTCGACCGCGATCACTCGCCACGCCCGCCCGGGATCGATCGTCGCTGCCTCCACGGACTCGGCCACGAGCGCGCGCCACAGGTACGACCACGTGGGATTGCCGTGCACGCACAGCAGGGTGCCCACCGGTGCGACGCCCGCCGCCTCCAGCGCCGGGCCGGTGTCCAGCAGGTGCCACTCGGCGCCGGCGGCCGCGACGATGCGCGAGTGGGCCGGCGTGAGTCCGGGCAGGCCGGGCGGCGGGACGGACGCCCGCGAATGCGGAGCCGTCACCAGGCGAGCTCGAGCATGGACGTGTTCAGCCCGGAGCCCACCCCCATGAGGAGGACGCGGTCGCCGCGCTTCAGCGAGGGAGCCTCCTGGGCCAGCGTGACCGGGATCGACGCGGGCCCCATGTTCCCCAGCGTCGGATACGTGAGCGGGATGCGCGTCCGGTCAAGCTTCACGGCCTTCACGATGGCGTCGGTGTGCACGTCGGACACCTGGTGCATGATGTAGCGGTCCATCTGGGTCCAGTTCCACTGCTTGCGCGCTTCCTTCCAGGCGGCGGTCACGAGGTCCATGCCGCCCCGCAGGAGAGCCTTCGCGTCGGTGAACATGCCGTCGACGCTGCCCACGCACAGGGCGTTGAACTGCGTCGCCGCCCGGGTGACGCCTCCCAGCATCCGGTGACCCTCCGGGTGGCGGTCGGTGCGTCCGATGACCGCGGCCGCCGCGCCGGAGCCGAGGGTCAGGCTCGCGAACTCGCTCATGAAATCGGCGCGCCCGATACCGGCGCGCTGCAGGCGCTCGATCGTGTTCACCTGCACCTGGTCGGCATCCTCGCCGTCCACCACCACCGCGTAGTCGATCTGGCCGGAGTCGATCATCCCGGCGGCCAGGTTCATCCCGTTCACGAAGCCGAGGCACGCGTTGGTCACGTCGAAGTTGATCGCCGACGACCCCAGGCCGAGGCCGTGATGGATGCGCACGGCGACGGAGGGCTCGAGGTGCGGGCGCGTGATGGAGGTGTTGATCAGCAGCCCCACCTGGTCGGGACGCACTCCCGCCTCGGCGAGTGCGCGCCGGCCCGCGTCGACCGCGGCCGAGTCGAAGGTGACCCCGTCCTCCCAGTTGCGCCGCTCACGGACGCCCGCGATCCGCTCCAGCAGCCCGGTCGGCAGTTTCAGCCGCTGAAGTACCGGCAATAAACGGCTCTCGATCTCCTCGGAGGTGGTTACGCGATTCGCCAGTGTGGTGGCAACCGAGAGCAACGAGACGTTGCTGTGCCGGGTGGTTGCATTCCCGAGGAGAGGGGCCATGTCCTCACCATAAGTGTCGAGCGCTGGAAAAGCGTGGGCGTTGACAGTGACCGTTCCGTGAGGTCACCCTCGCTCAGGCCCCCGCGGGCACCAGTGCGGAGGCGATCGCGGCCGCCGTCTCGCGTCCGACGCGGATCGCGCCGTCGACGTGCTGGTAGCCCTTGCCCGCCATATCGCTGCAGGAGAAGTGGATGGGGCCGACGGGTGTGCGCAGGTCGGCGCCGTAGCGGGCGAGGCCGCCCATGTCGAAGCTGGCGGCGTAGGCGCCGCGGGTCCACTCCTCGCTGCCCCAGTCGCTCTCGTAGTACACGACCGGGTCGAGCGCCTTCTCGCCGTAGTAGTGCGACAGCGATTCGAGGATGCGCGCCTTGCGCTCCTCCGGCGTCAACCGGAACACGTCATCCGCCGCCTCGTCGGACACGAAGCCGACGAGCGTGCCGCGCGGGTCGCCGTGATAGCTGTTGTCGTACGCCTCGTGGACGAGCTCGTACGGGCTGAAGGCGGTTCCGCTGTAGCCGAGGTCGCGCCAGAACGGCGTCTCGTAGACCGCGTGGACCTTGATGACGAAGCCCATCGAGAGGTGCTGGTGCAGCTGCTGCTGCCGGCGCGGAAGCGGCGGGTCGTACTGGATGCGGCTGATCAGCACCGGGGGGACGGCCAGGATCGCGAAGCGGGCGCGCACCTCCACGCCGTCGGCGATCGCCGTCACGCCGGACTCGTCCCAGCGGAGGGTGCGCACGGGAGCGCTGAGGTGCACATCCTCGCCGAGTCGCGCAGCGAGGAGCAGCGGAACCTGCTGCAGGCCGCCCTTGACGCGCTTGTCGAGGATGAAGTCGGCGTCCACCAGGTTGGAGAAGCTTCCGGCGCTGGCTGCCATGAGCAGCGCCTGCAGGGCGGAGAAGGCATGTGCGGGCTTGGTGAGCATGGCGCCGGCGATGAACATCCCGATGTTGCGGCGGGCCTCTTCGTCGTCGGTCTGCGTCTCGAGCCAGCGGCGGAACGAGATCTCGTCGAGCTCCTTCGCCCGCGGATGCGCCCACGGCCGGTCGGGATCGATCTCGGCGACGAGGGCGTCCAGCCGCTCGATGAGTCCGACGATCTCCTTCTCCGTGCGCGGCGCGACCGGGAAGATCTCGCCCTCGAAGGTGCGGCGCTCGCCGTTCTCGCCGAGGTAGACGTTGATGCCGTCGCGGTACCGCGAGTACGTCTCGAGCCCGAGGTCGGCGAGGGTCTCGAGCAGCGCATCCTGATCCGGCGAGACCCACTGGCCGCCGATCTCCAGGGTCGCGCCGTCGATGTCGTCGGTCCAGAGCCGGCCGCCCACGCGGTCGCGCGCCTCGAGGACCGCGACGGTCAGGCCGGCCCTCTTCAGTTCGGTCGCGGCGGTGAGGCCCGACGCTCCGGCGCCCACGATGACGACGTCACGTTCGATGGTGGCCATGGTTATCAGCTCCGATATTCGAGAGATTCGATCGAGGGCAGACTATCGATATCGACTGTCGAAATGTCAAATCGATACTGAATCCACACCAAAATCTCGCAAACAGCGATGTGATGGTCTTCGCTCGATTCGGATTTCGCACTTCTGGGCTTTAGGATGGCGCGGTCCCGAAGAAGAGCGAAGGAGCTCGCGTGCCCTCCACCCCCGCACCCAACTCGCTGCGGCGATCCCTCGGCCTCTGGGCGATCGTCGGACTGGGTCTCGGCTACATGACGCCGATGACCGTGTTCGACACGTTCGGCATCGTCACCGGCGAGACGAACGGGGTCGTGCCGGCCGCCTATCTGGTCGCGCTCGTCGCGATGGTGTTCACCGCGATCAGCTACGGCCGCATGACGCGGGTGTTCCCCTCCGCCGGTTCGGCCTACACCTACGCCTCGGAGACCATCCACCCGAACGTCGGCTTCCTGGTGGGCTGGTCGTCGCTGCTCGACTACCTGCTCCTCCCGCTGGTGAATGCGCTCATCGTGCGCCTGTACCTGGAGTCGTTCTTCCCGCAGGTCCCCGGGTGGATCTGGGTGGTCGGCTACGTCGCCCTGATCACCGCGATGAACCTGTTCAGCATGTCGTCGACTTCGCGCGTCAACGGCATCCTGGTCGTCTTCCAGATCGTGCTGATCGGCGTCTTCGTGGTGCTCACCTGGGCGGCGCTCAACTCAGGGGCCGGGAACGGGACGCCGTTCAGCCTGGACCCGCTGGTCCACCAGGGCGTGCACCTCGGCGCGGTGATCGGAGGGGCGACGGTCGTCTGCTTCTCGTTCATCGGCTTCGACGCCATCACCATGTACACGGAGGAGGCGAAGGATGCGCGCACCGTCCCCCGTGCGATCGTGCTGGCCCTGCTGATCGGCGGCGCCATCTTCCTCATCGCGGCGTGGTTCGCGCAGTCGCGCTTCCCGACCACGGCCGGGTTCCACTTCACCGACGACACGCTGCCCGAGATCGCGCTGAAGACCGGCGGCCTGTTCTTCCAGATCCTGTTCATCTCGGCCGCCGTCGCCGCGGCCGTCGCGTCGAGCCTTGCGTCGCACGCGAGCGTCTCCCGCATGATCTACGTCATGGCCCGCAACGGCAGCGGCCGCGTCTCGCGGACCCTCGCGTACATCCACCCGCGCTTCCGCACCCCGGCGACGGCCGTGCTGCTCGTCGGCGTCGTCTCGCTGCTCGCCGCCGCCTTCACCCTCGAGTTCGTCTCGTCGATGATCAACTTCGGCGCCCTCATCGCGTTCACCGTCGTCAACGCGACGGTCATCATCCACTTCGCCATCCGTCGCCGGGAGCGGCGCGGTGCGAAGCAGGTGGTCCGCAACATCGTGCTGCCCGGCATCGGGATGCTGCTGACCGGTGTTCTCTGGGCGAACCTCCACCTGGATGCGCTCACCTACGGGATCGTCTGGCTGACCATCGGCATCATCACCCTGTTGGTGCTGACGCGGGCCTTCCGGAAGCCGCTGCGCGCGAAGCTCGACGAGGACGGAGACGCCGCGATCATCACGCGTGAGGGCGCACCGTCGGAGGCGGCGCGGTAGGACCTGGCTCTCGCGCGGGGCGCGGAGGCGCCGGCCGAATCCGCGGAATTCCGCGCTTCTTACCATGATCCTTCACACAGCGAAACGGTCTTCCTGAGCGTCTCGAGGCCGGCGTAACTTCCGCCGGGAGCGCGCAGAAGGCCTGCGCCCACCAGGGCTCGTGCCCGGAGACGGAGTCGCACGTGAACGACGAACAGAACGATGACCTGCAGCCGCTGTCGGCCGACGAACTGGCCGCCGAGGGGGTCACGGCCCTCCCCGACAAAGAGGTCGCCTCGATCCTCGACCTCAACGCCGACCTGAACCTCGGGCTCGGCCTCGCGGCCCCGGTCGACCTGGGTGTCGCGGCCAACGCCAACGTCGCCGCCCCCGTCGAGGCGTCGGCGGGTGCGAACGTGCTCTCCGCCGGGTCGACAGCGGTGGCCGGCGCGGACCAGTCCGCCGCCATCGGTCAGGGCATCACCGGAGACGCGATCGCCCACTCCGACCAGGCCAGCACGCTGACGCCGGCCGATGCAACCACGGCCGCGCCGACGCCGGATCCCGCCCCGGCGGCGACCACGACCCCGGGCTCGCTCACCGACGGCAGCCTGCTCAACGTCGACCTCAACCTCGACGCCAACGCCAACCTCGACGCCCCCGTCAACGGAGCGATCGCGGCCAACGCCAATGTCGCGGCCCCGATCGATGCGAGCGTCGCCGCCAACATCGGATCGATCGACAGCCAGGCCGCGGCGGTCTCGCACCAGGACGCGGTCATCAACCAGAACATCACGGGCTCCGCCGACGCGACTGCCGGCCAGCAGTCGACGATCCAGCAGTAGCCGACAGTGACGGTCACCCCCGAGCGCAGCCCCGCCCAGGGGCAGCGCCCCTCCGCGGACTCGCCCGGTGCGGAAGGCGCGGACCGGGACGCTCACGTCCCGGTCCGCGCCGACGGCGTGCAGCTGCTCGGCTCCCTGCGCGGCTCCGGCTACCGCGAGCCGCCGGCGCTGGTACGGCGCTCAGACGGTCAGACGCTGCAGCTCACACCGCTCCTCTACGCGATCCTGGATGAGATCGACGGCCGGAGCAGCAGTGCCGACGTGGCGGCCCGAGCATCCGACCGGGTCGGACGGCTGGTCGGCGCCGACGACGTGGATGCGCTGATCGACTCGTCGCTGCGCCCGCTGGGCCTGCTGACCCGCGCCGACGGGTCCCAGCCCGAGCTCAAGCGCTCCGATCCGCTGCTCGCGCTGCGCCTGCGGAAGGAGATCGTCGACCCGGAGGCGACCCGTCGCGTGACGGCGCCGTTCGCCGCGCTGTTCCATCCGCTCGCCGTCATCCCCGTGCTCTGCCTGTTCGTGGCGGCGTGCTGGTGGCTGCTCGCCGTCCAGGGGCTGGCGGGCGCCACCTACCAGGCGTTCCAGGACCCGGGCGTTCTGCTCCTGATCGTCGCGGTGACCATCGTGTCGGCCGGTTTCCACGAGTTCGGCCATGCCGCCGCCGCCCGGTACGGAGGCGCGACGCCGGGCAGGATGGGCGTCGGGCTCTACCTGTTCTGGCCCGCCTTCTTCACCGACGTGACCGACTCGTACCGGCTCGGACGGGCGGGCCGCGTGCGCACCGACCTCGGCGGCCTGTACTTCAACGCGATCGTCGCCGTCGTCATCGTCGGCGTCTGGTGGGTCACCCGGTACGACGCACTGCTGCTCGTCGTCGTGACCCAGCTCCTCCAGATGCTGCACCAGCTGCTGCCCATGGTGCGATTCGACGGCTACCACGTGCTCGCCGACCTGACCGGCGTTCCGGACCTGTTCCAGCGCATCCGGCCGACCCTCCTCGGGCTGCTCCCCTGGCGGTGGAACCGGCCCGAGTCGCGGATGCTCAAGCCGTGGGCGCGCGCCGTCGTGAGCGTCTGGGTGCTCACCGTCGTGCCGCTGCTGATCTTCTCGCTGGCCATGATGGTGCTGACCCTTCCCCGGGTCCTCGCCACCGCCTGGGTCGCGCTCTCCGAGCGCGGGCACACAGTGGCCGGCGCGTTCGGGCGCGGGGATGCGACCGCGGGTGCGGCGCAACTCGTGCTGATGGCCGCGACCGCACTGCCCGTGCTCGGCACCCTCTACATCCTGCTGCGCCTGGCGCGATCCGGACTGGCGCGGATGTGGACCTCGACCCGAGGCCGACCGGTCCGCCGCGGGATCGCCGCGGCCACGGTGCTCGCCCTGATCGCCGGTCTCGCCTGGGCCTGGTGGCCGGCGCCGCAGACCTACCGGCCCATCCAGGCGTACGAGCGCGGCACGATCTCGGACATCATCGCCCCCGCGCAGTACCGTCCCGGCCACCTGTCGGCCGGGTCCTCGGGACAGGTGCAGACCATCTGGACGGGAGGCTCGCGGCCCACCGCCGATCATCCGCAGTTGGCCATGGTGCTCCTCCCCCGCACGACGAACGCCCCGTCGTGGGTGTTCCCGTTCGACAAGCCGCTGCCCCCGCGTCCCGGCGACAACCAGGCGCTCGCGGTGAACACCACCGACGGCTCGGTGCTCTACGACGTCGCCTTCGCCCTGGTCTGGGTGACGGACGGCGCGTCGGCGCTGAACACCAACGGCGCCTACGCCTTCGCCAAATGCTCCGGCTGCACGACCGTCGCCGTCGGCTTCCAGGTCGTGCTGGTGGTCGGGCAGTCGGACGTCGTCGTTCCGCAGAACCTGTCGGTGGCCGCGAACTACGGCTGCCTGAACTGCCTCACCGCCGCGCTCGCGGAACAACTGGTGATCACCCTCAGCGGACCGCCGAGCGCGGAAACGGTCGCGAGCCTCAACGCGCTGTGGGCGCAGATCATGGCGTTCTCGAAGAACCTCGGGGGCCTCTCGATGACCGAGGTCCAGGCCCAGCTGCAGCAGTTCGAGCAGCAGCTCAAGGCCGTCATCCAGAAGGACCCGTCCGCGACTCCCGCCACCGGCAGCACTCCGGCGCCGACGGCGCCGCCCACGAGCACGGCGACCCCTGCCCCCGGCAGCGGACCGACGGCCGCGCCCGGGACCGACGCCACAGCTCCCCCGGCCGCGCCGGGCAGCACGCCCGGCCCGGCCGGAACGCCCGCGGCCTCGCCCGAGCCGTCCGCCGAGGCCACCGCGCCCGCCGAACCGTCGACCCCGACGGCGACTCCTACGCCGTAGGGCGGATCAGCCGGCCGGCGGGGCGACGTCCCGGGACCTCACCCGACGCAGGGGGTGAGTGCCGCGGTGGATGCGGTGAGCACCGCCGGTCCGCCGATCAGGGTCACGGTGCCGATCCTCAGCCGACCTAGGTCGGCGAGGACTCCGCGCGGAACGCACGAGCCCGGCGCGAGGTAGAGCGGCGAGGAGGTGGTGGCCGCCCAGGTCGTCGCCGACAGGGCGTCCGGGAATCCGAACCCGGTGGCCAGGACGGCGGTCGAGGCGTGGGTGTACGCGTGCTCGTTGACGGCCTGCGCCGTCGCGTACCGGTCGGAGCCCGCGAGCCGGGCGACCGTGTAACCGGCATGGGTGAGCGACGTGGCGATCCCCGCCGACACCGCCGCGGTGCCGCCGACCAGCTCGACGTTCTTCGCCTTCAGCGTCGACAGGAGGGACGCCGTCGCCGCATCGACACTGCTCGCCGCACCGTCGACCAGGAGGATCGGCGCGCCCTGCGCGCCCGCGGCCCCGCCGGCGGCGAGCGCGTCCGGGAAGTTCGAGCCGGACGCGAGGTACACCGTGCCCGCGGTCGTGAAGGCGCCCGCGACCACCGTGCGCGAGGTGGCGAACCGGTCGTCCCCGGCCGCACGCGCGATGGTCGCTCCCGGGGCGATCGCACGCAGCTGGGCGAGCACGTCATCCGAGACGGATGCGGGGCCGCCGACGACCACGATCGTCGCGGGCGTGAGGCGCTTCACCTCGGCGGCGACGTCGCCGGGAAGGGCGTACGGGGCGGACAGCAGCAGCGGACCCCCGCGCTTCGCAGCGGCAGGACCGGCCGCGAGGGCGTCCGGGTAGTTGGCTCCGGAGGCGATGTAGACCACGGGCGCGGTGCCGGGAAACGCGCGCTGCGAGACCGCGACGGACGTCGCGTAGCGATCGCCGCCGGCGACGCGGGCCACTCCGAACAGACGGAGCGCCGCGATGGTCGTATTGCCGGCCATGGCTCCCGAGACGAATGCCGTTCCGGTCGTCGTGTCCAGCGCCAGACCAGCGGGAGTGGGGAGCGGGCTGCTCGCGACGATCGCACGGGAGGCGGTGCTGATCGCGAGCAGCTCGTTGACCGTGCCCCCCTCGAACGGCTGCGAGATGGCGACGAAGAGCGTGCCGAGGTTCGGGTCGACCTCGAGCGACTCTCCTCCGGCGGGGAGGGCGATGGTCGCGGTCGCCGCAGCGGCGCCGCGCGGCACCGCGGCCAGTGCATACCCGGCGGGTGTCCGCTGCGAGACGTAGACCGTGCCCGACGCGGAGTCGACGGTCAGATTGTTCGGGAGCCCACTGAGCGGGATGGTCGCGGTCACCGCGTTCGAGGCGGCGCTGATCGCGTACAGCGATGAGCCCGACAGACCCTCGCCCACGGCATAGACGATGCCGGCGGCCGAATCGACGGCGACCGCTCTCGCCCCCTGCGTCGTAGACGGCAGCGAGATGACGGTGGGCGTGACGGTCGTCCCTCCCACGGCGGTCGAGATCTGGGCCGCGGTCAGGACCTGGAGGGACGGAACGCTCGTGCCGCCCTGGAGAAGACCCCCGGGGACGTAGACGGATCCGGTCGATGGGTCGACGGCGATCCCGGCGTTGCCGCTGGCGCCGACGACCTGGAAGACGCCCAGCGGGATCGTGGCGACGTGGGCCTTCGTGCTGCTGCTGATCACCCACAGAGCCGACGTACCTGCGTTGATGTCGCTGACGGTGACGTACACGAAGCCGCGGGCGGCGTCGATCGAGACGCCGTTCGGGATGTGCGGCAGCGCGACGCTGCTCGTCACCGTGCGCGTCGCCGAATCGATCACCGCCAGGCTGCTGTGGCTGCCGCCCTCCTCGAGCGCGTACAGCGCGTGATGCGCAGCATCCACCGCCATGTTCGGCACGGTCGCGAACGTGTCCCCGCCGTTCGGGGCTGTGACGGAACCGATGACCGCGAGCGTGGGCGTCGTGCCCGGAACCGCGCCGGCCGGAGCCGCGCCGAGTCCGGCCAGGACGACCGCTGCGGCGGCCGCGACTGCGGCGGCAAGCCGCCCGAAAATGCTGCTATTACGTGACATCCACGTCCCCCCAGGGTTCTGCGCTCGAGACCGAGCCAGGCGCGATTATTGCAGTCATGCACCTGGCTGGGCCGCTCACGCCACGAGGGAGCGACCTACCATGAAAGAACTCTCAGTGACGCCCGCGTCAGGACCGTGGGGTTCGCTTACAGAACGTCCGCTTCCCTGGCCGTGTGGAGGCAGCGGGGTTACCATCCAACAAGCATCGCCGAGCGTGCCTGCGCCCCCGACGCTGTCGTGAGAGTCCTCACGACGTGCAATCTGGGAGTAAGCCCGTGGCAAGTTATCTCGTGAACATCGCCGGCCGGCGTTTCGTCGCCGACGAGGACGACATCGACCGCGTGCGCGAGCAGATCCTCAGCGCGGTGCGCTCGGGAGGCGGGTTCATCACCCTGACCTCCGCCGGCGCGCAGATCGAGGTACTGGTCCGGCCGGGCGCCCCCGTCTCCATCGAGAAGAGGCCGGAGCCCGAGCAGGACGAGGAGCTCACCGCGGCAGGCGCGTCCACGATGGAGTCGGTGGGTCCGCCCACCGACGAGTTCGACGAATGGGGTATCTGAGTCGTCGAACCCGCCGGGGAAGCGGCGCTCAGGCCGCCTGACGCTCCGGGACGGCGAGCAGCTCGACCAGCTCGTGCTGGCTGCCGCCGGTGCAGGCGAAGAAGGTGAACTCGGCCGGGGAGTCGACGACGAGCGTCAGCTCGACGTTGTCCCAGACCTCGGAGGGGACCTCGAGGAGGCGGCCCATCTCGAAGGAACGTCGCTCGGCGTCGCGGGCGGAACCCTGCACGGCGAAGAACGCGTCGAGCGCGTCGTCGTCGGCAGCGTCAGCCAGCCAGCCGATGATCGGCTCGGCCTGGCTGCTCAGCGGGACCGCCTGGAACAGCGCGGGCGCCATCCGGTCGAGCGGGGCGTCGACGGTGATCGTGTCGGCGGTGCCGGGAGCCGCAACGGACGTGATCGCGATCCAGCCTCCCGGTTTCACCGCCTCGAGGGCGGACAGAAGGGGACCTTGAATGATGGGATCGATGTTTCGCAGCATGGAAGCTCGGGTACTTTCCATAAAAAAGCGCAAACGTTGATGTGATGACGCACTGGGCATCAGCGTCGACGGTAACGGATGATCGGGTAAGCCGTCTGCGATCTCTCGTCGACGGTGCATCCCCCCAACGGTTCGGGGCCGGTGGGGTTGGGATAAACAGTACCGGTCTGTCCACCAAAGTGCGGACCCCAAGATGGGGGTCAATTTCGGGGGTCGCGCGGATCGCCCCCAGGGGCCTCAGGCGCCGGGTGGGGCGCCCGGAGCGACAATGGCCCGCTCGAGCCGGCGGACGACCTCCAGGTAGTCCGCGGTCCAGATGATGCGTACCGCGGTGGCCGTCGCACCGCTCGGGTCGGCCGCCTCGCCGAGCACCGCGGCAGCGAGGGCGCTCTCCGCCGATGGGTCGGCATGGTCGGGGACGGGGAGAGGGTCGCGCGCGGTCAGGGCGTCGGAAAGCGAGCGGTACCAGCCCTCGAGACGACCCAGCCGCGCATCCAGCGCGTCACGCGCCGCACTCCGGTCGCCGTCCCCCGCCGGCTGCCCGCGCCACAGCTCGACGATGGCATCGGCGGCCAGACGCACCCCCGCCACGCCGGTCGCCAGCGCCGAGACCTCGGCGAGCGGGCGCTGCTTCGTGCCGCGCTCGGTCAGGTAGGTGCGGAAGGCGTCGTCGAGCCGGCGGGAGGCGGCGGCGGCCTCCAGGGACTGCTGCCTCGGCTCGGAGCGGTGCGGCGCCGTCCGGTCGCAGCGCGTCATCCCGTAGGCGACGGCCGCACGCAGGTACTCCATGCTCGCCAGGTAGGCGTCGCCCACGGCGGACCGGAGCGACGCGGAGGCCCCGCGGGGCCAGAACAGGACGCCGACGACCAGGCTCACCGCACAGCCGAGCGCGATGTCCTCGATCCGGATGAGACCGACGGTCCAGCCGGTGGGCGCGATCACGTTGAAAAGCAGGACGAGCACGATCGTGAAGGCCGCCTGACCGGCCGCGAACGAGATCGCAGCGGGCGCGATCCCCGCGATGAGGATCGCCGGAGGGAGCACCAGCCAGAGCACGACCGGATTCGCCCCGATCACGAACAGCGCCGCGGCCCCGACGATCACTCCGACCACGGTGCCGATGACCCCGCGCAGAGCGGTCTGCCCCGTGCTGAGCGCACTCGAGCGGAGCACCGACATGGTGCCGAGGACGACCCAGAACGAGTGCTCGACGCCGGTGAGCTTCGCGAGCAGCACCGCGAGTCCGAGGCCGATCGCCCCACGGATGCTGTTGCGCAGCCACACCGAATTCGGGCCGACGAAGCCGGTGGCGCGCTCCGTCGCCGCGGCGAGCGGACCGCTGAGGCCGCCCGGCTGGCGGCCGAGCATCCGCTGCCACCACGTCCGGCGCTCGGCGCGCGCGGTGAGGGCGATGTTCCCGGCGACGGTCGCGACGGCGTAGGCGAGCTCCTGGGCCCGGAAGCCGGGGCCCAGCGCCGCGGCGAACTCCTCCGCAGCCTGGATGCCGCCCGTGCCCGGCGGCATCGGGGCGGGCGCGAGCGTGGCGACCTCGACCCGGCTGCGCTCGTCGGCGAGGCGCGCGAGCGCTGCCTCCAGAGCCGTCGGGTCGCCGCCGTGCTGACCGAGGAGGACAGCGCCCTCGTCGAGCACCTCCGCCGCAGCGGTCCGCATGCGCCAGGCGGCGGCATCGGCCGGCAGTCCGGCGTCGGGGTCGCGGCCGTGGCGGGCGAACTGGGCGATCACCGCATCCAGCCAGGTCAGCTCGTCGACCAGCCGGACGACGGTGCGGGCGGGCGCGCTCAGGCCGGTCGGCCGGTAGGGCGCGGCGAGGAAGGTCCGCTGCAGCGCGGCGACCGATGAGTCGCCCCCGGGAACGGCGACGTCCGGCCCGGGCGCGGGCACGACGCCGTCGGCGCGCAACCGCGCAGCGAGTGCCCGGCACGCCTCCATCGCCGGGCCGCGCAACGGCTCGCGCACCGGCGCCGGCCACAACAGGGAGACGGCGAGGACGCTCACCGCGGCGGCGATACCCCAGCCGAGCAGCCGCGGCCCGATCGAGGCGGCGGTTCCGGAGAGCGTCACCGGAAGGACGAAGGCCAGCAGCAGCGACGTGCCGGACGACGCGATCACCGAGCTCACGGAGCCCGCGAACAGCACGCCGAACGCCACCACGGCCATCGCCACCGCCGACAGCCAGAGCTGCGTCGAGGCCAGCGTGCCCAGGCAGATGAGGACCGCCCCGGCCAGCGCCAGCGCGACCTGGGCCTGGATGCGCTCGCGCACGGGACCGCCGAAGTCGACGAACAGCAGCATCGCGAAGGCGCCGAACGCCCCGAAGAGGGCGATCTCCGGATTCCCGAGCACCCGGCTGCCGAGGAGGAACAGGAGCGGCACGGCGATCGCGGCACGCCCGGCCCGGCGCAGCGCGCTGTACCCCGGGTCGTGCCGGCCCAGCCACGTCAGAACCCGCACGCGGCCTCCTCCCGTCGACGCACACATTAGCGGCCCGCGTCGCCGATGAGGAGCGGCGCCGACTAGGTCGGGATGCGTGGCTCGCGCTCGGACGCACCCGTCTGGTTGAACAGGTAGTAGAAGCTCAGCGCGGCGAGCGCCGCCAGCATCGCGGGCGCGCTCACCAGGCCGATCACGGTTGTGACCGGGTAGAGCACGGTGCCGACACCGAACCGGCGGATCGCCCGCCTGCGCGTGGCCGCATCCATCCGACCCTCCGTCACCTGCGACTTCGTGATGCGGCCGTACAGGAACGTGAACGCCACGGCGAAGCCCGTCGTGGTGCAGCCGTACAGCACCGCGGCGACGCGGACGTCGGATGCGCTGCCATCGGCCAGGGCGCCCGCGAGGGTGGCCGTCGTGAACGGCAGCGCCGTGACGAACAGGAGCAGGATGAGGTTCCAGAACAGCAGCGGGCGGTCGACGACCTCGACGAACCGGACGATGGCGTGATGGTTGACCCAGATCACGCCGATCACCAGGAAGCTGACGATGTAGGCGACGAAGGACGGCCAGGCCGCGAGCAACTGCGCCAGCAGCCCCTCACGCGCTCCCGGATCGACATGCAGGTCGAGTACGAGCAGAGTGATCGCGACGGCGAGCACGCCGTCGCTGAAGGCTTCCAGGCGACCCTTCGACATCCGCGCCCCTCTCCGTCGGCACCATTCTGTGCCCCGAGCGGGGTCAGGAGGCGAGTGCGAGCTGGCGGAAGTCGATGACGGAGGAGCCGGAACCCCGATCGGCGCGGTCGTACGCGGCACGGAACGGATTGACGGCACGGCCGTTGGGCAGCACGACCTCCAGCCCGGTGTCGTCCCGGCCGCCGCGGCGGTGGGCGGTGCGACTCCAGTGCCCGCCATCCGTCCGGACGAGGATCTCGCCGATCAGGCAGCCGAGGCTCTGCAGGGTGAAGTCGTCGCCGACGAAGCCCTCGTCCGAACCGAGGTCGGTGAACAGCCGCTCGACGTAGACGAGGTCCTCCGGCACGAAGGTGACGGTGTGGCCGTAGATGTCGCGGATCCCGCCCGCCATGGCGCCCGCGAGCAAGGAACCGACGGCGGGGTCGGGCCGCCGCCGGCGCATCGCTTCACGGGGGAACCGGAACATGCCCCCACGGTAGGCCGGTGCCCGGACGGCGGTCGCGCCCCATTTCGAGTGCCCCCGGAGCGGGTCACCCGGTGCGGGTCGCTCGGTGCGCGTCGGTATGCTGAGCGCGACGGGGGCGCGGGTGCGGCCGGCAAGCGCGCACGCACATCCATCCAGAGCGATAGTAAAGTTTCCCCAGGTCGCGCAAGCGGCGGAGGCCGAAGGCCAGGGATGAGGAGGCGCCGGTGGCGAAGAGGACGCGCGCAACGGCGACCACGAGCACCCTCGCACGCGTCAACCAGACGGCCATCATCGAGGCGCTGCGCGACTCTGGAGCACTCTCCCGCCAGCAGCTCGGCGTGAAGACCGGGCTGAGCCCGGCGACGATCAACCGGCTCACCGCCTCCCTCATCGAGGACGGCCTCGTCGTCGCCGCAGGCCAGGAGCCGTCGACCGGCGGCCGGCCGTCGGTGCTGCTGCGCTACGCCGGGAGCTCGCGGCTGGTCGCGGCGATCCAGCTCCGCGCCGAGACGGTGACCGGCATCCTGGTCGACTTCGACGGCAAGATCGTCTTCCGGCGTTCCGTCGAACTGGGCCCGCGCCCGGTCGACGACGCCGAGGTGGCGCAGCGCGCGCCGGACCAGGACCGGCAGCTGCGCAAGGTGTTCCGGCTGTTCGACGATCTCATCGCCACCGCCGACTCGATGGGCACCCCGTGCCTCGCGGTCGGCATCGCGGTGCCCGGCGTCGTGCAGCAGCCGGAGGGCGTCGTCGGCACGATGCCCGAGTTCGGCTGGACGGGCGTGCCGTTCGGGACGCTGCTGCGCGAGCGCACGCCCCTCCCGGTGGTCGTCGAGAACGACGCGAACGCGCTCGCCTACGGGGAGCTCCATACCGGGGCCGGGCGCGGATTGTCCAGCCTGGTGGCACTGTTCCTCGAGAACGGACTCGGCGCGGGGATCGTCGCGAACGGCGAACTGCACCGCGGCGCCCGCGCCGAAGCGGGCGAGATCGGGTACCTGCTGATGGAGCGGTCGTCGCTCGAGCGGTCGTACGACGCCCGAGGCGACCTGGAGGACCGCATCGGCTCGCTCGCGCTGACCCAGCGGGCGCGCGAGCGGGGGATCCCGCTCCCGCCGAGCGGCGCACTGACCGCCGAGGACGTGTTCGAGCTGGCTCGCGACGGCAATGCCGACGCTAAGGAGATGGCCGACGAGATCCTCGACATGGTCGCCATCGCGGTCGCGGCGCTGGTGATCGTGCTCGACCCCGAGCTGGTCGTCGTGGGAAGCAGCTTCGTCGGCAGCTCGGACACGGTGATCCCGGGCATCCAGGAGCGGCTGCGCGGGCGCATCATCCGCGTCCCCCGTATCGAGCCGGCGACCCACCGCGAGGATGCGGTGCTGCTCGGCGCGGCGGAGCTGGCCGCCGCCGAGGTCAACGGCTTCGCCTACCTCGCGTTCTGACCGTCTTCCCACAGCGATTCGTGACGAATCGCGCTCATTCGTGACGAATCGCGCGCATTCGTGACGAATCGACGGTCGGCCGCGAGGTTCGGCTCTTGACACACGTCGGAGAGGGCCTTTAGGTTTAGCTCCAACTTCTTCTCACTCCGATAGGAAAGAAGGAACCCCTTCAATGACGCAGAGGAGCAGACGTGATCGTCGGAATCGACATCGGCGGGACCAAGACGCACGTGTGCGTCGAGGACGACGCCGGCGCCGCGCTCCTCGACCTCTCGGTGAAGACGGCCGACTGGCAGCACGGCGGACACCTCCACTCGGAGGACAACGTGCGCGGGCTGCTCGCCCTCCTCGACGCGGTGCCCGATGCGGATGCCGCCCCGCTCGTCGTCGGCGCCCACGGCCTCGACAGCGAGGGACAGACCCTCGCCTTCTCGGAGACTCTCTCGCAGCTCCACGACGGCCCTGCCCTCGCCGTCAACGACGTCGAACTGGTCGGCCCCGCCGCCGGGTTCGACGAGGCGATCGCGGTCATCGCCGGCACCGGCAGCAAGGTGGTCGGCCGCCGGATCGACGGGATGCTGGTCAGCGCCGGCGGCTACGGCTACATCCTCAACGACCCGGGAAGCGCTCCCGCCCTGGTGCGCGACGCAGTGCGGACCCTGTTCGAAGCGGTGGACGAGGACGAGCCGCGCGATGCCCTCGCCGACCTGCTGTTCGCCCACTTCGGTGTGGATGAGATCGTCGGCCTCTCGAACGCCCTGACCGTCCGGCCGCGCGTCACCGCGTGGGGCGCAGCCGCTCCCCTGGTCTTCGCGGCCGCCGACGCCGGGAGCGCCCGCGCCGCCCGCGTCGTCGAGAACGCCGCCGACGAACTCGCCCACAGCGTCGAGCTCGTGCACCGCCGCGGCGCGGCAGGCGCCGACGTGGTCTGCGCCGGCGGCGTGATCAGCCACCAGCCACGACTGTTCGAGGCCCTCGGCGAGCGCCTGCGCGCCCGCGGGCTCGCCCACTCCATCCACCTGCTGGATGTCCCCCCGGTGCGCGGCGCCCTCGCGCTCGCCCGGCGGCTCACGGAGGCGGCCACCGCTGTCCCCTTCGCACCAACAAACACACGGAGGAAGTCATGAGAACCACATCCAGGGGGCGCCGCCGCGCCCTCGCGACCGTCGGGCTCGCGGCGACCGCGGCCCTCGCGCTGAGCGCCTGCAGCGTCACCGGGGCCGGCACCTCGTCGGGCGGGCAGGGCGACGGGACGGGCACGATCAACGCCCTGTTCATGAAGCAGGCCGGCTACTCGGAGTCGAACATCAACGACATGATCGCGGCCTTCGAGAAGAAGAACCCGAAGATCACCGTCAAGCCGACCTTCGTCGCCTACGAGGCACTGCACGACAAGATCGTCACCTCGGCGCCCGCGGGCACCTACGACGTCGTGCTGTCGGACGTGATCTGGCCGGCCGAGTTCGCATCCAAGGGCATCATCACCGACGTGACCAACCGGTTCCCGTCCAGCTGGAAGTCGGACATGCTCGGCGGCGCCCTCTCCAGCGCCGAGTACAAGGGCAAGTACTACGGCGTGCCGTGGGGCCCCTCCACCAAGCTGTTCTTCTACAACAAGGACATGCTCGCCAAGGTGGGCGCCGGTCCCGACGACGTCAAGACGTGGGATGGCGTGCTCGCCGTGGCCAAGAAGCTCAAGGACGCGGGAGTGGTGCAGTACCCGCTCGCCTGGAGCTGGGCGCAGGCCGAGGCGCTGATCTGCGACTACGCGGTCATGCTCGGGGCGTACGGCGGTCAGTTCACCGACTCCAGCGGGAAGCTCGACATCAACAAGGGCGCGGGCGTGCAGGCGCTCGAGTTCATGAAGAAGTCGATCGACGACGGACTCACCGACCCGGCATCGACCACCTTCCTGGAGGACGACACCGACAAGTCCATGGCCGCGGGCAAGACGGCGATGGAGCTGAACTGGGAGTCGACCTTCCGCGACCAGAACGACCCGTCGATCTCGAAGGTCGTCGGCCAGGTCGCCGTCACCTCCCCGCCGGCAGGTCCCAGCGGAGACAACCCCGGCGTGAACGGCTCGATGGCCCTCTCGATCGGTGCGAAGTCGAAGCACCAGTCCGCCGCATGGAAGTTCATCGAGTACGTGACCAGTGAGGCCGTGCAGGACCAGTACACGAAGTCGTCGATGACGAACTGGAAGGCCAGCTACACCAAGCCCGAGATCACCAAGTCGAACCCGGAGGTCTTCGCGGCCGCCGGCAAGGCGTACGACTCGATGATCCTGCGCCCGCCGGTGGCGAACTACAACACGGTGTCGCAGGCGCTCCAGGTCGAGATCCAGAACGCGCTGCTCGGCAAGAAGAGCCCGCAGCAGGCGCTCGACGACGCGGTCAAGGCCGCGAACGAGTCCCAGGGATGAGCGGCGTGTCGGTCGCCGGAGTCGAGACGGAGCGACGCGCGCCCACCACGGGCGGGCGACGGAACCGCCGCAAGCGCGACAACCAGGGACGGCTCGCCTTCTGGCTGCTGGTCCCCGCCGCGGTCGCGGTGTTCGGAGTGATCGTCTACCCGATCCTCCGCACCCTCCTCATCTCGTTCTTCGAGGTGAACTCGGCTCTGGCGACCGACACCCCCTTCGTCGGACTGCAGAACTACGTCCACATCCTCACGTCGTCCGGGTTCTGGGCGGCGATGGGGCGGACGCTGTACTTCACGCTCGTCTCCACGGCGCTGGAGCTCGTGTTCGGCCTGATCGTCGCCGGGCTGCTCAACGCCAAGCTGCGGGCGCGGTGGCTGTTCCGCGCGATCGTGATCATCCCGTGGGCGATCCCGACGATCGTGAACGCGGCCATGTGGAAGGGCATCTTCAACGCCCAGTACGGCTCCCTCAACGCCGCCCTCACCCAGCTCGGGATCATCCACGAGTACCAGGCGTGGCTCGGAGACCCGACCCTCGCGCTCAACATGGTCATCCTCGCGGACGTGTGGAAGACGACCCCGCTGGTGGCGTTCTTCCTGCTCGCCGGGCTCGCGTCCATCCCGAGCGAGCTGTACGAGGCGGCGAAGGTCGACCGCGCGAGCTGGCCGCGGATCTTCCGGTCGATCGTGCTGCCGATGCTGGTCCCCTCCATCTCCATCGTGCTGGTGCTGCGCACGGTGGAGGCGTTCAAGGTGTTCGACATCGTCTACGCGATGACCCGCGGCGGCCCGGTCAACGGCACGCAGACCGTCGCCTACTACGCGTACACGACCGCGTTCTCCGACCAGAACTTCGGAGTCGGCGCCGCGCTCTCGTACATCATCGTGCTGGTCATCCTGGTGCTGACCTTCATCTACCTCCGCCTGCTGCGCCGATCCGAGATGAGCCTGCTGTGAAACGCACGACCCGCAACTCGATCCTCATCCACCTGGCGGCGGTATTCGTCTCGGTGCTGATCCTGCTGCCGTTCGGGTGGATGGTGGTCGCCAGCGTGACGCCGCAGCGCATCCTCATCTCGACCCCGCTGCAGTGGATCCCGGACACGCTCGACTGGAGCCGGTACGAGACGATCTTCCGCGGCGGCGGGGACAGCGTCGGCGCGACCTTCCGCGCGGCGCTCGCCAACACCACGATCGTCGCGGTCGGCACAGTGGCGATCTCGATGATCGTCGGCATCCTCGGCGCGTACGCGTTCGCCCGGCTGCGCTTCCGGTTCCGTCAGGCAGTGCTGATCCTCTTCCTCGCGACGTACATGCTCCCGCAGATCGCGCTGCTCATCCCGCTGTACCTCATCCTGAACTCGCTCGGACTGCTCGACAGCGTGATCGGACTGGTGATCGTCGACTGCTCTCTCGTGGTGCCGTTCGTGCTGTGGATCCTCAGCAACTACTTCCTCACGATCCCCGAGGAGCTGGAGGAGGCGGCGCGGATCGACGGCGCCAGCCGCCTCGGCGCGCTGTTCCGCGTTGTGCTGCCCGCCGCCCGGCCCGGCATCTTCGCCGCCATCATGTTCGCGTTCCTGCTGGCCTGGGACGAGTTCATGTACGCGCTCATTTTCACCTCGTCGAACGCGGCGAAGACGCTCCCTGTCGCCATCAGCGAGTTCGCCGGCCGGTACACGACCGACTTCGGGCTCGTGGCGGCCGGCGGCATCGTCGCCGCGCTCCCGCCGATCATCGTCGCGATGATCTTCCAGCGCTACGTCGTCAGCGGCATGGCCGCGGGCGCCGTCAAGGGCTGACCGACCACCCGCATCCAGAGAAGGAATCCCATGGAACCCAAAGCCTCGTTCGTCGACGCCATGCGCGCACAGCCGGAGAACCTCGCCCTCGCGCACGAGACGGTGCTGCGCGATCTCGCCGCAGCCCCTCTGCCGCAGTGGGGCGCTGACGACAGCGTCGCGGTCGTCGCGATGGGCGCCTCCCTGAACTCGTCGCATGCGCTGGTGGCCGCTCTCGCGGCCGCCGGGCACCCGGCAGCGGGAGTCGTCGCCTCCGACGTCGCGGACGGGCTGCAGGTGGTGAGCGCCGATCACAGCATCGTCGTGTCGGAGTCGGGGCGCAGCCCCGAACCGCTCGCCGCCGCGCGCAGGCTGGCCGCGGGTACGCGCATCGGGATCAGCAACTTCCCGGAGCAGCCCATCAAGGACGAAGTGGATGCGGTGCTCGGCCTGGGAGGCTTCCCCGACTCCCCCGTCTACACCAGCGGCTTCACCGCGACGATCCTCGCCTACGCGCTGCTGCTCGATCACGTCGGAGCGGTGGACGCAGGTGCGGAGGCCTCGCGCATCCCGGCCCGGGCCGCCGACGCGCTGCGCGACTACGCCGGCGCGGCAGAGACGATCGGGCAAGTGCTCGCCGCGGCGAAGACGATCGACGTCGTCGGGCGCGGCGGCTCCCTGACCGCGGCGGCCGAGCTGTCGCTGATGGTCCGCGAGGGCCTGCGCACGCCGAGCACCGCCTTCGAGACCTTCCAGTACCTGCACGGGCCGATGGAGGTGCTGTCGGATGACGATGCGCTGGTGATCTTCGGTGACGGGCGCGAGCTGAGCATCCCCTCGTCCGTACTCGATGCCGGGGTTCCGGTCGTGCTGGTGACGACGGCCGCTGCGACGGACGTCCCGGGTGCCGGACACGCGAACCTCACGGTGGTGCAGCTGCCCGCCGGACTCGGCGTCTTCGAGCGCGCCGTGGTCGAGACGGTGATCGGGCAGCTGGCGATCGCCGCGGCGATCGAGCACAAGCCGTACCCGCTCGAAGAGTTCCTGTACCACCAGGACGACACGAAACTGCCCATCCGGTAGGGCGGTCGCGCGGGCCGTATCGCAAGTGGGCCGCTCGATGCAAGGGCCCCCACCGGCCATTGACCTGAATGCGACCTGGGAGTCAGATGGTCGCATGATAGCTCTCATCGTCATCCTGCTCGTGATCTGGGCGGTCCTCGCCATCCTCGGCTTCGCCATCAAGGGACTCCTGTGGCTCGCCATCCTCGGCCTGGTGTTCTTCGTGATCACCGCCATCGTCGGGTGGATGAGGCGGGGCGCCAACCGGACCTGATCCGTTCGTACGACCCAAGCGGCGGCCGCGCTCCTGGAGCGCGGCCGCCGCTTTCGTGTGGGGCGCGCTGCGCGTCGCTCCCGCTGTCGAAGGACGGGAGCGCTCCCATCTCCGACGCAACGCTGTGGGGACGGAGATCCGGCCGATTCGCCGGCGAATCTCCTTCGATAACGGCCGGATCTCCGACGCTACGAGCAACACCCGGGGACAGCCCGCTGCTCGCGCTACCGAAGGACGGGAGCGCTCCCATCTCCGACGCGACGCGGTGGGGCAGGAGATCCGGCCCATTCGCGGGCGAATCTCCTTCGATAGCGGCCGAATCTCCGACGCTGCGAGCAATGCCAGGGCAACAGCCCGCGCCGCGGCTATCGAAGGACGGGAGCGCTCCCATCTCCGACGCGACGCGGTGGGGCAGGAGATCCGGCCCATTCGCGGGCGAATCTCCTTCGATAGCGGCCGGATCTCCGACGCTGCGAGCGCCGGCAGGGCCGGCGCAATCTCGTCCGATAGCGGGCGCATCGGCGCCGATGCAGCACGAGGGTCGATCAATCCGATCGGTCCCAGCGGTTGGACTTCTGGCGGGGGCCGTACGAATGTGGAGGCATGGCCCACGTTGCGAACCCTTCCCGCTATGACGACATGATCTACCGCCGCACCGGGCGCAGCGGACTCGACCTCCCCGTGCTGACGCTCGGGCTGTGGCACAACTTCGGCGACGACCGGCCGTTCGAGACGCAGCGGGCGATCGTGCGGCGCGCCTTCGACCTCGGCATCACGCACTTCGACCTGGCCAACAACTACGGTCCTCCCTACGGCGCCGCCGAGACCAACTTCGGCCGCATCATGTCGGAGGACCTGCGGCCGTACCGCGACGAGATCGTCGTCTCCAGCAAAGCAGGATGGGACATGTGGCCCGGCCCCTACGGCCAGGGCGGCGGCGGCCGCAAGTACATGCTCGCCAGCCTCGACCAGTCGCTGACGCGCCTCGGACTCGACTACGTCGACATCTTCTACTCGCACCGACCCGACCCCTCCACCCCGCTGGAGGAGACGATGCAGGCCCTCGATACGGCCGTCCGCTCGGGGAAGGCGCTGTATGTCGGCATCTCGTCGTACGGACCGGAGGAGACGCGCCGGGCGGCCGAGATCCTGCGCGACCTCGGCACCCCGCTGCTCATCCACCAGCCGTCGTACTCGATGCTCAACCGGTGGATCGAGACCGAGGGACTGCTCGACGCGGTCGACGAGCTCGGCGTCGGCGTCATCGGCTTCACCGCACTGGCGCAGGGGATGCTCACGGACAAGTACCTCGACGGCATCCCCGAGGGGTCGCGCGCGAGCGCGGGCACGTCCTTCGACACCGACTGGCTCACCGACGAGGCGATCGACCGGCTGCGCGCGCTCAATGCCATCGCCGGGAAGCGCGGCCAGACCCTCGCCCAGCTCGCCCTGGCGTGGGCGCTGCGGGACGAGCGGGTCACCTCCCTCACCATCGGCGCCAGCAGCGTCGACCAACTGGAGCAGAACGTCGCGGCGCTCGGCAACCTCGACTTCACGGCGGAGGAGCTGGCCGCGATCGACAAGCACGCGACCGACTCCGGCGTCGACCTGTGGGCGGGCGCGCGCCGCGGCGAGGTCTGAGAGGCGGCAGGCCGCCGCGCCTGTGAGTTTCCGTAGTGCTCGCCCACGCGTCGCCCAGGGTTATCTGGTTGTCTCGATGGTGTTCCCGTCGAGCGTCTAGAAGCTGAGATATGACCGTCCTCCTCGAGCCGGACACCCGGGCAGGCCAACCGCTGCGCGCGGTCAGGCCGTGGACGATCGCGCTCCTTTTCGGGGTCGTCGCGACCGCGCTGTGCGCCGCGTTCAGCTGGGTTCCGTCGCTGTGGGGCGACGAGGCGGCCACCCTCCTGTCGGCGAAGAGATCCGTCGGAAGCCTGTTCGGGATGCTCTTCCACGTGGATGCGGTTCACGGGCTCTACTACCTGGTCATGCACGGCTGGATCCGGCTCGCGGGCGACAGTGCGTTCGCGCTCCGGCTGCCCAGCGCGGTCGCCGTGGGTGCCGCGGTCGCGGCCGTCACCCTGATCGCGGGACGGCGCGGCGGACTCCGGGCCGCGGTGGTGAGCGGCGTGGTCGCCTCGGTGCTGCCTCGCCTCACCTACGCGGGAGAGGAGGCGCGTTCGTACGCGTTCTCCGCGGCAGCCGCCGCCTGGCTGACGCTCCTGCTGCTGTGGCTCGTCGACGGCGGCGGCCGTCGCCTGTCGCCGGCCGCGCGGCGGCTGGCCTGGGTGCTGTACGGCGCCGGGATGGCCGCGATGTCGTACCTCTTCCTGTACTCCATCACCCTGCTCGTGGCTCATGGGGCCGTGCTGCTCGCCTCCCGGGCATCGCGCGCGACGGTGCGCGCCTGGGCGCTGTCGTCGGCCGCTGCCGTCGTCGCGGTGTCGCCGCTCGCGGTGCTCGCCTACCTGGAGCGCAGCCAGATCAAGTACCTCGGCGAGACGCCGGACGATCCCTCCATCTGGTACTACTTCCTCTGGTTCGGGATGCCCTGGGTGGCCATCGCGGCGTGGGCCCTGATCGGGTTCGGCCTCTGGCCGGCCTGGCGCGCCCGGCGGCTCCGCGCCTCCCGACCGGTCTTCCCCGGACCGCGCGCGATCTCCACCCGGCTGGTCGCCTCGGCCTGGCTGTTCCTGCCCACCGGTGCGATGCTGCTCGCCAATGCGGCGTATCCGATGTACACCGGCCGGTACTCCACCTTCGCTGCGCCGGCCGCGGCGCTGCTCGTCGCGGAGGGCATCCTGGTGCTCGGGCGCCTGATCGGAGGGGATGCGCGGCGCACCGTGGCGGCGACCGCGGGCGTGACGATCGTGTTCGCGCTGCTCTGCGCGCCGGTCTACGCGCTGCAGCGCGGACCGTACGCGAAGAACGACAGCGACTGGGCGGAGGTCAGCGCAGCCATGGCCGCCAACGCCGGACGCGGCGACGCGGTCGTCTTCGACGAGTCGGCGAAACCCTCGCAGCGGCCGCGGCTAGCGATGCGCACCTACCCGGCCGGCTTCCGCGGCGTGAAGGACCCGACCCTGCGCGTGCCGTACTACCGCAACGACGGATGGGCGGATCGCGCCTACTCGGTGACCCAGGCCGCCCAGCGCGGGCGGTTCGACGGGGTCGACCGGGTGTGGCTCATCGAGCTCGAGGTCGTGACGCCGGACGGCAGATCGACCGTGGAGGACACCTGGGGTCTCGCCGACTTGCACGCGCTGGGTTTCGCGGAGACGGGTCGACGCCTCGACACGCACCGCAGCGACATCATCGAGCTCACGCGCTGACGGGCTCGATCAGCTGCGGCCCGTCGTCGCTGGTCTTGAAGGGCGCGACCTGGTCGAAGCGGAGGGTCTCCGCCTCCGCCACACCGGCCCGGACGGCCTCGTCGACGAGCGCCTGGTCTCCGACGATCGACGGGTCGATCCAGTGCTGCCACATCTCCTCGGGCAGGATCACGGGATTCCGGTCGTGGATGTCCGCGAGGGTCTGCACCGCATCCGAGGTGAGGATGGTCGCGGTCAGCACCCAGCGGTCGGGGTCGTCCTCCGCCTTGCTGTGGTCCCGCCACCAGGAGTAGAGCCCGGCGAAGCCCATCAGCCGCCCCTCGGGATAGCGGATGAAGAACGGCGTCTTGTGGCCCTTCGGCCCCTGCCACTCGTAGTAGCCGCGGGCGAGCACGATCGCCCGGTGCGACTGGACCGGTTTGCGCCAGGTCGACTTCTCGGCGATCTCCTCCGCACGCGCGTTGAAGGTGGGGAACTTGAGCTTGAGCGTCTCCGACCACGACGGCACCAGCGACCAGTGCGCGCGCTCGAAACGCAGCTCGCGGGTCTTGGCCGAGTCGATCAGCACCGGGATGTCGTCGGTCGGCGCAAGGTTGTACGCCGACTCCCAGTCGGCTCTCCACTCCTCGGGTCGCCGGCCGGTCTGCTCGACGAAGTCGGTGATCTCGGCGTTGACCTTGTCATCCATCGCGAACCTGCCGCACATGCGCCCAGCATAGGCCCCTCAAAATTGAGGAATATTCACCCCCACTTGCGGGTGATGCGCAGACACAAAATCGATGTATTCTCAGTTTTGTGAATTGGTGAGGAACAGTCACTTTACGGGACTGGAACTCGATCCGATCGCATCACCCGAAACGCAACACCCGAACCCGCAGGTGACAACCGTGTACCCGATTCCGCCGCGCCGAGCACTTCCCGCTCTCAACCCCATCCGACTGGGGAGTGCTCGGCGCGCGCGGACCCACGGAGGTCGCCCCACGAGCGGAGTCGGCGGCGGTGAAGCCGTTCGAGACCACGGTTTCCCCCCAGCCGCCGTCGGCTCCCCGGTCGCGTACGAGCAGAACAAGGAGGCGCAGGCATGACAGTCGTCCGCCCGCGGCTCGCTGCACCCGTCGCCGCCGGAGCCCTCCCCGAACTGATCTCCGGTCGCACCTGGGCCCGCCTCTACCGGTACCGCCTCCTGGCGACCGACACGGCCATCATCCTCGCAGCGACCATCGGCGCCGTCTACGTGCGCTTCGGCTTCGACGAAACCGTGCCCCCGACGGCCGGTTTCCACATCGATTACCTGTACGTGTCTCTGCTGATCGCCGCCACCTGGCTCTTCACGCTGTCCGTCTACCACACCCGCGACCCTCGGGTCGTGGGCCTGGGCGTCTCCGAGTACCGCCGTGTCGTGTCGGCGAGCGCCATCACCTTCGGCGTGCTCGCCATCCTGTTCCTCGTCGCCAAGGTCGACATCGCCCGCGGCTACTTCATCGTGGCGCTCCCCGCCGGCATGGCCGGCGTGCTGTTCTCGCGCTGGATGTGGCGGCACTGGCTGATCCGGCAGCGCACCTTCGACCACTACCTGTCGCGCGCCCTCGTGGTGGGGCGTTTCGACGACGTCGACTACGTCGTGCGGCAGATCCACCAGAAGTCGGGAGCGGCCTACAACGTCGTGGGTGCCGCTCTCGACACCGGAAAGCGCAAGGGGGCGAAGAAGGACGCCGAGATGCGGCGCCGCATCGCCAGCCCCGAGCGCGAGGTACCGATCGTCTCCGACCTGTCGGGGGTCGCGGACGCTGCGGCGCGGCTGGGCGCGGACACGGTTATCGTGGCCGGCCGCGCCCTCAGCAGCGGCGATTTCGTCCGCAAACTGGCCTGGAAGCTGGAGGGGACGGCGACGGAGCTCGTGCTGGCATCCCCCCTCACCGACGTGGCCGGGCCTCGCATCCACTTCCGTCCCGTCGAGGGACTCCCGCTCATCCACGTGGAGATCCCGCAGTTCGAGGGCGGCAAGCACGTGCTCAAGCGGGCGTTCGACTTCTTCGCATCAGGTATCGCCCTTCTCATCCTCGCGCCGCTGTTCATCGCCATCGCGATCGCCGTGAAGCTGGACGACAACGGACCGGTGATCTTCGCCCAGGAGCGCGTCGGCCGCAACGGCGAGCACTTCAAGATGTTCAAGTTCCGCTCGATGGTGATCGACGCCGAAGCGCGCCTCGCCGAGCTACAGGCGAACAACGACGGCAAGGGCCTGCTGTTCAAGATGAAGCACGACCCGCGGGTGACGCGCGTCGGGCACACCCTGCGCAAGTTCTCCCTCGACGAGCTCCCCCAGCTGGTCAACGTCTTCCTCGGCGACATGAGCCTCGTCGGACCGCGCCCGCCGCTCCCCTCCGAGGTCGAGGGCTACGAGAACCATGTGCACCGCCGCCTGTACATCAAGCCCGGGCTGACCGGGATGTGGCAGGTGAACGGCCGCTCCGACCTCTCCTGGGAGGAGAGCGTCCGCCTCGACCTCTACTACGTGGAGAACTGGTCGCTGACCGGCGACCTCGTGATCATGTGGCGCACCGTCAAGGTGCTCACGCATCCTGTGGGGGCCTACTGATGTCCGCTGACGCTATCGACGCCAACGCCCCTTCGGCCGGTCACCGCGCGATCGTCGCCCGCCTCTCCGCCGCGCAGAAGGTCAAGACGCGCGGCGCCCCCGGATACTCGATCTACGTCAACCGGCCCATCGGACGGCACCTGGCGGCGTTCGCGTACCGCGCCGGCCTGACGCCGAACGCGGTCACCGCGATCAGCGCGTGCTTCAGCCTCGCCGGCATCCTCGTGCTCGTGCTCGTGCCGCCGCAGTGGTGGACGGGTGTGCTGGTCTGGCTCGCCCTGGCCATCGGGTACGCCTTCGACTCCGCGGACGGGCAGCTCGCCCGCCTGCGCGGGGGCGGGTCGCTCTCGGGCGAGTGGCTGGACCACGTGGTCGACGCCACGAAGATCGCCGCCCTCCACCTGGCGGTGCTGGTCATGTTCTTCCGCTGGTACCCGATCCCGACCGGCGCCCTGCTCATCCCCGTGGGCTACAGCATCGTCGCCACGGTGATCTTCTTCACGATCATCCTGAACGAGCAGCTGAAGCGCTCGCGCGGCTGGACGCCCGCGGCGAGTGCCGCCAGCGACTCCGGCCGCAGCACCCCGCTGCGCGCCCTGGCCGCGCTGCCGATGGACTACGGCTTCCTGTGCCTGGCGTTCGTCACCGCCGGGTGGCCCGTGCTCTTCTTCTGGGTCTACACCGCATTCTTCGTCGCGAACGCCCTGTACCTGGCCGTCGCGCTCCGCAAGTGGTTCCGCGACCTGGAGGTCCTCGATGCCCGCACCCGTTGACCGTCGCCCGCTCGCGCTCGTCGCGAACCCTTCCGGCGACGTCTACGGGTCGGACCTGCAGATGCTGGAGAGCATCCAGGCGCTCATCGAGGACGGCTTCGACGTGCTCGCCGTGCTCGGTTCCGACGGCCCCCTCGCCGAGCGGATCACCAGCCGCGGCGCGGATGTGATGATCCGGCCGTTCCCCGTGCTCCGCCGTGCCGACGCCTCGCTCGGCGGCGTCGTCTCGCTCGGGTGGCGCGGGATGCGCTCGATCGGCTGGCTCAGCCAGCTGGTCCGCGAGGTCGAGCCGGACGTCGTCTACGTCAACACCGTGACCCTGCCGTGGTGGATCCTCGCCGCGCGCCAGGCGCACGTGCCGGTCGTCTGCCACGTGCACGAGGCCGAGACCACCGATGGGCGGCTGGTGCGCTTCGCGCTCAACGCCCCCCTGCTCTTCGCGAACCGCATCATCTCGATCAGCCGCGCCTCCACCGAGGCGCTCATCTCCGCTGTCCCCGCCCTGGGCAAGAAGACCGTGCCCGTCTACAACGGCGTCACCGAGCCTCCTGTCGTCCCTGCACCGGTCCGATCCTTCGACGGGCCGGTGACGCTGAGCGTCGTCGCCCGCCTCTCGCCGCGCAAGGCGCCCGACGTGGCCGTCGAAGCCGCGGCGATCCTCCGCGCACGCGGCCGGGATGTCCGGCTGGAGCTCTGCGGCACGCCGTTCGAGGGCTACGAGTGGTACGAGCAGGAGCTGCGCGACCGGGCCGACCAGCCCGATCTGCGCGGCCACGTCGACTTCGCCGGCTACGTATCCCCGATCTGGCCGGCGCTCGAACGCGCCGACATCGTCCTCGCCCCGTCGCTCCGCGAGCCCTTCGGCAACGCCGTGGTGGAGGCGCAGTTCGCGCGCCGCCCTGTCGTCGCCGCCGCGGCGCTGGGCCACCTCGAGTCGATCGAGGACGGCCGCACGGGTCTTCTCGTCGAGCCCGGGGATGCCGCCGCGATGGCGGACGCCGTCGAAGCGCTGCTGGACGACCCGGACCGCGCGCTGCGCATGGCGGAGGACGCACGGGCCTCGGCGCTCGAGAAGTTCACCCTCGGCCGGTACCGCCGCGAGATCGCAGCCACCCTCCGGGGGATGATGCAGGTCGCCGGCCGCCGGAGCGGCCGGCGCCGCTCACACGGCGCGAGCCGGGAAGTACTCGTCCACTAGGGCCTTGGTCGACGCCAGGTGCGCCCGCGTGGACGCACCGAAGACGATCGACTCGATGTTCGGCTGCTGCGCGACCCACTCGATCGCCTCGCGCGCCGGGATGGCGCCGGAGGCGAACACGCTCATCGCGACGGCCCGGAACGGCCGCTCCTCGAGAGCCTCGCGGTAGGCGTCGAGGCCGCCCGACATCCGGAAGCCGATCTTGTTGATGTTGGAGCAGACCAGCGGGTTCTCGATGCCCTGCTCGGCCAGCACATCCAGGCACAGCGGCAGGTTCATGGTGATGAAGCCCGGCTCGGCGCCGTAGCGCGAGCGCACGTGCTCGGCGAAGACGCTGAAGGCGTCGCGGAAGCCGAGCCCCAGCAGCAGGTCGACGACCACGTTCTGCAGCCAGACGACCGGGGTGCGCGTGCCGCGGAACATGGCGAGCTCGGCATCCACCAGCAGTGTGATGATGCCCTCCACGTCCTTCTTGGCGAGTGCGCGGCCGCCGCGGAGCGCCGCGTTCACGAAGCCCTCCTCCGGCAGGAAGCGCTTGATGGCGCCCATCATGCCGGCCTCGGTCACGGCATCCGCGTACTTGTGCGCGTACGGCATGCTCGGCAGGAAGGAGAAGTCGGCGTAGCGCTCGGGGTTCGCCCGCACGCGGTCGGTGATCTCGGCGATCCGGTCGTGGGTGGTGCACATGAAGGTGGTGATGCCCTCGTCGTACGCGGCGTCGATCACCTCCATGATCGCGTCCACGTGCTGGAACCGCATCGACTGGGCGCGCGCCTTCTCCTCCGACATGTGGTTGACGCCGAAGAACTGGTTGTCGCCCAGCAGCAGACGGTCGAGGGCGACCGGGGCGGCGACGGGGGCGCCGGCCGGGATGGGGCTCTGTGCAGAGGTGGTCATCGTCTTCTCCAAGGGAAGCGTCGGCTCTTCGCGGCAGCGGTCGCGGTCGCAGGGTGGGTGCCGTCGGCGGTCGTGGTGTGCGTCCCGGACGCATCGGCGGTCAGCAGGGTGAGTGCACGGTCGGTCGCCGCGGCGCTCGCGAACGAGTTGAGGCCGTCGGTGCGGCGCTGCAGCACGCTCTGGACGAAGTAGTCCAGCTGTGCGCTGTACTCCTCGCCCCGGAGGTAGAACCACACGGGATCGGTGAGCTCGGTGGTGTAGCGGACGTTCCAGCCGGGCGTATAGCCGTCGATCGCCGGTGCGGTGTCGCGCAGGTAGAGCTGGCATTCCTGCCGGTCGGCGTGGATGCGCCCGGCCGTGCCCGAGATCGTGAGCTGCGTGGTCATCTTCCGGTAGGACTCGTCCGACCAGTCGACGGACAGCTGGCCGCTGACGCCTTCGCCGAAGAACAGCGTGCCGTAGACCTGGTCCTCGGTGGAGCTGGAGAACACCGACTCGAGCACGGTTCCGCCGGCGCCCTGAACCTCGCCCGCGTACCAGGTCATCAGGTCGAGCGGGTGGGCGGCGTAGTCGTACAGGGCGCCACCGCCCTCATTGCGGTCGCTGCGCCAGGTGCCGCCCTTGCCGCGCAGCACGACGGGACCGTAGGCCTCGGCCTGGATGTGCGTCACGCGTCCGATGGCGCCGAGATCCAGCAGGCGCTTGACCTCGCGGAAGGCTCCGACGAAGCGGTTGTGGTAGCCGACCTGCGTGACCCGTCCGCGCTCCGCGGCGAGCGCCGCGAGTTCCTCCGAGTCGGCGGCCGTCAGGCTGAGCGGCTTCTCGCAGAACACGTCGACGCCCGCTTCGAGCAGCGACCGCACCATGGGTGCGTGGAGACGCGTCGGCGTCGCGACGAGGACGGCGTCCAGGTCGGTCGCGGCGAGCATCGCGTCGATGGAGGGGAAGGTGGCCATCCCGGTGTACTTCCCGAGCACGTCGAGCATGTAGCCGGCCGCATCCACCACCGCCTCCACCTGGACGTCGGGGTGGGCGTTGATCATCGAGAGGTGCGAGAGGCCCATCTTGCCGAGCCCCACGACGCCGAGACGGACGGTCCGCCGCGGTGTCGCGGCGGTCGCGTCGTCAGCGGGCCGGGTTGAGGGTGCGTCGATCGTCATGTGTGCGCTCCAGGTGGGAGGCGAGCACGTCGCGGTATTGACCGGCGACGTGCTCCCAGGTGAATTCGGTGGCGTGGCGCTCGCGCGCAGCGGCGGCGAGCTCCGCGCGGAGCCCGGCGTCCGCGACCAGGCGCGTGATGTGCGCGGAGGCCTCGGAGGTGGTCGAGAAGTAGAGGGCGGCATCCTGTGCCACCCACCGGTTGTAGGCGTTGTCGTGGGCGAGCACGGGATTGCCCACCGCCATGGCCTCGACGAGCGACGGGTTGGTGCCGCCGACTGTGTGGCCGTGGAAGTAGCCGAGGCTGTGGAAGCGGAGGGCCGCGATGCGGTCCGGCTCGTACACCGAGCCCACGAAGCGGACCTCGTCGCTGGCGGCGTCGACCACGGCACGGTGGTAGTCGTCCTCATCCGGCTGGTAGTTGCCGAACACCGCGAGCTGCACGCCGCGGCGCTCCGCCGAGAAGGCGGTGACGAGCTCGAGGATCGAGTTCTCGGGGATCGGGCGGCAGATGAGCGTGAAGTACTGCCCGGGCTCCAGGCCCAGCTCGCGCGCCGGCGCCTCAGGGGCGTCGTCAACGCGGTGTGCGCCGTAGGTGATCATCGTGATCTTGCGAGCCGGCGCCTTGCGGCGCAGGTACACCTCGATCTCCGGGTGGTCGGCGATGAGTGTGTTCCCGACGAAGCAGGCGATGCGCTCGTTGATGTAGAGGATGGCCTGCCGCATCTTGCCCCAGCGGGCGCGGGACCATTCGATCCCGTCCATGTTGATCACGTTCGGGATGCGCTTGAGGCGCTGCCAGATGTTGAAGACGGCCGTGTTGTAGCCGAAGGTGAGGTGGAGCCCGCGATCGCGGGAGGCGTGCGCGATGGAGCGGAGGTCGAAGCGGCTGGTGCCGAGCCATCCCTTCGCCGACACCGGGATGGTGACGCGCTCGATGCCGTTCCACTCGTCGGTCACGATGGGACCGGTGCCTTCGGCCTGGCAGTAGACGATGACGCGCCAGCCCTGGTCCCGGAGGAACAGCGCGACGTTCTCGGCCGCGGTCTCGAAGCCGCCGTAGTTGGCGGGGACGCCGTGGGTGCCCAGGATCCGCACGGTGGGAACGTCGGTGCGCGCACGCGATTCAGCCATTCGTTCCTCCCCTCGGCGAATGCCGCGATGACCACCAGGTCGGTAGTGGTCGTGCTGGCTACAGTAACTCAGATCGCAACAAACTGAATAATGCTCACCCCCGGATTGGGGGCACTTGCCACCCCTATATAAGGCGATAGCCTGTAGGCAATGTTGAGGAAGTGTCACTTCAGTGGAGGGACATCACTCGGCCCGACCCGACCCCCCATGGAGACCCGACCATGAACCGACTGACCCGAGCGCGAACGCTCGCCATCACAACAGCAATCGCGCTCGGCCTCGGCACCTTCTTCGCCGCCGGCCCCGCATTCGCAGACAGTGCACCTCCCAACCCTGCCGATCCGGCGACACCACCCACCGTCACGTCCGACGTGCTCCCCACCCCGCAGATCGACGGCGTCGTCTGGTCGCAGGCCGTGGTGGGCAATGTCGACTACGTGGCGGGCAAGTTCACCACCGCCCGCCCCGCGGGCTCGGCCGCCGGCGTCAACACGGTCACGCGCAACAACGTGCTCGCGTTCGACGTCACCACCGGCAACCTGATCAGCTCCTTCGCCCCCAGCCTCAACGCGCAGGCACTCGCCGTCGCCGGGTCTCCCGACGGCACGAAGGTGTACGTCGCCGGTGACTTCACGACGGCGGATGGGGTCGGCGCGTACCGCATCGCGGCGTACAGCACCGCGACCGGCCAGCGCATCGCCTCCTTCAAGCCCATCATGGGCTCCTCGGTACGCGCGCTGGCGGTGACCAACAACGCGGTGTACGCCGGCGGCTGGTTCACCACCGCGAACGGCGTCGCCAAGCAGCGCGTGGCCGCACTGGACCCCAACACGGGAGCAACGCTGCCGTTCCAGGCGGACGCGGACTACAACGTGAACGCCATGGCGGCGAGCACGGACGGCACGCGTCTCTACGTCGGCGGCCAGTTCGCCAGCCTCTCCGGCATGGCGGCCCTCGGTCTCGGCGCCGTCGACGCCGGCACGGGCGCCTACCTCCCGTGGGCGGCGAACCAGACGGTCCAGGACTACGGCAAGAACGCCGGCATCACGTCGCTGGCCACCACGCCGACGGCCGTCTACGGCTCCGGCTACGACTGGGTCGGCGGAACGGGCAACCTCGAGGGCTCCTTCTCGGCGGACCCGGTCTCCGGCAACATCCAGTGGATCGAGGACTGCCACGGTGACACGTACTCCGTGTTCCCCGTGAACTCGCTGCTGTACGTCGTCGGCCACCCGCACTACTGCGGCAACATCGCCGGAGGCGGCTTCCCGCAGACCTCGCCCACGTGGACCTTCCACCACCTGCTCGCCTTCTCGGCCGCAGCGGTCGGCACCCTCGCCAACGACCCGATGGGTTACTTCAACTGGGGCGGAAAGCCCTCCCCGGCGCTGCAGGACTACTTCCCGAACTTCACCACCGGCAAGTACACCGGTCAGGGCCAGGCGACCTGGTCTGTCGCCGGCAACTCGAAGTACATCATCGCCGGTGGCGAGTTCCCGAGCGTGAACGGCGTCGCCTCGCAGGGCCTCACCCGGTTCGCGGTCCGTTCCGTGGCCCCGAACAAGGTCGGCCCGCAGGGCATCCCGCTCGTCCCCAAGGCGGTCTCGTTCGCCAGCGGCCAGGTCCGCGTCTCGTGGAATGCCACGTACGACCAGGACAACGGCTACCTGACGTACAAGGTCTACCGCGACGCGGGGACCACGCCGGTCTACACGGTCACCCAGCGGTCGAACTTCTACACGACACCCGCCATGGGCTTCGTGGACACCGGCCTCGCCCCGGGATCGACGCACATCTATCACGTCAAGGTCTCCGACCCGGACAACAACACCACGAACAGGGATACGCCCAGCGTGACGGTGGCCTCCACCAACACGTCGAGCGACTACTCCGACAGCGTGACCGGTGCCGGCGCCACGTCCTACTGGCCGATGGATGAGACCAGCGGACAGACCGCGTACGACCACGTCGGGTTCAACGACCTGACGCTGCCGGCCGGTGTGACCCGTTCGACGGACGGACCGCTCACCGGCTCCGGATCGGCGGTCTTCGACGGCAACAGCTTCGTGACCCCCGGCCAGCAGATCACCGGATCGAACAACTTCACGGTTCAGGCGTGGATCAACACCACCACCACCTCCGGTGGCAAGATCCTCGGCTTCGGCAACTCCAACACCGGTAACTCGGGCAGCTACGACCGGCACGTCTACATGGACAACTCCGGCCGGATCTGGTTCGGCGTCTACCCGGGCGGCGTGGCCACCGTGAACAGTGCAGCGTCGTTCAACGACGGGAAGTGGCACCAGATCACGGCGAGCCTCAGCTCCGGCGGAATGCAGCTGTACGTCGACGGCAAGCTCGTCGGCACCCGCACGGACGTCACCTCCGGACAGCAGTACTCCGGCTACTGGCGGATCGGTGGAGACAACATCGGTGGATGGCCGTCCCAGCCCTCGAGCCAGAACTTCGCCGGCTCGATCGCACAGGTCGCGATCTACCCCGCCCCGCTGAGCCGCAACACCATCGCATCGCAGATGGTGGCCGCGGGCCAGCCGTCGCCCATCCCGGCCGCGCCGAGTGACGCGTACGGTGCTGCGGTCTACGCCGGGAACCCCGAGTTCTACTGGCGCCTCGGTGAGACGCTGGGCAGCACCGCTGCGGACTCCGGTCCGAACGGTGTGACCGGCAACTACATCGGCACCTACAGCCAGCAGGCGGCCGGGGCCCTCGCGGGCGTCTCCAACACCGCTGTGTCGTTCAACGGCGGCGCGGTGGTCAACGGGACGCAGGACTCGAACCCGACGGTCTACACCGAGGAAGCGTGGTTCAAGACGACCACGAACTCCGGAGGCAAGATCATCGGATTCGGCGACGCGACCAGCGGAACCTCCAGCAACTACGACCGTCACGTCTACATGCAGGACAACGGCCAGCTGGTCTTCGGAACCTGGACCGGTCAGACGAACACCATCACGACCGGACCGAGCTACAACGACGGAGCGTGGCACCAGGTGGTCGCGAGCCAGGGCCCGGACGGCATGAAGCTGTACGTCGACGGCCAGCTCTCGGGCACGAACCCGCAGACCTCCGCACAGGGCTACAGCGGCTACTGGCGGATCGGCGGGGACACGACCTGGGGCTCGTCCAGCCCGTGGTTCAACGGGACCATCGACGAGGCGGCGGTCTACCCGACCGTGCTCGACGCATCCACCGTGCTGAACCACTACAACCTCGGTACCGGCAACAAGCCCAACCAGGCGCCCACCGCAGCCTTCACGAACGTGATGACCAACCTGAGCGGAGCGTTCGACGCCACGACGTCGAGCGACCCGGACGGCACGGTCGCCTCGTACGCCTGGGACTTCGGTGACGGCTCGACGGGCATCGGCGCGACCCCGACCCACGTGTACGCCACCGCAGGCACCTTCACGGTCACGCTGACGGTCACCGACAACGCGGGTGCGACCTCGGCTGCTGTCACCCACTCGGTGGTCGCAACCAAGGCCAACCAGTCCCCGACCGCCGCGTTCACCTCCACGGTGAGCAACCTGACCGCCTCCCTCGACGGCAGCACGTCCAGCGATCCCGACGGGACCGTGGCGAGCTACGCCTGGGACTTCGGAGACGGCCAGACCGGCACCGGAGCGACGACCAGCCACGCGTACGCCGCCGCAGGCACGTACACGGTCGGCCTGACCGTCACGGACAACCAGGGCCTGGCCTCCACCGCCACGACCCACAGCGTCACCGTGACAGCCCCGGCCAACCAGCCGCCGGTCGCCGCCTTCACCAGCAGCACGTCGAACCTGACCGTGTCGCTGGACGGCTCCGGATCGTCCGACCCGGACGGCACCATCGCCTCCTACGCCTGGAACTACGGTGACGGGCAGACAGGCACCGGTGCCACCGCGACGCACACCTACGCCGCGGCCGGGACCTACACGGTCACCCTGACGGTCACCGACAACACGGGCGCCACCGCGCAGAAGACCGCGACCGTCAGCCCGACGGCTCCCCCGGTCAACCAGCCCCCGGTGGCTTCGTTCACCAACTCGACGTCGAACCTGACGGTGTCGGTGGACGGATCGGCCTCGGCCGACCCGGACGGCACGATCGCCTCGTACGCCTGGAACTACGGTGACGGGCAGACCGGGACGGGCGCGACCGCGACGCACACCTACGCCGCGGCCGGGACCTACACGATCACGCTGACGGTCACCGACAACCAGGGCGCGACCGCGCAGAAGACCGCGACCGTCAGCCCGACGGCCCCGGTCGGCCCGCAGCCGCTCGCAGCGGACACCTTCAACCGCACGCTCGCGAGCGGTTGGGGATCCGCGGACACCGGCGGCGCCTGGACCGTGAGCGGCGGCGCGACCAACTACGCGGTCGCTCCGGGCTACGGTCAGCAGACCGCACCCGCCGGATCCAGCCGGACGAGCTCCCTCGCGGGGGTCAGCTCGACCAGCACCGACACCACGGTCAAGTTCAGCACCACGACGATGCCGACCGGCGGCGGGACCTACGTCTCCGCCATCGGCCGCCTGGTCGGGGCGACGGACTACGAGGCCCGCGTCTGGGTGAAGTCGACCGGTCAGGTCCAGCTGCAGCTCCTGCAGGGCTCGACCACGCTGTCGGCCGCCAACATCGCCGGCATCACGTACGCGGCGGGCGACACCCTGTCCGTCCGGGTGCAGGTGACGGGCACCAACCCGACGACGATCCGGGCCTCGGTCTGGTCGGCGTCCCAGGCGGCCCCCGCCACCTGGCAGCTGCAGGCGACGGACACCACCGCCGCCCTACAGACGGCCGGTAGCGTCGGCCTCCGCGAGTACCTGTCGGCGACGTCGACCACCACCCCGGTGGTCGTGCGCTACACCGGGTACCAGGTGGTGCCGGTGGCCTGATCCGACCAGCACTCGACCGGGCGGGGCATGCAACACGCCCCGCCCGGTCCGCTCGTACAGGGCCCCAGGCCCGTCCGAGTACCATGAGACAACTTCTCAGCCGGACCGACCCCGGCACTTGCGCCCGACCCGCAGACGAGAGGCACCACCATGACGGGCACGTCCGTTGACCACCTGATGATCCAGGTGCTCGCCGTCGTCGCTGCCGTCGTGCTGCTCCTCGTCCTCCGCCACGCGCCCCGGCTCTCGGTGGCGCTCTGGCTCGCCGCCCTGTGCCTCATCCCGATCTGGATCGGCGTGGGCGTCGGCTTCAACGGCAAGCTGTTCCTTCCCGCCGTGAGCGCGGTCGGACTCGTCGTGATCGCCGCGCTCATCCCCGTCCCCCGGTTCGACCTGGTCTGGACGGACGCCTTCCTCGTCGTGCTCATGGTCATCGGCGTCGCGGGGCTGTTCGGCGCCAACTCGTCGATCGCCTTCGCCACGCTGATCACGATGGTGTCGTACTTCGCCATCGGCTACATCGTCGGGCGGCTGGCCTCCCTGCGCGTGTCCATGGCGTGGCTCAGCGGAGCGATCGCCATCGCCTTCACGATCGTGGGGGCGCTCGCGGTGATCGAGTTCGTCACCCGTTTCAACCCGTTCGTGCTCATCCATGCCGGCAACGGCCTCTACAGCGCCTGGGGCACCATCCAGATCCGCGGAGGCGTCCCCCGCGCGGAGGCCGCATTCGGCCACTCGATCGCTCTCGGCTCGAGCCTCGCGCTCGCCATCCCCTTCGCCATCGCCGCGCCGTTCCGGCTGTGGGTCCGGCTGCTCATGGTGGCCGTCCTGCTCGGCGGCTGCGTGGTCAGCTTCAGCCGCACGGCGATGCTCTGCGCCGCGATCGGGCTCCTGCTCTCCGTGTTCTTCTCGCGCGAACTGTCCGTGAAGGCGCGCGGCATCACCCTCACCGTCCTCGCGATCGCCGCCGTCGCGGCATCGCCCCTCGTGCTCTCGGTCTTCGACGACGCCGGCACAGAGGCGACCGGCAGCGCCGACTACCGCGGCGACCTCCTCTCCCTCCTCGGCAGCATGAACCCCATCGGGGTCGCCGACTCGGCACAGAAGGACTCGGCCGGCACGCTCCACTTCGCGCACTTCGTGTCCATCGACAGCCAGCTGGTCCTCACCGGCCTCACCAACGGCATCCTGGCCATGGTGCTCGCCTGCGTCGCGCTGATCTGCGCCGTCTGGACCGTGCTGCGGGGGCGCGCCGTTCCGGCGACCATCGCGATCGTAGCCCAGATCCCGGCCCTTGCGACCGTCGCCCTCATCACCCAGTACTCCATCTTCCTGTTCGCCGTCGTCGGCATCGCCGCGACCGGCCAGTGGCTGTCGCGCACCGCGCGTGGCAGCCTTGCACTACAGGACTCGACCATCACGGCCCCGACCGGCCAGTCCCGCCCGATCCCCCTTAAGGAACCGTCATGACCCGGAACCCGTATCTCGCCCTGTTCCGCCACTTCTGGTACGTCGTCGTCGCCGGCGCGCTCATCGGCGCCATCGGAGGCTGGGGACTCAGCCAGCTCGCCACCCGCGAGTACACGTCGACGACGAGCCTCTACTTCTCCCTCAGCGCGGGCGTCACGGGGAACGACATCAACCAGGGGTCGACGTACACCCAGAACCAGATGCTCTCCTTCGCACAGCTGGCGACCGCGCCGGTGGTGCTGCAGCCCGTCATCGACAGCCTCGACCTCAGCGTGACGCCGGCGGCGCTCGCGAAGCAGATCGCGGTCACGACGCCGCAGAACACCGTCGTGCTCCAGCTGGATGTGACCGACACGTCGGCCAAGCAGGCGACGGACATCGCCAACGCGGCCGCGGCGAGCCTGCGCGCGCAGGTCGAGGACATCGCGCCCAAGAACGCCCAGGGCAACGGCACGGTCACCACGCGGATCATCGAACCGGCCGTCGAGCCGGTCGGACCGTCGGCGCCCAACGAGCGCCTCAACATCCTGATCGGCCTGGTCGTCGGCATCCTCATCGCCGCGGGCGGCCTCCTGCTGTGGGAGGCGATGAGCACGCGCGTCGACTCGGAGGAGAAGACCGCCGCGGTCAGCGGGGCGCCGAGCCTCGGCACCATCCGCCGTCGGCGCGGCGCCACTCAGGGCCTCGCGATGGTCGGCGACACCCGCTCCAGCAGCGCGGAGGACTTCCGGCAGCTCCGGGCGAACCTCGAGTTCGTCGCGGTCGACGTCTCCTCCCCGGTCTTCGTGCTCACCTCATCCATCCTCGGCGAGGGCAAGTCCACTGTGGCCACCAACCTCGCCATCGCCCTCAGCGAGGGCGGCCGGCGCGTGCTCCTCATCGACGCGGACCTGCGCCGTCCGGCGATCGCCCGCTACACCGGCCTCGTCCCCGAGACGGGCCTCAGCACGATCCTCGCCGGCCGGGTGTCGCTCGCCGACGCCGTCCAGCCCTGGGGCGACGGCTCGCTCACGGTGCTGACCGCCGGACGCATCCCGCCGAACCCGAGCGAGCTGCTCTCGTCGCGTGCCATGAGCGCACTGATCGCGGAAGCCCGGACGATGTACGACGTGATCGTCATCGACACCCCGCCGCTGGCGGCAGTGGCCGACGCGGCCTCCCTGGTGCCGGAATCCGACGCCACTGTCGTGGTGGTCGACCGCACGGCGGTCCGCCGCAGCCAGCTGGTGCACACGGTGGACGCCATCCGCCGCGCGGGCGGCTCGGTCGCCGGAACCGTGCTCAACAAGGCGCGCGGCAAGCGCCCCGGCAACGCGTACTACTACTACCAGCTCGACGAGGATGCGAAGCCGGGTCCCGAGGCACCCGCCGCCGGACCCCGCCGGCCGAGCGGCGCTGCGCCGGCGGCCGTTCCCCCGCGCTCGGCGCCTGCGGCTGCGGCGGCTCCTGCGGCCGAACCCGCTGCTCCCGCGAGCGAAGCCGGTGACGAGCCCGCCGACGACACTCCGTCCACCGCACCGCAGGTCGCCCAGAAGTAGCCCCGTACGCGCTCACGGTCGCCCGCGGGCGCAACGTCGGGGAAGCGCCGCCGAATCTCCGACGGACCGCGGTGGGGCAGGAGATTCGGAGGGTTGCGTGCCGAATCTCCCACTCTCGCCGTCGGATCTCCGACGTGAAGGGCGGACGACGAAGCGCCGGTGGCCCCTCGCGAGAGGGACCACCGGCGCTTTCGTGTCGCTGGAGGGCTACTTGACCAGGACGAGCGACGAGGAGCCGCTGCCCACGGTGACGCGGAAGGCCGACTCCGATCCCTTCGGAACGGAGAAGACGTACTCGCCGGAGGCCTGCTCGCCGGCCGCGAGTGCGCCGCTGAGGCCCGTGGTCTGGGAGGCGACCGGCGACGCCGGCGTGTAGTCGTCGCCGTAGTATCCGTTGACGCTGAGCGAGCTGAGGTCGACCGGCTTCGATCCGCCGTTCTTGACGACGACGGTCGCCTTCATGCCCGGACCGTTGACCTCACCGGGTCCGGACGCCTTCACGTCGACCTCGGTGAACGGCGACACCGATACGGTGACGCCGCCGCCGAAGGAGCTGCTGTCGCCGGTCGTCACGGTCTCCGCGACGGGGGCGCCGAAGCGCGGGTCCGGTGTCGGGGTGGCGTCGGCGCCCTTGGGCGCGTCGCTCGACTTGGGTGCGCCGGTGGCGGTGGGGCCGGTGATGGCCGGTGCGCTCGGGACCGGGGTCCCGACCGCGACGAGGGTGTGAGGCGTCGACGGCGGCGTCGACGACTGCGCCGAGAGCACACCCCAGGTGATGCCCGCGGCGCACAGCAGGACGGCACTGCCGCCCGCGATCCACGGGACGAGACGGCGACGACGGGGCTCGTCGTCCTGGTCGGCCGGAGTGGTCATGGCTACGCTCCCAGTTGCACGGTGTCGGGTATTCCGTGCCCCAGCAGTCTACCGCGAGGAATTCTCACCTTTCTGGCCCCTCTTGGTGGGGGATGCGGCGAACCGCCGGCCTTCGCGGACCGCCCGCGCAGCGAGCAGCAGGAGCCCGGGACGACGCAGCAGCTGGCGCCGTCCGCCCTGCAGCAGCACCTCCCACGCGATCCGGAGCGACAGCCGGAGGCCGCGCCACCGGGCGACGGTCTCCTCGGGGAGGTTCAGCCGGGCGAACACGAGGCGGTTGCGGATGTTGTGGAAGTAGTAGACGTCCGACTTCGGCTCCCCGGACGACTGCCGGCCCTGGTCGTGCTCCGCCGTGCCCTGCGTGCCGCCTTCGGCGTGAACGGCGTGCGCATCCTCCCGCACCACCAGCCGTCCGCCGACGGTGACGACCTGCCACGAGAGGTCCACGTCCTCCCAGTACAGGAAGTAGTCGTCGCGGAACCCGCCGACCCGCTCCCACAGCTCGCGGGAGAGCAGGAGGCACGCGCCGCTCAGCCAGAAGGCCCTCTCGGCGCCGGGGAACCGATCCCGGGCGCGCGGCGAGCGGATACGGCCGTCGGCGAGGTACAGGTCCGATCCGACCGACCACACCGATCCGTCCGGCCGGTCGATGCGGGGTGCGACCAGCGCCAGCGGATCCGCCGCGACCTCAGCCTCCAAGAGAGCCAGAGCACCCTCGGCGAGGCGCGCGTCGGGGTTGAGCAGCAGCACCCGGTCCGCTCCGCGTTCGAGCGCGCGCGCGACGCCGAGGTCGCAGCCGCCGCCGAAGCCGACGTTGACGTACGGTGTGACGAGGTCCCAGCCTCGCTCCGCGGCCAGTCGCCGCGCCCGCTCGCGTTCCTCCGCGCCCGAGTAGCTGTCGACGACGACGAAGAGCACATCCGGCCGCTCGGCCTGCAATCCGCGCAGGTTCTCTGCGACCAGGGCGGCGGCTGCGTAGTTGACGACGACCACCGCGGTCGCGCTCGAGGCCGATTCCACGTCCCAGTACCCCCAATAAAGGTGAGAAAACTTCGCTTTCGGGCGTTGAGACAATATCCTGATTTCATCACCGGCTTGAGCCGGCGCGTCGAATCTACCCGAACCCGACCAGGGAGGACGCCGTGACTTTTCGCCGACTCGTGTTCGACATGAAGCGGGATCTGTTTCTCCGCGACAACAAAGCCATGTACGACCGCCTGCTGCGCGATCAGCGGCTCGAGCCCGAAGAGCTCGCGGCGGTGCAGGCCCGGCGTGCCATCGACCACGCACGCTTCGCCTACGAGAACACCCGCTTCTACCGCGACCTCTACCGGGATGCGGGGATCACTCCGCAGGACCTCACCGACCCGGCGGCGTTCACCTCGCTGCCCATCGTGACCAAGTCGGATGTGCGCGCGCACTTCGACGACATCCGCTCGACCGAGGCGACCCCCGAGAACTCGGTGGTCTCCACCTCCGGAGGCAGCACCGGCGAGCCGCTCAAGCTGCTCCGCGACCTGCGCACCCCCACCCGGACCATCGAGTGGCGCCTGTTCAGCTGGTGGGGCATCCACCCGTCCGACAACGTCGCTCTCGTGTCCCGCCAGGTGAAGAGCAAGAGCGCGACGCGCAAGCACGACCTGCAGTGGTGGCCTTCGCGGCGCATCCAGCTCGACGCCTACCGGATGGACGAGAACTCGGTCAGCTCCTTCATCTCGCAGTGGGAGAGCGCCAAGCCCGAGGTGCTCGTCGGCTACGTCGGCGGCATCGTCGAGCTGGCCTCCTTCCTGGAGCGCTCCGGCATCGCCTTCCACTCGCCGAAAGCCATCGCGGTCACCGCCGCACCGGTCACCCCGGCCCAGCGCGCCCTCATCGAGCGGACGTTCGGAGCACCGGTCTACGACCACTACCGCTGCGCGGAGATCCCCTGGATGGCCGGCGAGTGCCGCGAGAACGACGGGATGCACGTCTTCGCCGACGTCCGCGTCATCGAAGTCCTCAACGACCAGAACAAGCAGGTCGTGCCGGGCGAACTCGGTGAGACGGTCGCCACCGACCTCACCAACCGCGTCTTCCCGCTCATCCGGTACCGCCTCGGCGACCGCACCACCACGATCGCCGGCCGCTGCGCCTGCGGCGTCACGCTGCCGCGCATCGCCAACGTCGCCGGCCGCGTCTCGGAGGCGCTGCACCTGCCGGACGGCCGCGTGGTCGCCGGCGAGGGCCTCACCCAGCTCTTCAGCAACGCCATCGACGAGGTCCGCCAGTTCCAGGTGCACCAGCTGTCGGACTACTCGATCGTCGTCCGCTGCGTCCCCGCGCCGGACGAGCACGCCGTGACCGCGATCGAGCAGTCGGTCGACCGCATCCGCGACATCGTGCAGGGCAGCGTCCCTGTGCGGCTCGAGCTCGTCAGCTCCATCCCCCACGACGGCGGCAAGATCCGCTACATCCGCAGCGATGTCCCCGCGTGAGCGCGACGGGCGCGGACTGACGGTCCTGCAGTCCTTCCCCGTCCCACGGCCGACGACGAACCCGTACCTGATCATGCTGGCGCGCTCGCTGCGCGAGCAGCCCGGCGTGACGGTCCTGCCGTTCTCCTGGCGGACCGCCCTGCTCGGCCGCTTCGACGTGTACCACTCGCACTGGCCGGAGATCCTCGTCGGGGGCCGGACGCCGCTCCGGATGCTGGTGCGCCAGTTCCTGGTGCTGGTGTTCCTCGCCAAGCTCACGGTGCTGCGCATCCCGCTCGTCCGCACCGTGCACAACGTCGGGCTCCCGGACGGCCTCAACCGTCGTGAGCGCGCCCTGCTCGCCCTGATCGACCGCATGACGACTCTGCGGATCGTGCTCAACACCGAGACCCCCGTCCCGGACGGCGCGGCCGTCGCTCTGATCCCGCACGGCCACTACCGCGACTGGTTCGCCGAGCAGCCGCGTTCCGAGGCGATCCCGGGTCGACTGGCCTTCACCGGTCTCATCCGGCGGTACAAGGGCGTCGAGTCGCTGATCGCGGCCTTCGAGGCGGCCCGGCAGGCGGATCCGACGCTCACCCTGAGCATCGGCGGCCGCCCCACCGGCACGGAGCTCGAGCGGACGGTTCGCACCGCCGCTCACGACCGCTCCGGCATCACGGCGACCCTGCGCCACCTGGACGACAGCGAACTGGTCGCGGCGGTCACGTCGTCGGAGCTGGTCGTGCTCCCCTACCGCTTCATGCACAACTCGGGCGGACTGCTTGCGGCGCTCTCGCTCGACCGGCCGGTGCTCGTCCCGCGCAACGCCGTGAACGAGGCGCTGTCCGAAGAAGTAGGCCGCGGCTGGGTGCGGTTCTTCGACGGTGAGCTCTCGGCAGCCGCCCTGGTGGATGCGCTCGCGTCCGGTCGTACCGCTGGGCGGTCGGCCTCGCCGAATCTCTCCGCACGAGGGTGGGAGCGCACCGGAAGCGCCCATGCCACGGCCTACCGCCGCGCGCTCGCCCTGAAGCGCGGCCACCGCGCCGACGCCGAGGCGCCGGTGCGCGCCGAAGCGCAGGAGGTCACCCCGTGACCTCCGATCCGGGCACCCTGGGCGGTGCGACGCAGCCGGCGCTCCGCACCGCGACGGGGACGCTCACCGTCGTCGTGCTCACCTACCGCCGGCCGCACCTGCTCGCCGTCGCCCTCCCCGAACTGCTCGACCAGCTGAGCGAGCTGGATGCGGCCTCCGGCATCGAGTCCGACCTGCTCGTCATCGACAACGACCCGGACGAGAGCGCGCGCGAACTCGTGACCTCCGTGCCGTCCACTCGCGTGCGGTACCTCACCGAGAAGCGCCGCGGGATCGCCGCCGCGCGCAACCGCGCCCTGGACGAGACCGCCGACCGCGACCTCATCGTGTTCATCGACGACGACGAGCGCGCGCGGCCGGGCTGGCTCGTGCGACTGACCGAGACGTACATCGACACCCGCCCGACCGCGGTCATGGGGCGCGTGATCTCCGACTACCCCGACGGCGCCGACCCCTGGGTCGTCGCCGGCGACTTCCTCCGCCGACCCAGCCACCGGACGGGCGACACCCTCGCCATCGCGGCGACCAACAACCTCCTGCTCGACCGGGCGGCCGTGCGCGGGCTGGGGCTGCGCTTCGACGAGACCCTCGGACTCTCCGGCGGCGAGGACAACCTCTTCACCCGCCAGCTGGTCCGGCGCGGCGGCCGCATCGTCTGGTGCGACGAGGCCGTGCTCGACGACGAGTGGCCCACTGAGCGCCTGCAGCGCCGCTGGCTGCTGCACCGCTCGTTCAGCCACGGCAACACCGCGGCGATCGTGGATGCGCTGATGGAGCCGCCCGGAGCGCGCCGCGCGGCCGTGCGGGTCCGCCGCGCAGCCGGCGGAGCAGGCCGGGTCGTTCTCGGCCTCGGCCGCTGGGCGGTCGGATCGGTCACCGGAGACCTCCGTCACCGGGCGCGCGGGCAGCGCGGCGTCTACCGCGGCTGCGGGATGGTGTCGGGTGCGATCGGCCGGGTCTACCAGGAGTACGCGCGTCGGGAGCAGACCACGTGACCGCTCTCGTGCACACCCGCGTGCGCCTCTACGACCAGGTGCGCACCGCGCATCTGGAGCGCGCCCGCGCGCTGGAGCCGGCGACGATCGTCTACCGCCGGCGGCGCTACGACTTCGACCAGGAGCAGGCACGCGGCCTCGACCTGGTGCAGGCGGGAGCGGCGAAGTCGGTCGCCCTCGCGATGAGCGGGCGCTGGACCGAGCTCGAGGTCAACGAGCCGCTCGACCTGGCGTCCCTCCCGCGCACCGCCGCCGTCCTGGCCGCCACGCGCGTCGGTCGCCTGCTCGGCCGACGGGCCCCCGCCGTCGTCACCTACGCGATCGGCAACCTCGACGTCTTCGACGTGCGCGCACCCCGCCTGCGCTCGCGGCTCCGCCGCCGGGCTGAACTGGCCCTCGCGCGTTACGTGTGGCGCCGCGTCGACCGCGTCGCGTTCGGCACCCCGGGCGCCCGCGACGTGTACGCCCGCCGATTCCCGGCGGCGAAGGACGCGACGCTCATCCCGGCTCTTCCCTCTGCCTGCGACTGCGCCGCGTCACCGCGCGACGGCTCGCGCGTGCTGTTCGTCGGCTCGCTCAGCGAGCGGAAGGGACTCCCCCAGCTGCTCGCGGCGTGGCCCGCGGTCCGGACCGCGCGCCCCGACGCCACCCTCGTGATCGTCGGGATGGGGCCGCTGGAGGACGACGTGCGCCGCGCCGCCGCGGCCGACCCGAGCATCCGGCTGCTGGTCGACCCGCCCCGAGCGGACATCCACCGCGAACTCCGGGCCGCGCGCACTCTCGTGCTCCCCTCCCAGCCGCGCCCGCTGTGGCGCGAGCAGATCGGCCTCCCGATCGTCGAGGCGCTCGCCCACGGGTGCCGGATCGTGACCAGCTCCGAGACCGGCCTGGCCGCCTGGCTCACAGAGAACGGGCACACGGTGCTCGCCCCGCACGCCGCCCCGGCCGAGTGGGGCACCGCGCTCGCGCACTCGCTCACCTCGCAGCAGGATGCGGTCGCCGACGCTCAGCGCATCCTGAGCACGCTGCCGCACGAGGACGGCCGCCTCGCGGCCGACCGCTGGCTGTTCCAGCCGAAGGGGGCGACCGCATGACGCACGTCGCGACCCGGCCGCGCAGCCGGATGGCCACCGCCGTCGGCTCCACCGCCGCCGCCAAGGTGATCGTGATGGGGATCTCCGGGCTGCTCGGGATCGTCACCAGCCGCGTCATCATCCAGAACTTCGGCGTCGCCGCCTACGCCCAGTACGGCCTGCTGACCGCGCTGCCGGCACTACTGCCGTTCGCCGACCTCGGGATGGGCGCTGTGCTCATCAACGCCGTCGCCTCCTCCGACGACCCGCGACGGGATGAGACGCTGCGGCGGACCATCGCCACCACGATCCGCGTGCTCACGATGTCCGGCCTCGTGATCGTGGCCGTGTGCATCCTGATCAGCCTGTTCGGGCTGTGGCCGACCCTGCTCGGAGCGGGCCTGATCCCGGGCAGCGGAAGCACCGCGGCCCTGGTGTGCGGAGTGGTGTTCGGACTCGCGCTGCCGTTGGCGATCGGTCCGCGGCTGCTCATCGGGCTGGGCCGCAACGCGCTCCAGGTGGCGACGCAGGCCGTCGTGGCGCCGATCATCTTCGTGCTGGTCGCCGGGTCGGCGATGCTCGCGCTGCCGGCCGAGTCGGCGATCGCCGTCTACTCGTTCCTCGCCAGCGCGGCGTGCTCCATCCTCTGCCTGCTGCTGGCGTCGCGCGCGCTGCCTCGCCAGCTGGGTCCGGCCGTGCGGGAGGCGCTGCACCCGCGGCGCTACCCGGGCGTCCGCGTACGGAGCACCGCGTGGCCGATGCTGGTGCAGATGATCGCCCTGCCGATCGCGATGCAGACCGACCGGCTGCTGCTCAGCCATCTGACGACCGGCGACGAGCTGGCGCAGTACAACCTGGCGTCGCAGCTCTTCAACATCCTGCTGGCCACCATCGCCGCCTCGGGCATCGCGCTGTGGCCGATCTTCGCACGGGCGAGGGCCGACCGGACGGTGACATCACCGCTCCGGCCGACCCTCTGGTTCACCGTGCTCGGCTTGGTGGGGGCCGTCCTGCTCGCCCTCATCGCGCCGCTGCTGACGTCGTTCGTCTCCGCTGGACGGATCACGCTCGACGGCTGGCTGATCGGTGGCTACGTGGTGTTCATCACACTGCAAGCAGCCAAGTACCCGATCGGGATGTACATGACGGACGAGCGGGGGCTCGCCTTCCAGGTCTGGCCGATCCTGGTCAGCGTGCCCCTCAATCTCGGCCTGTCGTGGTACCTCATCGGGGTCCTGGGAGCAGGAGGGCCGATCGTCGGAACGGCGATCTCCGTCCTGCTCTGCCAGGTGATCCCCAACTTCTGGTGGGTCAGGCGCGACCTCGCACGGCGGGCCGCGCTCGCATCACCAGGCCCCGAGGTGCGGGACTCCGGCCGGCTGGCCGGCCAGTGAAGCGACCTGCGCCGGGACCGCTGTCGCCAGCGAACCGTGGGCCTGTGCGACCGCCGTCGGAGCGCCCGTCGCGGTGACGAGGCTCGGGCCGACGATCTCGGCGCTCGATCCGCCCTGACCGGTTCCGCTCTGGAACGCGCTCAGCGTGGAGTAGATCGCCGGGTTGCTGGCGCCACGCGACCACACCGACAGCCAGCTCGGCTGCGAGGCCGAGGGTCGCTGGTAGAGGTTGTTCGAGACGCTCGTGCCCAGTGTCGCTGCGGAGAACTGGTGGGAGTAGTCCTCCATGCACAGCACGCAGTTGCCGGTCGATCCGGACAGGATCGAGTTCTTCACCTGGGTGCCGGAGCTGATCCAGGTCATGGTCGGGTCCGGGAACGGACGTCGCGGGTCGTGACCGTAGTCCGACGCGTTGGTGCCGCGGCGGGTCGACTGGGTGATGTCGACGTCACGCTTGTTGTCGGCGAGGGTCGAGTTCCAGATGTGGACATCGGCGGAACTGTCTACCTTGATGCCGCCCATCGCGTTTCCGATGGACTTCGCGTTCGACACCAGCGCCTTCCCGGAGATCTCGATGACGAGACCGTTGCCCAGGTTGCGGAGGTAGTCGTTGTTCGCGAACGTCATGTCGTAGACCGCCATGTCCGTCCAGAGACCCTGGCCGTAGTTGCCGACGAACGCGCTGTCGGTCACGCTGACCCCGCGCGAACGCGTGATCTTCAGACCGCCCGACACCGGGGAGGTGTTGAAGTGCTCGTCGGTGTTGTACGCCGCGAGGAGGTTCTTCACCGTCAGGTTGTCGGCGTAGTCGAGGTGCAGACCGGTGAGGCCGTTGCGCGCCACGGTGACGTTGCGGACGATGTTGTTCGCCCCGCCCAGGAAGATGCCCTGGGTCGCGTTGTCCGTGACGGCGACGTTCTCGAGAGTCGTGCTGCCCTTGCCGGCCGTCAGTGCGCCCATGTCGGGAACAGAGTCGGCGTAGCGGCGGATGCCGAAACCGCGGAGGACGTCACCGCTGTTCGCGACCGTGATGGCCTTCTGCAGCGTGCTCGCCCGGGTGTCGCCACCGGAGGGGTCGGTTCCCGTGATCAGCGTCTTCGACGCCTCGTCGTAGGCGAAGGTGCCCGGGACGACCTGGGCCGCACGCGACACCTGCTGAAGGGACGTGCCCTTCACGAACAGCTGGTCGGGGTGCGCGGCCATCGGGTAGGCGGGGTTGATCCAGGTCCAGGCGTCGGCCGTGCCGTCGGGTGCTCCACGGGAGTACGTCGGGCTGTGGTCGAACACGTGGTTCCAGCCGGTGGAGATCCACACGGAACCGCTCTTGGTCCAGGACGTCACCGGGACGCTGCCGTCGAACCAGACGGCCTCGTGCGGGAACGACTGCAGCGTCAGCTGCTTGCCCGGGGGAAGGGTCACGCTCTCGTTGTACGAGCCGGCGCGGAGCACGATGGTCTGTCCGGAGACAGCGGCCTGGATGGCCTTCGCCACCGTGCGGAACGGGCTGGCCTGCGAGCCGGAGCCGCTGTCGGAGCCCTGCAGCGACACGAAGATCGCGTTGGCGGGGACCGGGTAGGCGGTCTGGCCGGGGTCGACGGACCCGGTGGTCTTACGGACGCCGGTCAGGTCGAGACCTGCGGTGACGACGTTCGTCGAGCCGCCGGTGCCCGGTGCCGGCGGTGCCGGAGGTGCGGGCGGAGCCGGAGGCGCCGGCGGAGCCGGGGGAGCCGGCGGCGCGGGGGGCGCCGGCGGGGTGACCGGGGGCGCCGGAGTCGCGGTCGGCTTCGGCGTGATCGTCGGCTTCGGGATCGGAGTGGTCGACGTGCGCGGGAGCAGCTGCTGGGCGTTCAGCGCCGAGTGGCGGAGCGTCACAGGAGAGGATGCGCTCGACGCGTAGGTCCAGACAGCGAGCGCACCGGCGCCGGCGAGGCGCTGGGCGGACGAGTCCGTCGCGACGCTCTGCCACGCGGGGGCAGCGGAGCCCTTCACATAGGCACGCGCGGAGATGGTGACGGGGTTGGTCCCCGTCGCCTGGGCCTCCAGGATGAGCTGCTGACCGGCGGCCACCTTCGGGACGGCCACACGCTCGGGGGCGAGGGTCGCCTGCTGGCCACCGGCGTCGCCGGCGCGGAGCACGGCGAGGGTCGCCACGCCGCGCGGGTTGACGCGCAGCTGAGCGACATAGGCGTGCGCACCGGCGACGCGGAGCCGCACGGCGGAGTACACGCCGTTGCCGGAGCTCGGCAGGGCGGAGACGGTCAGCTGATCCGTTGCGTGGATGTCGCGCTCCGCGATGGAGCCGAGCAGGGCCTGGGTCGACTGGCCCGGGGCCGGAGCCGTCAGGGCGCCGCCCGCGGAGGGCGACACGGAGATTCCGCCCTGCTTGCTGACGGAGTAGGTGCCGCCGACAGCGGCGCTGCCCCAGCCGCTCGCGATGGAGCGGTTGAAGGCGTCGGAGACGACGGTCTTCCCCGTGTCGTACGAGGTCGCAGCCGTCGCACCCAGCGGCATCGTCAGGACCGCCGTAGCGGCCACGGCGGTGATGCCGAGACCGGCGAGGAGACCTTTGAGCCGGTTGGGGGATCGTGTCGGATGAGTGGGGGAGGTGGGGGTGTTGGCGAGGCGGTGTCTGGCCTTGCGGACCATGGACTGTCTTCCAATGCTGGTTAGTTCACGAACAGAAAACGAAGGTGAGACCAGGCCTTCTGCGCGGAGCTTCCCTGCAACCTAGCAGAGCGTTGGCCGTTTAGCGGATCGTAACCGGCAAACCTACCGGCAGTCGCGGGAAGCCACCAGGAGACTATAACCCCCCAATTCGGGTGGTAGTCCAATCGGACAGAATGGAGACATGCCCTTCCGCATCCTCACCGTCTGCACGGGCAACATCTGCCGCTCGCCCGCGATGCAGTACGTCCTGGCCCAGGAATTGGAGTCCGACGGACGATTCTCGGTCACCTCTGCCGGCACCCACGCTGAGGTCGGCTGGCCGGTCCATCCCCCCATGGACCGGATGCTGGAGGAGCGCGGAATCGAGGTGGACCGCTTCTCGGCGCGGCAGGCCGACCGCCAGCTGCTGCTCGGCTCGGACCTCATCCTGACGGCGACGCAGCAGCACCGCGCCTGGGTGATGGAGCATGTTCCCGCCGTCGTCCGGCGGGTCTTCACCTTCACCGAGTTCGACGAGGCGTCCGCCGACGCACCGGAGGGCCTCTCTCCCGCCGACCTCGTTGCCTGGGCCGCGGCCCACCGGCCGACCCAGCGCGTCCGTTCGCTCGGGTCGGCGACCCGGCGCGGTTACGACGAGGGCGACATCCTTGATCCGTACGGCCGGGGCGAGGCCGCTTTCGTCGCTGCGCTCGGCCAGATCGACCCGCTGGCCCAGCGGGTGGCACACACCCTCCGAGCGACCAGGAGCTGATCCGCCCGATCCCCCCGTCACCCCTGGTGACAAATCCTCACTAATACGCCAGAATGGTGAGGATATCTCAAACCCAAGGGGGGAAGCCGTGACCCGACGCGTCGGCTACGCCGCAGGAGCATTCGATCTGTTCCACATCGGACACCTGAACATCCTGAAACACGCCAAGAGTCAGTGCGACTACCTCATCGCAGGCGTCGTCTCCGACGAGATGCTCGGACTGACCAAAGGCATCTCGCCGGTCATCCCGCTCGCCGAGCGCCTGGAGATCGTCCGCAGCATCGACTACGTCGACGAGGCGGTCGCCGAGACGGTCCCCGACAAGCTCGACATGTGGCGCGAGCTGCAGTTCGACGTCTTCTTCAAGGGCGACGACTGGCGCGGCACCGAGAAGGGACTCCGCCTCGAGCGCGAGTTCGCGGCGGTCGGCGTCGAGGTCGTGTACTTCCCGTACACGATGACCACGTCGTCCACCCAGTTGCGGCAGGCGCTCGCGGCACTAGCCGGCTGAGTCGTCCTCCATACCGGTCGGCTCCTCGGTGTCGTCCGGTTGTTCGGCGTCCGCCGACTCTTCGGCGTCCGCCGACTCGTCGGCGTCCGCGGCGAAGCGGTCCGTCGCCTCGATCAGCGCATCCAGGATGCCCGGCTCGTCGAAGGCGTGCCCCGCATCCGGGATCATGCGCAGGTCCGCCTCCGGGAGCGCCCGGTGCAGATCCCACGCCGTCATCGGCGGGGTGCACACGTCGTAGCGGCCCTGCACGATCACCGTCGGGATGCCGGCGAGCTTCGGGGCGTCACGGATCAGCTGGCCCTCCTCGAACCAGCCGCCGTTGACGAAGTAGTGGTTCTCGATGCGCGCGAAGGCCACCGCGTAGTCCTGCTCCGTGAACGACGCCACGAGTTCGGGACGCGGCAGCAGGGTGATGGTCGACGACTCCCACCGCGACCAGGCCACGGCGGCGGGCTGGTGCACAGCCGGGTCCGGGTCGGAGAGCAGCCGGTGGTACGCCCGCATCAGGTGCGACCGCTCCCCCGCGGGCACGGGCTCGATGAACCCCTCCCACAGGTCGGGGAAGAGCGCCGCCGCGCCGCCCTCGTAGAACCAGTCCAGCTCCTGCGCACGCAGGGTGAAGATGCCGCGCAGCACCAGCTCGGTCACCCGGTCCGGATGCGTCTCCGCGTAGGCGAGCGCGAGCGTGCTGCCCCACGAGCCGCCGAACACCTGCCAGCGCTCGACCTCGAGGTGCTCGCGCAGGCGCTCGATGTCCTCCACCAGGTGCCAGGTCGTGTTCACGGCCAGGTCCGCCTCGGGCTCGCTGGCGTGCGGCAGACTGCGCCCGCACATTCGCTGATCGAACAGCACGATGCGGTATCGCTCCGGATCGAACAGCCGACGGTGCGCCGGCGTCGTCGCGCCGCCCGGTCCACCGTGCAGGAAAACGACCGGCTTCCCTTCCGGGTTTCCGCTCACTTCCCAGTAAAGCTGCTGGTCATCGCCCACATCGAGCATGCCGCTGTCGTAGGGCTCGATCTCCGGGTACAGGGTCCGCATGGGTCGAGGCTAGCGGGATACCGCGCCCCTTCCGTGCCAGGTCAGAGGCCGGATCCGGGGACGGAGAACGTGTCGCAGGCCTTCGCGCCCTGCTTGTAGCCGGTCGAGAACCAGCGCTGGCGCTGCTCGGCCGAGCCGTGCGTCCATCCCTCGGGGTCCACGCTTCCCGTCGCGGCCTTCTGGATGCGGTCGTCGCCGACCGCCGCCGCGGCACTCAGGGCGTCCGCGATCTGCGCGTCAGTGATCGGCTCGAGGAAGGGTCGGCCGTTCTCGTCCGCTGTGCTCGACGCCGCGCCGGCCCAGCTTCCCGCGAAGCAGTCCGCCTGCAGCTCGGTGCGCACGCTGTCCGACGTCGGACCGGTCTCGCGGCCGGCGTGCTGCTCCATGATGCCGCCGATGTTCTGGATGTGGTGGCCCCACTCGTGCGCGACCACGTACATCTCGGCCAGCGGCCCACCGCTCGCGCCGAAGCGCGTGCGCAGCTCGTCGTAGAAGCCGGTGTCGACGTACAGGGTGCGGTCGGGCGGGCAGTAGAACGGGCCGACGGCGCTCGTCGCGGAACCGCATCCCGTGCCCGTCTGGTCGGTGAAGAGCACGAACTCGGGCGACGAGTAGCCGGCGCCCAGTTGCGGGAGCTCCTTCGACCAGTAGGTGTCGAGGGAGGCGGCCACCCCCTGCATCCGGCAGTCGATGCTCGCGTTCGCCTCGGCGCCCGACTTGCAGGAAACCGCCTGGTCGCCGGTGCCGATCTGCTGCGTGCTGGAGCCCTGGTCTCCCCCGCCGACCAGGCCGGTCAGGTCGACGCCCAGGAACTGGGAGATGAGCAGGATGGCGATGGCCCCCAGGCCCACACCGCCCGTCGCGATACCCGCTGTACGGCCACGGCGGCGGACCCGCCCTCCACTGATGTCGGCATTCGGATCGAACGTCATGCCCCACAACGTACGCCGCGATCCGCGAGGTCCTGGCGTGGTCGCGGCGGTCTAGGCTCGGCTGCGTGAGCGCATCCACGAGCCCTGTGAACGTCACCGTGACCGGGGCGGCCGGGCAGATCGGCTATGCCCTGCTGTTCCGCATCGCCTCGGGCCAGCTGCTCGGGCGGGAGACGCCCGTGCGGCTCCGCCTGCTGGAGATCCCCGCGGGCCTGCGGGCGGCCGAGGGGACCGCCCTGGAGCTGGAGGACGGCGCCTACCCGCTGCTGCACGGCGTCGACGTGACCGACGACGCCCGGGCCGCCTTCGACGGGGTGAACGTGGCACTGCTCGTCGGCGCCCGGCCGCGTGGACCCGGGATGGAGCGCAGCGACCTGCTCGAGGCCAACGGCGCGATCTTCGGTCCGCAGGGTGCGGCGATCAACGCGGGCGCCGCCCCCGACGTGCGCGTGCTCGTCGTCGGGAACCCGGCCAACACGAACGCCCTCATCGCGAGCGCCCACGCGCCGGACGTGCCCCGCGAGCGGTTCACCGCGATGACGCGCCTCGACCACAACCGGGCCGTCGCCCAGCTCGCCCGCCACCTCCACGTGCCGGTGCGGTCCGTGGAGGGCGTCATCGTGTGGGGCAACCACTCGGCGAGCCAGTACCCCGACTTGTCGCACGCGACGGTGGACGGGCGCCCGGCGACGGAGCTGGTGGACGAGCGCTGGCTGGCCGACGAGTACATCCCGCGGGTCGCCAAGCGCGGCGCGGAGATCATCGACGTCCGCGGGGCGTCATCGGCCGCGTCGGCGGCGAGCGCCGCCATCGACCACGTGCACGACTGGGTGAACGGGACGGGCGAACGCTGGACCAGCGCGGGCGTGGTGTCCGACGGGTCGTACGGCGTGCCGGAGGGCCTGGTGTCGTCGTTCCCGGTGCAGTCGGTCGACGGCGAGTGGCGGATCGTCCAAGGGCTGTCCGTGGACGCGTTCTCGCGCGAGCGCATCGACGCGTCCGTCGCCGAGCTCGTGGCCGAGCGCGACGCGGTGCGCGCCCTCGGGCTGCTGTAGCCCCGTCTCGATTCGTCACGAATGTCGCTCATTCGTGACGAATGAACGACATTCGTGACGAACCCCTGCCGGGGTCAGCGCTTCTTCTGCGACTTCTCCTGCGTGGGGAGGGTGCCGGCGGCACGGCGCTCGGCGTAGTAGGCGCGAGCCTCCGCCTGGCGCTCCGCCTCCGCACCCGACGCGATCTTCGCCCGGACGAGCTCGGGACCGTAGCCGAACGCATCCACCAGGTCGACGGCGTGCGGGCGGATGCGCGTCAGCAGCCGGTCGATGTACGCACGGACCGCCTGCGCCCGCTGGGGCGAGAGGCGTCCGTTCATCAGGTACCAGGCGAGGTGCTTCTCGATCAGCCCGAAGCCGAACAGGTCGCGGAGCCAGGTGAGGACCTGCTTCGTGCCGGCGTCCGGAGCCTGCTCCAGCGCGTCCGTGAACGCCTCCCACTGCAGCAGCTCGGCGTGAGCGCGAGCCGCCTCGATGAGCTCGTTCTGCTGCGAGTTGAACAGGTCGGCGGCGGCCTTCTTGCCCAGCTTGGACGCGGGGCGCAGGCGGCCGGCGATCTGAGCGATCATCGTCTCAACCCGCGCCGTGAGCAGTTCGCGCTGCGTGGTCGGCTCCTGCAGCCAGTTGACCGCCCGGGCGGTCGAACCGAAGTCGCGGACCGTCTGAGCCGCGCTCCGGAGACCGGTGCCGTGGTACGCCTTGCCCGCCGCCTGGGTGACGACGTAACGGGCGAGCGCCCCGGCGTCCGCCTTGGCGAACTTGCGGCTGTAGTCGGTCAGCAGACGCTTCGCGACGAGCTGCAGCAGCACGTTGTTGTCGCCCTCGAACGTGACCCAGATATCCAGGTCCTGGCGGAGGGACGTGAGCCGGTTCTCGGTGAGGAATCCGGACCCGCCGCACGCCTCGCGCGCCTCCTGCAGCGTGTCGAGCGCATGCCACGTGCTCAACGGCTTGAGGGCGGCCGCGATGGTCTCCAGGTCCTGCCGGTCCGTGTCGGTGTCCGTCTTGCCGCTGAACACGTCGTCGAACTTCTTCAGGAACACCTCGTGGGCGAAGCTCGCGGCGTACGTGGTGGCCAGCAGCGGAAGCAGGCGGCGCTGGTGGCGCTGGTAGTCGAGGATGACCTCTTCGTCCGAGTCGCTTCCCGCGGTGAACTGACGGCGCTGGTCGCCGTACGTGATCGCGATCTTCAGTCCGATCTTCGCGGCGATCACCGCGGACCCGTCGAGCGAGACGCGTCCCTGGACCAGCGTGCCGAGCATCGTGAAGAAGCGGCGCCCGGGGCTCTCGATCGGGGAGGTGTACGTGCCGTCCTCCGCGACGTCGCCGTAGCGGTTCAGCAGGTCGGTGCGCGGGATGCGGACGCCGGTGAAGTGCAGGCGGCCGTTGTCGATGCCGTTGAGGCCGCCCTTCTGGCCGTCGTCCTCTCCGCCGATGCCCGGCAGGAAGTCGCCGTTCGCATCCCGGATGGGGACGTAGAAGGCGTGCACGCCGTGGTTGACGTTCTTCGTGATCAGCTGGGCGAAGACCACCGCGGCGGTCGCATCCACAGCGGCGTTGCCGAGGTAGTCCTTCCACGCGCCCCGGAACGGGGTGTCGATCACGAACTCCTGGGTCTCCGGGTCGTACGTCGCGGTGGTGGCGACGCTCGCGACGTCGGAGCCGTGCCCGGTCTCGGTCATGGCGAAGGCGCCGGGGACATCCAGCGACATGATCGCGGGCAGGTACTTCTTGTGGTGCTCCTCGGTGCCGAGGTGCATCACCGCCGAGCCGAAGAGCCCCCACTGCACGCCAGACTTGATCTGGACGGACGGGTCGGCTGCGACGAGCTCCTCGAACGCGGCGATGTTGCCGCCGTTGTCCTCACGGCCGCCGACCGACTTCGGGAAGGCGCGGTGCACCTGGCCGTTCTCGACCAGCAGCTTCAGCTGCCCGAAGACGCGCGTGCGGTGGTCGGCGACGGACAGCCCCTCCTGCTTCTGCATCTCCGGACGCGACGACAGCTCGCGCGACGCCAGGCGGGCCTCCGCCCACTCACCGAGCAGCTGACGACCGAGCGCCTCGACGTCGACGCGCGGCGCCGCGCCGGTGGGCGCCGTCTGCGCGGTTCGGGCTGGCTCGGGAGCTTTCGCCGGGGTGGATGAGGGGGTGGCGCTCGGGACGCGTTCGGCAGTGTCGACCATGACGTCTCCTATCGAAATCGTGGGATGCCGCCACGCTACGACCGGGCCGCCCGGAACCGGAAACCGTCGGTGCGCCGCCTACAAACCGCGCATCCGACGCCCGACCGTTCGTTTGTGGGAACCTCCAAAACCGGGGCCGCCGCCCGTGAGAAGCCGCACAACGCGCGGAGCCGCCTCACACGGGTTGCGTAGCCGCCTCGCGCGGGTTGTGTAGCCGCCGAGCACAGGAAAAGCGCCGCCCCGGAGGTTCCGGGAGCGGCGCTTTTGCTGTGCTCGGCGGCTGCGGGCCGCGGGTGTCGGGGTGGGGCCGGGGGTCAGGCGGCGCGGCGGGTGCGCGGGAGGCGGGTGTCCCGCTGCTGCGGGCGCGGAGCCCGGAGCGGGGTGGCGAGGGCCGCCCGTGCGGCTGCCGCTCCCTTGAGCTCGATGACCGAGCCTGCGGGAACCTGCGTGTCGCGCTCGAGGCGCGCGCCGTTGCCGACCATCGCGTTCTCGCCCAGCTTCACGCCGCTGCCGATCTTCGCGCCGCTGCCGACGATGCATCCCGCACCGACGTGGACGTTCGCTCCGACGAAGGTGCGGTCCCCCACGGTCGCGCCCTTGTCGATCCAGCTGCCGGCTCCGACGTACGCCTCCATGCCGACGCGCGCGTCAGCCTCCACGTACGCGGTCGGCTCGATATAGGCCGACTCGGCCACTCGCGCGGACGGCGAGACGAGGCCCCGGCCGTTCACGTGACGCTTGTACTTGACGACGGCGCCGGTCTCATCCTCGAGCTCTTCGATCATTCGTGCCATCTACTACTTCCTCCTTCGAGATCGCCGCAGTAATCGTTCAATGTCATAACGTCGGGCGGCCGGAAAGAATTCCCTGGTCGCCCGCCCGAACGACGGACGGTACGCCGCTGTTCCCGGTCTGCAAAGGGGCGCGTGCGTCGGAGTACCGGCCCCGACTCTCCGACGCACCGCGGTGCAGCAGGAGAATCGCGCCCGATCCGGGCGAATCTCCGCCGATGGCGGCCCGATCTCCGACGCTGCGGGGGCCCGGGGACCGGCTGCGGGAGCCGGCCCCGGGCGGGTCAGGCGGTCGCGTCGGCGATGACGGTGAGGAGCGCCTCGCCGTAGGCGTCGCGCTTCTTGGCTCCGATGCCGCTGATGCCGTCGAGGTCGGCGAGGGAGGCGGGGCGGGCCGCGGCGACGGCGCGCAGGGTCGCATCGCCGAAGACGATGTAGGCGGGGATGCCCTGCTCGCGGGCCTGACCTGCGCGCCAGGTGCGCAGCGCCTCGAAGAGGGGCTGGTCGGCCGCGGCCAGGTCGGCGGATGCCGTGCTGCGGGAGCTGCGCGCCGCACGTTCCGGACGGTCGGGCTCGCGCCGCAGCACCACGGAGCGTCCGCCGGTCAGCACCTCCGGGCTCGCGGGCGTCAGGGTCAGCACGCCGTACTCGCCCTCAGGCTTCAGCAACTCTTGGGCGATGAGCTGGCGGACGACCCCGCGCCACTGGCTCTCGCTCAGGTCGTCGCCGATCGCCCAGGTGGAGAGCCGGTCGTGGCCGTACTGGTCGACGCGGGGCGTGCGCTTGCCGCGCAGGATGTCGACCAGGTGCCCTGCACCGAACTTCTGGTTGCGCTCGCGCTGCAGGCGGACCACCGTCGACAGCAGCTTCTGGGCGGGGACCGTGCCGTCCCAGGTCTCCGGCGGCGTCAGGCAGGTGTCGCAGTTGCCGCACGGCCCGGACGACTGCCCGAAGTAGGCGAGCAGGTTGATGCGACGGCACTGGACGGTCTCGCACAGGGCGAGCATCGCATCCAGGTGCTGCGTCAGCCGACGGCGGTGCGCGAGGTCGCCCGGAGAGTCGTCGATCATGCGGCGCTGCTGCACGACGTCTTGCAGGCCGTACGCCAGCCACGCGGTCGACGGCAGACCGTCACGGCCGGCGCGACCCGTCTCCTGGTAGTACCCCTCCACCGACTTGGGCAGGTCGATGTGCGCGACGAAGCGTACGTCGGGCTTGTCGATGCCCATGCCGAAGGCGATGGTCGCGACGACGATGACACCCTCCTCGCGGAGGAAGCGCGCCTGCGTCTCCGCCCGCTGCCGGGCCTCGAGGCCGGCGTGATACGGCAGCGCGGTCAGGCCGCGCGACAACAGGAACTCGGCCGTCTTCTCGACCGACGCCCGCGACAGCGCGTAGACGATCCCGGCATCGTTCGGGTGCTCGCTGGTGATGAAGTCGAGCAGCTGCTTGCGTGGCTCGGCCTTGGGCACGATGCGGTACTGGATGTTCGGACGGTCGAAGTCGGAGACGAAGTGCTCCGCGCCCTCGAGCCGCAACCGGGAGGTCAGCTCGCGGTGGGTCGCCTCGGTCGCCGTGGCCGTGAGGGCGATGCGCGGGACGTCGGGCCAGCGATCGGCGAGCTCGGAGAGCGCGAGGTAGTCGGGACGGAAGTCGTGGCCCCACTGGGACACGCAGTGCGCCTCGTCGATGGCGAACAGTGCGACCGTGCCGCGTTCGAGGAAGCGCTTCGTCGCCTCGGACGACAGCCGCTCCGGCGCCACGTAGAGCACGTCGAGCTCACCCGCCAGGTAGGCCCGCTCGACCGCGGATCGCGCCGCCGCGTCTTGCGTGGAGTTGAGGAAGGCGGCGCGCACGCCGACCGCCATCAGCGCATCCACCTGGTCTTGCATGAGGGCGATCAGCGGCGAGACGACCACGCCGGTGCCCTCGCGGAGCAGCGACGGGATCTGGTAGCAGAGGCTCTTCCCGCCGCCGGTGGGCATGAGGACGACCGCGTCGCCGCCGGCCGTCACGCGCTCGATGATCGCCTGCTGCTGGCCGCGGAACCCGTCGTACCCGAAGACCGTCTTCAGCGCCTCGGCGGCCGACCCGTACTGCGGCGGGGTCGCGCGCACGACGGGCGGTGCCGCGGCGACCGCCGCACCACCCGACCGCGCCGCGCCACCCGACCGCGGCGCTCCGGCGTACGGGTCGCCGAACTCGGGGAAGGGCGGCTCCTCGTCGAGAGGAGGCGCGTCCCGGTCGTCGGGGATCCAGCCGTCGGTGAAGCTCATCCCTCGATCGTAACGGCGGCCGCCGACCCCGGGCCGGGAGCGGCGGATCTGTGGATGACGCGCGCACCCGCAACCACCACTCGGGTACCATCGCCCACATGCGCCGGCTCATCGTGACGGAGTTCATGACCCTCGACGGCGTCGTCGAGGCGCCCGGCGGCGAGCCGACCCACCGGCACTCCGGCTGGACCATCCCGTTCAGCTCCGACGATCTCCGCGGGTTCAAGCTGCGCGAGATCCTGGAGGCGGAATCCCTGCTCCTCGGCCGCCGCACCTACGAGCAGTTCGCCGACGCGTGGCCGTCGCGCGAGGGCGAGTTCGCGGACACGATGAACGCCCTGCCCAAGGCGGTCGCCACCTCCCGGCCCGGCGAGCTCGTCTGGAACGCCACCGCCCTGGAGGCTCCGGTGCGAGCCTCGGTGCAGTCGCTGAAGGACGGCGACGGCGGCCCCATCCTCGTCGCGGGCAGCGCATCCCTGGTCAAGTCGCTCCTGGTCTGGGGGCTCGTCGACGAGCTGCGCCTGCTCGTCTACCCCGTGCTCATCGGCGGCGGGCTGCGCGTCTTCCCGGACGACCGCGAGAAGTGGACGTTCGAGCTGACCGAGCTGAGGCGCTTCCACTCGGGCGCGGTGCTGCACACGTACCGTCTGGCCGGGAGCTGATGCCGGCGGCAGTCCTCGGGCTGCTGAGCGCCATCGTCTACGGATCCGCCGACTTCTTCGGCGGGGTGGCCGCGCGGCGCATCGGCCCGGTCCGCGCCACGGCGGTCGGCGCGGTCAGCGGGCTCGCCCTGCTGCTGCTCGCCTTCCCGATCGTCGGCGGCGAGTGGTCCGCCGCTGCGGTCGGCTGGGGCGCCCTCTCGGGCCTCGTGGGAACGGTCGCCATCGGCCTCCTCTACGCCTGCCTGGCGATCGGGCCGATGAGCATCCTCTCGCCGCTCACTGCACTGGTGTCGGCGCTCATCCCGATGACCTGGGGACTGATCGGCGGCGACCGGTTCGGGCTCGTCGGTTCGGTCGCCCTCGGGCTCGCCCTGGTCGCGGTGGTGCTGGTCGGTTTCGTCCCGGAGAAGGGGGCCGTGCGCCCCAGCGGGCGAGCACTGCTGATGGCGGTGGCGGCGGGCGCGCTGATCGGGGTCTTCCTCATCCTGCTCGACCAGACTCCGCCCGATTCGGGGGTCGTCCCGCTGCTCGCCAACCGCGCGGTGAACGGCGCCGTGATGTGGACGCTGGTCGGCATCCTGGTACTCCGTTCGCGCCGTCGGCACCGGGTGGATGCGGTGCCCCGGTTCGATCGGCGCGGTACCGGCATCGCGTCCGCCGGAGGCGCGCTGGATGCGACGGCCAACCTCCTCATCCTGATCGGGCTGCGGGTGGGCGATCTGACGACGATGTCCGTCCTCGTCGCCCTGTATCCGGCCGGGACCATCCTGCTCGCCGCCGTCGTGCTGCGTGAGCGCGTCGCCCCCGTGCAGTGGGTGGGCCTGGCCCTCGCCGTGACCGCAGCCGCCCTGCTAGCCCTGGACTAAGCCGGGGCATCGAGTGGTGAGTGGATGCGCGAATCAGCGTCGAGTGGCGACACCATGTCGCAACTCGACGGGGGCCCGCGCGCAGCGGTGGGTCAGGACGCGGGCGGCGGCACGACGTGCGCGGCCTGCTCCAGCGCGGGGAGCGCGACGCTGATCGCCTCGACCTGCTCGGGCGTCAGCTCGCGGAGGATGTCCGCGACGGCCCGGGCACGGTCCGACCGCGCCTCCAGCAGCAGCGTCGAGCCCGCCTCCGTGCCGGAGACGAACAGCGAGCGACGGTCCTCCGGGTCCGGCGCGCGCTCCACGAGGCCGCGGGCCTCGAGCTCGGCGACGATGCGCGTGATGGTCGGAGCGGCCGCGACTTCGATGGCGGCGAGCTCGCTCGGTCGCAGCGGTCCCTGGCGCACGATGGTGCTGAGGGCGGAGAGCTGCCCGTGACTGAGTCCTCCGGTGGAGGAGCGGATGCGGCGGTTCAGGCGACCGACGGTCAGGGCCAGACGGCCGGGGACATCGTCGTCCGCTCCGGCCGCCGGCCGCTCGTCAGCTTCATGCGCGGTGGACACCGACTTCCTCGCCTTCCTCGGTGGCCACACGCTGGGGTGCGACGGCCTCCTCATGAACATACTTGGCCCCGCCGAGGAAGGATGCAACGGCGCCTATGACGCTCATGACGGCCGCCGCGATGAAGACGACGACGAGCCCGTCGTGGAACGGCCCCGAGATGAGCTGCGGGAAGAACTCCTTGCCGGTCAGGGTGGCCCCGTCGACGTGCGGCGCGGTCAGGATCCCGGTCGGTCCCAGCAGGCTCTGGATGGGGTTGTAGCCGAGGAAGGCGGCGAACAGGCTGCCGACGGGCGGGGTGTTCCCGACCTGGGCGGCGATGTTCCCGGGCACGCCGTGCGAGGTCAGCCCGTTCGTCAGCGCCGAGGGCAGCGCGACCGACAGGCCGGCGATCATCAGCGAGAAGAAGATGCCGATGGAGAGGGAGCTGCCCGCGTTGAGGGCGACGCCGGCCATGCCGGAGGCGGCTCCGCGCTCGTTGGCGGGCACGCTGTTCATGATCGCCGTGCGGTTAGGCGACGAGAACAGACCGGAGCCGATTCCGTTGAGCCCGGTGAGAAGGGCGAACTGCCAGTACTCGAAGTTCACGGGGATGAGCAGCAGACCGATGAACGTCGCGGCGACCAGCAGCAGTCCGACGGTGGCGAAGCCGCGCGAGCCGTACCGGTCGGACAGCGCACCGGAGATCGGACCCGCGACCAGGAAGCCGATCGTGATCGGCAGCATGTAGATACCGGCCCAGAGCGGCGTCGACTCGTAGCTGTAGCCGTGCAGCGGCAGCCAGATCCCCTGCAGCCAGATGATGAGCATGAATTGGAGGCCGCCTCGCCCGATCGCGGCGAGGAAGCCTGCGAAGATGCCCGACGAGAACGCCCGGATGCGGAACAGCCGCATGTCGAACATCGGCGACGACACCCGCTGCTCGACGAAGACGAACGCGACCAGAAGCAGGATGCCGCCGGTGATCGAGCCGAGGACCCACGGGTTCCCCCAGCCCTGCGACGACCCTCCGTAGGGCTGGATGCCGTAGGTGATGCCGGTGAGGAGGGCGATCAGTCCGACGCCGAAGGTGGCGTTGCCGATCCAGTCGATGCGGCCCGGGTTCTTCTGCCCGACCTCGTGCAGCGACTTGATCGACCAGATGGTTCCGATCACGCCGAAGGGCACGGAGACGAAGAAGACCGCGCGCCAGTCGATCTCGGCGAGGATGCCGCCGAGGATGAGTCCGATGAAGCTGCCCGCGATCGCGGCGACCTGATTGAGCCCGAGCGCGAAGCCGCGCTTGTTCGCGGGGAAGGCGTCGGTCAGGATCGCGGTCGAGTTTGCGAAGAGCATCGCGCCGCCGACACCCTGGACGAACCGCCAGACGATCAGCCAGAGGGCGCCCGGGCCTCCGCTGAACGGGTCGAGGCACAGCGCGATGGCCGCCAGCGTGAAGATGACGAAGCCCAGGTTGTAGATGCGCACGCGTCCGAACTGGTCGCCCATCCGCCCGAACATCACGACGAGCACGGCGGTGACGAGCATGTAGCCCATCAGCATCCAGAGCAGGTAGGAGACGTTACCCGGCTCGAGCGGGTTCAGCTTGACGCCGGTGAAGATGGCGGGAAGCGAGATGATCACGATCGACGAATTGATCGTCGCCATGAGCATGCCGAGCGTGGTGTTGGAGAGCGCCACCCAGCGGTAGTGCGGGTGGTCTTTGGTGAAGATGCCGGAGCGGGCCACGGAAGTCCTTGTCAGAGTGCGCGCGTGTACGTGGAAACGGTTGTTTATATGCGTCAACTATATAACCGCGTGCGCTCTGCATCCATCCCGGGGCGGACGGGAATAACCTCATCCCTCACGTAATTGTACCGCTCAGTACACAATCCTGAGGAGGAGAAATGACCGATTCGACATCCACCACCACCGCCCTGATCACGGGGGCGACCAGCGGCATCGGACTGGCGATCGCCGAGCGGATCGCCGCCGACGGGGGCCACGTGTTCATCACCGGCCGCAACCAGGAGCGACTCGACGAGGCCGCCGACCGGGTGCGGGCCGCCGGGGCGAGCGACGTCACCGCGGTGCGCGGCGATGTCAGCAGCCTGGAGGATCTGGACACACTGTTCGCGGAGATCGACCGCGCGGGCAACGGGCTGGACATCGTGGTGGCGAACGCCGGCGGCGGCGAGTTCGGTTCGCTCGAGCAGACGACCTGGGAGCACTACCGCGACACGTTCGACCGCAACGTGGGCGGCACCGTGTTCACGATCGCCAGGGCCCTCCCGGTGCTGAACGACGGCGCCCGGATCGTGCTGCTCGGCTCGACCTCGGCGACGAAGGGAAGCGCATCCTTCGGGATGTACGCCGCGTCGAAGGCGGCCGTCCGGTCCCTCGGCCGCACGTGGGCGGCGGAGCTCGCACCCCGCGGCATCCGCGTGAACACGATCATCCCCGGCCCGACCGAGACACCCGGCCTCGCCGGACTCGCGCCCGAGGGCGCGTCGGCTTCGGACCTCCTCCAGGGTCTCGCGGCGGGGGTCCCGCTCGGCCGGCTGGCCCGCCCGCAGGAGATCGCGGAGGCGGTCCACTTCCTCGCGAGCGACGAGAGCTCGTTCGTGACGGGAGCGGAACTCTTCGCCGACGGCGGCCAGAACCAGTTCTGACCCGAGACCCGCGAGCGGCGGGGCAGCGCGCGTGCGCTGCCCCGCCGCTTCGGCATTCCCCTCGCGAATCCGGGTTTTCCAAAATCTTTGACACCCGTTCGGGGCGCACATTAGCTGGATGACGCAACAAATTCTGTCCGACGCTTACAAAGGAGTATCAGCGTGTCATTCCGTCTTCGTGCCGGTCTCATCACCACTGCGGTGATCGGGGCCGGAGCAGTCATCCTCTCCCAGGGAGCCGCCTTCGCGGCCCCCCCGGCCGCGCCGTCCCACCACAGCCCTGCTCCGGCGGACTCCCTCCGGTCGCTCGCCGCGCAGTCGGGCCTCCGCATCGGCACCGCGATCAACACCGACCTTCTCGCCTCCAACGACCAGTACCGCGCGATCGCCGCATCCCAGTTCTCCTCGGTCACTCCGGAGAACGTCATGAAGTGGGAGGTCGTCGAGCCGACCCAGGGCACCTACGACTGGGCCGCCGCCGACCGGCTCGTCGCGTTCGCCCAGCAGAACGACCAGCTGGTGCGCGGCCACACGCTCGTCTGGCACAGCCAGCTGCCCGCCTGGCTGACCGCGGCAGCACCGTCGATGACGCCGGACCAGCTCCGGGCCATCCTCAAGAAGCACGTCGTGGACGAGGTCACCCACTTCAAGGGCAAGATCTGGCAGTGGGATGTGGTCAACGAGGCGTTCAACGACGACGGGACGCTGCGCGACAGTATCTGGCTGCAGAAGCTCGGGCCGGGCTACATCGCCGATGCGTTCCGCTGGGCGCACCAGGCCGACCCGAAGGCCCTCCTCTTCTACAACGACTACAACATCGAGTTCACGGGGCCGAAGAGCAACGCGGTGTACCAGCTGGTCCAGGACCTGAAGGCGCGGGGCGTCCCGATCGACGGCGTCGGCTTCCAGACCCACCTGGACACCCAGTACCCGCTGCCGGACCTGCTGAACAACCTCCAGCGGTTCTCGAAGCTCGGGCTGAAGGTGGCCGAGACCGAGGTGGATGTGCGCACGACGCTGCCGGTCACGCCGGTCGAGCAGAACGCTCAGGTCGCCGGGTACACGACCACGCTGCAGGCGTGCCTCGCGGTGCGGGCGTGCCTCTCGTACACGGTGTGGGGCTTCGGCGACGCCTACTCGTGGGTGCCGGGAGTCTTCCCGGGCGAGGGAGCCGCGACCATCTACGACGAGAACCTCCAGCCCAAGCCGGAGTACACCGCGCTGCAGCAGACGCTGGCGCTGGCCGCAGGAACGCCAGGGCGCAACAACCCGCGGCGCTGACGGCAGTCACACCGCCGCAGAGAAGAAGGGGAGGGATCGGCTGATCCCTCCCCTTCTTTCACGCCCCTACGATTCGGCGCTGAGCGCGATCGTGCCGAGGCCCAGCGCCGCGAGGATGCCGGCCGAGATCCGCTCCAGCCACGTCGTCACCGCCGGCCGCTTCAGCCAGGCGACCGCCCGCCCCGCGAGCAGGGCGACCACCACGAGATAGAGGGAGCCCACCACCGCGACGACCGCGCCGAGGACGAGGGTGTTGCCGATCGCGGCGTCGTCGTGCGGGACGAACTGGGGCGCGATCGCCAGGAAGAACAGTCCGACCTTCGGATTCATCATCGTGGAGAGCATCCCGGCCGCGAAGCCGGAGCGCAGGGTCGTGCGGCGCAGGGCCGGCTCGACCCCGGTGCTGGTCCGCTTCCGGCTCGCGATGAAGGCCATCACGCCGAGGTAGACGAGGTACAGACCTCCGATGATCTTCAGAATCCGGTAGACCTCGGCGGACTGCTCCAGGAGGGCGGCGAGACCGAGCGCTACGGCGAGCGCCCACACCAGTGAGCCGAGCGCTGTGCCCGCGGCGGCGGCGATCCCGGCGCTCTGGCGGGACAGGCTGAACCGGAGTACCAGGAACGTGTCGGGTCCCGGCGTGAGGGCGAGGACGAGGCAGAGGCCCGCGAATGCGAGCAGGCTGGCGACGGTCATGCGACCAGTATGGAGCCTTCCCTCAGCCGCGCCTGCGACGCGAGTTGCAGAATGGGCCCGACCCCCACCGACCGGAGCCGACCACGCCACCTCTCGCCGTCTTCCTCAGCACCTGGTCCGTCGACCCCGCCGCCGCGATCGTCCTGCTGGCCGCCGCCGCGCTCTACCTCACGGGGGTGGCGCGCTTGCGGCGCCGCGGTCACCGGTGGCCGCTGCGCCTGACCGCCGCGTTCCTCCTCCTGGGCCTCGGCTCGTACGCCGTGGTCTCGTTCGGGTTCCTCGGCGCCGAGAGCACGGACCTCCGCTGGGCGTTCACGACGCGCATCGCGCTCCTGCTGTTCGTGGTGCCGGCGCTCCTCGCACTCGGCCGGCCGATCGCGCTCGCCCGCGTGGCGCTCGGCCTGCGCGGGCGTCGCCGCACGGACCGTGCGATGCGGTCGTGGCCCGCGCGGTTCTTCGGCAACGCGATGGCCGCGCCGCTCATCGCCTGCGCCGTGTTCCTGGTCTTCCTGACGCCCGTCGCGGCCATCCTCCGCGACTCCCCGTGGTCGGAGTGGACCATCTCGGTGCTCACGCCGCTCGCCGGGCTGGTGCTCGTCCTCCCGATCGCCGCCCACTCCGTCATCCACACGGCGTTCTTCATCACGGTCGAGTTCCTGCTGGCGTTCGTCGAGCTGCTGCTGGATGCGATCCCCGGCCTGCTCCTGCGCCTCAACGACGGCGTGCTCGATCACGCCCCCGCGATCGTCGCCCGCATGCCGTTCTGGTTCCCCACTCCGCTCCACGACCAGCACCTCTCGGGCGACTTCCTCTGGTTCATCGCCGAGATGGCCGACGTTCCGGTGCTCGTGCTCCTCTTCGTGCGCTGGATGCGCCTGGACCGCCGCGAGGGCCGCAAGCTGGACGAGCTGAGCGACGAGGAGATGGCGGAGCTCACCCGGCAGCACCTGCGGCAGCGGCCGTGAGGCGCCGAGGCGCCGAGGCGCCACCGTTACGCAGCGTGACGGTCCACGTGCGCGCCCAGCGGGCTTCGCCCATCCTGGAGCCATGACCAGGCAGATCCGCTTCAACGCTTTCGACATGAACTGCGTCGCCCACCAGTCGTCCGGGATGTGGCGTCACCCCGAGGACCAGGCGTGGCGGTACAAGGACCTCACCTACTGGACCGAGCTCGCCAAGCTGCTGGAGCGCGGTACCTTCGACGGCATCTTCATCGCCGACGTGCTGGGCACCTACGACGTCTACGGCGGGAGCAACGAGGCCGCGATCCGCCACGGCGCGCAGGTCCCGGTCAACGACCCCATCCTGCTGGTCTCCGCGATGGCGCTGGTGACCGAGAACCTGGGGTTCGGGATCACCGCGGGCACCGCCTACGAGCACCCCTACCCGTTCGCGCGCCGCATGTCGACGCTCGACCACCTGACCAACGGACGCGTCGGCTGGAACGTCGTCACGGGCTACCTCCCCTCCGCGGCCCGCAACATGGGGCACGACGACCAGCTGCAGCACGACGACCGGTACGACCACGCCGACGAGTACCTCGAGGTGCTGTACAAGCTGTGGGAGGGGTCGTGGGAGGACGACGCGGTCGTGCGCGACCGCGAGTCGGGCGTCTTCACCGACCCGTCGAAGGTGCACGAGATCGGCCACCGCGGCAAGCACTTCACCGTTCCGGGCATCCACCTGTCTGAGCCGAGCCCGCAGCGGACGCCGGTCATCTACCAGGCCGGCGCCTCCAAGCGCGGCATCTCGTTCGCCGCCGAGAACGCGGAGGCCATCTTCGTGGCCGCCTCCACCAAGGAGGGGCTGAAGGCCACCGTCGGCAAGCTCCGCGACGCACTCGAGGCGGCGGGACGCGACCGCTACTCCGCACGCATCTACACGCTGCTCACGATCATCACCGACGAGACGAGCGAGAAGGCGCAGGCCAAGTTCGAGGACTTCCTGCAGTACACGAGCGACGAGGGCGCACTCGTCTTCATGTCCGGCTGGATGGGCGTCGACCTTTCGCAGTACGACCTCGACGAGCCGATCGGCAACGTCGAGAGCAATGCCATCCAGTCGGCCGTCGCCAACTTCCAGCGCCCGAACGCCGAGGGCGGCGAGTGGACCGTGCGCGACATCGGCCGCAACGGGGCGATCGGCGGACTGGGCCCGTTCATCGTGGGTTCCGCCGTCGAGATCGCCGACCAGCTGCAGGAGTGGGTCGAGGACACCGACGTCGACGGGTTCAACCTCGCGTATGCCATCACACCGGGCACCTTCGAGGACATCGTCGAGTTCGTCATCCCGGAGCTGCGCCGCCGCGGGGCCTACCCCGAGGAGTACCAGCCGGGCACCTTGCGGAACAAGCTTCACGGCGCCGGCGACCGGCTGCCCTCGACGCATCGGGGTGCGCAGTACACCGTCGCCGCTCGCGCCGACCAGGGCGTGTAGGCCGTCGCTTTTCTAGCCAAGCTAGGGATATGCTGATGCTGGGTACGGCGAAGCGCCGGCCCGCACGCGAAGGAAGGCGTCACGATGACCGACACGGCGGCGATCCAGGAGCAGCTCCGCGCTCTCCTCGATGAGGAGCGCGGTCTGCGCGAGCTCCTCGGGGCGGACCCCTCGTGGTACTCCGTTCTCATCCGCCAGCTCGAACTGGCGGTGGGCGACGACCGCATCATCTATCTGGGGGCCGCTGCGGCATCCGCCCTCTCGACGGTCACGCTGCGCATCGGCATCTTCACCGACCACACCGTCGTCGCGGCCGAGGTCATCGACGACGGCTCCCCCGACGCCCAGGTGATCACGCGGGTCGAGAGCCGGGCCGACCTGCTGCGCTTCGAGCTGTCCGGCGGCACGGAGAGCGCCAACAGCTCCGAGGACTCCTGGCAGGGCGGGTTCCGCATCCGCGCCTTCTACCAGTCCGGTCTCATCGTCACGGTCCCCGCGAACGTGGTCGACACCGAGGCGAAGCGCGTGTCGGTCCACGCCGTCCTCGACGGCATCCGGGCGGACCTGCACGCCACCCCGCTCACCGGGCCGATGCCCGGCTGAGGCAGCCCGGCGACCGAGGAGCAGCGATGATCTCGTCAGCGGTCTATCTGAGCTACGGCGACGCGGCCCGCGCGATCGCGTGGCTGGAGGCGCTCGGCTTCGAGACGCTCCTGTTGCAGACGGCGCCCGACGGGTCGGTGACCCACAGCGAGCTGCGGTGGGCTGACACGGTCGTGATGCTGTCGTCGAACGACGCCGACTACGCCACCGCCCCGCTGGTCGGCTCCTCGACCGGGGCCGGCGTGTACCTCATCACGCAGGACGTCGACGGGATGTACTCCCGTGCCGTGTTCGCCGGGGGCACCCCCCTGCTCCCACCCGCGAACACCGAGTGGGGCGGCCGGCGCGCACGCGTTCTCGACCCCGGCGGGCGGGAGTGGAGCTTCGGCTCCTACCGTCCCGGCGAGCAGTGGACGGCCACCGACTGACGGCGGCCACGAACAGAAGGCCAGGCGATGATGACGAAGAAGTATCAGGAGACCACGGTCGTCGAGTACGAGCGCAACGGCGACGTGGACGTGCTGGAGCGCAAGACCCGTCCGCTGCGTGAGCCAGGAGCCGACGAGGTCGTCGTCGAGGTGATCTCGACGGGGATCAGTCACATCGACGGCTTCATCCGGAGCGGCCGGGAGACGGCGTGGGCCGACGAGCCGTTCCCTCGCGCATCGGGCAGCGACTTCGCGGGCATCGTCGTCGTCGCGGACGCCGCGGGGCGGTTCCGTCGAGGCGCCGAGGTGATCGGGCACGTCCGCACCGGGGCGCACGCGCGACACGTGGTGGTGCCCACAGCGGCGCTGGTGGTCAAGCCGCCGCACGTCTCGTGGGAGGTCGCCGGCGGGCTGTACCTGGCCGGAGCGACCGCCCTGGACATGCTCGACGACGTGCGCGTCGGCGCGGGCGACACGGTCGTCATCTCCGCGGCCGCCGGCGCGGTCGGGAGCATCGAGGCGCAGGTCGCCAAGCACCGGGGTGCCCGTGTGATCGGCACCTGCGGCGACCGGAACTTCGACTACCTGCGCCAGCTCGGCATCAAGCCGGTCCGGTACGGCGAGGGCATCGAGGAGCGCATCCGCGAGCTGGCGCCGGACGGCGTGGACGCCCTGATCGACAACTTCGGCCAGGACGGCCGCGAGCTCGCCGAGCGCCTGAACGTGCCGCCGTCGCGCTACCGGTCGAGCGAGGACCGCCGCGACACGGAACTGCGGCTGCTGCAGGACGACCCGGAGTCGGTCGCTCACGGGACGGCCCAGCTGCAGCGGCTGGCCCAGCTCGCGGATGAGCGGGCGTTCACCCTGCTCATCTCCGGCTTCTACCCGCTGGACGAGATCGCGTACGCCTACGACGACCTGCAGAACCTGCACTCGCGCGGCAAGATCGTGCTGGGGACGCATCCCGTCACCACGTACCGCACGCTGAAGGCGCGGGACGTGCACGAGGCGCGGGCCTGACGCGCGGCGGCCCGCGCCTCAGCCCTGGGCGAGGTCGCGGAAGAACCGCGTGAGCAGTGCCCGGGACCGCCGGTCGAGCCGGGATGCGGCCAGCCGCGCCCGCGCGAGCTCGGGGTCCTCCTCCAGCGCGTCCGCCAATCGCTGCACCAGGAGCGCGATGTCGTCCGCCGTGTACGACGTGCGCGGATCGGCGGCGACGGCCGGCGCCTGGGGTTCGGCACCCGCAGGCGCCTCGCCGCCCGGCTCCCCGGGCTCACCGTCGCGCGGACGACGGCCGCCGAGGGACAGCGTCGCGAGCAGACCGACGACCAGGAACCCGGCTGCGGAGAACGCCGCCCACCGGGTGCCGTCACTGAACGCCTCCTTCGCGTCCGCCGCGATCGGTGCGGTCCGCGGGTCCTGCTCGAGGCCGGCGATGGCCGCGCCCGAACTGTCGATGACAGCGGAGACCAGCTGATCGCGCTGGGCCGTCGGCACACCGCGGTCGTCGAGGCTGCTCTGGAACACCGCCGTCGCGGACGCGAAGAGCACCGTTCCCAGCACGGCGATACCGAGGGCCGAGCCGATCTGCCGGGCGGTGCTCGTCGTGCCGGAGCCCTGACCGCTCTGGTCGACCGGAACGTCCTTGAGCACGACGCCGGTCAGCTGCGCCGTCGCGAGGCCGACGCCGAAACCGTAGACGAACAGGAACGGGATGAGAGCGCCCCACGGCGTGGACGCGGAGATGACGAGGCCCAGCCCCGCCACTCCGACGATCTCCGCCACCAGCCCGACCCGCACGATCGTGACGGCCGGAATGCGGTTTCCGAACGCTCCCGCGAAACCGCTCGCCAGGAAGGACCCGATGGCCAGCGCGAGCAGGATGAGCCCGGTGTCGAGCGCACTGTAGCCGAGCACGTTCTGGAGCCAGATCGGCAGCGCCAGGATGATGCCGAACTCGCCGAGCGAGACGATCGTGGCCGCCACGTTGCCGTTGCGGAACGACGGGATGCGGAACAGGTCGAGCGCGAGCATCGTGCTCTTCCCCGCGCGGATGCGCGCCCGGCCGCGGAGGACGAACAGGATGCCGCCGGCGATCGCTATCGCGAAGGCGATCGGCACCGGCGACAGCGCGAAGGGCCACGACCAGTCGCCGAGCTGCGGGCGCGTGTCGACCAGCCACCAGCCGTACGTGCGGCCTTCGATGAGCCCGAAGACCAGGCTGGCGCTGGTGACGATGGAGAGCAGCGCGCCGACGCCGTCGACGCCGCCGGCGTTCCGGGTGTCGCGCGACTCCGTGACGGTCGCCAGCACTCCGACGACGATGATGATGCCGAGCGGGATGTTGATGCCGAACGCCCAGCGCCACGAGAAGGCCGTGGTGAGCCAGCCGCCGAGGAGCGGCCCGACAGCCGTCATGCCGCCGATCGTCGAGCCCCAGACGGCGAAGGCGATCGCCCTCTCCTTGCCGCGGAACGTCGCGTTGATGATCGACAGGGTCGTCGGCAGCACCATCGCACCGCCGACGCCCTGCACCAGCCGGGCGCCGATCAGGAACGCGCCGGTGGGAGCAAGTGCAGCCCCGATCGAGGCGACCGTGAAGATGGCGACTCCGATCAGGAGCATGCGGCGACGGCCGAAGCGGTCGGCCAGTGTGCCGAATACCAGCAGGAGAGCCGCGAACACCAGCGTGTACGACTCCTGCACCCACTGGACGCCGGTCGAGCCGATCTTCAGCTCGTCGACGATGGAGGGGATGGCGACGTTCACGATGGTGGAGTCGACGATGATGAGGGCCACCGCGATGCTGATGAAGACCAGCCCCGCCCAGCGCTTACGTGCGGACATCCCAACTCCCTCGCCTAGAAATTAGTCAGCAAGCTTACTGTCAGGTTACGCTATGCCGGTGAGCCGGTCCAGACGAATCCTCCGCCGCGCCCGCACTGCCGGGGTGGCGATCCTCGTCGTGCTCGGACTCGTCGTCGTGGGCTTCCTCGCGTGGGCGTCCACGCCGATGATGGGCGACCGGTCCGCCGCGCTGACGGCGTGGCGCGACCCGGCGGTCAGCATCCACGACGCCGGGAACGCGGTGGTGATGGAGCCGACGGGAACGCCTTCCGGCGCCGGCCTGGTCTTCGTGCCGGGCGCCCTGGTCGACCCGTACGCCTACCTGTACAAGCTGTCGGGGGCGGTGGCCGAGACGGGACTCACCGTCGTCATCACCAAGCCGACGCTCAACCTCGCCTTCTTCGACCAGCGGCCGCTCTCGAGCTTCACCGCACACGCTCCGGAGGTCACCGACTGGTACGTCGGCGGCCACTCCCTCGGCGGGGTGCGGGCCTGCCAGCTCGCACAGGATCCGCAGGTCGAGGGGCTCATCCTCTTCGGTTCGTACTGTGCGAACGACCTGAGCGGCACCGACCTGCGCGTGCTCTCGATCGGCGGCGGGCGCGACGGGCTCAGCACGCCGCAGAAGATCCAGGATGCTCGCCACCTGCTCCCGGCGGACGCCGAACTCGTCGAGATCCCGGGGATGAACCACGGCCAGTTCGGCGACTACGGGCCGCAGGCGGGCGACCGGCCGGCCACGATCGACGACGCCACCGCCCGCCGTGAACTGACCGACGCTCTCGACGCCTTCCTTGGGCCGGCTCCCGCCGACGCGGGCTAGCCGGCCGGACGTTCCTCGCCGGACGGGACCCAACGGCCGTCGGCCACCCGGCCGGGTCGCAATTCCGGGAAATGCGCGCCGACGCCGCGCACAGCCTCTTCCGCCAGAAGATCCCACAGGACGCGCCGGCTGCGACCGGCCAGTTCCGCATCAACATCGCCCATCGAGTGCCAGCCGGTCTCGGCCAACTGCTCGGGGACGGTGATCGCGTCGCCGAGGAGGACCAGGCGCTCGCCACTCGACTCGACCACCACCGCGAGGTGGCCGGGGGTGTGCCCGGGCGCGGGAACGGCGCGGACGCCGGGTGCGACCTCGCGCTCGGCGTCGAGCGCGACGAGGCGGGGCGTCCCCGCCAGCGTCCGGAAGCCCTCCCGGATGTGCGGGGCCATTTCGCCGGATCCCTCCACGAAGTGCGCCCACTCGCCGGCCCCGAACCAGATGCGCGCATTCGGGAACGTGGCGCGGCCGGACGGGTCGAACAGCCAGCCGACATGGTCGGTGTGGAAGTGCGTCACCACGACGTCGCCGATGTCGCCCGGCGCGATGCCCAGCGTGCGGAGACCGGTGAGCAGCTGGCCGCCGACCAGCAGCATCCCGTCGGGCATGGGGTCGAGGGCGGGACCGAGGCCCGCGTCGACCAGGACGGTGCGGTCGCTCCCGTCGGCCGCGGTCGTCCTGACCACGAAGCACCCGATCGGCAGCCACGCGGCGCCGTCGCGCTCGAACACGTCCGGACGGGCGGAGGCGGGCACGTCGTCGCCGAAATACCGCGGCCGGGCGACGAAGGCACCGTCGGAGATCGCATCCACCCGCAGCTCGCCGACACGCATGAAGGCAGCATACGGGCCGCAACGCGAACGGCGCGGTCGCACAGCGAATGCTGCACGGCCGCGCCGTTTCGGATGCCGGTGTTACTTGGCCGGGGGCATCAGGACCCCGTCGATCAGGTAGACGGTCGCGTTGGCGGTCTTGACGCCACCGCAGATCACGTTCGCGTCGTTGACCTTCATCGAGTCGCCGGAGCCGGTGACGGTGACGTCAGAGCCCTCGACGGTCTTGTGGGTTCCGACGATGTCCTTCGGCGAGAGCTGGCCGGGGATCACGTGGTAGGTCAGCACCGAGGTGAGCGTCGCGGCTCCCGCGTCGGTCTTCAGCGTGTCGATGGTGGCCGGGTCGATCTTCTTGAAGGCGTCATCCACCGGTGCGAAGACGGTGAAGTCACCGCCGTTCAGGGTGTCGACGAGGTTGACCTTCGGGTTCAGCTTGCCGGAGACGGCTGCGACCAGAGTGGTCAGGAGCGGGTTGTTGCCGGCAGCGGTCGCCACCGGGTCCTGGGCCATGCCCGAGACCGAGCCGGCGCCGGACGGAACCTGCTTGGCGTACGCCGCGCAGCCGGGGCCGACGAGGTCCGCCGCCGGGTCCATCGACTGCGAGGCCGACGGAGAGGACGAACTCATCGAGTCGCCCGACGACGACGAGGACGAGGTTCCAGCGCCCGAAGAGCAGGCGGTGAGGGCGAGGGCGGCCGCGGCCAGAAGGCCGGCCGCTGCGAGACGGGTAGTGGATCGCATGATTTCTCTTCTCCTTTTGAGGGATGGTGCCGATCGTTCGGCCGCTGCTGGGCGGTCATCAGGGGTTCGGGCTCGTCGCCGAAACGGATTGGAACCAATCCGCGGGAGTGTGCCGTGACGAACTCTTCACGTGACAGCGAAGAAGAGAATCGGCACGATCGCCTGGGCTGCGCTCGCAGGTGCCGTCAGCGGCGGAGTCTTCCTGGGCGCGGCCGAACTGGTGGCCCTGCTCGTGGCGCGGGAGGCGAGCCCGATCCTCGCGGTCGGCTCGTTCGTGATCGACATCGTGCCGAGATGGGCCAAGGAGCTCGCGATCGAGCTGTTCGGCTCGAACGACAAGCTGTTCCTGCTCAGCTCCCTCGGCTTCGCCGTGTTCGTCGCCGCCGCGGTCGCGGGTGTCCTGGAGCTGTGGAAGCGCTGGCTCGGCGTCGCCCTGTTCGTCCTCGCCGGCGTCGCTGCGATCATCGCGACGCTCACCCGGGCCGGCGCGAGTCCCCTCGCCTTCCTGCCTGCGGCCGTCGGCGCTGCTCTCGGCGCCGTCGTGCTGCGACTCCTGGTGGGCCGTCTCCACCGCTGGCGCGACGACCGGGCGTCCGACTCCCCCTCGACCGGGGTCGACCGTCGCCGGTTCCTTGTGTTCACCTCGATCGCCGCGGCCGGTGCCGTGATCGCGGGTGTCGGATCGCGCCTGGGGTCGGCGGCCACCTCCTCCATCGCCGCCGTCCGTTCCGCGCTGCGTCTTCCCGCCCCCGCCTCGCGCGTCGCGGTTCCCGCGGGAGCCGAACTCGACGCCCCGGGGATAAGCCCGCTGTTCACGCCGAACAAGGACTTCTACCGGGTGGACACCGCCCTCACCGTTCCGTCTGTCGACCCGTCGACCTGGCGGCTGACCGTCGACGGCATGGTCGAGAAGCGGATCGAGCTGAGTTTCCAGGATCTGCTGCGGATGGGACTGGACGAGTACGCCGTCACCCTGACCTGCGTGTCGAACGAAGTGGGCGGCAACCTCATCGGCAACGCGCGCTGGCTCGGGGTCCGCGTGAAGGACATCCTCGCGCTGGCGCGGCCGCGGTCCGGGGCCGACATGGTGCTGTCCCGCAGCGTCGACGGTTTCACCGCGAGCACCCCGCTCGACGCCCTGACCGACCAGAATCGGGATGCGATTCTCGCGGTCGGGATGAACGGCGAGCCCCTGCCCCTCGAACACGGCTTCCCGGTGCGGATGGTCGTCCCCGGCCTCTACGGCTACGTCTCGGCGACCAAGTGGCTCACCGAGCTGAAGGTGACGACGTTCGCGGCCGACCAGGCCTACTGGACGCCCCGCGGCTACAGCGCCAAGGCGCCGATCAAGCTCTCCAGCAGGATCGACACCCCGCGCGTGGACAAGTCCCTCTCGGCCGGAGCGACCAAGATCGCCGGCGTCGCGTGGGCCCAGACGGTCGGCATCCAGAAGGTCGAAGTGCAGATCGACGGAGGCGACTGGCAGCCGGCGAAGCTCTCGGCGCCCATCAACAAGGACACCTGGGTGCAGTGGTCGCTCGACTGGACCGCGACCTCGGGCAGCCACACGCTCGCCGTGCGCGCGACGGACAAGGCGGGGCGGCTGCAGGAGCAGAAGCGCACCCCGATCGCGCCCAACGGTTCCACCGGCTGGCAGCAGACGCTGGTGCGCGTCGGCTGACCCCACCCACGGTCCTCCCATCCGCCGTGGATAGCCTCGGGGCCATGACAGGACCGACGCTCGCCCTGCCCGGCCTCGCTCGCGGACTCGCGACAACCACCCTCCCGTCCGCGACACCGCCCGAAGAGCTCGGTGGGATCGCCGGCCTCGCGGCCCGCGTCATGGTCACCCTCGGCGAGTTCGGCGTCGGTCTGTGCGCCCTCGCCGAGGTGGTGTTCCCCCCGATTCCGAGCGAGGTGATCCTCCCGTTCGCGGGCTTCCTGGCCTACCAGGGGTCGTTGAACCCGCTGCTGGTTCTGCTGGCGGCGACACTCGGCAGCTTCGCCGGGGCGAGCATCCTGTATCTGCTCGGCCGACGGCTGGGCGAGGAGCGAGCAGTCCGGCTTCTTGCGCGCCTGCCGCTCGTCGACGCGGACGACTTCACGAAGGCGGCGGCCTGGCTGAAGCGCCACGGGCGCGGCGCCGTGTTCTTCGGGCGGCTGGTGCCCCTGGTGCGAAGTCTGATCTCGCTGCCCGCGGGCGCGACGCGGATGCCGTACCTCCCGTTCGCGTTGTACACGCTGGCCGGCACGCTGCTGTGGAACGCGCTGCTGGTGGGAGCGGGGTACGCGCTCGGAACGCAGTACCACCTGGTCGAGCGCTACGCCGGGTATCTCGACATCGTCATCTACGCGGCGATCGGCCTGACGGTGGGAGGGCTGGTGCTCCGCCGCATCCTGCGCACGCGCGCCGGCGACGGCGCCGGGTCGTAGCCGCGGACGGGAAGCCGCGCGCAGACGAGCCGCTGAGACGAGGGGAACGCCCCGACCCGCAACGAGACGGGGCGCACTCCCCCCGGATGGCGGCGCTTGCGGCGCCGTCGGTGTCCCCGGGTTAAAACATACGGACTTACCGGTTTGGCCGCAACTCAGTGTTGCGTTACGTGAAGTCCGCGCGTATGACGGCCCACATGCGCGCGATGTCGTCGCGCAGACCGGCCAGCCGGCCCAGCTCGTCGGCGATCATGTAGGCGCCGAAGAAGGTCTGCACGACGACCGTCGCGCGTCCTCGAGCGTCGAAGCCGACCAGGCCGCGATCCTCAGCCTCCTGGTCGAGCAGCCCGGAGATGACGCCGATCCAGCGGTCGTACGGGTTGTCGTCCACGTCGGGCGGAAGCACCGTCTGGCTGAGCTTCATCGCCGCACGGACGCGGACGTCGGTCGCGAACACGGCGCCGACGCGCTGCGTGATCTCCTCCGCCGCCGCGAGGCCGCGGAGTCCAGAGCCGATGACCTCGCCGATGATGACCGGCCAGTTGGCGTACTTCTCGGCGACGAGCGCGCGGGCGATGTCCAGCTTCGAGCGGAAGTGGAAGTACACCGCGCCCTTCGTCGCGCCGGTGCGTTCGACGATCCGCTCCAGTCGCGCGCCCTCGTAGCCGCGCTCGTCGAACTCGGCCGCCGCAGCGTCGAGGATGGCGAGTCGCGTGCGCTCGGCGCGCTCCTGTCTCGGCATCCGCCTCGCCCGTCTCGTCAAGTGGTGTGGTCGAGATGACGATAGCGCGGGCGCCTCGGAGAGCGCCCGGAAGCGGTCAACCGGGAATCGGGAAACGAATACGTCAGGCGCGAATACTTCAGGCGCGGAGACGTCAGGCGTCCGGCAGCTCGCGCAGCTGCGCGGTCCGCTCGCCGGGCTGGTCGCCGGTGTTGACGGTCCCTCGCGGCTCGATCATGACCGCGAGCACGTCCTCGTCGGCCCGCGGGCAGTGCTCGACCCCGCGCGGCACCACGTAGACGTCGTGCGGTCCCAGCTCCACATCCCCGTCGCGCAGCTGGATGGTGAGGCGGCCCTCGAGCACCAGGAACAGTTCGTCGGTGTCCGGGTGCGCGTGCCAGATGAACTCGCCGCGCAGTCGTGCGACCTTCACGTCGTAGTCGTTGACGCTGGTCAGCCGGTGCGGCTGCCACGGCTCGGGGATGAGGGCGAAGGCGGCGTCGAGGTTGTGGACGGCGTTCATCGCCTCAGCCTAGGGGAGCCTCCGACGTCAGAGGGCGGTGGTTGTATGGGGGCGTGCTCCTCGATGCGCTCGTGACCACGGCCGAGACCGTGGCGGCCACCCGATCCCGGCTGGCCAAGGTGGATGCGCTCGCCGCGCTGCTCTCTTCGCTCGATCCGGACGAGATCGCTCCGGCCGTCGGCTTCCTCGTCGGCAAGGCGCGACAGGGGCGCGTCGGCGTGGGCTGGCGCGGACTGAGCGGCGCGATGGCCGAACCGGCCGCCGAGCCGACCCTGACCGTCGACGATCTGGATGCGCTGCTCGACCGGCTCGCGGCGCTGTCCGGCTCCGGCTCGGCCGGCGAGCGCAACCGCGCCCTGCAGGAGTTCTCCGGCCGCGCGACGGCGCGCGAGCAGGACTTCGTCGCCCGCGTGCTCCTCGGAGAGATGCGCACCGGAGCCCTCGAAGGGGTGCTGACGGATGCGATCGCGCGGGCGTCGGACCGCACGGGCGAAGCCGTCCGCCGCGCCGCGATGCTGTCGGGCGACCTGGGCGAGACGGCGCGGCTGGCGCTCACCGGCACCCCCGACGAGCTGGATGCCGTCGGCCTGGTCGTCGGACGGCCGGTGATGCCGATGCTCGCCGCGTCCGCCCCGTCCGCGTCGGAGGCGCTGGCGACGACCGGCCCCGCCTCGGTCGAGTACAAGCTGGACGGTGCGCGCATTCAGGTGCACCGGCACGGGGACGAGGTGCGCGTGTTCACCCGGAACCTGGCCGACATCACGCACCGGGTGCCGGAGGTGGTCGAGGTCGTGCGCGGCCTACCGGTGCGCGACGTGATCCTCGACGGCGAGACGCTGTCGCTCGACGAGGACGGCGCGCCGCGGCCGTTCCAGGAGACGATGAGCCGGTTCGCGCGGTGGAGCTCAGGGGCGGCGCGGAGCGACGCCGCGACCCCAGCGTCGAGGGAGCCTGCGACCGAGGTCCCTGCGGAAGCGGCTCGCGAGACCCTGTTACATCCGTGGTTCTTCGACGTCCTGCACGTCGACGGCCGCGACCTGCTCGACAAGCCGCTGTCGACGCGGCTCGCCGAGCTGGAGCGGGTGGCCGGCGCCCACCGCATCCCGGGCGAGGTGACCGCCGACCCCGAGGTCGCCGAGCGCGTCTCCGGCGACGCCCTCGCGGCCGGCCAGGAGGGCGTCGTCGTCAAGGCGATCGACTCGCCGTACGCGGCCGGTCGACGCGGATCGAGCTGGATCAAGGTCAAGCCGGTCCACACCTACGACCTGATCGTGCTCGCCGTGGAATGGGGATCGGGTCGTCGGCAGGGACTGCTGTCCAACATCCACCTCGGCGCGCGCGACCCTGACGGCGACTTCGGCGAGCCGGGCGGCTTCGTCATGGTGGGCAAGACCTTCAAGGGCCTCACCGACAAGCTGCTCGCCTGGCAGACCGAGCACTTCCAGGAGATCGAGGTGCGGCGAACGGCCGGCACCGTCTGGGTCGCGCCGACCACCGTGGTGGAGATCGCGATCGACGGCGTGCAGCGTTCCAGCCGCTACCCGGGTGGGATCGCCCTGCGCTTCGCGCGGGTGAAGCGCTACCGCGACGACAAGGAGCCGGGCGAGGCCGACACGATCGGCACCCTGCGCGGGATGCTGCGGGAGTAGCGTCGCTACGATGACCGCATGACGACCTCTTCGCCCGTGTGGGGCATCCTCGGGACCGGCGGCATCGCCGCCGCGATGACACGCGACCTCCAGCTCGACGGCCACACCGTCGCCGCGGTCGGGTCGCGGACGTCCGAGTCCGCGGCGCGCTTCGCCGCGGCTCACGGACTGCCGCGATCCCACGGCAGCTACGAGGAGCTGGTCGCCGACCCCGAGATCGACGTGATCTACGTGGCGACGCCGCATCCCCAGCACGCCCCCAACGCCCTGCTCGCGCTGGCGGCCGGCAAGCACGTGCTCGTCGAGAAGCCGTTCACCATGAACCAGCGGGAGGCGCAGCAGATCGCGGACGCCGCGCACGCGGCAGGGCTCGTCGCGCTGGAGGCGATGTGGACGCGCTGGCTCCCGCACATGCTGCGCCTGGAGGAGATCATCAGCGACGGCACGCTGGGCGAGCTGCGCTCGGTCGTCGCCCACCACGTCCAGCTGACCAACCCGGACCCGGCCGGGCGGATGCTCGACCCCGCCCTCGGCGGCGGCGCACTCCTCGACCTCGGCATCTACCCGGTGTCGTTCGCGTGGGATGTGCTCGGCACCCCCAACGAGGTGCTCGCCCTCTCGACGCCGACGGCCACCGGCGTGGACCGGCAGACGTCCATCCTCCTCGGCTACGACAGCGGCGCGCAGGCCGCGCTGACCACCGAACTCGACGCCGCCGGCGACAACAGCGCCACGATCGTCGGCACGGACGCGCGGGTCGAACTCGACGCCACCTTCTACGCGCCGACGTCCTTCCGTGTGGTCGACCCGAAGGGCCGGGTCATCGAGACCTACGAGTCGCGGATCGACGGGCGGGGGATGCAGTACCAGGCGCGCGCGATCGAGAACCTCATCGCGGCGGGCGGCGGAGAGGATGTGCGGCTTCCGCTGTCGGAGTCGGTCGCGATCATGGGCACGCTCGACACCATCCGCGAGCGCATCGGCCTCGTCTACGAATGACCGTGGTGCCCTTCCGCGGGCCCGGCGCCCGGCGTTAGAGTTCGGCGAGGGCCGCTGGCCCGGCGGGAGGAGCGTCGACGATGACCGATCTCAGCGGGAAGCGCGCCCTGGTGACCGGCGGCGCGAGCGGAATCGGCCTGGCCTGCGCCGAAGCGTTCGCTGCGGCGGGCGCGCGCGTCACCATCGCCGATCTGAACGGTGACGCCGCCCGCTCGGTGGCCGAGCGCCTGGGCGGCACGGCCTGGGAGGTCGACCTGTCCCGCACCGCGGAGCTGGCCGAAGTGTCGGTGGAGACGGACATCCTCGTCAACAATGCGGGCATCCAGCACGTCCGGCCCATCCCGGATTTCGAGCCGGAGACCTTCTCGCTCATGCTGCGGATCATGGTGGAGGCGCCGTTCCTCCTCATCCGTGCCGCGCTTCCCGGCATGTACGACCGGGGGTTCGGCCGGATCGTCAACATCTCCAGCGTCCACGGACTGCGCGCCTCCGAGTTCAAGTCGGCGTACGTCACGGCCAAGCACGCCCTCGAGGGACTCTCCAAGACGACGGCGCTCGAAGGCGGCGCGCACGGTGTGACCTCGAACTGCATCAACCCGGGCTACGTGCGGACTCCGCTGGTCGAGAAGCAGATTGCCGACCAGGCGCGGCTCCACGGCATCCCAGAGGACGAGGTGGTCGAGAAGGTGATGCTGACCGAGGCGTCGATCAAACGGCTGGTCGAGCCGACCGAGGTCGCCAGCCTGGCTCTGTGGCTCGCCGGCGACGACGCCGGGATGGTGACGGGCGCGAGCTACACGATGGACGGCGGATGGAGCGCGCGGTGACGGCGGGCACCGCCCCGGCTCCGTACGCGCGCGCGGCGGTGCCGGTCGACGGCGGTGAGCTCGCGGTCGGGGTGTGGGGCCCCGATGCCGCCGGCACGCCGATCCTCGCCGTGCACGGCATCACCGCCAGCCATCGGGCGTGGCTGCTGGCGGCGGAGGCGCTGTCCGGCACGCGCGTCATCGCTCCCGACCTCCGCGGTCGCGGTCGCAGCTCCGGGCTTCCCGCCCCCTTCGGGCTGGAGCAGCACGCCGACGACCTGGCGCGCGTCCTCGACGCGCTGGGCGTCGAACGGGCGGTCGTGGCCGGGCACTCGATGGGCGGCTTCGTCGCGGTGCGACTGGCCGAGCGGCATCCCGACCGTGTCGAGCGGCTGGTGCTCGTCGACGGCGGCCTCCCCGTCGCCGCCCCCGCGGGCGTCGCGCCCGAAGACGTGCCGGCCGTGGTGCTCGGCCCGTCACTGCAGCGCCTGGGGATGCGGTTCGCGTCGCCGGAGGAGTACGTCGCGTTCTGGAGACGGCACCCCGCGATCGGCCCGTGGTGGGATGACGCGATCGCCGATTATGTGGCCTACGACCTCGTCGGCGAGGAGCCCGAGCTGCGGTCGAGCGCCGACCCGGACGCCGTGTCGGTCAACGCGCTGGAACTGGACGGCTCTGCCGGCTACGCCGAGGAGCTCGAAGCGCTGCGCCTTCCGATCGACTTCATCCGGGCACCCCGCGGGCTGCTCGACGCGGCCCCGCTCTACGAACCGTCGGTGGTCGCGGAGTGGGCACCGCGGATTCCCACGATGCGCGTGCACGAAGCGCACGACGTGAACCACTACACGATCGTCATGACCGACGCGGGCCTGCGTCAGTTCCTCCCCCTGCTCGACCCGAAGGAGACACCGTCATGAGTGGAACGCTGCTGCCCGGCATCGACGCCCGCACCGTCCGCACCTCCCGCTACACCGCCAATGTGCTCGAGCGGCCGGCCGAGGGCGAGCCGACGCGCACCGTCCTGTTCGTGCACGGCAACGTGTCGTCGTCCCTGTTCTGGCAGCCGCTCATGCTCGCGCTGCCGGGCGGGATCCGCGCCCTCGCCGTCGACCTGCGCGGTTTCGGCGACAGCGAGACGCTGCCGGTGGACGCGTCGCGCGGCGTCCGCGACTTCTCCGACGATGTCGCGTCCGTCGCCGACGAGCTGGCGCTCGGCGCATCCCACATCGTCGGCTGGAGTCTCGGCGGCGGCGTGGTCATGCAGCTGCTCCTCGACCGGCCGGACCTGGTCTCCAGCCTGACCCTCGTCTCCCCGGTCTCCCCCTACGGCTTCGGAGGCACGGCGGCCGACGGCAGGCTCCTCAACGCGGATGCGTCGGGCACCGGCGGCGGCGGCGCCAACCCCGACTTCGTGGTCCGGCTCGAGGCGGGCGACACCGGCGAGGACTCCCCGACCTCTCCGCGAGCGGTCTATCGCTCCTCGTACGTCGCCCCCGGCTTCGTCTCCGAATACGAGGACCTCTGGGTGGAGTCGATGCTGTCCACCGCGACCGGTCCCGACAACTACCCCGGCGACGCGGGCCCCTCCGACCAGTGGCCCGGCTTCGGCCCCGGCACCCGGGGCGTGCTGAACACGCTGGCGCCGACCCACTTCGACACGTCGGGCATCGTGGAGGCGGCTGCCAAGCCGCCGATCCTCTGGATCCACGGCGCGGTCGACGCGATCGTCGGCGACGCGTCCTTCTTCGACCTCAACCAGCTCGGCGCGGCCGGCGTGATCCCCGGCTGGCCCGGCGAGGAGGTGGCACCGCCGCAGCCCATGCTCGCGCAGACCCGGGACGTGCTGCGGCGTTACGCCGAGGCCGGCGGGACGACCCGCGAGGTCGTCTTCGAGGACTGCGGCCACTCCGCCCACATCGAGAAGCCGGACGAGTTCCGCGCCGAGCTGCTCGCCTGGATCAGCTGACGCGCCCGCGTCCACTCACGTCTCGGCGGCGAGCCGCAGCGTCCCGCGCCGCAGCCCCAGCATCCCTTCGACCGCCCGCACCAGGACCGGCCCGCGGTCGCCGCCCGCGCCCCAGCGCACCAGCGCCTGCGCGTTGAGGCCGTCGATCATGCCGAGCAGCTGCCAGGCGGTCTGCGCGGCGTCGTCGGCGTGGAAGGCGCCGGCCGCCACCCCCGCCTCGACCACCGAGAGGATGAGCGCCTGCCACGCATCCATCTGGTCGCGCACCGCGGCCGCGAGCGCTTCGTTGCGGCGCCCCAGCGCCCAGGCCTCCACCCAGACCAGGGTCACGTCGTCCCGGGCTCCCTCCAGGAGGGTCCGCAGCAGCACGGCGAGCCGGTCGGTCGGGTCCGGGACCGCCTGCAGGAGCCCGCGGACCTCCTCCAGTTCCGCCGCGACGACGGAGGTGAACGCGGACGCGACCAGCTCATCCATCGCCGGATGGTAGTGCGCGACGAGCGCGGGAGCGACACTCGCGCGGGCGGCGACCCCGCGCAGAGTGACGGCGGCGAGCCCGTCGGCGAGCGCCAGATCGCGCGCCGCCGCCGCCAATTCGGCACGGCGTTCCGCGGGTGGGCGACGGGCTGCTCTTGACATCGTCCGCCCAGTATAGGTACCTTCGCCTCACGTATTGATCACTCGATCAACAATCGTCGCCGAACCGCGGAGGACACCGATGACCTGGCGCATGCCCGCTGAGACCGCACGCCACGAGCGCACCTGGATGGCGTTCCCGCGCGAGGGGATCACCCTCGGCGACGACGCCGCCTCCGCCGAGGAGGCCTACGCCTCCTGGACCGCCGTCGCCCACGCCGTCGCCGAGTACGAGCCGGTCACGATGGTCGTCGACCCGAGCGAGCGCGACCGCGCCCGCCGCATGCTCGGCGCACACGTCGAACAGGTGGAGGCGCCCCTCGACGAGTTCTGGATGCGCGACTTCGGCCCCACCTTCGTCGTCGACGACGAACGGCCGGGGGTGCTCGGAGCGGTGGACTGGACCTTCAACGGCTGGGGCGACCCCGAGTGGGCCGAGTGGCGGAAGTCCGCCGAGATCGCACGCTTCGTGGCCGAGCGGACCGGCGCCGAGCTGATCAGCTCGCTGCTCGTCAACGAAGGCGGCGGCATCCACGTGGATGGCGAAGGCACGGTCCTGCTGACCGAGACCGTCCAGCTCGACCCGCGCCGCAATCGCTACGCCGACAAGGCGCGTGTCGAAGCGGAGCTCGCCCGCACGATCGGCGCGACCCACGCGATCTGGCTGCCGCGCGGGCTGACCCGGGACTACGACGACTTCGGAACGAACGGGCACGTCGACATCGTGGCGACCATCCCGTCGCCGGGCACGATCCTGCTGCACACGCAGCGCGACCCGGAGCACCCCGACTTCGAGGTCTCCCGCGAACTGCGGGTGATGCTGTCCGGCACCACCGACGCCGCCGGGCGCGCGTGGGACATCGTCGACCTGCCCGCTCCCGCGACCCTGCGCGACGAGGAGGGCTTCGTCGACTGGAGCTACGTCAACCACCTCGTCGTCAACGACGGCATCGTGGCGTGCGGCTTCGGCGAGGAGCGCGCCGACGCCGAGGCGACCGAGATCCTCGAGGCCGCGTATCCCGGGCGCACCGTGAACATGGTGGATTCGCGGCCGATCTTCGCGCGCGGCGGCGGCATCCACTGCATCACGCAGCAGCAGCCGGCGGTGGAGGTCGTCCGATGACCGTGGATGTGGTGGAGGCGTCGATCGCCGACCTGCGGCGAGCGCTGGAGTCGGGCCGCACCACGAGCACGGAGCTCGTGACCGCCTACCTGGCACGCATCGACGCGTACGACACGGACGGGCCGCGGCTCAACGCGATCGTCGTGCGCAACCCCGAGGCGCTCGCGGAGGCCCGGGCCTCCGACGCCCGGCGCGAGCGCGGCGAGACGCTCGGGCCGCTGGACGGCATCCCGTACACGGCGAAGGACAGCTACCTGGCCCGCGGACTCACCGCCGCGGCCGGGTCCCCCGCTTTCGAGCGCCTGATCGCCCAGCGCGACGCCTTCACCATCGAGCGCCTGCGCGCGGCGGGCGCCATCCTGCTCGGCCTGACGAACATGCCGCCCATGGCGAACGGCGGGATGCAGCGCGGCGTCTACGGGCGTGCCGAGTCCCCCTACAACGGCGACTACCTGACCGCGGCCTTCGGGTCGGGCTCCTCGAACGGCTCCGGGACGGCGACCGCCGCGAGTTTCGCCGCCTTCGGCCTCGGCGAGGAGACCTGGTCGTCGGGGCGCGCGCCCGCATCCAACAACGGCCTCTGCGCCTACACGCCGTCGCGGGGCGTCATCTCGGTGCGCGGCAACTGGCCGCTGGTGCCGACGATGGATGTGGTGGTGCCGCACACGCGCACCATCGCCGACCTGCTCGACGTCCTCGACGTGATCGTCGCCGACGACGCCGAGACGCGCGGCGACTTCTGGCGCGCGCAGCCGTGGGTGCGCATCCCGCGGGCATCCGAGTTGCGGCCGGCGTCGTATCCCGCCGTGGCCGAGGGCGCCTCGCTCGCCGGCCGCCGCTTCGGTGTGCCGCGCATGTACATCAACGCCGACCCGGAGGCCGGCACGGCTGAGCGTCCCGGGATCGGCGGGCCGACCGGCCGGCGCATCGACACGCGGGCCTCGGTCGTCACGCTCTGGAAGCAGGCGCGCCGCGACCTGGAGGCGGCGGGCGCGACGGTGGTCGAGGTCGACTTCCCCGCGGTGTCCAACTACGAGGGCGACCGGCCGGGCGCCCCCACCATCGCGACCCGCGGATTCGTCTCGGCCGAGTACCTGCGCCGCGAGATCGTCGACCTGTCGGCGTGGGCGTGGGACGACTTCCTCGCGGCCAACGGCGACCCTGCGCTCAATACGCTCGCGGACGTCGACGGAGCGCGGATCTTCCCGCAGCCGGAGGGCGCGCTGCCCGACAGGTACGACGGTTTCGAGGACGACATCGCCGACTACCCGGGCTGGGTCCGCGCGCATCCGGGCACGACGCTCGACGCCATCCCCGAACTCGCCGACGGCGTGCGCGGCCTCGAACGGACGCGCCGCGTCGACCTGGAGGAGTGGATGGACGGCCTCGGTCTCGACGCGGTCGTGTTCCCCGCGGTCGCCGACGTGGGACCGGCCGACATGGACGTGAACCCCGCCTCGGCCGACCTCGGCTGGCGCAACGGCGTCTGGGTCGCCAACGGCAACCTCGTCCCGCGGCACCTCGGCATCCCGACGGTCACGGTGCCCATGGGGACGATGGACGACATCGGGATGCCCGTCGGCCTGACGTTCGCCGGGCGCGCCTACGACGACACCGCCCTGCTCGCGCTGGCCGCCGCCTTCGAGCGCACCGGCCGCCGCCGCACCGAGCCGCCGCGAACCCCGCGCCTCCCGTAACGCGCCCCCTCCCCCTCCCCTTCTCCCTCGGAAGATTTGCGCCAATTCGCGGTTCTGACCCGGCCAGAACCACGAATTGGCGCAAATCTCGCAGCGGGGAGGCTCGTTCGGAGGGAGGACCGGGATGGGCCTCCCGGCGGACGCGCGGCCGCCGGGGCGGCTGCGAGCGTGGAGGCATGCACTCCACCGCGTCCCGACCGCTCCGCGTCGCCCTGTCCGTCGCCGCCGCCTCCCTCGTCCTGAGCGTCGCACTGGCGGGGTGCTCGCCCACCCCGAGCGGCACCCTCGCCCAGCCGGCGAGCGCGGGCGGCTCCGTGACGGAATCCGCCGCCGGCCTGACCGACGACGACGGTTACATTCCCGACGGCTCCTCCCTCCCCTTGGACAGCGACCTGCCCGCGGTCAGCCGGCTCGATCCCGACCTGCTGTCCGCCCTGAAGGATGCGCAGGACGCCATGCAGGGCGACAGCAGCGGACCCGGCATCACGATCGCTGACGGCTGGCGCTCGGAGCGCTACCAGGAGCACCTCTTCGCTCAGGCCGTGCAGGAGTACGGCAGCGAGGAGGAAGCGGAGAAGTGGGTGAAGCGCGGCAGCGACTCCGCCCATGTCCGCGGGGAGGCGGTCGACATCGCCGACGCCGGCGCGATGGACTACCTCAACCGGTACGGCTCCGAGTGGGGACTGTGCCAGGTGTACGCGAACGAAGCCTGGCACTTCGAGCTGCGCACGGAGCCGGGCGGCGACTGCCCCGCCCAGTCCCCCGACGGCCGCGGCTGACAGCGCCCCCTCAGCCCGCGATCCCGACCGCCGCGCGTTCGGTCTCCGGGCGATGCAGGCTCGCGACCATCCCGTCCGCAAGGTCCGCCCGCGACACCGTGAAGCCGCGCGGCACGCTGCCTCCGACGCGTGTCCGGTACGTGCCGGTGGCCGGGCCGGAGGTGAGCATCGGCGGCCGGAACGCGGTCCACACCGTGTCGGAGTCACGCAGTTCGCGCTCCATCTCGCGGAGGTCGTCGTAGACGGGCCGCAGCAGCACGCCGATCAACGGCAGGGCGATCCGGCGACTGAGGAAGCTGTCGTCGGCGGGCGGCGCTTCGACCGGCGCTGCGCTGATGACGACGAATCGCAGTCCCCTCCCCGCCGCCCCTGCAAGGATCGCGCGGGTGGCCGGCGCCGCCACCGGGGCCTCCGCGCGCGAGCGCGGACCGATGGCAGAGAGGGCGGCGTCGGCCTCGGCGAGTGCGGCACGGACCTCCGCGGTGTCGTCGAGCGAGGGGAGGATGCGGACGCCGGCTCGCGCATCCACGTTGTCGGAGGGACGGCGCAGGACGACGGTGACGTCGTGTCCCTGCTCGATCGCCTGGCGGGTGAGCAGACGGCCGGTTCGGCCGCTCGCTCCGAATATGGTCAGCTTCATGTCGTCATGCCAAGTGATAGTCACAGCAACGTGCAATCACTCACAGGTATCATGTGGGTATGAGTTCCGAGCCCCCCGCCCTGGAGACCCGGGCCAGCTTTCTGGTCTCGCAGTTGGGCCTGCAGAGCGCTCAAGCCTTCACCGCCGCCCTTGCCCCGCTCGGACTGACCCCGAACCGCTACGGCATCCTCGTCCACGTCGCCCGGGAGGAAGGCCGCACCCAGCAGGACCTCGCGAAGGCCCTCGGGCTGCACCGCAACTCGATGGTGACCCTGATCGACGACCTGGAGCAGCGCGGCCTCGTCGAGCGACGCCGGCACCCGGACGACCGGCGCGCCTACGCCATCCACCTCACCCCGTCGGCCCGCGACGTCGTCAGCGCCGCCTCGCGTCTCGCCGACGAGCAGGAGGAGGCCATGCTCGGCCGGCTCAGCGCCGACGACCGTGCCGCTCTCCTGGCCATCCTCACCCGCATGGTCGACAGCACGGGCTTCCAGCCGGGCGTGCACCCGGGCCTCGGGAAGCACGGCCCGGAGGCTCGCCGGTAAGCTGGAGCGCGTGTCCAAGGTTCTGAGCAGTCTGCCCGTCGGTGAACGAGTCGGCATCGCGTTCTCGGGAGGTCTCGACACCTCCTGCGCGGTCGCCTGGATGCGTGAGAAGGGCGCCATCCCCTGCACGTACACCGCCGACATCGGCCAGTACGACGAGCCCGACATCGACGCGGTGCCCAGCCGCGCCACCGAGTACGGCGCCGAGATCGCCCGGCTCGTCGACGCCAAGCGCGCCCTGGTCGAGGAGGGCCTGATCGCCCTGCAGTGCGGCGCGTTCCACATCCGCTCGGCCGGCAAGACCTACTTCAACACCACGCCGCTCGGCCGCGCGGTCACCGGCGTCATGCTGGTGCGCGCGATGATGGAGGACGGCGTCGGCATCTGGGGCGACGGCTCCACCTACAAGGGCAACGACATCGAGCGGTTCTACCGCTACGGCCTCATCGCCAACCCGGCCCTGCGCATCTACAAGCCGTGGCTCGACTCCGCGTTCGTGGAGGAGCTCGGCGGCCGCACCGAGATGAGCGAATGGCTGGTGGCGCGCGGCTTCCCGTACCGCGACCCGAGCGAGAAGGCCTACTCGACCGACGCGAACATCTGGGGCGCGACCCACGAGGCGAAGCGTCTGGAGGAGCTGGATGCGGGGCTCGACATCGTCGACCCGATCATGGGCGTCGCCGCCTGGCGCGACGACGTCGAGGTGATCCCCGAGACGGTCGCCGTGCGCTTCGAAGCCGGCCGCCCGGTTGCCATCAACGGCGTCGAGTTCGACGACCCGGTGGCCCTGGTGCTCGAGGCGAACGCCATCGGCGGACGCCACGGCCTGGGCGCCTCCGACCAGATCGAGAACCGCATCATCGAGGCCAAGAGCCGCGGCATCTACGAGGCGCCGGGCATGGCCCTGCTGCACATCGCCTACGAGCGGCTGCTCAACGCGATCCACAACGAGGACACGGTCGCCAACTACCACAACGAGGGCCGTCGTCTCGGCCGCCTCATGTACGAGGGGCGCTGGCTCGACCCGCAGTCGCTCATGCTGCGCGAGTCGCTGCAGCGCTGGGTCGGGTCCGCGATCACCGGCGAGGTCACAGTGCGCCTGCGCCGCGGCGACGACTACACGATCCTCGACACGACCGGCCCGTCGCTCAGCTACCACCCCGAGAAGCTGTCGATGGAGCGGGTCGGCAACTCGGCATTCGGCCCCGGCGACCGCATCGGCCAGCTCACCATGCGCAACCTCGACATCGCGGACTCCCGCTCGCGGCTCGAGCAGTACGCTGCGGCCGGGCTCATCGGCGGCCCGACGGGCGCGCTGGTCGGCGAGCTCGAGGAGGGCCACGCCCGCGCCATCCTGGAGGGCGTCGAGCCGGTGGATGCTGAGCTCTCGCGCGAGATCGACCTCAGCTCCGAGGGCGCCGCGTTCGATTCCGGCACCGACTGACGCTCACCGGCGCACGGTGCGCCCGCATGTCCGTACGATGAACCTATGGACAGGGACGCGGCGGAGGCCGACGAGCACCGCCCTGAGAACTGGCCGCTCGGCCGGCTGCTCGGGGCCGCCTCCCGTGCCGTCGAACGCGCGTGGGCGGACGCGCTGGAGCAGCGCGGCCTGACGCACGCGGGACTGATCGTGCTGCACCTGCTCGAACTCGGCTTCGACTCGCAGTCGGACCTCGCGCGGATGGCGCACGTCGAACCGCAGACCATGTCGCGCACTGTCGACCGGCTGGAGCGGGAGGGGCTCGTCACGCGCGAGCCGGACCCGGGCGACCGGCGACGCCATGTCCTCGCGATCACCGAGGCCGGCCGGACCGCCTTCGCGGGCGTCCGCGGGCTCGAGGACGAGGTGTTCCCCGACGTCGAGAACCCCGCGGCACTGCGCGCGGCGCTCCTGCAGATCGTCTCCCCGCGGTCGTGAGCCGCACCCACGTCGTCGCGGTGCTCGTGCTCGAGGGCGCCAAGCCGCTCGACGTGGGCATCCCGGCCCAGGTGTTCTCGAACCGGCCGAGCATGCCCTACGAGGTGCGCGTGTGCGGCGCGGCTCCTGGGCTCGTCACCGGCGGCGACGGTCTGTCGTATCACGTCGCGGAGGGACTGGAGGCGCTGGCGCAGGCCGACACCGTGTTCGTCCCCGGCTACCGCAATCCCGGGACGACGGATCCGCCGGCGGCCGTCGTCGGCGCCCTCCTCGCCGCGCACGAACGCGGCGCTCGCCTCGCCGCGATCTCGACCGGCGCCTTCGCGCTGGCGGCGACGGGCCTGCTCGACGGCAAGCGTGCGACGACGCACTGGCACTACACGCGCGCGCTGGCGAAGCGGCATCCACTGATCCGCGTGGATGAGAACGTGCTGTTCGTCGACGAGGGCGACATCCTCACCTCCGCCGGAGCCGCCTCCGGAATCGACCTCTGCCTGCATCTGGTGCGCCGCGATCACGGTGTCGGGCTTTCGAACCACGTGGCCCGCCGCCTCGTCGCCGCGCCGTACCGGAGCGGCGGCCAGGCGCAGTACGTGCCGCGCAGCGTGCCCGAGCCGCTCGGCGACCTGTTCGCCGAGACCCGGGAGTGGGCGCTCGCCCACCTCGCCGAGCCGCTCACGCTCGAGGCGCTCGCCCGCAACGCCAAGGTGTCGGCCCGCACCTTCTCGCGCCGGTTCGTCGACGACACCGGCTACACGCCGATGCAGTGGGTGCTGCGGGCGCGCGTCGACCTGGCTCGTGAGCTCCTGGAGCGCACCGACCTCGGCGTCGAGCAGATCGCCGCCCGGGTGGGCCTTGGCACCGCGGCGAATCTGCGACTGCACTTCCAGCGCATCCTGGGCACCTCCCCGACGGAGTACCGGCACACCTTCTCCGCCTGACGTGGCGCCGGGTGGCGGGATGCGTGCGCTCCCTGGCAGAACACCTGGCGAGATCCTTGCCCACGCTGTCCTGCACGCCACTTTCGACTCCGCTCCCCGTAACGCAGCATGGATGCGGCACACGAAAGGACACCCCATGACCCGCATCGCCATCAACGGCTTCGGCCGCATCGGCCGCAACACCCTCCGCGCCCTGCTGGAGCGCGACTCTGACCTCGAGGTGGTCGCCATCAACGACCTCACCGCGCCCGCCACGCTCGCGCACCTCCTGAAGTACGACAGCTCGCTCGGCCGGCTCGGCCGCAGCGTCGAGGTCGACGGCGACGCTCTGGTCGTCGACGGCCACCGCATCCGGGTGCTCGCCGAGCGCGAGCCCGCCGACCTGCCCTGGGCCGAACTCGGCGTGGATGTGGTTCTCGAGTCCACCGGACGCTTCACCTCCGCCGACGCCGCCCGCGCCCACGTGGCCGCCGGCGCGAAGCGCGTGCTGGTGAGCGCCCCCTCCGACGGCGCCGACGTCACGCTCGCCTACGGCGTCAACACGGACGCCTTCGACCCGGAGAACCACGTCGTCGTGTCGAACGCGTCCTGCACGACCAACGCGCTCGCCCCGCTCGCCGCGGTGCTGGACGACCTGGCCGGCATCGAGCACGGCTTCATGACCACTGTGCACGCGTACACGCAGGAGCAGAACCTGCAGGACGGCCCGCACCGCGACCTCCGCCGGGCCCGCGCCGCCGCGGTGAACATCGTCCCGACCACCACCGGCGCCGCCAAGGCGATCGGCCTGGTGCTTCCGCAGCTCGACGGCAAGCTCTCCGGCGACTCCATCCGCGTGCCCGTCCCGGTCGGCTCGATCGTCGAGCTCAACACCACCGTGTCGCGCGAGGTGACGCGCGACGAGGTGCTGGCCGCCTACCGCACCGCCGCCGACGGCGCCCTGCGCGGCATCCTCGACTACGCCGACGAGCCGCTGGTCTCCAGCGACATCACCGGCCAGCCCGCGTCCTCGATCTTCGACGCCGCTCTGACGCGCGTGGATGGACGGCACGTCAAGGTCGTCGCCTGGTACGACAACGAGTGGGGCTTCTCCAACCGCGTCGTCGACACGCTGGAACTGCTCGCCCGCGCGGTCAACCGCGCGTAGCTCGGGCTATCCGTTACCTCGGTCGCAGGCTCCCTCGGCGCTGGGGTCGCGGCACCGCTCCGCGCTGCCCTATAGCTCCACCGCGCGTGGGACCTTCACGACCAGGCTCGACGGGTCGACCCACGTGCGGAGGGCGGACGCCCGGCCGAACAGGTCGCCGTCCAGGTCGACCTCCTGCGGCCGGCTGAGCCGCATCACGAACTCGCGGCCCTTCAGGTAGTTCATCGCCCTCACCTCGCGGTCGGCGCCCATCAGGCGCCGGCCGACGGTGGTGCGGCGGAGCACGCCGTTCTCCCAGAAGATCTTGACGGCGATCTGCACCCAGCCGACGAATCCCTCCGGCCGCAGCACGACGATGTCGAACTCGCCGTCGTCGACCGCCGCCTCCGGCAGCAGCAGGATGTTGGCGGGCAGCGAACCGCAGTTCCCGATCAGGACGGTGTGCGCGCGCACCGAACGCACGCCCTTGTCGTCGAGCTGGTAGCGGAGGCGCAACTCGTTCTTGTCGCGCAGCACCGTTCCGATGGCCTTCACGTAGGCGAGCCAGCCGTGTCGCGCCTTCAGGTCGTCGTCGGTGGCGGCGATCATCTGGGCGTCGATCCCCACGCCGGCCATGACGAGGTACGAGTGCCGGCGCGTCGGGCCGCTCCCGTCGCGCAGCTCCGCCACGCCGACGTCGATGGTGCGGTCGTCGCCGTCGAAAGCCGAGTCGAGGGCATGGCCCACGTCGTCCAGCGTCAGGTTCAAGTTGCGGGCGAGCAGGTTGCCCGTGCCGGAGGGCAGCAGGGCCAGCGGCACCCCGGTGCCCTGGAGCTTCTCGGCCACCGTGCGGACGGTGCCGTCGCCCCCCGCCGCGATGACGACATCCACCTTGCGTTCGAGGGCCTGCTCGGTCTGGCCGGAACCCGGGTCGTCCTCGGTGGTCTCGATCCACACGGTCTCGGCCCAGCCGTGCCGCTCCTCGGCGGCTTTCAGCGCTTCGCGGAGGGCGGGCTCGTCGATCTTGACCGGGTTCACGACGATCGCGGCGGTCCTCGTTTGCTCGGGCATTCCACGACAGTACCGGCGGACCGGCGAGGGCGGAAGCGGGTCAGTGCTTGCCTTTGTTCGAAGGCCCGCCCTTTCCGGGCTTGTCCGGCTTGCTCTTCTCCGGTTTGGGGTTGGCGGGTGCCGGTTTCGCGGGCTCGGCAGGGCCGGTCTCCGTCGTCGGCGCGACCTGTTGCGGGGCAGGCGTCTGCACGGTGTTCTCGGCGGGTGCCACCGTCGATGCGGGCGCGACCACGGTCGGAGTCGGCCGCGGAGTGGTCGGGCCGGTCCCCGGCGTCTCCTCCGCCGGGGCGAGGAGGCTGCCCAGGGTGAGCGCCGACACCACCGCGACGACGGCACCACCCACCACACCGGTGACCAGCAGGCCCCGACGTCGTCGCCTCGTGTCACGAGCGACCGGCAGGACACGCGTGGGGGCCGCTTCCGCAGCCTGCGCCCCGAGCGGTGCGCCCAGGGCTCCCGCCGCGACCGCGGGCGCGGTCATGGCGACCGTCTCGACGTCTGCGGCCGCCTCCGGCACCCATCCGGCCAGCTGCGGCGCCAGTTCGCGCGCCATCACGGCGACCTCGAGCGCCGTCGGGCGCAGAGCCGCATCACGCGTCGTCATCGCGCCGAGGAGGCCGCGCCAGTCCTCGGGCAGCGACGACGGGATGTGCGGGTCGCGTGCGGCGCGCGCCGCCACCGCCTCGACGGGGCTGCCCGGGTACTCCCGCGCCCCCGTCAGAGCCTCTAGCACCACCAGGCCGAGCGAGTAGATGTCGGCCGCGGGCCCGGGCTCGCCGCCGAAGATCTGCTCGGGGCTCAGGTAGCCCGCCGTGCCGATCACGGTGCCGATCGTGGTGATGCGCTCCGATCCCACGAGGTGCGCGATCCCGAAATCGGCGAGCTTGACGACCTGCCGTCCGCCCGGGACGCTGGCGTCCGCGAGGAGGATGTTGCCCGGCTTCAGGTCGCGGTGCACCATTCCCGCGTCGTGCACGACGACGAGCGCCTCCGCGATCCCGACCGCGACCTCCACGGCCTCTTCCGCCGGAAGCGGACCGCGTTCGAGCCTCGTGCGCAGGTCCTCGCCGTCCACCAGCTCCATCACCAGGAAGGTGGGGGTGGTGTCGCCGTCCGACGCCAGGTGCGCATCGTGCAGCGACACCAGATGCGGATGGCTGAGCCGGGCCAGCATGGTCGCCTCCGTGCGGCGACGCGCATCATCCACTGCCGTTCCCGAGGCGAACACCTTGACGGCGACCTCGCGGTCCAGGCGCCGGTCGAGCGCGCGGAAGACCGTCGCCATGCCACCACGGCCCAGACGGTCCTGGAGCTCGTAGCGGTCGAGAAGCACTCGTTCGTCCACCGCGCGAGCATACGCGCCCAACTTGTGTCCGTGAATCCGCCGACAGTCGGGTACACCCCCGTTGCGAATTCGCCCGCACTGGGCATGACTGGAGAAGGTGACGCACGAACCTGAGACGCCCCGGCCGGACACGGCTGTGCTCGAAGCGTTGCAGGTCTACCGGGCAGCCGAAGCAGCCATGCGGCGGCGTACCGGCGCGGCCATGGGGATCGGCGAGAACGATCTGCTGGCCCTCCGGCTCATCCTCGACAACTCCGCCATGAGCCGCCCGACGTTCGCGAAGGACATCAGCGCCTACCTGGGCGTGTCCAGCGCATCCACCACCCTGCTCGTGGATCGGCTCGCTCGCGCCGGATTCGTGGAACGCCGGCCCAGCCGGAAGGACAAGCGCTCGGTCGAGCTGATCCCCACTCGAGCCGCACTCGGCGACACCGGTCCGCTGCTCGCCGCCGCACAGCAACAGCTGGCCGCAGCGACCGCCGAGCTGAGCCCCGACGAAGCCGAGACCGTCACGAAATTCCTGACGAAGATGCGGCAGACCGTCGACCGGATCGCCTCCGAGCGCTCAGCTAGGCCTAAACGAACCTGAAGTCAAGGGGATTGCTAGGCAATTGAAGCAGTTGTTGTGTGGACGGCGTCAAGGAAAGGACACTTTCTCCATGAACATCCTGCTCATCATCGTCGCGATCATCGCGATCATCCTGCTGCTCACCGGTGGGTTCGTTTCCTCGCTGAACTTCCTGCTCTGGGTGGGAATCATCCTGCTCGTGCTGGCCGTCATCGTGTGGCTCGTGCGGCTGCTCACGGGGAGCCGTCGGGTTTAGCCCGAAGGAAACCCCATGAGTCTCGGCGCAGGTATATTCCTGGTGGTCATCGGCGCGATCCTCGCGTTCGCGCTGAACTTCCAGGTCACCTGGATCGACCTTCACCTGGTGGGGTACATCCTGATGATCGCCGGTCTCATCGGCATCATCATCGGGATCGTGCTTCTCACCCGGCGTCGCACCTCCGTCGCCACCACCCGCACCGCCGTAGATCCTGCGACGGGCGAGCGAGTGACCCGCCGGACGGGCGAGTCGGACGACATCGTCTGATACCCCTCTGAACGCAGAAGGCCCCGTGCTCACGGCACGGGGCCTTCTGCTTTAAGGCGTCAGCGGGCGAGCTTCACTCCATGGTGTCGAGGATGCCCACCAGGTCGTCGAAGGTGGTCAGCGGGTTCAGGATCGCGAAGCGCGTGTTCGGCCGCCCCGCGTGGGAGCTGGGCGTGACGAACGCGCGCTGGTCCTCCAGCAGCCGGGCGGACCACACGGCGTAGTCCTCCTTCGTCCAGCCCTCCCGCTCGAAGACGACGACCGACAGCTGCGGGTGGCGCACCAGGCGGAAGCCCTCGCGCCGCTCGATCTCCTCGGCGATCTGCCCGGCGAGACGGATGGACGCGGTGACCGCGTCGCGATAGGCGACAGCGCCGTGCGAGGCCAGCGAGAACCAGAACGGGAGACCGCGTGCCCGCCGGGTGAGGTGCGCGGCGTAGTCCGACGGGCTCCACTCGTTGTTCTCGGTCAGTGTGTCGAGGTACTCGGCGTGCTGAGTGTGCGCGCGGCGTCCCGCCTCCGGGTCGCGGTAGATGAGCGCGCACGCGTCGAACGGGGCGAAGAGCCACTTGTGCGGGTCGACGATGACGGAGTCGGCGTGCTCGACGCCCCGGAAGCGGTCCCGGGCCAGCGGCGACAGCATCCCCGCGAGCCCGTAGGCGCCGTCCACGTGCAGCCAGAACGAGAAGTCCGCCTTGAGCGCGGCGACGGAGGCGATGTCGTCGACGATGCCGAAGTTGGTGGAGCCGCCGGTGACGACGACCGCGAACACCGCATCCCCGTACTCCTCCAGTGCCGGGCGGACCGCATCCCCCGTGAGCACGCCGGTCTCGCCGGGAGAGACGGCGACCACATCGACATCCATCACGCGAGCCGCGGACGAGACGGAGGAGTGGGCTTCCGAACTGCACACGATCACCCAGCGGCCGGACGGGTTGCCGCGCTCCGTGCGGGCCGCATCGCGCGCCGCGACCAGCGCGGACAGGTTGCCGAGCGTCCCGCCCTGCACGAAGACGCCGCCCGCCGTCGACGGAAGGCCGAATTCGGCGGTCAGCCACGCGAGCACCTGGTTCTCGGCGTAGACGGCCCCGGATCCCTCGAGCCACGATCCGCCGTAGACGGCGCTCGCCGAGACGACCAGGTCGAACGCGGTCGCGGCCTTGGTGGGCGCCGTCGGGATGAACGACAGGTAGCGCGGGTGGTCGGTCGTGATGCACGCCGGGGCCAGGACGTGCTCGAACAGGGCGAGCGCGCGTTCGGCGCCGATCCCGTTCTCGGAGACGGTCTGACCGGCGAGCCGGCGCAGCTCGAACTCCGGCAACGGCTTGTCGAGCGGCGTGTCCTCGCTGAGGATGCGGCGCCGGGAGTAGTCGAGCACCAGGTCGACGAGTTCGCGGGTCTCCGGCGTCACGGCGTGCATGCGGTCGTGGGACTGAGCGGGCTTCTGGGTCATGGATCCTCCGTCGGACATGCTTTCACAATGAACTCGCATGAGTTTGACGCTGCACGCAATGATCGTGCGCTTGCAGGCGGCGGACGCGCAATCGCTGCAGCCGCCTCGGCTGGCTGAGGCGTCCTGCTACCGTCGAGCGGTGAGCGACACGCCCCCCGCGGACATCCGCACCGACACCGAGCTGGTCGCCCGGCTGATCGCCGAGCAGCATCCCGATCTCCCGGGAGAACTCCGCCTGGTCTCCGACGGCTGGGACAACCAGCTGTACCGCCTCGGCGAGCACCTGGCCGTACGCATACCGCGACGGGAGGTGGCCGCGCACCTCATCGAGCACGAGCAGAGCCTGCTGCCCGGTATCGCCGCGCGGGTCAGCGTGCCGGTTCCGGTGCCCGTGCGGGTGGGCGCACCCTCGGCGGCCTTCCCCTGGCCGTGGAGCATCGTCGAGTGGTTCGACGGGACGGACGGCGCGTCGGTCGGCGCCGCCGAGCGCGCCGGCCTCGCCGAACCGCTGGCCCGCTTCCTCGGCGAGCTGGCGGTGCCGGCTCCGGACGCGCCTCACAATCCCGTGCGCGGGGTGCCGCTCGCCGCACGCCACGAGGCGGTGGGCCTCCGGCTGCGCTCGCTCTCCGGTCGCATGGAGGTGGCCGACCTCGAGGACGCCTGGCGCGACGCGCTCGAGGCCCCGCCGTGGGCAGGACCTCCGCTGCTCCTCCACGGCGACCTGCATCCAGGCAACCTGCTGCTCACGCCGGAGGGCGGCCTGGCTGCGGTGGTCGACTTCGGCGATGTGACCTCCGGCGATCCGGCGACGGACCTGGCCACCGCGTGGCTGACCTTCGACGGGGATGCGCGCGAGCGCTTCCGGCGAGAGCTCCCGTCGCCGCCCGATGCGGCGACCTGGCGACGTGCGCGCGGCTGGGCGGTGACGATGTCCACCGCTCTGGCCACCGCCTCCGACGACAACCCCCGCATGGCGGCGATGGCGCGGCACGCGATCGAGCAGATCCCCGAGTAGGCGCTCGCGCCTACAGCCCGCGCTCGTGCGTGGTGGCCGTGACCTGCTGCCCGGTCTCATCGACGGCGATCAGGCCGGAGGAGCTGGCGGCCGCGGCAGCGAGGTGCTCGATCCAGTCGCGGTCGAGTGCCGGCGGACGGGATCCGCTGAAACGGAAGCGGAGAGGGATGGACGGGTCGATCCAGATGGTCGTCCGGCCGTCGCCGTTCTCGGGCGTCTCACGCCAGCTGAGAGCGAAGGACTCCTTGCGGCGCAGCTTCGAGACGATCACCACTTCGAGGTGCGCGAGCACGCGATCGTCGAACGAGATCTGTGTGCTGCTGTCGTACACCATGAAACCCATCGAGCACCTCCAGCCCTAAACGTACGCCACCGCGCACGATTCCGGGGTGACCGAAGTACCGCTCGTCGCGGGCGTCAGGCCCGGCGGTACGTTCCGGCGACCGGGCAGTCGAACGGGTCGCGAGCGGCGAGTCC